>DATJHM010000082.1:0-16851 GCA_035493895.1 Ktedonobacteraceae bacterium
TGGAAAAAGACTGACGCCCAATCCGTTTGCGAATGCGGCGCAACGGTTGGATGTGCAGGTCACCTTCCGCATAGTACTCGATGAGGTCCAACGCTTCTTCAGAAATATCTCGCGCCTGAATGGCTTGCTTGAAATCGCCAAACCACGCGATCCAACGAGCAAAACGTAGGGCCGCTTGCGCGAACTGCGCACGAATCAAGCGGAGTGCAACTGGATAGCCCGCCAGCCACAACTGCCAGGCCAAATGAGTCAGGCGTCGTTCGGTTGTTCGTAGTCTGCAAAGCAGTAACAACTGCTCGCCAGTGCCGCGTGGATAGAGCGAACGAGTGCCTCGTGCTGTTTTCAACGGCTGTTGACGCGGACGTGGCAACAAACCAGCACGATGCCAGCGTACCAGTTGTGTTGGGCTAATGATATAGCCGTGCTGCTGTGCCAGAGTCAGCAACGATTCGCTTGTCTCATACGATACAGAGATGTTCATAAACATGAGTATACCAGAACCTTTGATGGTAATCAGCCCGACGCGAAAGCCACCCAGAAGTGCAAATGGACATATGATAAAGTAAGAGCAAAAGAGAAACAAGGAAAAATAACGATGCATTTGCTGCACTCACGCAACAGCTGGTACTATAGCATAAGTTTTGACATCATGATCGATTTTTGCATCTGGGCCTTGCAGGTTGACGGACTCCACGTTCCCCCATTTGATAAGCACCCCAACGGCAACAACTCATTACGTGACGCCGGGCTCAGTAGCGCGGATTGGCAAGCATGGCTATTGCGGGTTCTTCATCAGCAAAGCGAGTTTAAACAAACTCTCCAGTTACAGGCCTCAGTAGATCTCCTCAAGGATCTGATACTGCAACGATCTCCCGCACCACACTACCCTCCCTCTGTCTGGAATGGAAGAAATACCATCAGAGAGAGATTGCTCGAATTGTGGGAACAGTATGGGCCCATCTCTAATCAGCGGAAAAGACAAGAGCCTGCATTTGCGAGAAGATTACGCAAGGAGGAACAAAAATCAGGAAAACGTCTCTATGATGAATTACGGCCATATTATAAGCGCATTCCTCCTCTTTCTATCTACCTGGTAGCATATGAGCAACCGCTTGACTGTCTTGTGCTCCCAAGCACCCTCTTAATGACGCAGCAGGAAGGGCAACCAGAGCCTGAAGAATTTCGTGAGCGCGTGCTGGCAGCAGCAGAAGAACTTGTCATACAACCAAATCGACGAAGGAGAACGTCTCCATATACCAGCGTGAGCAACGGAGACGGTCAGTTTGCCTTTGCGTATCGTGAATATACCCGCAAGCCAGTTCCACCGCCACCCCTCCGGCAGGAGATCCCCAGACTCACAGACCCAGCCAGACAAATCGTTCTGGATAAGTTGGGAGGAGAACATACGTCCTATGGAATTGTCAATCTGGCTACGCTTCAATTTCTGCGCGAGAAGAACAGGCCCGGCTGGCGTCTCTATGAAGTCACCTTTCAAGAGATTGATGGTGAACAGCATCGCACGATCGTTATGCTCCAGCAAAATGAGAATGGTTCATGGCGTTGCCTGAGCATTTCAAGTAGTAGCGATCTACAAAATCAATGGTCCAAAATTTTTCCACCCGTACACGACCATCCACTACTATTTCTGGATATTCAAGGAGGAGGTAGCACTGACCATCAGTATTTTTTTCATGCCAAAGGTGATGTGATCGACAACGGCTTTCACGTTAAACGGGTACGACTGGTTACAAGTGAAGGGCAGGTCTTTGAGGATACAGTTGAGGATGGATTAGTCTTTTTTGCTTATGAGCAGAAACAGCCAATACCACTACCCATGCAGGCGGAACTCTACAACGACAAGGGCGAGCTTGTGTGGAGGCAGACCGTGCCCGATGACGGGTCGCCTCCCTGGTTAAAGGGGAGACGACGATGATGGTAGCAATGATCGGCGGAAGAGCGGTGACAGGCTGAGTGAACGGGACTTAATCTTTGTGAAGGCCGCATGCAAAAAAACGCAGACTTATCAAGGGGCAGCATGATGGGCAAATTGTGCAAGCATGCCAAATCCGACCAGGAGCAGGCAGACGATGAGAGTAATAAGCGCAATACTGATCAGTTGACGATAGCGTCCCCCCCAAAGTGGTACGTCAGGAACATAGCTCGTAACGACCACATCATCTAAATGGTGCAGATCTTCTGCCAGTTCTTGCGCAGACGCATAGCGTTTCGAGGGATCGCAGCGAATCGCATGCATGATCACAGTAGCGAGAGCGGGTGAGAGCGAGGGATTGAACTGCAAAATATCAGGTGGATCATAGGCCATCTGGTGGTTTGTGAGCGAGAAGCCATCGGGATCAGCAAATGGCGTCCGCCCGCATAGCGCTTCGTAGAGCATAATCCCGAGCGCATAAATATCGCAGCGCTCATCGCCGGACTCACCTCGCAGGCGCTCTGGCGACATATACGCGGGCGTTCCTACCAGATCGATCGAGGGAAGCCACGCTCTCCAGGGTTGTGCAGAAGACTGCTCTTCTTTCAGGAGTGCAATGCCAAAATCGACGACTTTGACCTCACCCTGTTCCCCCACAAGGATATTTTCTGGCTTCAGATCGCGATGAATAATTCCCTGAGAGTGGACATAACTCAATGCATCACACACAGGAAGCAGGAGAGGAATAAGCTGTTCTACCGATATGATACAATGCTCTTGCTCACGAAGCACCGCACGCAATGAGCGACCCGGCAGGTACTCCAGCACGAGATACTCGCCCTGCCTCGGCTCATCGGCATAGAGCAAACATTGCAGCGAGGGATGAGAAAGACGCTTCCCCACCTCCACTTCTCGTCGATATGCGGCAAAAATTGCCTTCCCGCCGATCATCTCATCGCGTGGATATTTCAGGATGACGTTCTGGCGGCTCACGAGATCGTATGCGAGATAGACGCGATTGGCAAATCCTTCACCAAGCGAGCGCACAATGCGATAATGATCGATCTGCATACCAGGAGCATAACTGGTTGGTACTGGCATCTTTTTCCTCTCCTCTTTGCTCAGCGCCATACTCCGTTATTCAAACTGCACAAAGGGCGTCCCCCGCTTGAGAGACGCCCCTTTTTCAGCTGTTGATGTGCTCGCGATTGAACTTACTTCAACTGATCAAGAGCAAGATTCAAGTTCAGCACATTCACATATGGATCACCAAAGATCCCCAGGAAGCGTCCCTGTACCTGGTTTGACACCAATTGTTTCACCTGATTGGCATCCAGGCCGCGAACCTGAGCCACGCGATTCACCTGCAAGTAGGCAGCATCCGGGGAGATATCCGGGTCCAGACCAGAGCCCGAGGCCGTGACGATGTCAGAGGGCAGGGGCGTATTGGGGGCCAGATCATTCTCCTTACGGAACTGAGCGGCATAGTTGTCAACACCCAGGTAGGTTCCGGGAACATAATACGTATTCTTCTGTCCGGCAACAGGAGTTGCACCCGCAGGAACAGGATCGCCCGGATTCAGCGTCACATCTTTACCATTGCCATTGAGCAGCGCCCCGTTGGTTGGTCCCAGATTCGAGGCCGTCGAGTTGTCCGCCTCGTAGGGCGAAGGATTGCCAGTGGACGGATTCGCCGTTGCCGAAGGACGTCCATGGAAGTACTTCGACGAGGTCCAATACTGCCCGATCAGATCTGATCCTACGGGCTGACCATTCGCGTAGACAATGCTCCCGTTGGCCTGATGGTTAAACAGTACCTGTCCGATCGCAGTCACAATGCCGGGATAGATGAAACCGGTCACAATCGCGAAGATGATGGTGATCATAATAGCTGGACGAATATGTTTCATTGCTTAGTCCTTTTTTGTCAGGAAGCTCCAGATCTACTGGAGCTTCCTCTCCCTTACTGCGTCAGGCTAGAGTGTCAAATGGAGCACTTGCAAGATGACATCCACAATTTTAATGCCGAGGAACGGAATGATGATACCACCGAGACCGTAGATCAACAGGTTGTTACGCAGCAAAGGACCTGCACCAATCGGACGATACTTGACGCCGCGCAATGCCAGCGGAACCAGGGCGATAATGATGATCGCGTTAAAGATCACGGCCGAAAGCACTGCACTATGTGGTGTCGCCAGATGCATAATGTTCAGTGCATTCAACTGTGGGTACGTCGTCATAAACATAGCCGGGATGATGGCAAAGTATTTCGCAACGTCGTTGGCGATACTGAAGGTCGTCAGCGCACCACGGGTGATCAGGAGCTGTTTGCCGACTTCTACGACCTCGATCAATTTGGTCGGGTTGGAGTCCAGATCGATCATGTTCGCCGCTTCTTTCGCCGCCTGCGTGCCGGTGTTCATCGCCACACCGACATCAGCTTGCGCCAGCGCGGGAGCATCGTTCGTGCCGTCACCAGTCATCGCGACCAGACGTCCACCCTGCTGCTGCTCTTTGATCAGTTTCATCTTGGTCTCTGGCGTGGCCTGAGCCAGGAAGTCGTCAACGCCCGCCTCTTTGGCGATAGCCGCAGCGGTCAACGGGTTGTCACCAGTGATCATGATCGTACGAATGCCCATTTTGCGCATCTGGTCAAAACGTTCGCGCATACCGGACTTCACGATATCTTTGAGCTCGATCACGCCCAGCAAGCGAGCACCACCTCTGGCACCGGTCTCCGCTACGACAAGAGGAGTACTACCTGCGCGGGCAATGCTATCCACAATGTCTCTCACCTCTTGACTGGCAGCCCCACCCAGTTCAGTCACGTAGCTGATCACCGAGTCAGCGGCACCCTTGCGGATAGTGCGCACCGCTGTCAGTGTGCCACCACTGCCACTACCACCATCCAGGTCCACACCACTCATGCGTGTCTGCGCAGAGAAGGGGACGAAAACAGCGGACTCCTGGGAGACCGGCTGTAAGCCGTAGCGCTCACGGGCCAGTTCAACAATCGAGCGCCCTTCCGGCGTCTCATCCGAAAGGCTGGAGAGCATGGCCGCATGGGCCAGATCCTGCTCGTCGACACCCGAGAGAGGGACAAAACGGCTGGCACGGCGGTTACCGAGCGTGATCGTGCCGGTTTTGTCCAACAAGAGCACATCCACGTCACCAGCGGCCTCGACCGCACGACCGCTCATCGCCAGCACATTGCGCTGCACCATGCGGTCCATACCCGCGATACCAATCGCAGAAAGCAATCCACCAATCGTAGTGGGGATCAAGCAGACCAGCAACGCGATCAGGGTCGTGATCGAAACGGCCTGGCCTGAATAGATAGCGAACGGCTCCAGGGAGACACACACGAGAACAAAGATAATAGTCAGGCTCGCCAGCAGAATGTTCAGCGCGATTTCGTTCGGCGTCTTCTGACGTGCAGCACCTTCAACCAGGGCGATCATGCGATCCAGGAACGTCTCGCCGGGATCGGCGCTGATGCGCACCACGATCCAGTCAGAAAGGACCGTTGTGCCACCGGTCACCGCGCTACGGTCGCCACCGCTCTCACGGATCACCGGGGCCGACTCGCCCGTGATCGCCGACTCGTCGACGGAGGCAACGCCCTCGACGATCTCGCCATCACTGGGGATCACATTGCCTGCTTCCACCAGTACCAGATCACCTTTGCGCAACTGAGGAGCAGGAACCTCCTCAACGTTGCTGTTGCGATCCCGACTGGCGAGACGTTTAGCAACCGTAGTAGTACGCGCTTTACGCAGCGTATCCGCCTGCGCCTTACCACGTCCCTCGGCCATCGCCTCAGCGAAGTTAGCGAACAGGACCGTGAACCAGAGCCAGATCGCCACACCCAGCACAAAAATGGTCTCGTTGGTCAGATCAGTACGCGACATCGCTGCGGAGGGCTGAGTCAGCAACCAGAGGCGCAGAAACTCGATGGTCGTGACGGCGCTACCCACTTCGACAACAAACATCACCGGGTTTTTGAGCTGCCAGCGCGGATCGAGCTTTTTAAACGAATCGATAGTGGCCTGGCGAATAATTTTTGGATCAAAGATGGAAAGCTCGCCTTTACGATGGCTCTTCACCTTTTGTGAGTCAACTGAATTGGTACTCATCTTCAGCATACCTTCTTATCGATACAGGTCTGGATGCAACACGCGACTCGTGTTACATCCCGGCCCGCTTAGAACGTCTTTCCCGCATGCATCAACAACTGCTCGACAATAGGACCAAGGGCATAAGCCGGGAAGTAGGTCAATGCGCCTACAATCAGGATTACTCCTATCAAGAGCACCACAAAGAGCGCTCCAGTTGTCGGGAATGTGCCAAGGTTCGCAGGAACCACTCTTTTCCGTGCCAGCGAACCAGCCATCGCCATAATCGGAATAAGGAAGGCGAAGCGACCGATAAGCATGGCAGTGCCCAGTGTCCAGTTATAGAAGGGAGTGTTTGCACTCAATCCAGCAAAGGCCGAACCGTTATTTCCGTTCGCCGAAGTATAGGCATAGAGAATTTCTGAAAGACCATGGGGGCCTGCATTCTCAAGCGAGCTAAGGCCTGCCGGTAAAAGAACCGCGACGGCAGTAAAGCCAAGGATCGAGGCGGGCAAGATCAGAATAGCCAGCGCGGCCATCATAATCTCTTTACGTTCTATTTTCTTCCCGAGGTATTCGGGCGTGCGTCCAACCATCAGACCGGCGATAAAGACGGAGAGAATGGCAAAGACGACCATGCCGTAGTGACCAGAACCAACCCCACCGAAGACGATCTCACCCAGAGCAATGTCTGTGAGAGGCACCAGTCCACCTATTGGTGTGAAGCTATCATGGAAGCTATTGACCGCGCCACAAGAGGTATCCGTTGTCGTTGTGGCGAAGATTGCAGAATCGGTAATACCGAAGCGGACCTCTTTCCCCTCCATATTGCCGCCCGGCTGTGTCGCCGTCGCCGTATGCATAACGGTACTCGGGAATAACGGATTGCCTGCCTGCTCGGCGGTAAGAGCGACAAAAATGCCAACCACTAAGAGGAGAGCAGAAGCAATCCACAAAACCCAGCCCTGGCGGGTATCGCCAGCCATTTTGCCAAACATGTAGAATAAGGCAGCTGGAATAGAGAGAATCGAAACCATGATAACAAGGTTCGTAAAGGCATTAGGGTTCTCATAGGGATGAGCGGAGTTCGTATTGAAGAAACCACCGCCATTGGTACCGAAGTCTTTAATAAACTCCTGCGAAGCAACCGGTCCCTGCGCGATCGTCTGTGTGCCCCCATTCAGCGTATGAACGGTGATATACGGCAGGAAGTTCTGCGGCATGCCCTGCGAGATATAGAAAAGTGCGCCAATAATCGAAATGGGCAGCAGAATATAGAGTATGCAGCGAGTAAGATCAACCCAGAAATTGCCCAGGTGTTGCGCGCTACGGCGTGTCAGGCCACGTACCACCGCTACCGCCAGCGCAATGCCGGTGGCAGCCGAGGCAAAGTTATGGAAGGCCAGACCCAACATCTGCGACAGATACGTCATCGTTGTCTCGCCGACATAGCTTTGCCAGTTCGTATTAGTGGTAAAACTTACGGCAGTATTCCAGGCGAGTCCTGGCTCGAGTGGACCAAATCCCTGTGGGTTAAAGAGGGAGCCATGCCACTGCTGTGTTTCCAGGATGATAAAAGTAAAAAGAACTCCAATGGCACTAAAGACCAGCATGGCAATGGTATAGGTTAACCAGCCTTGCTCTTCCTCGGCTTTTACACCCGAGATGCGATAGAAAAAACGCTCCACCGGTCCTAACACTGGTGTCAGCCAGTTGCGCTGCCCGGTAAACACGTTGACCAGATAGAGGCCGAAAGGTTTCGTTATCAGGGCCACTATCACGATAAAGATCAGGATTTGCAGCACACTATTGAGGGTTATAGGCATTTAGAATTACCTCAATGAAGAAAAAAAACGCTGTTAAAAACGCTCTGGGGCAAGCAGAGCAACGACAAGATAAATAGTGAGTAACAAGGTCACTATTCCCACCAGAATATATTCCAGCGGTGTATTCATCCTTTTCCTCCTTAAAAAAAAGCACGGCTACAAGCGTTCACACCCTTCGGAAAACGCAATAAGAACAGCAAAACCAATAATAGTAGCCAGAACCGCAATAACATCAAGGAGTAGTGGACTCATGCGATTTCTCCTCTTTCACTTGTACTGGGACGAACTCATGAGGAACTCTAACCATCCAGATCTAACGCCATTTGATCAGATGTCACTCTGCGCTCAGCGGCTTCAAAAGCCAGGCGCAACAAGGCATCCATCGGAAATGGCTTGGGCAGATAGGCAAGCGGGCGAAATTCACTGAGTCGCCGTGGGCTCACACGAACGGCGGACACCACCACGACCGGCAATTTCTCTCCCACTGTTTCAATCTGCTGAGCTGGCAAACAACCCTCACGACTTGCTATGCGTAAAACATCCCATCCACTCAAATCAGGTAAATTAATATCCAGAATAATAAGATCAAAGGTATGAGCACGTAGATGCTCAAGCGCGCTTCCGGCATCGACTGCCATGCTCACCATATGATGGCGCACGCTCAAATTGCGTCGTATCAGTTCGCGCAACATCTCATCATCCTCAACCAGTAAAATGTGTGCCTCATACACGTGCAGATCTCCTTCCAGGATATCAGTCATCAGGATGTACAGTTGTATAACTTTATAGCAGAGAGCATCGTTGCTTCAGTACGAACACAGTGTATCAGCATCCTGTTTCTTCGCGGCACAACAAGCCGCCAGGTTCAGGGAAGTTCAAGAGCCCTTGTGCGCACCAGCCGGAGAGAGCTCTCTTTTCTCCCTTTCTCCAAAATGAGTATAAACGTAAATCGGTAAATGCGACTGTTTAATCTAATCGGGAATTCTAAAAAAATTCTCTGGATTTCCGCAACTTACTCACGTCCTTCGTTTGCAGCCTCATCTTCAGGATCGTTGAAACGATAACCTATACCAAGGATCGTAAAGATAAAGCGAGGATGGTCGGGCCCGACTTCCAGCTTCCGACGTAACTGCGCCACATGCACGTGCAAACTATGTCCACGATTGAGCGCCTCCGCTCCCCAGATGCGATCCAGAATCATTTGTCGCGTGAGTACCTTTCCACGCTCGGTGACGAAAAGTTTCAACAAATCATATTCGATGACCGTGAGTTGAATCTCTTTGTTATTGACCTGCACTCGACGCGCGGCAAAATCGATTTGCAGTGGACCCAGGCGTAACAGGGGCGAGGTGCCACTCTGGCTCTGAGCCACATGGCGCAACGCAACACGAATACGCGCCACCACCTCTTTCATACCAAATGGCTTGGTAATATAATCGTCCGCTCCCAGTTCCAGCGCCTGCACCTTCTCGCGCTCCGTATCCTTCGCAGAGATCACAATCACCGGGATATTTGACGTTTTGCGAATACGCTGACAGACCTCGATGCCACTGAGAGCGGGAAGCGCCAGATCGAGCAGGACGAGGTCAGGACGCTGCTCGAAGAGTGAGGACAATGCTTCCTCCCCGCTTTGCGCCGTCACGACCTGATAATCTTGCGTCAGCAGACCACGACGTAAGGCGCGTACGATCTCAATTTCATCATCAACCACCAGAATACGAGCTCCACGTTTACTCATCCCGTCCTCCTTCATTGATAGGGAATAACAAACAAAAAACGACACCACCGCCAGGACGCGCCTCCGCCCAGATCTTTCCTTGATGCGCCTCCATAATGCCTCGACAGACCGCCAGACCAAGGCCAGATCCTTTTTTCTTAGCAGCCGATGTATTCTGTGAGGTCGTCAGCACGCGATAAAATTTATCAAAGACATGTTCTAACTCACTCTCCAATATCCCCGGTCCACAATCAGCAAATGCTACCCGCACATACGCATCAACACGCTCTACACAAATATCAATTACTGCTCCCTCTGGCGTATAACGGACTGCGTTTTCCAGGAGATTGGTGAATACCTGATCAATCAAGACGGCATCCAGTGGTACAGCGGGCAAATTGTCCGCAAATGAGGTATGCACGGGATGCTCATGTAAAAAGAGCTGAAGACGTTCCAGGACATCTTGAATCAGCTCCTCCAGCATATACCAGTCTTTCTCAGGCTTGAGCTTCCCTTCCTCAATACGCGACATATCCAGCAAATTATTCACCAGACGATTTAAACGATCCGCCTCCCGCTCGATCGCAAGCGCCAGACTGCGCCGGGTCTCACGGTCCCAGTTCACCTCTTCCTGGAGCAAATTGCTGCTGGCTTTAATCGCCGTCAGTGGCGTACGCAGATCATGCGAGACCGAGGAGAGCAGAGCAGAGCGCAGAGCATCGGTGCGTTGCAGGATCTCCATGCGCAGGTTCTCCTGATGTAGACGTGCTTGCTCAATCAATGACGCCGCCTGCTCCAGGAAATTCCAGAAGAACGTCACCTGCGCTTTCACATGCCTCTGCTCCCGCTCCAGATGTTCATGGGCAAAGAAATATCTCTGCCCCTCCAACAACGAGAGACGCACAATACCAACGACTTTTTGTCCCACTTGCAGAGGAATGAGCCTGACAGAACCACGATTTGCACGCACTGGCTGACCATGCGCAAGAACCCATTCCGCCTCCGAGCGTTCTTCCGGCGAGATGAACGAAGTCTCAACAGATTGACAGGCGCTGGCACAGATACGTAACGTCCCGCTCGTATCTGGCTGGAGAATCGAACAGCCGCGCACGCCCCAGGAGGAAAAGACATGCACGATCGTCTGCGCGATCGTTTGCAGTTGCAACTCAGGCTTCTCCTCACGATTAGTATTCTTCACAAGATCATAGAGGATGTTCGTTTCGTGCTCACGCTGTGCCGCCTGATCGGCTCGATGGCGTAGTGCCACAGCAAGCTGACTTGTCAGGATGGCATTGATCAGAAAGATAATGAGCGCAATCCATTCGCCCGGTTCAATAATCACAAAGGTAAAGAATGGAGGAATCAAAAAGAAATCAAACGAGAGAAAAGCCACAAGTGAAGCAAAGATCGCAGCATAGCTTCCACGTATACAGGCCAGCCACAAGATTACAAGTAGATACACAATCGAAATGTTGGGAATACGTGGATAGAGATGAAAAAAGAAAATTCCAGCCGTGACCAGCATCGAACCCACAATAGCCAGGAAACTATCCAGGAGATATCGATACCAGGGGGATGTTGGCCTTCCGGCAAAGGGAATGACGTGTTCTATAGCACTCATAGGGACCTGGCTTTCTTCCACAAGACAATGAGTATACCTTCCAGTGCCTATTACTGTAATGCAAAAGTCATCAAGAAAATTGATGAGGAATCAGCAAATTGCTCAAGATTTGCTCAAGATTTAGCGTGCCGAAAACATGGAGGAGAAAAGCCACATCGTCACTATTCAGATTCCGCTTACCCGTTTAAGCGCAATTGTCCACGTTCAATGATACCGATTACTTGATCAAGGAACATCCAGAAAAATGCTGCCTGCGAATCCCTTTGTGGCGCTTCCTCTTGTATCGGCTCATCGTCTGCAAACCAGGGCACCGTCTTCAGAACACGGAGACAGAGGATGCCCAGTATCTGCGTGCCAGCCTTCAAAGGGATCAGGTGAAGCTGGACAGAGGCTCCAGTAGAAGAGAGCTTACTTGCACAAACGCATGAGTGCCCCTCAATCATCACCATCTGGGCGACCGCGAGTTCCTTCTCAGAAAGCACAAACTGTTCGATCTGGATGGGTGCATCGGCCTCAAGCCGCAAATGACCCTGCCCATCCGGTAAAAGCAGACCACACTCCTGCACTCCCCATGGGCCAAAGATGCGGACCAGAGCAAGTGCAATGATATCCAGCTGATCGGTAAGAGCGATTTTTTGATTGGCAGAATGCATCACTTCGAACAAAATACGCGACTCTTTCTCATGCTGCCAGGCTTCAGCGGCTCGCTGGCGCATAAGCTCTGCCAGCTGACTGGTAAATAATGCGGTCACGAGAAAAACGCCTAAAGCGATCCATTCGCCGGGATTAGCAATTGTAAAAGTATACAGCGGAGGTATCAGAAAAAAGTCAAAGAGCAGGAAGGCCGCAACCGCCGCCAGAAAAGCCGGGTAACGGCCACGGAAGCTTGCCAGGGGCAAAATGACCAGGAGATAAATCATCAGGATATTGGGAATCGCCGGGTAGAGGTGCCAGGCATAGATAATAAGGGTAATGAGTGCGGTACCTCCCAATGCCAGGAAGGTATCAAGCACGAGTGAAGGCCAATGTACCTGTGGTTTCACATCAAGCTGTGCAATACGTTCAATGCTTTGCATATTCACGCCTCTATACTTTCCCTCTTCTCATCCCAGGTCTACTCTGGGTCCTCATGTACAGTATAAACCTGTTTGTATCAATGATCGCTCATGAAATGAAACGATTTGCTCAAGATCATCTCAATTTGCATTGCTTGTCTGCGTCGGAGGCGTCGGCAAACACGATCCTGTGAACGCGCCTGGATCGCACACATTTCCGACACAGACAAGCAACATCTAACCAGACATCACATCTCACGCTCAAGACGCTTGCAAAGAGCGTTTGTGGCCTGTTTTGAAATGAACATTTCTTGACAAGGATAAAGTAAACATGATATGTTGCGAATACGTCAGCTTGTTTATTTATTTATCCGCTCATAGGGCTCTCCGTGTCTATTCAAGCGATCCCTATCCCTATCCTGAAAAACACGATTCCATAGGAGGATTTTTATGCGTTTACTTACTTTCCATACTCCAACTGGCTTGCGCTTAGGGGTAAAAACGGCTGATGGCATCGTTGATGTTGCCACCCTCGCTGAGCAGCTCAAATCTACGCAGTCGGTCGATGCAATCCCTGCCAGCATTGAGGCCTTCTGCGCTGATGTTGCGACCTCTCTTCCCGCGATAGAACAGCTGGTAGCATCGGCCTCGCTGCTTCCGGCGGATACAGGTTCCTGGTTGCTTGCTGAAAAGGATCTGCAATACGGCCCCTGTGTTCCCGTCACCGGAAAAATCATCTGCATTGGCCTCAATTATCGCCGCCACGCGATTGAGACAGGCATGGCTATTCCTACCAGCCCGGTACTGTTTCCCAAGTATGCCAATTCGCTGGCGGCGAATGGGGACACGGTTACATTGCAAGACAATGCGGTAGAGTACGACTATGAGGCTGAATTAGCGGTCGTGATTGGACGCGAAGCAAAGTACGTAAGTGAAGAAAAGGCGCTTGAGTACGTGCTGGGCTATTGCAACGCCAATGATCTGAGCGCACGCGATCTGCAATTCCGCAGCAGTCAATGGATGCTGGGCAAATTTCTGGATCAATTCCTGCCTGTCGGCCCCTATCTGGTCACGGCTGACGAGGTGGGCGATCCACAAAATCTCTCCATCCGCTGCACCTTAAATGGCGAGCTACGCCAGAATTCCACTACAGGAGATATGGTCTTTTCCGTTGCACAGATCATCAGCTATCTGAGCCAGTATATGACGCTGGCACCGGGCGATATTATCTCAACCGGCACCCCTGAGGGCGTGATCATGGGTATGAAAGAGCGCAAATGGCTGGTACCGGGCGATAAGGTGGTCGTTGAGGTGGAGGGTCTGGGCCAGCTCGTAAATACCATGAAGTAACATCCCGATCTCATCTCATATTCAGGCTTCTTTACAAATCCCGTAGAGGCGCAGTTTGTTTACCCTACTACGGGATTTGTCTATGGGCGAGATCCAGATTAAATTACCGCGCGACAAGAGCCAGGAGTTGCGTATCTAGCAGGCGAATATAATCTCTACCATACTGACCATTCTCTAATCCATCTTGCAAATGTGCGGGCAGATCCTGCACAATCTCAGTACTACAAGCGCCCACAGCCAGGGCAATTGCGGCGACGGTATCCACATCCCCAGAAAATTGAATACATGCCATCAGCAGATCACTCATGGTATCGCTTTTCATAAGAGCCGTCACCGCCGCTTGCACACTCATCCATCCCTGAGCCCCCACTTTACCAGTCCAGGGAGTTGCCCAATGTCCACGCACGTGTTTTTGCAGGAAGATGCCCAGTTCTTTCTTAGGGCCCAGGTTATAAAGAAAATAGTGCGTCATGAGCGATGCCGCTACGGCTGCGGCGATGCCATCGGGCGTGTTATGCGTCAGAGCGGCCTGAATGGTACAGTGCTCAATAACCTGGGAAAGGGAGGAATAAACACCAATTGGTGCGGCCCGCATCGCAGCCCCGCTTTTATCACTGGTCGGGTTAATCTCGCTGAGAAACTGGTTCTCATCGCGCACATTCAGTAAAAAGTGATAGAAACCAGTCGCGTACCCTTGCCTTGGGTCGCGCTTAAATGCTTCGAGAAACTTGCGTGCCAGCATTGCTGGCTCCCATGGTTCACGCGAAACAATGGCTTCGGCAATCGCCAGACTCATCTGTGTATCGTCTGTATAGCAACCAGGCTGAAGATTATGCCTGGGATGCCTTACATAACGAGAAAGATTGTTCTGCGCACGAACCATTCCGATATCAGCATATTCAAAACCTGCGCCATACGCATCGCCAATCGCAAGCTCAAGTAACATGTGGCCTTCTCTCCTTCTTTTTAATGAGCGGAGCGGCGCGCCAGCAACAACTCTTTCTCTTTCGCCTTTGCCTCTTGTTGCTGACTCTCGGCCTCTTCCTTCGCGACAAGGATACGCTCCCACGCTTTGAAGAAGGGGTAATAGAGAACCGCCGAAACTGCAAGGTCGAAGAACTGCAACAGGCTCCCCCTGATATCACCGCCCGTCGCAATAAAGCCGCTCAGGCCAATAGGCACGGTAAAGGGCTGCATGACGACCGGGACATGCACCAGTCCAAAGGAAAATACCAGGTAATTGATCGTCACAATCAGCACCGGCACCAGCACAAAGGGAATCATCATAATCGGATTCAGCACCATCGGCACACCAAACGTCACGGGCTCATTGATATTGAAGATTGCTGGACCCAGCGCGACCTTCCCGACTGTGCGCAATTGCGCCGAACGTGAGCGCAACATGTAGATGACCAGCGGCCACGTCGCGCCCGAACCGCCAAGATGCGCAAAAATGTGGAAGAATGGCTCCGTCACAATACCGTGCCCGCCACTGGCATTTGCCGTCAGCGTCGTGAGCCAGAACGGCATAGCAATCGCCGTGACGATATTCATCCCGTGTATTCCCACCGACCATAGCAGCATCATCAGGACAATTTCCAGCACGGCCGCCGGATAGCTATCCTGCACAATCACCAGAGGCTTAAACACCTCCATCAACAGAATAGGCAGCGTGTATTGCTGAATCTGCTTATCCGCATTCACAAATGTATGGCTGCTGATAAACCATTCGAGTCCCCAGACAAGTGTGAGCAATAATACAGCCGGGACCAGAATTTCAAAAGAGCGTTTCACATTGGGAGGAACCGTCTTAGGAAGCCTGATGGTATAGCGCGATTTGCGAAACCAGTAGACCACTTCTACGGAAATGATGCCAAATAAAATCCCCACCAGCAGCCCCTGCCCACCCAGATAGGGCAGAATCTCACCCAGGCGCAGATTGTTCAGGTCTTTGATTGGCACACTGGCGACAAGAAAAAGCACCATTGCCAGCACTGCGGGCTGAACCGCTTCTGTGCGGCGATACTGCGCAATACTGTATGCAACACCAAAGGTCAGAAACAACGCCATCAGACCAAATGAGAGCTCATAGGGCACGAGAATGGCAGCCTGATACCGCAATACCCACGTATCCAGACCGAAAATCGGGGGTGGATTGGCAATGATGAGAAAAAGGCTCCCGGCGATAATCAGTGGAAGCGTAAACACAATAAAGGCATCACGGATCGCTTGCAAATAAATATTGCTTGCCAGCATACTAAGCGGCGGGACACAGTAGCGCTCAAACCAGGCGCTGCTTCGCTCCATAAAGCTGCTCACGTTGCCCATCTCCTTCATTCAATGGGAGGAGAGATCATCCCTATTACTTGCTCTAATACGGCCTGACCATTCATAGTGGCATAATGAAACGGCTCAATACAGGCGACCGGCTTGTTGAGAGAGGTCGCCAGCTTCTCAATCCCTTTGCGTAAATGACGAATCTGAGGCGCGATGAGGACGAGATCACATTCCTCTATCCTCGCCATATATTCGCCCGCCCCCAATGCCTCCACAGACAAATCATAATCTCTTGCCTGCGCGGCTTCCCGCATACTTTCTACCAGTAAGCTGGTTGACATGCCCCAGCTACACACGATCAGCACTTGTAGCATAATCTTCTTCGATACGCCTTCCCAGGTATAGTTGCCAGGAGCAAACGCGAGAACAGAGAGAAGCTTATCTTCTCCTATCTGCCTCTTGCTTACTTCAGTTCTATTCAAGAGTATAGCAACAACCTCCGGCGTTTTGGTGCTACACAGATAGCACACAAAGCAACGTAATAGCACACAAGGACATGGAAAATTTCGTCTGTATGCGATTCATTATCTGAAAAAGCAGGCAAATACGGAGATTATCATAGAAATACTTATATTTGGAGAAGATTTAAACTTCATTGGGCGTAAAAATATCCATCTGTTTGAGAATGCCCACAATATTATATGCTTCATCTTCGGGAAGTGGACGCCCGATCTGCTTGCTTAAACGGTTCCACGCGCGCAAACAAATTTCCAGTTCGTGCCCATATTTTTGCTGCACACAGACACGAATCTTTTCGTGGATCGCCCTTACCCCCTCACTCCCCTGCTCCAACACACAGATTAAGTGCAACAAAAGACCTGCCAGCACATCAATATCAAACGTCTCTCCAACCTCATGCTCTATCTGTTCGATCGCCTGTTGGATTAACGGCAACGC
>DATJHM010000083.1:0-7373 GCA_035493895.1 Ktedonobacteraceae bacterium
TCAACTGTTGTCGTATCGGAGAGAATTTTGGTGCCGAGCATGAAGGAAGTAACGCCAAGCTCGATATAGGCCTGTAGCTGTTCGACAATCTGCTCAGGTGTTCCCAGCAGCCCGTTCCCTTCGAGCTCCCTGGCTTCTTTCTGCGTGGCGACACAGACGCAGCGCCCAAACCAACTCCGCTTTACTGAAGCTGGATCACGGCCGATTTTGTGGCACTCCTGCTCAAGTACACCTGATTTTTGCTGGTATTCTTCAGTGCTCAACCAGGCCGCGTTCCACTCATCAGCGTAGCGTGCGACAAGTTGGAGCATACGATTGCCTTTCCCGCCGATGATAATAGGCGGAATCGGGTCTGGTTTGGGCTCACAATAGGCAGCATTGACGGAGAAATACTGTCCCTGGTAGGTTACTTGTTTTTCGCTCCATAGCGCTTTGACGATCTGGAGCGCCTCTTCAAGTTGCTCGACGCGTACGCGTGCCGAGGGGAACTCGTAACCATAGGCGCGATATTCTTCCTCATGCCAGCCTGCGCCGATGCTGAAGCTGAAACGTCCCTCGCTCAGATATTGGAGGGTCGCCGCCATCTTGGCCAGCAGTGCGGGATTGCGAAATGACTGGCAAAGTACCATATGTCCCAGTTGGAACTGTGGATACTGGGCTGCAAGATAGGTCAGTGCTGTCCACCCTTCCAGCAGGGGATTGTCAGCGAATTGCACATGATCAATGAACCAGAGCGAGTCAATAGAATCAGCGACCAACTGTATCTGTTGTTTGACTGCCCCTGCGTATTGTTGAGGAGACATTTCCCCCACAGGACCAGAATTGAGCGCCCATCCAAATTGAATCTGTGACATAGTAGATTTTCTCCATCTGTTGTTATTACTGCTTATGGAAGCATCGGGAAGCAAGGAACAGTTTTTCTGGGTGGAAAGGATAAGAGCCGTTATAGAGGCTTTGTCCAGATGCGCAGGAGATCGCTTCCTGGCTTTGCCAACGTGCCTCTCCTCTTGAAGAGATCAAAATTCTGTTTATGCTCAAGCTCCCCTGTGTATTCAGTAGGTATCCTGGAGGTTTGCAAAAGGATCTCTACTCAATACAGTAAGAGCATAAGTCCAGAAGAACTGCAAGCCCTGAGACAAAAGAATGCCGAAGCGCGTGAGCGAAGCCAGCTGAAACGGCTAAGATGATGAGTATTTTAAAGGGAGCCGATCAAGGGGATGAATCTGGCATAACCAGAGTACAGTTTGTTATACAATACCTGTGAAGGATGATCTTATGTAAAGACCTGACTGCTTCCTTTCTCATGCATGGATGGCGTGATTGTGTCCTCGTTATGGAGGAGAGGCAGACGGAGTCTTCAGTTCAATGAGTGAAGGATAAAGAGTATGAGCAAAGTTCGCTGGGGTATTTTGAGTACGTCTGACCTTGCCTTGAAAAAGGTGATACCAGCGATGCAGGAGGGGCAATATAGCGAGATCGCGGCCATTGCATCTCGTTCGTTGGAAAAAGCTCAGGCCGCAGCAGCGCAACTCCACATTCCTACCGCCTATGGTTCGTATGAAGAATTGTTGAACGACCCCACAATTGACGCGATCTATAATCCATTGCCCAATCACCTGCATATCCCGTGGTCAATCAAAGCCTTGCAGGCGGGGAAGCATGTGCTCTGTGAGAAGCCACTCGCAATGACGGCAGCGGAAGCGCAGGAATTAGCGGATGTCGCGAAACAATACCCGCATCTGAAGGTGATGGAAGCATTTATGTATCGTATGCATCCACAGTGGCAGCGAGCCCGTCAACTGGTGAAAGAGGGGGCGGTTGGAGAGCTACGCACAGTTCATGCATTTTTTTCCTATTATCTTGATGACCCAACGAATATCCGTAATATTCTGGAAGTTGGCGGCGGTACGATGATGGACATCGGTTGTTACGCTATTTCGTTTGCACGCTTTATCTTTGATGCTGAGCCAAAGCGTATCATGGGTATTGTGGAGTTTGATCCGAAGCTCAAGACGGACCGTCTGGCGTCTGGTATTCTGGACTTTGGGCATGGCACTTCAACGTTCACCTGTTCGACACAGTTATCGCCCTATCAGCGTGCTCATATTTTCGGCACAACAGGACGGATCGAGATTGAGATTCCTGCGAATGCGCCCGCTGATCGTCCATGTCGTATCTGGCTTGAGCGCGGTGGCAAGATTGAGGAAATCACCTTTGCGGTCAGCAATCAGTATACGTTGCAGGGGGATCTTTTTTCGCAGGCTGTGCTTGAGGATACCGAAGTGCCAACCCCCATTGAAGATGGGGTTGCGAATATGAAGGCCATCGAAGCGATCTTTAGTAGCGCAAAAAGTGGTGCATGGGTATAGATATATCCAGGCCCGAAAACGCACAATCCTGTAAATACTAAACGATAAGCCGCTCAGCACTTTTTCTGAGCGGCTTATCGTTTGTAGAGATCATTGTTTCTATTTATCTCCGGGTTTTGTCGTACTCTGGACTCTGTATATTCTTGGGGCAGAGAGGAAGCGCTGGGTGATACTTATTGGAGGTATAACATCATGAGGTCTTCATCTAAATACTGCTCAGCGAATTTGATCACTCGTGGTGCCGTTCCATAGACCGCAAAGCCGAAGGACTCGTACAAGCGGCGAGCGGCGTGATTCGTGGTTAAGACACTGAGGTGGAGTTGCTCCAACCCGTCCAATTGCTTCGCCTGAGCAATGAGTTCCTGCATCAGTGCTCGGCCTATCCCGTGCCCACGTTTTGCTGGAAGGACGTATACGCTGGCGATCGACCCTTGATGCTGGAGTTTGAGACCGTCCCCTCGACTAAACCTGGCCATCCCCACTAACCCTTCTTCAAAGGCTCCGACGTAAAACATGCTATCTCTTTGACGAAGGCGTTGAAGGATTGGCTCTTTGCCCTGAGCGAGCGTTTCTTCGTAGGTGAGACTAAATACCTCCGGGTGGTCTTTCACCGATTGCAAGCGCAGAGTCCAGACGGCTTCCAGATCGTTTTCCGTCAGTTTTCGTACAAACATACGTGTGTTCTTGCCTCGTACTTTCATACAGTGCCCATCTATCCTCTGCGCACAAGGGCAGGCGGCATCAAGGGAATCTTTCCTGATGTGCTTTCCAGTATATCATAGCTGAGCGAAAGAAGCAGCCGGTTTTCCCTTGCTTCTCAACATAACGGCGATACTTCTCCTAATCGCTTTGCGCTGCGTACACGCCTAAACTCTTCAAGAATACGTCTGCCGAAGCATGTTTGCGCACTGCTTTGACATCTTGCAGCGGTGGCAGGCCAAAGAGTCGCCGGTATTCTCGGCTAAATTGCGAGGGACTTTCATAGCCCACTTCCAAAGCGGCCGTTGTTGCGTCCATCGAACCGCTCAGTAGGAGACGTCGTGCTTCCTGCAGGCGGAGGCGTTTCTGATACTGTAAGGGGCCCATGGTCGTGACGGCCTTAAACTTATGATGGAGTCCCGAGACGCTCATGTTGTGTGCTGCTGCCAGCTCCTCAACGGTAAATGCGTACGCGTAATGGTCTTTGATCCACGCGATAGCTTTGCCCACGCCTTCCGCTTGCTGGTCAAAGAGTACCTGCTGGAAAAAGAAGTGTCCGGAATCTCCTGACAGGAGATGAAATATCATTTCACGTTTGATAAGTGTGGATAGAAAGCGAGCATCTTCGGGTTTGTCAAGCAGCTTGAGTAGCCTGATGAACAGCTCTAAAAAGTCGGTATTGGATTTGCCAATGAATGTTCCAGGGCTGAGCTTTTCCTCCCCTGGCTTCACGTTGAGTTCCGCCTCCGCTACCACAGAGGCGATGTCTTTCATCGTAAAATCGACGCGCAACCCAATATACGGCGATTGCTTTGTTGCGCCAATAACCTGGGCGAATACAGGGAGATCAATCATTGATACCATGTAATCGCCTGCGTAATACTGAAGCACATCCCGGCCAAAACGTACTTCCTTGGTCCCTTGCAGGACAAGACAAAATGAGGGTGTCAACACACCGGGAATCAGCGGCGTTTGCTGACTGTGGCGGACAAGAGAAAGAAAGGGGATGATGGTTTTTATGATCCCATCGGCATTGGTCATCCTCTCGGTCATCACAAGAAGTCGCTCCAGAATCGTCTGATGAAACGAATTGCTCTCTTTCAAGAAGGAGACAGGCATGCGTTTTTGTTCCAACATTTCTTTTCCCCTGATCACTTATCTATTGGTAAGCTCTCCTGGCAGTGCCCGGTTCGTTTCCGGCAATACCATCGTCATTTCCAATTGTACCTTCTCTCGTAAGAGGTATCCAGCAATTTGCAGATTCAGACAAGTTTTCGGCAGGAACGGTCTATTTCCTGTTCCCGTTTCAAGAGAGAATGTCCTTACAAACTTTTTGAAGGAGGTTTTTTCTGTTGACCCAACAAACACCCATCGGCTCCGGTTTTGGAGCTTCCACGACAGCCAGCGAAATCATTCGCGGCTACGATTTGCGCGGCAAAGTTGCTATCGTCACCGGTGGCTCTTCCGGTATTGGTCTGGAGACCACACGCGCGCTGCGTTCCGCTGGTGCGAGAGTCATTGTCCCCGCACGCGATCACGACAAAGCCGCGAGCGCACTGGAAGGCATCGACGGCGTCGAGATCGAGGCCATGGACCTGATCGACCCGGCCTCGATCGATGCCTTCGCCGAAAGATTTCTGGCCTCTGGTCTGCCGCTGCACATCCTGGTGAACTGCGCGGGCATAGGAAGTGCGCCCCTGGCGCGCGACTCACGAGGCTATGAATTGCATTTCGCGACGAACCACCTGGGACACTTCCAGCTCACAATGCGCCTCTGGCCAGCACTACGTCAGGCGAACGGTGCTCGTGTGGTAGCAGTTTCAGCCTGGGCGCACAGCCGTTGGCCTATTGTCTTCGAGGATCCCAACTTTGAGCGCCGCGCATATGATCCTCAGTCCGCTTATGGGCAGTCGAAGACGGCTAATATCCTTTTTGCACTGGCATTGGACGAGCGAGGCAAGGCGGATGGTATTCGTGCGTTCTCACTTCATCCGGGCACCATCGTCGGTACGGCTCTCTCGAAGCATATCCCGCCAGCGATCCTTCGCGTGATGGGCCTGATTGACGAAGACGGGAAGCCCATCATCGACCCGGCGAAAAACATGAAGACCGCTGAGCAAGGAGCGGCGACAGGTGTCTGGTGCGCGACGAGTTCGCAACTCGACGGCATGGGCGGCGTCTATTGTCAGAATTGCGACATTGCCCCGCTCGTGTCTGCGGAGATCGCAACCAACCAGTTTGGCTCGCTAGCGAGAGGCGTGGCGCCACACGCGGTTGACCCGCACGCCGCAGATCGTCTCTGGCACCTGAGCGAACAGCTCCTCCCGCACCCCTTGTAATGCTCTGCCAAACGTCATCGCCTCCTTATTGACATTGACCGCCATCGTGCCCCGTCCCCATCACAATCCCGTAGCGTCGCCGCTTGTCTGCGACCGGGTCGATGACGAAAATCTCCGATCGGAGAGCAACCCGGTCGCAGACAAGCGGCAACGAATACGCATCAACCGAAGAAAGGATGAGCTCTTCGAAATGGTCGGGGGGCCTGCCGGTCCGCGACTACCCCGACCCCTCACGGTGGTGTATATCGGAACCACATCGCCTTTGGCATGGGGGCATGTGGTCCCAACCCTCGAAGAAACGCAGAGGTAGGGGCAGCGGTTTATCCCTGCCCGCGGGCCCCACCGGCCGTCTCGATCCTTAGGTTGATGCGTATTGGTCGCAGACAAGCGGCGACGCTACGGGATCGATGGGTATTGGGCACAGACAAGCCGTAATGTCACGTCCACAGGCGGATTCTCCTTATTTCCGTGACATTGCGGCTTGTCTCATGAACTCCAACACATTCATTCCCCCAAAAAAGAATCTCGCAGAGACTCTTCAGAAATCTCATCATCTGCCGAATATACATATCAGGAGGAGCAAACACTCCCTTCCGCCCGGCTCTCACAATCACGATGTTGCCTGAAAGAGGGACTGCGCAGCATCGGCATGGGGATACGTGTAGTGCTGGTGTAAGGGAGCGTGTCAGGGGAAATCGGCATTGTGTAGCCAGTGTAGCATATGTAGCATTTTTGTAAAAACGTTGTAGCGCGTCAGTGTAGGTGATGTAGCCAGTGTAGCATATGTAGCATTTTTGTAAAAACGTTGTAGCGTGTCAGTGTAGGTTATGTAGCATGTGTAGCAATTTTGTAGCGCGTCACCAAAAAGATCCACACGTCCTGCCTCACACTACTCTGTAGCCTGATGTAGGAGTCAGTGTAGGATCAAGATCCCGATCACATCCACCTTTGTGTAGGATGTGTCGCACTTTCACAATTTTCATCACGCGTGCCTGTGGCGAGATAACTACGGATTCCCATAATAGGTGTTAAAGTTATCCAGGGCTTTCTCAAAAGTGGCGGAAGTGGTCCTCCCGAAATTGACGTATTCATTCGTAATCTGGCCGCTAGCGACATCATTGACCCTGAAGCCCCATCGCACAACTGCATACACATGATCACTCGCCCCATCGGCGGCTCTGGCGACCGTTTCAAATGAGAAGTCAGCCCTGTGTTCGCAAGCCGGTTCATCATGGAGCTTCACCTTTTGCAGAGAGGAGAGCAAGAAACGTTCTCTCCTCTCAGAAAGCGTTAATTGACGAAAAATACGTTTATGGCAAGATGAAAAGGAAAATATTCGTCCAGGGCATGATAGAAATTATCCTGTCGTTGAACCTGACGCAAATAGTGAAAAGCTCCCATTTCTGAACCGCCCTCGGCCCCGCGGCGGATCTCGGGTGCACAGGATATACTCAGTTGGGCATAGCCTGGATCGCCATAGCGAGATGAGGTAAACAAGAGATAGATCTGTTCCTCCTCCATTGAGGTTTTCCTCTTGCCTGACTGATTTTGTTGCGCAAGGGCCAGATCGGGTTGACAGTGAGTGCGGCGTGGCGTTTGTGACGACTCCGGGACATAGCTAAAGCTTACCATACCGGTCTGCTGTCTCTGCACATACACCGGGGCGGTAAATATCACGTTTCGAGCCTGGATCAGTTCTTGCAACTGAACCGGGCCGAAGATGGTCGCTCGTTCTATGTGCGTCGTAATGCCAGCGGCATGCGTGGAGGTCAGGGTCGTAATGGCCGGAGCTGACATGCCATCGATAATACTATCCTGTATCCGTAACGTACCGTTCCCGCGCTGCAATTGGAGCGGCCCGACAATACTGTGGTCGATCATAATCTGGAACTGTGTGCTGCGCGAGGTCGTATGGTGCGCCTCAATTCCATGTGGCATCAATGTGCAATGCACGATGTCAAGCTGC
>DATJHM010000084.1:0-26602 GCA_035493895.1 Ktedonobacteraceae bacterium
TACGCTGCACATGGACTCAGTCGAATGAGCTGCTCATCGCGTATCACGATACGGAATGGGGCGTTCCGGCCCACGATGATCGCCATCTCTTTGAGATGATTAATCTGGAGGGCGCGCAGGCGGGTTTAAGCTGGCTCACGGTCCTGAGAAAACGCGAGGCCTACCGTCAGGCATTCGATTATTTCGCGGCCGAGAAAATCGCGAACTACGATGACGCAAAAAAACAGGCTCTTCTACAAAATGAGGGCATCATCCGCAATCGTCTGAAGATCAACGCCGTCATCGAAAATGCCAGAGCATTTCTCAAGGTTCAGGATGAGACTGGCAGTTTCGATACGTACATCTGGAGCTTTGTGGATGGAAAACCTCTGACCAATGCAGAGGAGCAGCAGGCAACAGCAAAGAGTGTGCTCATGAGTAAGAGCTTGAGCAAGCGTGGATTTCGCTTTGTAGGTCCGACGATCTGTTATGCTTTTATGCAGGCAACAGGCATGGTGAATGACCATACCCCTGACTGCTTCCGAGCCAGCATGATTGCCAATGAGGGACGTGCATAACGGGAATGTCACGATCCTTTGCTCACAATGTCACGGAAATAAGGAGAATCTCGCATCATTTCCGTGATATTGTCCTTTGCTCATAGTACTACACGGTGAGCTGGTGCTGCTCTCTACTGGCAGATTGGGCAGCATCATCCTCCCTGCCACGAATCCTGCGCGCGAAAAGTGCCAGCATGCCGCTCATGATCAGTCCCAGAACAACCACGCCAATGCGATCGAACAGCGTATAGTGAGAAAGCAGTGCACCGATCGCTGTATGCACGACCAGCGCGCCACTGGCGAGGGCCAGCAAATGCCGATCTCCCCAGCCCTGGCTCCGCGACCAGCGCCCCACCAGCCAGATCATCAGCACGACGATGATCAGCGCCCCCAGCATTGGTACCAGCACAAGCAGCCCTTGCGCGAACGCAGGTTGGACGCGCCAGAGCAGGGACAACAACGCATGCCAGATGAGCGTGGCAATGAGAGTCACCACCAGCACTACTGGGGGCTGAGGTGCATGCACCGGGAGCTTTGGTCGAGGCATTTGTCTGGGCAGCACACCCAGCGCGACGATCACAAGCACCAACGCAATCAAGGCGGTCAGGCCGAGCAGGATAGACGACACCTGATACGAGGTACGGAAGAAGAGCCAGAGTAGCACGACGCCCAACAGATAGCAGATGCCAGTCACAATCAGGCCGAATCGATGTAGATAAGGCGTCCTGCGTTGAGCCGGAAACAGCAGTTCCGTGAGCAGAATCGGGATGGCGGCAGTCCACACCACGTGGACCACAAGCACCGTCTCGGTATAGACTCCGTTGATCCCAAAAAGACGTGCCCCCCACTCAGACGCATGATAGAGCGTGGGATTAAACAAACTCTGTAAGGCCAATCCTTCTTCGATCAGGCCATAGACCGCTCCCAGGATCAGAATACTTCCCCAACCACGCCCGCTACGAACAACCAGCTCGCGAATCAGAAGCACACCCGCCCCGTAGATTGGCAGCACGAAGAGCAGAGCAATGGCCTCGCTGAGCGGCGTAGAGCCCGAAAGCAATTCTGCCACCAGCGGCGCCAGCAAAACAAGGATGAGTGCGGGTAATAAACGGCGCATGTAGTCGTCTCCTTTGCATATAGAATATCGATGAAACAGCAAATATCGTCATATCGCTGTTTGTAACAAAAGCGCTAATGCGCTCTCACTGAGAGATCTCTTGAGAGGATAGCAAACATGTGAGGAGAGGAAACCCTTCTCTCAGGTGGTTGTGAGGGTAGTTATGGTGAGAAGAGCAGCGATCAGGCCGTTTAAAGGAGGTTCAGCACATGGGCCGCTTCACTGGCCTGTAGACGCGTATTGACCCCGAGTTTGTGATAGAGATGTTTCAGGTGATCCTTGACCGTGTTGACCGATACCACCAGTTCGTGTGCGATCTCCTGATTGCTGCGCCCGGCCACCAGCAGCCTCAGCACGCGTTGCTCTTGCGCAGAAAGCGGCTCAACCAGCGCACCTGTGGAGGAGCCGTCGGGAGAGCGAAAGGCGCGCAGAATAGATTGTGCAAAAGAACGTAAAGCAGGTTCTCGCAAGGTGGGCAAGAGCTGGCGCAACAGGTGGATCAGCGGTTCCCCTTCGGAAAGGAAAAGACGAATAAGGCCCTCGCTGTGCGCCTGGGAGAGCGCCTGATGAAGTTGCTGCCGGGCTTGTGGGCTCTCCTGACGAGCGGCATATGTCAGTGCCAGCAGTATCTGGATCTCCAGGCTATTGTGTACCTGCCATTGGGATGTTGCGACAAGCAGGCATTGCTCTAACTGCTGTTGCGCCTCTTGCGTTTCGCCCTGGGCCAGCAAGAGGCGCGCGCGGAGCATCATTGCCTTCACATGGTACTGGCCTGTAGGAGGCTCCTGATCATTCCCGGTCAGCCCTTCGAGACTGCGCTGCGCACCTTGCAGATCGCCAGTCATCAGTTGGAGCCGACCCTGCCAGATCAAGATATCGTAATACAAAAATACCGTCCAGGGTGTCGAATTTGTTTGCAGGCGGACGAGCAATGTGGCGAGTTGCTGTTGGGCAGTGGTGATCTGCCCTCGTGCATAGTCCAGCAGTGCAATCTGGAAGAGTGCCGCATTGCTGAGCCGCTGTTCTTGACGCTGCCCCAGTTCAAGCGCTTCATGCGCCTGCTGTCCGGCACGTGCCAGATCGTTCCATGCAAACGCAAGCCTGACCAGACCAAGCAATGCCCCGACAACACCCTCATCATTTTCCTGCTCGCGGGCACAGGTTATCGCCTGACGATAGTATTCAGCCGCCTGGTGCAACTCACCTCGGGCGGCACAGCTTTCCCCTAGCAGTAAAAGCGTTTCGCACGTGAAGCGCTGTCCACCAACGGCCAGACTGCACACATATGCTTCCTGGAGCAACCGCTTGACCTCGCCGAAAGAGCCATCGTAGATCGCTTTCAAGCCAAGAATAAACAGGCTGACGCCGCGCCACACCTGTATCTCCGGCCTGTTCGCCCCCTCATGCTCCGAGTCTCTCTTCGGCAACCAGACAAGGGCCTGTTGCGCGTAGTCCGCCGCACGGGTAAACGGATGCTGTGGCAGGACACTGAGCGCGCGGATGGCGTACAAGCCACCGAGCCAGACCAGATTGTGCTGCTTGCGCCAGTCTTCCGTGCGCATCTGCAACAGAGCTTCAATGCGCTCCCAGGTCTCCTCAGGAAGAGCGGCATCTTCGCGCCCCTGGGGAAAACGCAGCAAAAGCGCAAAGAGCAAACTGAGGGCAGGATAGCGGCTCAATACCTCTTGCGGCAATCGGGAGAGCCAGCGGTACAGTATCGACGGCTCCCATTGATAGCCATCGGTCGTAGATTGCTCGATGATCCGCGCGGCATGTGGGGCATCATCTGCCAGTAAAGCCGCATCGATCGCCTCTGCTGGCATCCTATGCTGCTCGTACCAGTCGCTGGCACGCTTCGCCAATGTCCGCAATGCTTCCTCACCCAGACTACGGCTGGCCTCCCGACGGAGCGCCTCGGCCCAGAGCGCATGCGAGCGATACCACGGCCCCGCTGCATCCGTCTCGTCCAGCGCTTCCAGAAAGAGACCGGCTCGCTCTATCTCTGCTAAGAGCGTGGCACTATCGCTTCTACCGGTAACCGCGTCACAAAGTGAGCCATTCAGGGATTTGAGCAGGCTGGTCTGGAGGAGAAAACGCTGTCGTGGCTCGGGCTGAGCGTGCAGGATCTCGACGACAAAGTAATTCAGCAGTGGTCCAGTGGGCGTTGAAGACTCGGAGGGGGCAGAGTGTGTGCTCAGGGAGCGGAGCAAAGCTTCGACGTCCCGCTCTGTTCGCTGCCCCTGTAGTATGAGAGAGAGCAGGCGTAATCCTGCGGCCCATCCTTCCAGGGAGGCATCAAGCAGCGTGAGCGCTTCGGCAGAGAGTGGAGCCTGGATCGTCTGCTGTAGAAAAATGACCGTCTCTTCATGTGAGAAGCGGAGATCAGCCGCATGCAGTTCGCAGAGTTCTCCCCTGGCACGCCAGCGCAGCAACGGAAAGGGCGGTTCCGTTCGTGAGAGCAGCACGACATGAAACGTCGTGGGCAGATGGTCAAGAAAAAAGACCAGCGTCTCGTGGACGGTAGCTTCCACAATCACATGATAATTATCCAATACGAGCAATCCAGAATGCTCCTGCTGGCCAAGATCGTTCAGTAGCAATGTCAAAACCGTTCCCAGCGATGGCACGGCGACAGGCGACGTCATAGGAGATGTGAGCAAAGCTAATGCCTCCTCTCCCAGCGACTTCTGCGATGTCTGGCAGGCGGCAATGACATAGCGCCAGAAACGGAGCGGATCGTTGTCGCTAGCATCGAGCGATACCCAGCCAACCGCTGAGAACGTGTGAGCGGCACGACCTCTGGCGAGCCATTGGGCCACCAGCGTCGTTTTGCCGAAGCCAGCCGGTGTCTGAAGCAGCGTAAGAGGGTGTGGAAGTTCTGTCCCCAGCAGAGCAAAGAGCGGCTCTCGTTCGATCAGTGGAACCGGGAGACGTGGCGGATGCAGTTTGGAGGCCAGCAGCACGCTTCGCGGCTCCAGCATGCGCTGCGAGAAAGAGAACGTCTGGGCGGATTGGGGAAGGGCCGTCCCTTTCTTCTGTCGTGGCACGCCCTGGCGCGGAGATGAGGAGGGGTCAGCAAGGAGAGCTGCAACCGCCTCCAGACGAGCAAGAGAGAGATCCTGCGTTCGACCGAGATAGCGCTTGATAGTTTTTCCGTGCAGAGAGCGATACCCATACCAGTACGAGCCGCCACGCTGCACACGTTCTTTGAGCAGAGTACAACGTATGCCCGCCCGACCGGAGAAAGCAAATGAGCCAATGCCTTCAAGCCACTCAAACCAGGCACGGGTATCTGGAGAAGGGGGAGCAGCCGCAGACATCTGGTCAGCATGGATTTCGTATCTGTCTGTTTCCGCTGACCATTGCACGTGATAGGTAGCGTGTCTGGGCATTCACTCCCCTCTCTGATATGCAAAAAAATCTTGTTATTCCCTAATGCAAAAACACTTGACCTGCTCGTTTTTCGTGTGTATACTCTCCCTCTGGGGGCTGCTGGAACAACATCCTTTGACGACCCGCTTGAGGGTACTGAAACTAACATGTTTCCTGGGGCAAAGTATACCATATGGATATTTGTTAGGGAATAAAAAGGGGATAGCATAGCATCTCACTTTTCAGCGATCACGACATTTTTACTCCTCGTTTTCCCGCTAAGGATTTTGAGTCTGATGTTGGCCTGAAAACGCTCCGCCAGGCTTGAGTTCCTGTGATGGTGGGTCCCGGGCCTGCCTGTGTTTTTCGGCGGCCTTCACCTTGGCGCGTGCTCCGAGCGCATCTTGACCGGGCGACGAACAAAGAGAGCACGCACCGAAAGATGCGCTTCGAGCCAGAACAGAAGCGGGCCTACGATAAGCACCGGCCCCATCAGCGCTATCCATGTGTGCGATGGACCGGTGGCGTTGAGCCAGACGAACATTGCCGGAGCGATGGCACCGGCGATTCCCCAGGCAAGCTCAAAGAGAGCCATATAACGCCCCAGCGTTTGAGCGGGACTACAGGCCGCCGCCAGAGCCGCCGACATACTGCCAGCGATCATGCCCGCAAAGGCATAGATAGCAACCGCGCCAAACAGGTAGGGGATGAGCAGGACCCTCGGGATCAGCGGGGCCAGCGCAAATAACAGACAACCTACGATCCATAGCAGGCAGGCAACGAACAGGGAGCGGGTGCGGCGAAAGGGCTCCAGGAACCGCACCATCACGGTCTGCGTACAGATCACCAGCAGACTGTTGAAGGCGAACAATGATCCCACCGTTACGGTTGAAAGCTTCAGGGTCTCTATCGCGTAGATCGGCAACCCAAGCGACATCATCAGGGGGCAGAGTGCGAAGACGACATTGCACGCGACCAGTACAAGGAACGGACGATCCGCCAGGACAACGCGATATCCAACCTGCTCGTCCGCGAGAGTACGCCCACGAAGCGAATCATCGGCCTGATCGTTTGGCAGAACTTCAACCCGATCGCTGAATAGATCTTCAACCGGATCGTTGGGCTGATGGGGGGCTCTATGCCAGCAGAGCGCGAGAGCCATCAGAAGGAAACTGCATACGTCTGCCAGGATGAGCACTCGATAGCCATTGAAGCTACCAAATGTCACAATGAGGCCCGCCAGCAGGCCACCCACGATCAGCCCGACGTTCTGTATCGTCCCCACAAATCCAAACCAGCGGTCTCGCTCATCGTAGCCCGCGACTTCGGCGATCAGCGTCGTGGCGGACGCATAGAAGATACGATTGCCTGCCGTGACAAGAAATGCCGTTGCAAAGAGCAGCGGGATAGTGCGAACGAAGAGGTAGCCCAGGAAGCCTGTCGCCTGAAGGAGTTGGCTCACGATCACCAGCGGCCTGGCCCCGAAGCGATCAACCAGGCTGCCAGTAAGCGGGTTCATTGGCAGAGTCAGCATGGTAGCGATAGTGAACGCGACCCCAATGGCTGGCAGGTCGAGTTGCGCAATCTTCTGGAAATACAGCAATGAGAAGGGCTGGTAGAGTCCGGTGCCAAGCGCGTCTATGAGAAATGCAAGGACAAGGACCTCGCGCCCTCGCATCCTGGGGATTCCTGATAGTTGTAAGAACCGTGAGAGTCGTGGTAGCATAACACCCCCTGTACGTCTTTCGTGAACTTTCGTGAAGCACGCGGGACAGAGCCAGGGGTGCCTTACCTTTTATTGTATCTTTGAGCCCATCCTACCTCGATTAAGGCGGCCTGTCAAGGGCCTTACCATAGATTTGAGATAGGTTAACGAAACCGCCGCCACTGATGGGAAAGGAGCTTCTCGCAGTTCCCTATCAACTCATTCCCCTTGACAAGAACATCCTCTAGTCTATACACTTCACTCTATGCACACGTGCGCATAACAAAATCATCTTGTAAGAGCTGATGCACACATATGCACCATTCACCCTCTGGCATCTGACAAGGAGGCCTTTTGCGTGCGACAACAGGAAGTATCGATCGCGGCATCGCCCGTTCAGCCGAGGTTTCCCATACGACCGGTATCGCGTGCCCTGTGTGGCAACTCGCTGATCAGTGCAGATACGCGAGAGCGGATTGAGCGTCTGGCGCGTGAGATGGGCTATACGCCGAACGCCATCGCGCAGAGCCTGCAAACGCAGCAGACCGGCACGATTGGGCTGGTAGTAACTACCATTGCCGATCCCTTCCTCGGTGATGTCGTCAGGGACGTTGAAACGGTCGCGCGCGAAGCGGGCCTCAGTGTTTTTCTCAGCGCATCATATAACCAGCCAGAACAAGAGATGGCGATCATTGAGACGTTCCGGCATCGTTGCCGCACAATTTTGCTGATACATTGCATCTCCCGAAAGTTGATCAACTGCTGTCAGATCCCATCGGCGCTACAACCTGTTATCTCGATATGCTGGCTTGTAGCGCGCAATCGCTTGCCAAGCTACGATGCACAAGATTTTGAAATCATAAGGCAGGGAAGGAACGCATGAACGAGCAACGCACGAAACATTTACAGGAAATGGTGCAGGACAGAACGCAACTGCGAACCACATTTGATCAGGATGCCCTCCTCTACGATCAGGCCCGGCCCGGCTACCCTGAAGCGCTTTTTCACGATATTGTGACGCTTTCAGGCATCCCATCAGCCGGACGCATTCTCGAAATTGGCTGTGGAACCGGGCAGGCAACGCTTCCGATGGCACGCCGAGGCTATCGCATACACTGCATTGAGCTTGGGGCGAATCTTGCTGCGCTCGCCCGTCGCAATCTGGCCGCATATCCTCTCGTCAGTATACAGACAGAAGCGTTTGAAACCTGGCAGTTGGAGAAGGAGGCGTTTGATCTCGTGCTTTCAGCGACGGCTTTCCACTGGATCGATCCCGCCATCGCCTATCAGAAAACAGCGCAAGCGCTCAAACCTTCCGGCTCCATTGCCTTGTTCTGGCATGAGCATATACAGAGCGAGGCCAGCCAGGGCTTCTTTGAACAGGTCGAGCAGATCTATCGGCGTCACGTGCCTGAGCAGGAGGAGAAGTACCATCCATTACTGTGGCCCGATGAGGTCGCAGAACCAGTCAAGGCAGACATTGAGCAGACCTGCCTCTTTGGCGAAGTGACGGTACGCCGCTATAGCTGGGATGTGACCTACGATGCGGACAGCTATCTTCGCCTGCTGGACACCTATTCTAACCATCGAATATTGGATAAGCAGAGACACGACCGCCTCTTCCATGAGATTGCTGATCTTATCAATACACGTTACAACGGTCGTATCACCAAAGGATACCTTGCCATCCTGTATATGGCACATCGGAAATGATTACGAGCCTTCTCAGAGCCGGTACTACTGACAGGACGATCCGTCATTCAATGGAAAACAACAATGAAAGATGCAACATGACCACTATTCGCATTGCAAATGCGCCCTGCTCCTGGGGCACGCTCGAGTTTGCAGGGCTGGATGGCGAGCATAACAGAATTGGCGAACACTTGCCGACCACACGCTCAGTGTTTCACCAGCGTCTCGGTGAGCGTGCTGGTATAGGTTCCTGAAGCCGTCCCGGGAGGAATGCTTAAAGAATAGGTCACCGTCAGAGTAACATCCCCGGTCCCCGTATTGCCATTGGCGCTAAAGTAGGTTATGGCGGCTGGCGCGGTAGTGGCGGCGGGAACGGTGATTGGATAGGAGTTCACGCCATTAACAGGGACGACACACGTCTGCCCGGCGGTACAGGCAGCACTCACGCCTGTGATCGTCAGAGCGGTAGTCGGCAAGCGTTTGCCGTCTATGGTACTAAACTGCGTTGAAGTGATGGTGGTATGCCAGCCAAGCCCGGACGCGGTGGTATCGTTGACCTTGAAAATGCTCTGAGACGTGACCGTCCCTATTGTCCCGTTGAGCGTAAAGGTAAATGAGAGGTTGGTGAGTGGCGTGAAGAATAAGCCGCCCACAATGTTAAAAGCCGTGGTCATTGCCGAACCGGACCCTGGACTGCTGACGGTTAAGACATATCCCGCGCCACCTATATCAATGGTGAGGTTGGAGAAGGTGGCGACACCGTTGCTTGCCGCCAGCGAGGTCGTGCCACTCAGCGTGGCCCCACCCGTGCCTGTCCCCGCATTGATGGCCACGGTAACCGGACCGCTAAAATCGGTAAAGATCTGGCCCGACCCCACATCGATGAGCTGAGCGGCAAGACCAAAGGTCGACCCGGGGGTGATACCAGTTGGTGGCTGTGTACTGATACTCAGGGCAGTCTGGTATGTGAGCACGCGATTATTGAGATTGTCCGCAACGTAGATGTTACCGCTACTATCCACGGCAACACCCTCAGGCTGGTCGAGGCTAGAGGCCGTCACGCCTCCTATGCTGTTGGCGGTATTGATGATGAAGCTGCCCCCTTGTCCGTAGACGCGCCTCGCCGTCGTGCTTCCCGCCACATAGTACAATACCCGGTTGTTATTCGCGTCCGCAATGTAGAGGTTCCCACCGCTATCCACGATCACACCTTGAGGCGCGTTGAGACTGGTCGCCGTCACACCTCCATTGTTGGCAACGTTGCTGGTGAAACTGCCCCCTTGCCCGTAGACGCGTATCGCCGTCGTGCTCCCTGCCGCATAATACAACACCCGATTGTTGCCATTATCCGCGATGTAGAGGTTTCCACTGCTATCCACCGCAACCCCCTGAGGCGCGTTGAGACTGGTCGCCGTCACGCCTCCATTGTTGGCAGCGTTGCTCGTGAAACTGCCCCCTTGCCCGTAAACTCGGGTCGCCGTCGTGCTCCCTGCCGCATAATACAACACCCGGTTGTTGTTCGTATCTGCGATGTAGAGGTTCCCGCTACTGTCTATGGCGACAGCGGAGGGAGTGTTGAGGCTGTTGGCTGTTATGCTTACACTGTTGGCGGTGGTGAAACTGCCCCCTTGCCCGTAGACTCGCGTCGCCGTCGTGCTCCCTGCCGTGTAGTACAATACCCGGTTGTTGTTCGCGTCCGCGATATAGAGGTTCCCGCTACTGTCCACGGTGGCCCCTGTGGGACGACTGAGGCTGGTGGCTGTTCTCCCTCCTGTGTTGAAGGTATTGGTAGTGAAATTGCCTCCTTGCCCATAGACCCGCGTCGCCGTCGTGCTCCCCGCCACATAGTACAATACCCGGTTGTTATTCGTATCTACGGTGAAGAGGTTCCCACTACTATCCACGGCGATACTTTGAGAACCATAAAGATTGCTGGCAGACGCGTTTCCATAGTAGGTACCAGTGGTGAAGCTGCCCCCTTGCCCGTAGACCCGCGTCGCCGTTGTGCTTCCCGCCACGTAGTACAATACCCGATGGTTGGACGTATCCGCGACGTAGAGGTTCCCACCACTATCCACGATCACGCTCAAAGGTAAGCTGAGGCTATTGGCCGTTCTCCCTCCTGTATTGGTGGTATTGGTGGTAAAACTGCCTCCTTGCCCGTAGACGCGTGTTGCCGTCGTGCTCCCCAACACGTAGTACAACACCCGGTTGTTGCTCGAGTCCGCGATGTAGACATTTCCGCTACTGTCCACGGCAACACCCTGAGGTAGGTTCAGGCTGGTAGCATTCACATCACTATTGTTGGCGGTGGTGAAGCTGCCCCCTTGTCCGTAGATCCGCGTCGCCGTCGTGCTTCCCGCCACGTAGTACAGCACCCGGTTGTTGTTCGTGTCTGCAATGTAGACATTTCCGCTACTGTCCAGGGCGACTGCGGCGGGAGTGTTGAGGCTGGTAGCCGTTATGCTTGCACTGTTGGCGGTGGTGAAGCTACCGTCTTGCCCGTAGACTCGCGTCGCCGTCGTACTTCCCGCCGCATAGTACAATACCCGGTTGTTGAGGTTGTCTGCGATGTAGACATTCCCACTGCTATCCACAGTGACACCGGTGGGACGACCGAGGCTATTGGCGCTTCTGCCTCCATTGTTATAGGTACCGGTAGTGAAGCTACCCCCTTGCCCGTAGACTCGTGTCGCCGTCGTGCTTCCCGCCGTGTAGTACAACACCCGATTGTTGTTCGTGTCTACGACGTAGAGGTTCCCACTACTGTCCAGGGCGATACCCCGAGGCGCGCTGAGACTGGAAGCCGTTCTGCCTCCATTATTGGAAGTGTCGCTGGTGAAACTGCCCCCTTGCCCGTAGACTCGCGTCGCCGTCGTGCTCCCTGCCGCATAGTACAACACCCGATTATTGTTCGTGTCTGCAATGTAAAGGTTCCCACCACTATCCACGGCGAAACTCCCCCAGGGTCGGTTGAGAGTTGCCGCATTGATAGGATAGTTGGCGGTACTGGATGTGAAACTGCCCCCCTGACCATAGACGCTGAGGGCGGTGGGACTTACCCCTGCCGCAAGGGCAATATGGCGTCCCTGTAACCAGAGGGGCTCATTGCTCAGCAAGAGAAACATCAGCACACTGATAGCGCTTCCCCACGTTGCTCCTCGTAATGCATACTGTTTGTACCTTGTCTTCATTGCCCCCACTACCTTTTCTATTGAAAATCGCTTCATCCCTATCCATTTCTGCTATCAGCCAGACTAAGAGGGTTATTATCCCTATACCCGCATACGTATTTAGTATAAGCATCAACTAAAGATGCATGTAACGTGACATTGCCACGAATTTATAACGCGCTACAAGATTTTTTTACGAAAAGGCTACACGGACTACACGAATGCGGATGTGATGGGAATTCCGGCCCTACACGAGAGCTAAAGGATTCGCCAGCGAGATTGCTGCACTCTCCCTGCATCAGGCGACGCCATTGTCGTGAGAGATGAGAGAGTGGCATTATTGCTGCTTCTTCTATATATATTCGGCAGGTGGTGAGAGTTCTGAAGGGTTCAGGAGAAATTTGCTTCCTGGGAAAAGCAGATGGGAAGGGCAGACGGAAAAATTGAGAGCAAGATCCGAGAAGTTTTTTCCTGGTCAGCTACGGTATTCTGGTGGTACTTGTTTTTGCAGCGGCTGCTCACGGGAGAGAATGAGGTCCGACGCGCACTTCGAAAAAGGGGCTTTCTCCATACTTTAGCAATCTGCGTAGACCTCAGCAGGATTTGAGATATCCATCGATCAGGGTGGGCTGGCCGGTCCATGCTTTTCGGGCTGTCCAGTCGGCTTCACCTTGCCAGAAGGGGTTGTCAGCAGGTAATCCGAGGGGCAAAAATGCGGTTGCACACAGATACAAACTGCCGGTTGAGATGTAGGTTTCGCCCAGTTCTGGCTGGTGTCCGCAGAAGCCGATGGTTAACCAGCCCTGCTCATCAAAGGTGTCGGGCATCTCGATCATACGACGGATGACGGTCGTCAGAGCACAACGCACCTGGGCTGGCACGATGGAGGTGGGCAATTGCTGCCTCAAGGCCATCTGGGCAAGCAGGTGAAATACGCCGAAGCGGTAGGTGATGGAGCGGCCTATGATCGGGAAGGTTCCTTCCGGGGAAATCTGGCGCTCTAAAATGCTGGCGTAACGCTGCGCTCTCGTCACGATAGGTTCTTGCAGTTCTTGCCAATCGGGGTAGTGATCGCCAACGGTCTCGATAATATCGATAAGCATGGGGTGAATAACAAAGCTATTGTTAGGCGCGATCTTTTTGTCCACGATCCATGTGTTTTGACGTTCTCCTTTGAATGAGATGGGCGCAGGTGAACTGCGCCGAATATGCATCAATCTAAGAAAGGATGAGGTATTCGAGATGACCGGTGGGGCACGCGGATCGGCATAAAGCACGATCAATACGCATCAACCTAAAGGTCGTGGAGTTCGCAGACAAGCATACAGTAGAGGCACGGTGAAGTGTAACGGAACTGTGCCTGGGAACTCGCGCGATTCCGCAGGCTCCACAGGCGATGACGGCAACGGAGGCGATGGCGAGCTCTGGCGCATGTTTTTTCGACCAGCGAGATCAGCGGCGAACGCACCTCTGCTCGCGCGTCTCTCCTCCTACGGAGCCAGAAGTATCGCGCGAGTTCCCAGGCACAGTTCCGTTATCACTCCACCGTGCCTCTACTAGGTCTATGTAGCGGAACTACATGCTTATGGGCACAGGTGAACTGCGCCGCTACGATTGTTCTATGATGGCAAATGCGCGGGCGAGCGAGCTATCGATACCGGCGAAATGGTAGAATGGCGCAAAGAATTGAAAGCGTGGCGGCAGATCCCGCAGGTTCACAAGGCCCTCGACGAGAGGGATGCTCGCGCTCAGGATTGTTCTGTGCACTACAAATTGCTCAGCCGTCCAGCCGGGACGGCGCGCGGCTGGCTCTTCGAAGAAGTCGCAACCTATACATTTTGGCTGCTTTTCTACTAGCCATTGCGCGGCGGCCTGCGTGAGTCCGGGCGATTGAGGGAAGTAGCGCGTGGTACCGATAGCACGTTGCGCCCAGTCGGTACGGAGCAAGGCAATGTCTCCTGGTTTGAGAGACTCTTGCTGGCCCTCCAGACGTTCAAGCGCCCGTTCCAGGTCTGACACATCGAGCAACGCTTCCTCTCCGACAGGCGTCAGATCCAGGACGACTGCGCTCCCAATGACGCGCTCCAACTCGACCTGATCGATCGACTCGCCGCCTTCGATACAGTGCAGGGCTGACTCGACGTGACAGCCGGTATGCACGCTCATCGTGACCTGCGCCGATTGCCAGTATCCCGGCTTTGTACGCACCTCGAACTGGACGCCGATGCTCGTTGAGGGCGGCCCCATAAATCCCTGGGGAACCGCCGGACTGAGATCGATGATTCTTGCCATTCCGCTTCCTCCTTATAATACAACATCATGCCGTTTTTCTCTTCTACCATGCATCATGAGAGATATGATCATTCAGGCAGTGTCACGCTCGCTTCACGAAAACGAAGCGTGAGCGCTCCACTCGCGGCAAAAAGCATGTCGATTGCTTCCCCGTAGTCGGGCTCACCGGGATCGTGTCCCAGCAGATAGCGGCGCAGGAAAGCGCGCATGACTGGCGAATGCGTGACGCAGATGTAGCGCCGTGGTTGTGCCGGGGGAAGATGGAGCAGGCTTGTAGCGAAGATCAGCACGCGCCGGGCTACGGTATCCGCATCTTCGCCCGGTGGGTCTGCATGACTGACCCAGTAGCCGATACGATCGGGCGATGCCCAGAATCCGCGCAAAAAGGGAACCTGTACCAATCGCTCCTCATCGATACCATGTGATCTCGTTTGCTCAGCCATGGCCTGGGGCGAACTGACCATCTCGACGCGTTTGCCCCCGACGTAGAGATCGGGATTGCGTACTGCCGGATGCTCCTCGGGCGCGAACACTTGTCCTCGTCGCACGTCCGCATTGCTAAGCGTCGTCTCTATGCCACGGTGGATCGCATGAGCAGTCTCGCGGGTGCGGCGAGTGGGCGCATAGAGCACAAAGGTCTGCTCATCCGCATGTATCTGTTCAGCAAACTGTCGACCCACGGCTTCGCCCTGTTCCAGGGCATCAGTTGTGATCGGGATATCGCCCTGATGCGAGGCAACGCGTCCGTGGCGTATCCAGTGCATTTGTAAGTGTGGACTCATTGCACGCTCCCCGGCTCATCGCTCCAGAGAGTTGCAACAATGTACGCCATAATTTATGCTCCTTTCTTGCCGATGCGGTTGCGCAACTGGCCGATACCTTCAATTTCCATCTCGACGATGTCTCCCGCGTGCAGAAAGCGATCCAGTTCCAGGCCAGAACCGCGCGCCGCCGTGCCGGAACCAAAGACTTCGCCGGGATAGAGGGTCTGAGCCTGCGAGGCATAGGCAATCATGTCGGCAAATGTATGATGCATGTGCGCGGACGTGTCCTCACCCAATAGTTCGCCGTTGACACGCACGATCATGTGCAGATTGCCAGCGTCGAGTTCGTCGGCGGTCACGATACATGGTCCCAGCACATTCGAGCCGTCCCAGTCCTTGGCCTTGGCAGGTCCCATATTGACGGGCAGTTCACGCGTCTGCACATCGCGGGCCGAGACATCATTCCAGATAGTATAGCCGAAGATATAGGACAAAGCGTTCTCTCTGGAAATATCCTTGCCGCGCTTGCCGATGACCGCGGCAAGCTCAAGCTCATGATCGAGCTTCTCAGTATAAGCAGGCCAGGGAATCGTCTCCTCCGGGCCAATCACCGTGTCGGGCATGCCTTTATAGAAGGCGGGCACGCTGTACCATTCGTTCGGGATTGGACGACCGAGACGTACCATCGCGTTTTTCAGATGGCCCTCGAAGGCCAGGAAATCGCGCATTGAACGCGGGCGCAACGGCGCGAGCAAGCGGGCATTGTGGACGGGGATACGCATACCGATGGGCGCACCCGCTTCAATAAAAGCAACCATATCGCCGTTAAAGCCTACATCCACGATGCCATCATACTCCAGTGCGCCGACGCGTGGCCCGTGGCCAGCATCATAGGTGACCAGTTTCATAGTATTCCTCCTCGTTTATGTCGTTTCTTGCATAAGCGCCGCGCGTTGCACGGCCTTGATAATCTTCACATAGCAACCACAGCGACAGAGATTTCCACCCAGCGCCTCTTTGATTTCAGGTGTGCTCGGATGAGGATTCTCTTCTAACAAAGCTTTGCACGTCAGAATCATCGCAGGCGTGCAATAGCCACACTGAAAGGCATGCTCTTCTTCGAATGCCTGCTGCACAGGGTGCTGACCATCGAGACCCTCGACGGTGAGGATGTCACACCCTTCAGCCAGGGGAGCGAGCAAAATGCAGGTCGAAATTGGCTCGCCATTGAGCAGAGCCGTGCAGGCACCACAGATGCCCACGCCGCAGGTAGCCCTGACGCTCCTCAGATTCAGTTCGCGCCGCAACACATCCAGGAGCATTTCGTCCGCCTCCGCTTCCAGTGCGACGGACTGACGATTGACGGTACAGGAAATTTTCACTGCTGGCCTCCTTTCACGATCGCCCTTTCTTGCTGTGCAACCATATCGCGACGATCAATGGCAGCCAGCACGCTCTCTGCCGAGAGGGGGAGATCGGTCATGTGTATACCAAGCGAATAGAGTGCGTTGCCGATGGCCGGGGGAATGGGCGGCAGAGCGGTCTCTCCCAGGCCATGGACCTCGCTCCCCTCTTGCTCGAGCAGATCGTAGCTAAAATCGGGCACGTCAGCGGCGGCAGGGATAGTGTAATCGGAGAAGTTCGCGTTCGTGACCTGCCCATCGGCAAAGAGAATCTGCTCGAAAAGCGTCGTGCCAAGCCCCATGATGATCGAGCCCTCGTTCTGCAACTCGGCCCCTGGACGATTGACGATATGACCAGCGTAGACTGACGCGTGCAAATTGACGATGTTAAATTTGCCTGTCTCTTCATCAACATGCACCTCAGCGGCGGCAGCTCCGTGGTGCCAGTGTGTTGAGGCGATACCCTGACCGGTATCGGGATCGAGGCCGCCGGGATTGACGCATTGTCCATAGCCCAGTTCGCCATTCTCTTTGAGCTTACGAACAGCCTCGACCAGTGCCCGACCCATCATATACGTCGAGCGGCTGGAGGTCGTGCGCGTATCGTAGGGGACAATATCGGTATCGAGTTCGTGGAAACGGACGCGTTCCACCGGGACCTCAAGCAGTTCCGCCGCCATCATGCGAATCGTGAGCCATGCGCCCTGCCCCATCTCGGCAGTCGCGCAATAGACGGTATAGGTATCGTCGTCGTTAGCGCCTACGGCAATCGACGCACGGCTTGGCGTCTGCATCCCCTTCATCAAGACGCATAGGCCCTTGCCGCGCCGTCCCTGGCTCCAATGGACGGCCTCAGCCGCTTTTTGCAGGCATTCGATAAAGTGGACATCGTGCATCTCCTCGCCTGTACAGTAGTGGTCGCCATCCACCAGCAGATTTTTGAGGCGCAATGTTAAAGGGTCCATCGCCAGACGCTCGGCCAGGAGATCCATCGTTCGCTCAGAGGCCCAGATGGATTGCATCGCACCATAGCCGCGATAGGCACCGTTTGGCGGCAAATTGGTATACGTACAATAAGAGTCAACCTGGACATGCGGGATACGATACGGGCCGGGCGCGGCAAAGCCCATCTTCTGCGCGACACCGGGACCACAATCGGCATAGGCACCCGTATCAACCCAGCACTCCACTTGCTTGGCGAGCAGCGTCCCATCGCGGCGCGCGCCAATTTTGACATGGATCGTTGCGGGGTGCCGATTGAGCGTGAGCCATTCCTCGCTCCGCTCCAGCACAATCTTCACGGGACGTCCGGCTTTGCGCGCAAGGCAGGCAGCGATGGCTTCACAGCGGATAAAGGTTTTGCAGCCGAACGAGCCGCCCATCAGCGGGGCGATGATCCGCACCTGATTTTCTGAGAGACCAAAGATGCCAGCCAGTTCCATACGAATATTGAAAGGTGTCTGCGTCCCGCTGTACACCTCCAGACGCTCGCCTATCCAGTGTGCTAACGAGGCATGTGGCTCCATTGGCGCATGCTGGGCGCTGGCAGTGTGATAGGTTTCCTCGACGATGACGTCCGCCTGCGCGAAGCCTTCGTCGCTCTTGCCATGGCGAATGCGGAAGCGGTGGCAGATGTTGGTACCGGCCTGGGGACGCATGCCGAAGTAGGCCGCATCGTTGTCGGAAATAGTATGCTGATCGTGCACGAGAATTGCGCCCGCGGAAGCAGCTTCAACGGCATCGAAGATGGCGGGAAGTTCTTCATATTCTACGTCGATCAGGTCAAGCGCCTCGCTGGCCTGCCGACGCGTAGGTGCGGCGACGGCGGCGACGGGATCGCCCGCGTAACGCGCGCGATCGAGCGGAAGGACGGTTTGATCTTGAATCTGGCAGCCGTATTTTCCCAGTTCGCGCACATCATCGGGAGTGAGCACGACGACATCAGCGGGCAATGCCGAGGTGTCAATGCGCACAATCCGGGCGTGCGGATAGGGCGAACGGAGGATCCGTGCATGGAGCATTCCGTCAAGTTCGACGTCCTGTGCGTAACGGATTGTTCCGGTGATACGCGGATTACGCATCGTGTGTTCTCCTTCTAGCCATGGTGGCCGGTGGGGCCCGCAGATCGGCATCAAGCCCGATCCCTACCTCTGCATTTGGCCGAGGTGGCCGGTGGGGCCCGCGGATCGGCATCAAGCCCGATCCCTACCTCTGCATTTGGCCGAGGGTGGGGACATCGTGCATCCTCCGGGCCGTTTCGAAGAGATCATCCCTTCTTCGGTGGGATGAGATCTTCCAGGGCGCGGCGCACTTCGACGGCGATGATACGACGGCGATATGCGGCTGATCCGCGCACGTCGGAAATGGGATCGATGGCTTCGGCATAGCGACGACCAATCTCCACTGCCAGCGTGCGATCGAGCGTCTCGCCAGTGGCGAGAGCACAGATATCGGGAAAGAACTGGGGACGCTCGGCAACTGCTCCCACGACGAGCCGCAACTTGCCACGCACCTGCGCCGCCGCGACCACCACACAGGGACGATCCTCAGTCGAACGCGAACGAAACTTGCGGTAGACCGAATGCTCGACGGCATAGGGAATACGAATTTCCGTCAGCAGCTCATCGGGTCGCAGCGAGGTTTCGTAATAGCCAGTGATCAGCTCCTCGATGGCGATTTCTCGCTCGGCTCCGTCGCTGCTGCGTGCAACCGCTCTGGCATCAAGGGCGGTAAACAGCGAGGGCGGATCGGAAGCGTAATCGGCATCGGCCAGGACTCCCCCCACGGTCGCCTGATTGCGCACACGCGGGCTGGCAACCAGTGAGAAAGTGTAGGCCAGGACAGGCCAGTCCTGATGGATGAGCGCGGCACGTTCAAGCGCACGATGCGTGGTCATTGCGCCGATGCAGAGCTGCTGAGCGTGCTCGTCCGGGCCATTCTGAGTTTTGATAAAGGATAGTTCGCGTACGCCGCGCAGGCTCAGAAAAGCCTCGGGAGCGATCAGCCGCTGGCTCAGCAGAATGCCGATGAAGGTGCCGCCTGCGACCACTGTCGCCTCATCGGCGTAGCGGGTACGCAGTTCCAGAGCTTCTTGCAGCGATGCCGGTGCCAGCCATTGAGTTGACATGGAACATGCTTCTTTCTACATGCTGGCGGACAGAAACGCGTCTGCCCTCTTCCTACAACGTCGTAATGGGGCGCGATTGCAAAAGGTAGAGCTTATCGTCTTCAATGGCCCACTCAATATCTTGCGGTGAACCAAAACGGCGAGCCAGTTCCGTACCAAGTTCGGCAAGCTGGCGGACCTCCTGCGGCGCAAGGACACGCTGATCAATGATCAACTCGCGCTTCACATTGCCAGCGCGATCAATGATATAGTGATCGGGCGTGACCTGTCCGGAGACGACCTGCTCGCCCAGACCAAAGACCGCCTCAACGATCATGCGATCGCGACGACGGCTGACAGGATCAACGGTAAAAAGGACGCCGGATTTGCGCGGCGCGAGCATTTTTTGCACGACCACGGCCATCCCCAGGTCGTTGAGCGAACCTTTACGTGAGCGGTAAAAGAGCGCTCGTTCGCTAAAAAATGACGACCAGCAATCGAGCACGCGGGCGCATACTTCGTCGCCACCAACGATGTTCAGATAGGTCTCTTGCTGACCGGCATAACTCGCGGCTTCAGAGTCCTCAGCACAGGCGGAAGAACGTACGGCTACTTTTATGGGAGAACTTCCCATGCTGTTCTCCCGAGAGTCGCTGGAAGAATTGGAGCCAGCGATCTGTTTGTAAGCGGCCAGGATCACGTCACGCGGCGGTTCTGCCTGTTGAATGAGGGCCTGAGCCGCCTGATGATCCAGGGCTAATGTGAGTGTACGCAATCGTTCACTATCAACTGATTGTTCCAGCAGGTGGGCGGGCAGCACGAAGCCTGGAGGGACGGGAAAGCCTTGCGCATGCATGCGTGCAAGGCTCGCCCCTTTGCCCCCTGAGAGGCGCACGTCCTGGCAAGCTTCATCATTGAACCAGAGCAGACTATGCATCGATATCCCCTATCGGCTATTTGGGTTGGTTTGTCAATCGCTACGGGTTGGCATTTGCCACCGGGTTGGCATAAAGCACAACCCCTACCTGTTATGTTTATTCGAACGAGATCGGTGCCGTTACGACGGATGGATATGAAATGTGTTGGCTCTCTCGATTTTTTTTGAAGGGCTACATCTCCTACACAACTGTGGATGTGATGGGGATCTTGACCCTACATTATGGCTACACAAAAGATAGGTTACCTATACACTGGCTACATGGGGACAGTGAGATTTTTTTTGTGACGCGCTACAAAATTTCAGGGAAAATGCTACATATCCTGCACAAATGCGGGTATGATGGGAGTCTTGACCCTACATCAATGCTACACAGCCCCTTATCAGGCTACATGGAAAGAGTGTGAGCACTGAACGTGTGATATTTCGGCTCCTTCTTTATTATGTTCGACAGATGGTGAAATTTCTGAAGGGTTCTGCGATATTCGCTCCGGTCTGGGCGTTTGTTCGTTAACGTCTGCGAATTTTACCAGATCTACATAGCATCACTTCATGCATATGGGCTACGATGTCCCGACCCTCATTGAATCACGATGTGGGTCAAGACATCGTAGCGGCGCGGTTTATCTGCGCCTGGGAACTTGCACTTCCTATCTGCGCCGTGGGCATATGCGCATCGCCAGAAGCGCTGGATTTCGGCGACTGTCGCAGGCGCAGATAAACCGCGCCTAATACGCATCAACCTGAAGGCCGAGAGGGGGAAATCGCCATCGCCTCCGTTGCCGTCATCGCCTGCGGAGCCAGAAGCATCGTGCGAGTTCCCAGGCACAGTTCCGTTCTCACTCCACCGTGCCTCTACTGGATCCAAAATCCTGACTGTCCACGAACTCCCCGGCTCTTAGCGTATTAGGCGCAGATAAACAGCGCCGCTACAGAGATTTGGGGCAGAGCGAAATGTCCTGCCCGCGTACCCTATGACCTATTCGCTACTCTTCGACGATGCCAACGGCTCGTACGGGTGCGCCGGTTGTGCCTTCCCATTTGATGGGGAATACGGAGAGTTTGAAATTACAGGATGGAAGTTGGTCCAGGTTCATCAGGTTTTCAATGTGCCAGTAGTCTTCGTCCTTCATGACCATGTGCGCCTCCCAGAATTGTTTGCGCTCGAACATGGCCCAGATGGGTGGATCGAAGGTGACGGCGTCAATACCCATGAGGCGCACACCCTGGGAGATTAAATAACGCGTGGCTTCAGCGGTCATGCCACAGTGGTCGGTCAGGTAGCGCTGCTCGGTGTTGTAGGCCGATGCGCCCGTCTGGATAAGGACGATATCGCGCGCCTTTAAGGTGTAGTTGATTTTGACGAGCGCTGCCTCAATATCGGCTCGGGTGATGCCATGGCCGAAGGGCTTATCGCGGAAATCGAGGACGACACCATCGGAGTAACAATACTCCAGCGGAATACCCTCGGGTCCTGGAGCCTCGGGTCCACGGATGTGCTTGAGGGCGTCACAGTGCGTTCCGATGTGATCACCGACCACGAGAAGATAGGACGCGGTGAGCCAATCGGCACCGTATTGCGCGGCACCAATGCCCTCCGCGAACTCCTGCCAGGTTTCGTACATCACAATCGTTGGCGGAGCGACACGCGGGAAGGTAACCATACCACGACGTACTGGCATAGAGAGATCAATCAGGCGTGACATATCGCTGTTCTCCTTTCGTTCCTTCGTCTGCAACCGATGGGCGCAAACGAATAGAAGGGGACATACCGTCTTCTTTGACGGATGGGTTTCTCTGGCGCAGACAAGCCGCGCCTAATAGGCATGAAGCGAAGAAAGGATGAGATATTCGAGATGGCCGGTGGGGGACGTGGATCGGCATAAAGCGCGATCCCTACCTCAGCCTTTCTTCGAGGAATGGGATTACATGCACATCATTATCAAACGCGATGTGGTTCCGATACACACCACAGATCTGGGTCGAGTTCGCCCCAATCTGCGTTCCCCACCAGTCATCTCGAATATCTCATCCTTTCTCAGATCGATGCGTATTCGCGTAGATAAGCGGCACCTCTACGAGAGAATGGTTATTTTAAAGGGGATGCTTGCTTTTGAGCATCAAGACGCCGAAATATTCAACGTGTTCTCTAATGAGCTTACCAGCCTTTTCGCCATCACCTTCGACCAGGGCATCCAGGATCGGACGATGCATCGCGGCAAGTGTGTCCGGTTCGACTTCTAAAGCAATGACGCTGATGAGCGTACGCGCCTCGATGTGCAGTGATTTCCAGACATCTTGCAGCACCCTGTTTCCTGAGGCCTCGACGATCAGACGATGAAATGCCACATCGTGACGAACTTCTTGCACGAGATTGCCGCTCTCCGCTTCCCGTTGCATTGCAGCGAATTCGGCCTCCAACGCCTCTATGTTACCAGCGAGCCGTGTAGCGGCAGCACGCGCCGCCACTTCTTCCAATGCTGCACGCACAGGATAGATTTCGACGAGTTCATCTTTGTTCGCAGAACGCACGCGGGCTCCACGATAGGGTTCCGTCGTCACAAAACCCAGGGCCTCTAATTCCCGCAGAGACTCACGCACAGGAGCCTGGCTGGTGCCAAACTCCTGCGCAAGTTGCAACTCCACCAGTCGATCGCCAGGTTTGTAATGGCCGTTCAGGATGCGCTCCAGCAGGATCTCCCTGATCTGGATGCGCAGATTGGTACGGGTAAGACTCAACGAAGAACCTCCACAATACCGGTTGCACCGTTTACGCGCACCCGGTCACCAGTTTTAATGCGCGCAGTCCCAACCGATGTTCCCACCACCGCAGGGATGCCGAATTCGCGCGAGACCACCGCCGGATGCGAGGTGACTCCCCCGGCATCGGTCACCAGACCAACGATTTTCGTAAAGAGCACAACCCAGGCCGGGTTGGTCATACGACAGACAAGGACCTCCCCTTTTTTGACCTGATCGAACTCCGCAAGCGAGGTGACCACGCGCGCGGGCCCTTCGATGACCCCAGAAGAGGCGGGCAGGCCCCTGATCTCGCCCGTGGTCTGTGGTGGCTCGCGATAGAACTTTTCGGGGAAGCCCCAGAGCGCGTTGTACGGGAAATCGAGCGCCACGCCAGTTGCCGTACCCACCCATTCACGGGGACGTTTCTGGAAGGCCAGTTCGTGCTCATCGCGACGATCAGAGACGAGCATACGCGCATCGATGGCCGAGGGATTGACCATCAGCAGACGCAACTCGTTGTAGTGCAGAAAGATAACATCCTCTGGATCATCAATATATCCCGCCGCGGTCAGCTTTTTGCCGATAGCGATCGCAGCCAGACGCAGACGAGCGTTCGTGCCCTGATCGATGTAAAAATGATGATCGGGCGTCAGCGGATTCATGCGTAGCGACAGATCGAGCGCCGTCTGAAGTTTCTCACGCCCCTCGCCATCCGGGACATCATCCATCAATTCATGGATTGCCTTCCCCAGATCTTCTCTCACCCCGTTGATCGTCGTTGGATAGTCATAATCGGTTTCGAGATAGCCACGGAGCATTTCGATAATCGGAGCCGGATTCTCCTTCCAGGTGGGATAGACAAACTCGTGCGACCAGATGGCCTTGTAGCCATACGTCTGCTGATGGGGCGCAATGCGCTCGTCAATCAGGCGGCGACCACGCGGCGAATTGTACAGGCCACGCAAGACATCGCCTGTAGTATCGCCCTGAAAGATCTGGCGCAACTCGCTATCGACCTTGATCTCTTCCTTGATCTGCCACAAATCTTCGATCGAGTCCCAGTTGCGGTCGGCAATAGAGCTTTGCAGGCGACCGATCAAAGAGGGATCTACGTTCCCTTTGACTTCTTGAATAGTGCTATTGAGGTAAAGGGTGGAAGAAAATTGCGCAAAATTGAGCATCCAGTGGATCTTCCAGTGACGATCATGGATATCGATCGCATCTTCGAAGAGCACCGCCAGTTCAATCAGATCGGCCGCTTCGGTGTCGTAGTTATCCAGATAGGCAAAGTTGCGATCCATCTCAGGACGGAGCCGCTCGCGCCACCAATCGAGAAAATGCTCGGCATAGTGCGGCAATACCGCGCCCATATAGGCACCTATTTTCTCGGCGTAGAGTGGATCGCGCGGCACACGTGGCACGTAGCGCGCCTCATACTCCGTTGCCTCGGCACGGAAGCTCGCATCGGCGGGAACAGCGGCAGTATAGACATAGCCATTGATCTTTTTTGCGACCCAATCGGACGCGAAGGGGGTGCCGAAGCGGCGGAACATATGGTCGCAGGTGAGCCACCAGCCACCAATGTCAAAAAATAGTGGGGATACAGGGTTAGGACAATGGAGATCGTCGTAAATCCAGAACAGGTAGCGTTCGCCTTCTTGCCAATTGATGGGAAAATCATCATCGCCATAGAACGTACCCAGGACGCCAGTGTCATGTGTAGCCATCGAACATATCCTCCCTGAAAGAATACAGGTGATCCTTTACAGTAAAAATGGCCTGTCTCCGTTCGCCGGGTTCCACATTATCAATAATAGATTATCGATAATCCAAAAGTCAAGAGAAGATGAAAAGAAAGCAAGATAGATGATAGCTTGCTTTCTCGATCGTATACATACAATAACCGTTTATTGATCAGTCTGGGCAAGTGATTCGAGCGTATCTTGCAACAGGTAAAAGCGTACTTTCTGTTTATTATCCGCTCCCAGCCGCTGATAAAAGCGGATAGCGTGCTGGTTCCATGCGGGAGTTTGCCATTGCAGATTGATGCACTCAAGCTTGAGCGCGAGACGGGCGATTTCTCTGACCAGAAGTCGCCCCAGCCCTGAACCGCGCACCTCTTCACGCAGATAGAGACAATCCATATGCAAGAACGAAGCGGCATCCCAGGTCGAGAACTCCTCTGTGGCGGTAGCAAAGCCAACGATTTGCCCATGCAGTTCTACGACCCAGGCGTACAGACGTGGTGTGGCTGAGAATAGAGCTGAGGCAAGACGCTCCTGCTTGTGTTGCGGATCAAATATGGCACCTTCGTAGGCTGCATGTTCTGCGCACAGGACGACGAGCGCCTCGATATCAGCGGGTGTGGCAGTGCGAATGAGCGGCACATGATTGTCAGACATCTGCATTGAACCTCCGCAGCAGATAGGCTTCCAGATCAGGAGCCTGGGGTTTGCTGAGCACCGTCTCTACCCAGGCTTCTCGTTCGAACCAGGATACCGCAAGCTCGTATACACAATAGCCAGCGCCCTCCGGCCAGTGATACTGAAGCTTGCCAGCGTGCCCTTTCGGCGCACCATAGAGGTGATGTTGGAGAATATCCTCATCAGACCACCAGTCCACCAGCACATAATCGCCATTTGCGCCTTCGTGGACGACCAGATATCCTACACCATAGTGCTTAGCAGAGACTGCCGGTTGAGGAAGTCTCTCTCTGGCGATCTCCCGGGCGGTCTCTACAAGTTCTTCCGAGGGATATGGTGCATGAGCGGCGATGCCATATATTTTGATGCGCCATCCCTGCCACTCCCACAATTCCAGAAAGCGTACAGGACGACGTATGTATGGATGATCAAGTTGAATCATCGGGGAACTCCTCTCTCTTTACTGCCGAGTTTTACGGAATGTTCTTCGGTCATCAGTATTTCTCCTTCGTTTGCTTTTCGCTCGCCGCGTATCCTTTGTATAGGCATAATACTCTACCAACGGGCACGCGAACAGCTCCATTTTCTTCATTTTCCTGTGGACCAATTTGAGACAATTATCATGCAAACAGAACATCAGAAAAAAGCAAAACATCAGGCAGGTGCCAATTTCCGGCCGCAGTTTATGCGTGATAGGAAATTGGCATTGGAGCGGCAGCCTGTGTGCTGCGAAGGGGGCGGTAGGAGATTCAGGTGAGTTGCGTCAGCCATGCATGTCCAGGATGGACGAGAGCAAGGGACTGAGCCAACCATTGTCGACTCTTCCCATCAAGAGCCGGGAGTGTCCTGGCGAAATCCGCCTCATCCTTGGGACGCAGACCCTTCGCTTTATAGAACAACTGAATTTCTGGGGCAAGATAGGGAATGCCATCCCTGGTTACCCGTCCCAGAGTAGAGAGAGAGCCTCGGATCTGTGCCGTGCGACGAGAGATCCATTGGTCGTCATGGTCAGTGTCTATAACCATCAATTGGAGAGCCCAGGGATCACTCTCATGTGGACGACACCAGATATCGTGGACCGAAGCCGCGAGAGGTGTATCTTGTTTCCATTCCTGGAAAGGCCACGAACCGGGTAACAATTCCGGATGTGCTTCTTGAACATCCCATCCCTGAAACTGCGCACGGATCTCGTGCTGATCTCGACGCAGAATGAGGATATCGATATCCTCATGCTCTCGCGTTTGAACTCCGAGAAAGAGATCGAGTGCCCATCCACCAGCGATCCACCAGGGAACTGTGAGCGTAGAAAAAAACCTGGCAACTTCCTCAGGTTGCCA
>DATJHM010000085.1:0-48093 GCA_035493895.1 Ktedonobacteraceae bacterium
AGAAGAGACGACTGCTTGCACAACGCGTGCATTGACACTGCGCACAGACCGGCAACACTATCGATGGTACTGGGACGCGGCCAGCCTGGGGGATAGGCGAGCCCATGAGAGCGTCGAATCCAGTATCGGGCCTATGCCCAATTAACTTGCTCACACACAGAACGTCGCATACCTTTTTGTCCTTGAGCCTGACCGCGCGCAATTGGTCCGCCCTGGACAGGTACGACGTATCGGCGGAACCGACAGACCCGCGTAAATGCGATGTTTATCTTCGCCAGCGGTGTTGATTACCGCCTGAGCAGACAACAAACCGCGACTCGATCAGCACAGGCGATGTGCCTGACCATACCAACTCAACGAACTCGATCGCGACCTATTTTCGGTTATCAGGCTCTGATCTCATATCGACCAAATGACCGGATGGTGGGAGGATTCGTGCGCCCAAAATTCTGCGCCAGCCCGAGTGGTTCCGGGTTTTCGTAGGGGCGGGGTTTATCTCCGCCTGGGGATGATCTCCAGGGATAATCTCCGATTGGCGACAGGTGTGCCCGTGAAGCAATACACCTGGCAACGGCTACCACCGGGGCCTCCCGTGCGAGACCCTTTACCGGACGTGTGTCTCTGCTATGAGCGCCTGTATACCGAGCCGAAATACGAAGAAGAAATGAAGAGGCTGAGGTGCAACTCGGCCCGGGACGGCCTTTCAAAGCCGCCCATAAATTGAAGGGAAAAAAACAATGACCTATACACGTGTAACTCGATGGCTGCTGCCGCTCTTCGTCCTGCTCGTTCTCGCAACCCTGATGCTCTTCGCCCAACTCTCGATGCACTCGCACGCCGCCGCGCCGAAAAATACTAAACATACGGTCACTACAACTGTGACGCCTACGACTACTCCGGTTGCTGGTGGCGGTATGACGCCTGATGCGTCATGGCGAGGCTAGAATATATACGGCACTTGAGAAGCAGCAAGTTTAATAGCTGCTTCTCAACCTTTTAATTTTTTAACTTTTTTACTGAACTAAGCCATTGTTTTACTTCATCTGTTTTACGGTGTTCCATTGTTTCTAAGGCTCTCATACTCATTTCTCCGAACTTGAGCGCTTCCTGGGTGTTCCCTCCGGCTAAAGCCACTCTTGCTACTCCATAGTTTGCTAGTGCCATTAAATCTTGCATATCTTCTGATATAATAGTGAGCATTTCTTGATAAACTGTGCTAGCTTTCTGGAAGTTTTTTTGTTGTATACAAAGATCCCCATATTCATTCAATACATTACCTGTAATCTGAGGAATGCCAATTTGTCTGGCTAGAGTCAGACTTTCTTGAAGATATGCATCTGCATGGAAATATTTTTCTTGCTTACTTGCTGTCATCCCCAAATTATTTAGTAGAATGCTGGTCCATTCACGATGTCCAATTTGACGCGCAAGCTCTAATCCCTCCTGGAAGTATTTTTCTGCTAAGATATAATTTCCCTGTGCATGAAAGAGATTCCCTAAATTGCTAAGTAATCCACTGATCCATTCACGATGTCCAATTTGACGTGCAAGCGTAAGTCCTTCCTGGAAGTATTTTTCTGCCTGTACATAATTGCCTCTATCTGAATCTGCCGCACCTAAATTCATCAATAATACGCAAGTCTGCTCGCGATCTCCAATTTGACGTGCGATTTGCAGTCCTTCTTTTAAATACATTTCTTCTTTAGAAAAGTCTCCCTGATTTGCTGCTACAGATCCTAGATTTTTAAGGATCACACTGGTGCGCTCCTTATTATCTAGTTGCTGTGCTATGCTCAAGCCTTCCTGCAAGTAAATCTCTGCCTGCGTAAAGTCACCACGCCTCCAGTTCGTTTCCCCTAGTCCTGTCAGGAAGGCACTGATCCGCTCCTTATCATCTAACTGGCGTGCAAGTTCCAGCCCTTCCTTAAAGAAGCTCTCAGCCTCAGCTAGCTCCCCCTGCTTCTGCGCTATTTGTCCAAGATATAGCAATGCACTGGAGTTCCCGCCAGAATCTTCTCGCTCTCGCGAAATCTCTTGCATCCGTTTCACGTGCTGTTCGGCAAGAGGATAAAATCCCAATCGGAGCATGGTTGGTATATATGCATTTACCAATCTAACTAGCTCGGCTTGCTTGCCATGTGTATAGGCTGAATCGAGGGCGGCGAGGATCGTGCTACTCTCCCTATCAAGCAGTTCGTAGCTGTAGTCTTTCTTATTTTCTTCAACATACTGAATCGCATACTGAATCAGCCGTTCATGAGGAGCAGCATCCTGCAAATGCACGCGTACATAATCTGCGATCGTCTGGTGGATCGTGTAGCGTCCCTCGCCGCTGCTTTCGAGCAGGCCAGTGTCGGCCAGTGTGTCGATTGTGTCGAAATCGCTGTTGGTGATGGCGAGCGCTGCATCTTCAGAGAAACTGTTGGGCTTGGGGGGGAAGACGGCGAGGGCGTAGAAGGCCGTGCGCACTTTCGCGTCCAGTTGCTGGTCCGTGACGGCGATGACGGTCTGGAGCGAGATCTGTTGCTGTTCGAGGGGGAGACTGGGGTGTGTCTCCGATGGTCCGCGTGGCTCGCTAACATACAGGCGTTCGGCGGCATCGCTCAATCTCGTCAGGGCCGCGCGAATGCGCCGCGTCTGCCCACTGTACGATTGCTTGCGCAGATAGTTACCGATCAATGTAATCGCCAGGGGCAGACCACCCACCGCTTGCACAAGATCGCGCGCTTTCTCCTCATCCTGCGCCACCGCCTGCGGAGCCAGCACCGTCAATAGTTCCAGCCCTTGCTCAATCGTCAGCTCGTGAATATTGGTTGCGCCATCCCCGGCGATCTGCACGGCAATCGTGCCGAAGCGGGTCGTGACCAGATGGGCGCAGCGTGGGCCGCCCACCTTAAAGATCAGCGCATCCTCAATCGTCCAGGCGTCGTCGATGACCAGCAGCAGCGCGCGCATGCCGATCGCCGCCCGAATCGCCCGGGCCCAGGCTTCGTTGCTGCTGAGAGCTGCCATCTCGCTGGCCGAAATGCCGAGCATGCTGCCCCAGCGGCTCAGGAGGCCGGGAACATTCGGATCTGGTCCGAGGCCAGCCCAGAGTATGCCATCGCGAAAGTGGGAGCGTAGTTCTGGATCATGAGCCAATGTCACCGAAAGAGCCGTTTTGCCTACGCCCGGCAGACCGTTCAGCGCCGTGAGCGCCACACTGCCCCCCGTGCGTAGGCGCCGCCTGAGGGCCGTCAGCAGATCGGAGCGACCGACCAGCTCAACGGCGGGCACAAGCGGAATGGCCGGATCATATATCACATCCGGCACCATGGGCGTGGGCGCTGGCGGTTGAATACCCACAGGGTTTGGAGGTGCCGCAGGGTCCGATGCGCGCCCGGCGCTGCTGTCAGCGGCAGTCGTGACCGGAGAAGGCGGAGGGACCGGCGATTGTAAGGCTTGAGCGGGGCTCGACTCTGTCCGTGTTGGGATTGAGCCTGACCCGGCCCGTGCAAACAACCCCAATTCCTCCTCAGTCAGACCAAACAGCATGCAGAGTTTACGTCGGTAGTACGGGTTGGGTTTCGTCAGACCTCTTTCCCAGCGACTCACGTTGACATGTGTGGTCCCGAGGCGGTTTGCCACCTCTTGCTGCGACCAGCTTCGACGGACACGTGCCTCCGTCAGTAGAACGCGGGGTTGAGGGTCTGCGTGTGGGCTCTCCATACCAGTCTCCCATCGTGCGCGAAAAATGATAAATATGATTAAAAAAATGATAACACATGATCTGTGGGATGTACATGGTTATAATTCATAATTTACTTGGAACGAATACTACTTAATTAAACGTTCCTATAACTACTGTTTCTACGCATTTTTGTGGAGGAGGTTCACTAATGAGAACCAGGAACGTGGTTCATTTGATTGTAAGGGCGTCCCTGAAGGCGCACTCTGAGGCCCATCCCGGTGCTTCCTGGGTGAATGCCGACAGAGATGGGAGCCCCGAGGACGAAGATCCTTCGTTATGGCACGATTAGGATATCTCGAAACACGTAGGGATACGGTTGCATCGCCGGAATGCGAACATCGAGGCTAGAGGTAGGGACCGGGCTTTATGCCGGTCCACGACAAACATCCTTTATGCCTGCCCTGTGCGCCAACAATCGCCCGCATCCCTACATTCAGGCAAAGACCGGAGGAAGACATGATACAGGAACCAATCAGTGATCTCCAGAAAATATTGGGAGAACCTGTGGATGAGGTGACAGGAGAATATCGGGCTATTCCTGATCGCACCGGGCAATTTTATCGGGATGACCAGCAAGAGCATATTGGCCGTGCTCCATGTCTCCGCCCCCGGTTGACTGTCAGGCTCGTGGCCTTGAAGTCGGAACAGGTAATCACACCGTTTACGCCAAAACCGGAGGGCGAGACAGGACTGGCCCCTGTCCGCATGGTCCCGTTGGCCTTCTCCGGTCCTTTGACGCCCGAGCCGGATGCGAATATTCTGACAACGCCCGCGCCCGAAGGCAATGATTACGGCGAAGACTATGCTGAGGACGATGATGCGGATGCGGGCGAGTTCTATCCCTATCTGGATACGCCGACGCCCGAGCCGGATGCGAATCGGGGTCCCTATACGCCGACACCTGAGAATAACAGCTGGCTCTATCGCGAATCGCCCAAACTGCGTACCGGTCGCCTGTCGGGCGCGGACCGTGTACAGCCGATCATCTTGTCCATGAAACCAGAGGTCGTCGAATCCGTGAGTGCGGAACTCACCCCTGCCCCAACTCATGCAGCGAAGCGCCATCTGCGTTTTGATCCAGCGCTAACTATGCTTACGTTCCTGCTTCTCCTGGGAATCCTGGGAGGGATAGGTTTTGGATATCTACTCACTATCGTTTACCAGGGATAAGGAGAAATACAATGCAAAAAGTCTACATGCGTGAACCAAAACTGACCGTGAATGCCCCCCGTCTTGATGAAGAGAGAATTATGCATTTCTCATTGCAGGAAGCTTTACCTTCTACGCATACACTGGCGCTGAACCTGGCCTTTGGCACTCTTTCCTATATCTCCTGCGTGGCAGATCGGCCGTTGCTGTTGATGCAAGAGCAATTCACCAACGGCGAAATGAGTGTGTTGCTGCCCTTGCTGGAGGCCTTCCCCTACTATTGCCCGTACGAAATCATGTTCGCGCACTTCTATAATGGCAAAGTCAGCGACAAAATCATCGCCCGCAGTCGGCAGCATCTGCAAGCGGCCGCCGAAGAGGGCTTGTGGGATCAGGAGATGAGACCCGTCAGAAGCGCGCTCTCGCGCACCCGTTTGAAGCTGCGCCCATTCGGCATCGACATTTCCTCGATCCTTGCCACCGGCTACCTGCTGATGATCTCCAATCGCATGCCGCACACCGAGGAAGCTGAGCCTTCCAACGTAACTGTGAAATGGGGCAAAAGCCTCGCATAAAGGGGAATCTCCCCTCAAATCCTGTAGCGTCGCCGCTTGTCTGCGACCGGGTCAACGACGAGGTGGTCGATGGGCACCTTATCTACGTGACATTGCGGACAGGCCGCGACGAGGGAGGATGTGTATGGGTGCAGAATATGCGAGTCGAGGCGCATAGAGATTGCCGTTACCAGCGGTGATCGTCTCAACCTGATTGGTGGCTCAAGTGGTTGAGGAAAAGAGCCGGGGTAACGTAATAAATACGTTCTCCCGGCTTTTCTGGCTTCGTTACGATGGTGGTCATACGAAATTGCAAAAAGATTGGCAAGAGCTGCTTGCTAAAGCTTGTATCCATATTGTCTCTATCCGGCTTCTGCTTTTTCGTCTTTATGGTTGGGGCAGAAAATTCTGCGCCCCGAACGATCCGCCCAGCACATCTTTCGAGGATGCACCGAGCCAGCGATCGAGCACTGTTGCGTACACCGAGCGGAAGTCGGTTGTGTATTTCATATTTCCGGCATCATCCAGATTGCTCAGACTCGCGGGTTCGCCATAGATGCCTTTGCTCACAGGATGACCCAGCACGAACATCGGAGCGGCCGTCCCGTGGTCAGTTCCCTGACTGCCGTTTTCTTCAACGCGTCTGCCGAATTCGGACCATGTCATCACAACGACGTTATCGGCTTTGCTGTGATTGACCAGATCAGTGTAGAAAGCAGAGAGTCCATCGGCTAGCGTCTTCATCAAGGTATCGTGTGTTGCTTGCTCATTGGCATGCGTATCGAAGCCCCCCAGCGTGACATAGCCAACGCGCAGCCCGAGATCCTCGACGATCGCCTCTGCCAGGATCTTGAGGCCAGCTGCGAATGAGCCCGTAGGATAGGTAACTGTGGAGCTGTAGTGCGTAATGGCCTGTTGCAACTGGCGGCTACCTTCGTGGGCGTTCAGCGCGGTGGCGTCCAATAATGCTGCGTAGGGCGAGGTGCTGGGGTAGGAAGTATAGAGTTTCATGAGCGCCTGGAGTCTTCCCTGGCCTTTATCCGCGTCGACGGGATCGGGCAGGACGCGATAGCTTTGGGTATTTGCCAGCGTGGGAACCTGGGCATGGATTGATGAGAGGGCCTGAGCCGTCTGTACGCCGACATTCAGCGAGTTGAAAGGATGCCCATCTTTGTCCACCCAGCCAGCGACGAGCTTGCCCAGCCATCCTTCGCTGCCACTTCCACCCAGGTCCAGCGTCTGCCAGATATCCATCGCCTGAAAGTGTGAGAGGCTTTGACTGGGATAGCCCACGCCCTCGACGATCGCCATGTGGCCCGCGTCCCAGATTTGCTTGAGTGGCGCGAGCGAGGGATGCAGTCCCAGGCGGCCATCCAGCGAAAGGACCTTGCTCTGTGGAATGGCGAGCGAGGGTCGCATTTTATAGTAGAGAGAGTCGGTATACGGGACAACCGAATTCAGGCCGTCATTTCCACCGGCCATCTGGACTACAATCAGCGTATGCTCGCTCGCCGCCTGTGCGAAATGTGCGCCTTCCTGAGAGAGCGCTTTGGCGGAGGCGATACCGCGACTGAAGATCGCGGGCATGATCATTCCTGCCGATACGGCCAGCATGCCATCTCTGAGCAAGACTCTTCGTGAGAACTTCATTTTGCCCTTCCTTTATGTATGTATGTATGTATTTTTGATGATTTGTCCTGTGAATAGAGATACATGCTTCAATTGAGTTGATATTCCGGTGATGTCAATAACAGGTAGAGTGCGCCACGCACACGGCTCAAAGGATAGCTCTTGTCGCTCGTCAGTGTGATGGACCCGCCAGTTTTGCTGCTATCGGGGGCCGTGAAGTAGTCAAGAAATTGTGTTCGTCTGTTCTGTTCGAGGACGCCGTCCAGAAGAAGGGACGAGAAGTAATCGATAAAATGTTCGGGCGTGTCGATGGCGTTGGCATTTACGGTCGCCTGGATGTCCAGGGCCTGAGTCGTTCCGGTCTGTTTGCCTCTCTCGCCGACCAGCAAGGAGTCGATGTAGTTGAGGCGCGTCATCCAGGTGCCGCTGTTCAGCCAGAGAGCGCTCACTTTGTCGCCGGGCCAGCCAGCGACATTGGGGGGCGCAAAGAGCGTCTGGCCCATAAGCGTCGCCATCGCAGGCAGGCTAGCCCCGTCTCCCTGCATGTTCAAGGCGCGGTACGCTCCCACAATGTATTCGGCTGGAGATTTCAGGCGGCTGCGATATGCTTTGGGCGAGGAGAATTGGGGAGAGAGCAGCAGCGTGCGCATTACTTCGCCCATATTATGATTGCTTTTGGCATAGGTTTCCACCAGCGGCGTGAGGTCGTCTTTGCTCGGATTTTCGTAGGCAAAGAAGGTGAAGAGCTTGTGGCAGAGGGACCACGAGGTTGCCGGATGATTGGCGAGAATGCGTATCACGTCCCGATAGTCAAAGTTGCCAGTCTGACCCAGCAGATGCTTGATCTCGGTATTGTGAGTCTGAGGATGGTAGAGCGCTTTTGTGCTCTCGGCTGCGACATGCCAGCCTGTGAGCGCGAGGGCGGCTTCGTGGACATCCTCCTGTGTATAGTTTCCCAGTCCCAGCGTGAAGAGTTCCATTAATTCGCGGGCATAGTTTTCGTTTGGCAGCGTTTTCTTGCTGGTGTTTAGATCAAGGAAGATCAACATTGCCGGATCGCTGGTAATGCCCAGCAGGATGTTATCAAAGGTATCGAAAGCGTGAGCGCGCAAGAATTGGTTTTGCACAATCATGCGTCTGGCCACTTTTGCCCCACCAACTTTGTGGAAACTGCTGGTGAGGACGCCATGCCAGAAGAGGGTCATTTTCTCCAGCAGGGGACGTTGCGTCCAGGCCATGCGCAACAGCCACCATTGCTGCTGTGTGGTGGGGGTATCGAGATTCAGCTTGAGCGCGTTGAGCCGGTTCTCCATGGTAGTGTCGGGAACCTGCTGATAGTTGATGAGCCGATCCACGGCCTTGCTGAAGTCATAGGTGGCGTAGGTTGCCAGATCGCCAGGAGCCATGCCAAAGCCAGCTCTGCGCATCAAGTGTCCCATCTGAGCCGTGTTGGCGGCGGCTCCGTGAGATGATTCCCATTTTTCTAGCGCCGCGCCGCCCACGACTACGGCTCCTGCTCCCACAATTCCCAGCGTGGCAATACCGGCCAGTTTGCGGCGCGACATGCGTGGCGCGCGACGCTGGGAACCTCCACTCTTTGGTGCAGCCGTGTCCCCTGCCTCACTGGCTTGCTTCTGGTTGCTTTCTGCCTCGTTCCAGGTAACGGTTGGCTGCTCATGCAGATCCATATCTATCACCTCTCAGGATAACTGGTTGTATCGTGCCAGATACGTGAACACCGAAAACGTGCGAAGCGTTGTTTATTGTCCCTCGTCGCCCTGTGCTGGTTGCTCGGGCGGGGGCCCCTCGAGTGAGCGTGTACGCTCACTGCGCAGCAGGGAACGTATGAATGATCCGCCACCGCTTTGCTTGATCCACTCTTTGAGGGATGGGTCCAGGCGAAATTCGTAGCGTTCGGTGAGCTCCTGTTCCTCATCATCGCGCTCTTCTTCCTGAAGGGGGGCGAGATAGCCGGATCGCTCATGAATATAGCCAAGTGCGAACGCACCCTGCTCTCGCCGGTTGAGTGGCCCATCGAAGGCGTCCAGTGGGAGTTGTTTCATGAGAGGGAGCAAAGCCTTCTCTTTGCCTGCCCCGATCAAGATTGCAAGTGCCTTTGGGAATACCTGTGGTGGAACCGTCGAAGCCTGATGATACAGTTGCTCCGGTGATTGCTCCAGCACTTCTTGCGCAGCAAGCAGAGCAAACAGGCGTCCTAAGAAGTATCCACGAACCTGTGGCATTGCTGTGCCCCTTTTCTATGTACGGATTCTATGTACGGAATTATACGCATATTTGTACGGAAAAGCAAGCAATTTGGAGAAAGAGAGAAAAAAATCCGTTGTGGTGAAATTTCTGAAGAATTTTTGCGAGAATGAATTTGCACGCGGATTGGCATGAAGCGCGCTCCCTACCTCAGCCTTTCTTCGAGGGGTGGGGACCACATGCATCCCTTGCCAAACGAGACCCGGTCCGCAAAACACAACAGGTAGGGAGCGCGCTTCATGCCAATCCGCGTCCCCCTCCGGATGGCAATCCGCGCGCCTTCGCCTCGATCCTCGGCGGAGGATGTGTATAGAGGTGCAGAATATGCGAGTCGAGGCCCATAGAGATTGCTGTTACCAGCGGTGATCGTCTCAACCTGATTAGTGGCTCAAGTGGTTGAGGAAAAGAGCCGGGGTAGCGTAATAAATACGTTCTCCCGGCTCTTCTGGCTTCGTCTTAGCTTTATGATGTCACAATAATAGGTCCTGCAATCCCGGCATCAATTGCTCCTTCCGCTCCAATTTCATAGTTTTTAGCCGCAATGCCCTGTACCTGGAAAGTGTAGGTAAAGGAGCCATTTGCATCGGTTGTCACTGTACCAATATATGTTGGTTCAATATAGGAAGATTCTGTATCTCCCATTGGTCCGCTTGCCCCGCGATTCATCCCTTATGCGTAATCTGACGCTTATGGTCTACTTTGCTATCGCTTGCCTCGGAGAAATGAACGCAGGTAATTTGCGTATATTAATGCGTATATCTATACTCCTTCAACTAACGTTAGTCGTAAAGAAAGGATGCAGTCGATAATAGGGGATGAATTGGCATGTGATATCAGAGGGAGAAAGTGCGTTGCCAACATACAGTGCTTGCCCATCTTCTATCTATATCTTCCTGGATGAAGGTTGACCTCAGCAACTCTTTCATGAGACAATCTCCTTCCAGGAACATCCTGAAAGAAGATACATCATACGAGGAATCATGAACAGCCAACAATTACAGCCGTTTCTCCCCGATAGCGCCGACTTTTCCACGGCGGGAGAATTATTTCTAGCCAATCACTCAGTAGCGGCACTGGCACGCGACTATGGCACGCCGCTCTACATCTACGATCGCGCCACCATCGAGCGCGCCTGCCAGATATATACCCGCGCCTTTCGTGAGCTCTACACGGCCTCCGAGAGTCTGGTGCTTTATGCGGCTAAAGCGTACCTCGCGCCTCTGCTGGCGCGTCTGGTCGCAGAGCAGGGGATGGGATTGGATGTGGTTTCGGGGGGAGAACTGCTGCTGGCGCAACGCGCGGATTTCCCGATGCAACATATTTCGTTTCATGGCAATAACAAGTCCGAGGATGAGTTGCGCCTGGCTTTGCGCGCCGGGGTAGGCCGTATCGTGCTCGACAACTGGAGCGAGCTGGCATGCCTGACGCGTCTGGCACGCGAGAGTGGCACCAGGCCGGGTGTGCTGGTGCGTGTTGCGCCGGAGGTTGAGACGGAGACGCACCGCTATCTGCAAACCGGCCATGCCTCCTCCAAATTCGGTTTTCACCTGGGCCACGGCGAGGCGAAGGCCGCTGTGCTGCGTATCCTCCAGGAGGATCAGCTCGATCTGCTGGGCCTGCACGCGCATAGCGGTACCATGCTGCGTGAAACGCGGCCATACGCTGAAACGCTGGAACGCTTGCTGGCCCTGGCTGCGGAAATCTATCGCGAGAACGGTTGGTGGCCGCGTGAGATCAGTCCCGGCGGCGGTTGGGCCATCGATACCCCCGGAGAAACTGCTACACCCGGTATCGACATATTGGCGCGAACGTTGCAGGCGAGCATGTTGCGCGGCGTTGCGGCAGCCGGTGCGGATCTCGCAGCCCCACGTCTGATTATCGAGCCAGGACGCTCAATCGTCGCACGCGCTGGCGTGGCTATCTACCGCGTGGGTGCGCGTAAGCCAACCCCCGGAGGCGTCACCTATCTGTTCGTTGATGGCGGTATGGCCGATAATATCCGGCCCGCACTCTATGGCGCACGCTACACTGCTTTTCCCGTTGAACGCGCTCTGGAAGCAGCGACAGAGACCGTTTGTATCTCCGGACGCTACTGCGAATCGGGTGATATCCTGATTCAAGAGGTCCAGCTTCCATTGCTGGGCGACGGAGAACTGCTGGCCTTGCCCACGTCCGGCGCATATTGTTTGCCGATGGCCAGCAATTACAACCTTGTGCCTCGTCCCGCTGCTCTGCTGGTTTCAGATGACGCAGTAGAGGTTATGGAACGCCGGGAAACGTATGAGGATCTTCTCCTGCGCTACAAATTTTGACTGCTATTCCACTGGCTACGCATTTCCGTCAAAGACCCCAAAATACAAAGATCCCCCCGAAAACTGGGGGGATTCGGGTCGGGTGAATCCCCGACCACATTGCTCTTCTCTATTATCCCGCCTGCTGAAGAATCTGCGCCACCGCTGTCTTCACCTGATTCGAGGGGATCGCAAAGCCAACGCCGGATGCAGGCGTATTCAACTCGCTATCCACCGCCGTCAGGGTAGGAATACCAATCAGCTCCCCTTGCAGGTTCACAAGCGCACCCCCACTATTGCCAGGATTGATTGGCGCATCTGTCTGGATGGCATTTTTAATCGTCACGTGCGTCGGCTCGGTCACGCTGCGATTCAGCGCGCTGATGATGCCATTGGTCGCCGTCTCCGTAATCCCGAGTGGATTTCCTACGGCCAGAACCTCCTGACCCACCGTCAGTTTACTGGAATCGCCAATCGTTGCTACTGCCATGTGCGCAAATGGTTGAATGTGTACGACTGCCAGATCATTGCCTGGATCGGTCCCAACGACTTGCGCTGTTTCCGTCTTGCCATCATTCAAAACAGCTTGAATGCTTTGCCCACCGCTGACTACGTGGTTATTCGTAATAATATCGCCGTTACTATTGATAATCACTCCCGAACCCAACTGCCCGCCCTGCGCTGTTGTGACATCGAGCTGGACGACGGATGGCTCGATCTTCGCGATGGCCGCCTCCTGCTGCGTCTGAAGTGTCGTCGCATTGGTGGCTGAGCCCGAAGTGGCCGCCGCTATCGTGCCTGTTCCTCCACCATCGTTAGCGAATACCCAGCCTGCGAACAGACCGATGCCAAAAACAATGAGCAGCACGAGCGTCAGGACAAAGATCATGCCCGTACGCAGGCGGCGCGACTTTTTCCTGGGCGGCATGGGTGGCTGTGGTACTGTATATGGATAGCCGGGCGCTTGCACCGCTCCCTGTTGGTAGGTAGGAGCCTGAGGCGTATAGACTGGCGTTTGCGATGTATATTGTTGCTGCCCGGCCGCTGTCGCAGACGCTGGACGCTCTAAGACGGCCGTGGTTCGTGCGTGTATCTGTTCTTGTGGTTGCTCTCCATAAGATGAATGCGATGGATCTTGATTTTGAAACATAATGATTTCCCTTGATTATAGCCCTGGTCTATGATTCCGTGCTACATATCTCTACGCAACTTCTCCTGGAAGGAGGATAAGGAGAAGGCTCCGCTTCCTTCCATTTACAAGTATTCATGCGATTGCAAAAAAATTACGAGATGAAGTTACGATCTTTTTACTGTTATTGTATTTACAGAATAGCCTGCGATTATCAAGAAATATCTATGCAATTGTAAAATGAATGTAAGGATATTACATCTCTTTTTGCTGACATTTTTACGATGGGGATATGACGCAAGAGGGCGGTGGTCTGGTGCTGGCAAAAGGCTTGCGCAGTGCGGATTTCTGTGGTGGATGTGTGAGAAATGCCTGGTTATAGGGCTCTGATACGCGTTTACGGCGTTTGGGATGGAGTTCTTCCTCGTGCCAGCAATGTTTGCACACGATGCGACGTGCTGTTTTTGTGCTTACCTGGGATGCAGCTATAGCAGGCCGGAACACAATTCTCCGCCGTGGTTCCTCCACGTGGCAATGGGACCAGATGGCTCATAATCTCGAATGACCTCGATTGACAGTAGGCGCAGTTCCAGTCGAATTGTTCTAGAATCATCAGCCAATCCGTCAGTGTCAGCGTCGCCTGAGCCTCCAGCGTACGGGCGCGTTGAAGTTGTCCTTTCACCCGATCCATTTCACGAATGATAAGCAGATAATTCTCCTCGCTTCCTGCAAGCTCCCGTACTTTTTCTACCCGTATGTACTTTCGTGTCTCCGCCCATTGCGCAATACGAAATAAAGCCTGTCTGTCTTCTGATATCACGGTGCTATTACCTTCTGCATAGAATGATCTGAAAAAATTATCGCCAGTTCAGTTTGTGAAACATTGTCAGATTGCTGTGAAAAGCGGTAAAGGGCACACCGTCGTGCTTTTTGGAAGCACATCGGCATGCCCTTTCTTTTTATGTGAAGTACACACGCACTTCAATGTTGTGTCGTCTAGTCTCCCGCAGGAGCGTTCTCCAGGGCAAGTGATCCTTCGGCGCTGACACTGGTTGCGCCAGTACTGACCAGGAGGGCGTACTCAGGATAGGCTGACGCGCCATGCTCGTGCAGATCCAGACCCTCAAGTTCGCCCTCTTTCGAGACGCGCAGGATCTTGATGCTTTTGAGTGCGTACATCATCAGAAGTGAGACGACCAGGGTGGCGACCACGGTTGCAACTGAGCCCAGCGCCTGCTTCCCAAGCTGTTCCAGACCGCCACCGTAGAAGAGACCTGTGACGACGCTGCTCGTATCTGCACCGGTCGGCGTCGGTAAACCAAATGCCCCCGTTGCGAACAGGCCGAGTGAAAGCGTGCCCCAGATACCTGCAAACATGTGGACAGGAACGGCTCCGATTGGATCGTCAATGCGCAGGTGCTCGAGCAGATCCAGACCAAAGACGACGACGACCGCTGCCACGATGCCGATGAAGAAGGCGCCAAATGGATCGACCCAGTAGCAGGGACAGGTGATGGCGACCAGTCCGCCTAAGAAGCCGTTGACCGCCAGGCCGAGATCCCACTTCTTTGTGCGAGCATAGGAGATAAAGAGTGCAGTCAGGCCAGCGGAACAGGCTGCCAGGGTCGTGTTGAAGGAGACGCGACCGATGCCAACGGCATCCAGAGCTGACAGGGTGCTACCAGGATTGAACCCATACCAGCCGAACCAGAGGATCAGACCACCAACTGCACCGATGATCAGGTCATGTGCAGGAGGGGGTCCACCACCATCGCGTTTGAAGACGCGTCCCAGGCGAGGTCCCAGTGCCAGCGCTCCCGCGAGGGAGATCACTCCACCGATGGTGTGTACTACCGTCGAACCGGCGAAATCATGGAAGCCCAGTACGGCCAACCAGCCGTCCGGTCCCCAGGACCAGTGTCCGACGATCGGATAAATAAATCCAGTTACGCCAATACTATAGATGATATCGCCCCAGAAGCCGCAGCGTCCGACCATCGCGCCAGAGGTGATCGTCGAAGCTGTGTCGGCAAAGGCAAACTGGAAGACCCAGAAGGCCAGCAGTGGCACACCAGTTGTAAGATAGGTGGAGGGAAGTCCCAGTAAAAAGAAGCCCTGGGTTCCGATGATCGGTGTGCCGGGCTCGAACATGAACGCAAAGCCCCATGCCCAGAATAAAATTCCACAAATACAGGTGTCTGTGATACCTTCAACCAGGATGTTTACTGACTCACGTGAGCGCGCAAAGCCTGCTTCCAGCATCACGAAGCCGACCTGCATACCAAAGACGAGGAAGGCTGCGATCAGCGTCCATGCGGTGTTGATGGCGTTGATGGTTGGCATATCAACCGTTGCGCCCGTTGCCGCATGCACCGCCGTAGGCAAAAATACCCACATTGCTACAAGCACCAGTGCCAGACCCATGAGTTTGCCGCCCATGTAGAAGGCGACGTTTTTGCGGAGCAGCGGATCGCGCATGTTCGTGCGCAGCCGCGTCCATGCCTGGGAAAGAAGATTTGTCATCAAAACAATAAGTCCTTTCAGCCGAACAGTGTTCCGAGAGAAGAATCTCTCATACGGTGAATGGGGAGCGATGAATAACTCGGCGATGAGGCTGCGGATATATGTGAAAATGTTACTTTTCACGCTGCGAATGTGGAGGAATCTTCATTGATGCTCTTCGCTTGTTCTTCTGTTAAGCACAGTATAGAAGGAGATAAGGGTGATTAATAGGGACAACCTGTCAAAAGTTGCGGCACTTTAATTGTATAAAACATACAAATTGCCCGATTCTCTTGAGGAAATATTGAGATATATTTGCATTTTATTGAGCGCATATTTAGGGTTTAACGTGATTTTTTATGAAATTCATAAGCATCTCCCAAAACATATGTATAAATTGCACAAAGCAAGCGCGGCTTTTGTTATGCAACTCTACTATACGCTCGCGCAACTCTTGTCTCTTCTGCCCTCTCTGGACACGCCTTACAAAGATTTAAGCGCGGAGCCTTTCTGGATAACATGCATTTAACACAGATGTGCTAGTATCAAAATTGGTAGGTAAAGAATGTGCACTGAGCCGTTCAAAAACGCCCGGGGATGCGAAGTGGCAAAACTTCGACTTTTGACGGGTGGGCCTATCGTCTGTATTTCTCCCGTGCAGAGAAAAATATCCTCTGACGGGTTTCTATAAACAAACGCCTTACATTCAAAAAAAGAGGAATGTAGGGCGTTCCTCGTGATATACTGCAAGCGGGGACGCGCAAACAAAGCGTTCTGTCAGGTTTTTACTGATCTTTTAGAAGGAGTTTTACTTGTGGCTATGAAATTTGGTGTAATGGTTCCTCAGGGATGGCGCATGGATCTGTCAGACATTCCCGATCCCGTTGAGGCGTATGAGGCGATGACGAGTGTCGCTCAGGAGGCTGAAGCTCTTGGCTTTGACTCTATCTGGCTCTTTGATCATTTTCATACCATTCCCGTTCCTTCTCAAGAAGTGACTTTTGAATGCTGGACGAGTACTGCTGCTCTGGCGCGTGACACCAAACGCGTGCGTATCGGGCAGATGGTTACGTGCAATAGCTATCGCAATCCTGCGCTCCTGGCAAAAATGGCGAGTACGGTCGATGTGCTCAGTCATGGTCGCCTCGATTTTGGCATTGGTGCTGGTTGGTATGAGCATGAATATCTTGCCTACGGATATGATAACTACTTCGATGCTCCTACCCGCCTGCGTATGCTGCGCGATGCGGTCAAGGTGATCCTGGCAATGTGGACCCAGGAGGAGGCCGTTCATGAGGGCAAATATTACCAGGTGCGCGGTGCGATCAACCAGCCAAAGGGTGTCCAGAAACCTCATATCCCCCTGCTGATCGGTGGCGGCGGCGAAAAAGTGACGCTCAAGCTGGTTGCTCAGTATGGCGATGCCTGTAATGTTGGCGGGGATATCGATACAATTAAACATAAGTTTGCAGTAATTAAAGAACACTGCGAGAATGTTGGCCGCGATTACAACGAAATTCATCGCACCTCTTCCACTTTTTGTGTGATTGGTGACAATAGAGAGGCTGCGCTGGCCTCTTTGAAGCCCTACGAACGCCAACTGCTCGAACGGCAGGCCGCCGGTGCGACCGTTGGTACGCTGGACGAAGTTCGCCAACGTATCACGCAATTGGAAGAAGCTGGCGTCCAGGAATTGATCGTCACACTCCCCAGTGTGACGAAATTGGAGACCTTGCGCACCTTCGCTCGCGAGTTCATCCAGAAATAACCCGTCAGAAAAAAATCCTTACAGTCCATCTAAAAGAGGGGAACTTCTTCAAAAGAAAAGAAGAAGTTCCCCTCTTTTACGGCATTTCTTATAGCCTGAATAACTACTAGCAGGAACTCTCCAGGCGCTCGTACTACTCTGTCAAACGCCATTGCGTCCCCTTAACCGCGCTCACCCAGCCCAGTAGGGACGTGGTGGAGCCGCAGCGGAACTGCGTCCCCGTCCCCCACCGGCCATCTCGCCCTCACACGTGCGTCTCGAGTGCGTTTTCAGAAAAGACGCCATGAGGTTTGACTGAGCAGTAGGGACGCCATGGAGGCACGGAATGGCGTCCGGGAACTCGCACGATTCCGCTTGTTCTTCAGACGATCGCGGCAACAGACAAGCTTGAAAAAAAGGGTACCAACGGTATCTTCTGATTTCGTTACGCGATGGTCATGCGGAGTGATGTGCCTGCGGCGCATGACGTTTCGCTAGATACAGAACCAGATATTGCATTAGCCCTATCTTTTCTTCATCCCTGAATATTGTATTAAATTTCACTATTTAAAGGAAAGCAGCATTATGAACCAGAAAGACCAATCCCCATTAGGCGATCAAGCTGGCTTCTTATGGACCTGGTGGAAGGGCGATCCATTGCCCCTGTTACCTTCTCTACCCGACTTTACTGTCGAAGAGGCCACGAACATCCCAACTCTCGCAACCCTGATGGAGTGTGCACCCGCGGAAGTCACAAAGCTGCTGCAAAAAGGGCATCGCCCCTACCTCGCTTATCTGGGAACCGCCCCCGTCGCTGTTGGCTGGTCGGCTAGCGGTGAGGCCGAATTTGGAGGCGGACGCGTCTCCTTTCACGTCCCCCCACGAAACCGCTACCTCTACTATTTCATCACACTGCCAGCGTGGCGTGGTCGAGGCATGTATCCGCGTTTGCTGCAATACATCCTCGCCCACGAGAGCGCCGCAAACGAGCGCTTCTGGATCATCCACCAGCGCGAAAATACCGCCTCTCAGCGCGGAATTGCCAGAGCCGGCTTCCGTATTGCCAGCAAAGTCTATTTTTTACATACCGGCAAGCTTGCTTTCCTTCCCCCTCCCGAAGAGATCGAGCGCGCCCGTGCGGCCTCTGTGCTTTTTGGCCTGCCTCTGTTTGAGAGTGACTAAAAATTGGTCAGAATCACTCTTGACTTTTACCTTACCTGAACGTTGTATGCTCTTATTAACAGACACTGTGGAGTTATCTCTCTACTCACGAAATATCTCCACCATCCATACTTATAGGAAGGGATAAGCTGAGACGAGATGCTAAAGATTCGCGATTTTGCCCGCCTCGCCGATATCTCCATGGTCACGCTTCGCCATTATGACGAGATCGGGCTTTTTAAGCCGAGCCGTGTCGATCCCGAGACCGGATATCGCTTCTATACGCTGGATCAATTGCCTCAATTGCATCGTATTCTCGCGCTCAAAGATCTCGGCCTCGGGCTGGCGCAAATCGTCCAAATCCTCGTTGAGGGACTCTCCCCCGAAGCGCTCCAGGGCATGCTACGCCTGAAACAGGCCGAACTCCAGCAGCGTATCCAGACGGAACAGGAGCAGTTCTCCCGCGTTGCTGCCCGTCTGCAATATCTGGAGCAGGGAGGGTGCATGCCACCATACGAGGTTGTGCTCAAAACGATCAGGCCCACCACCGCAGTTTCTTTGTGTCTCACCGAAGCCGATTTCGCCCACAAATGGCAGCATGCAAATGCGCTCCTCGCTCTCCTGAAGCAGCATGGCATCACTTCCAGCGACCATCTCCACTTCCTCTACCAGGAAAGCGACGATGGCAACTTACAGAACGAACTCCAGATTGCTGTGCCCGTCGAGCCCGAGGACGCCATCTCTCTGGTCGAGAAGTGCGGGGGCCGTGTCGCTCTCTGCGAATTGCCCGCCGTTGCCAGGATGGCGAGCACTCTGCATCGTGGAAATCCCTACACGATCTTCGAAGCTCTGCAAGTCCTTGGCACCTGGATCGAGACAAATCATTATTCTATCCTTGACGGACCTCGCCGGGTTGTTTGCCTGCGCAAGGATGGCGACATGAACGATTATCTCTCCGAACTCCAGTTCCCAGTCGAGAAATTATTATAGCTGCGATTAATAATCACAAGATTATAATAAAATACTTCATCCATCATTTTTTGTACCGTCTGAAAGGAAAAAGAGATGCAATCACTACCCCTTACCCCTGAAACCATGCGTAAGCATTACACGACCGCGCTTGATGCCCTCTACGAGATTGCCGCAAGCTACTATATGCTTGGCAGATTACATGATGCCCAACACTTGCTTCACCTGTCTCTACAACTACTTGAATCGGAAGATGCGCAGCCGCAGCATCGCCTGAAACTCTTGCTGCTCTATGGAAAAGTCCTCATTGCCAGTCTGTTGCTGAGTCGTCAGGATGCCGATCTCCTGTTCTCGATCGTGCAGGATGCAAAGCAGACCGCCGATGCGCTTCAAGATCAGCAGGGCATTGCCGATGCCTTGAGTCTGCTGGGGCAGGCGCACTTATTTGCGACGATAGTTGCAAGCTTGAAGCGCGGCGAGTTCCCCGACAGTCCTCGTGATCAAGGAAAATACACTGAAGCCTTCGCCTATCAGCAGCAATCTCTCGAACTCCGCGAGGCACTACACGATACGCGCGGCATCAGCGAATCCCTCTTCTTCATCGGCAATGTCTATCAATTCTGGCAGCACTATGATCAGGCCCAGGAACATTTTGCGAAAGCCTACGCGCTCGCCGAGCAACATGGTCACTCCTACGAAAAAACCGAGCCCGCCCGTCACCTCGCCCTTTTTGCCCTGAACAGAGGCGACCTGGAGCAGGCGCTCACCTACGCCAGACAGGCGCTCACCTTCCGCGAAGCCGCCAGCTTTAAGCTCTTCCTGCCTCTCGATCACCTCTTGCTCAGAAGCGTCTATCAGGCGCAGGGCGATACAACCAGTGCCCAATTTCACCTGCAACAGGCATCTGCTATCGCCGAAGAGATAGGACATTCGGAGATCGTGTCCTCGATACTGAAAGCTGAGAGTATGCAGGCATCGCAGAAGTAAAAGAAGTACACCTCTCAACCTGGCAAGGGAGAACGACGATTTTTATATCTTTCTGAGAGAAAGCCATAGGCTACAAAGAGAGGTAGGCGGACGAAGAAGACTGCGATGACCAGCGCAATCCAGCTCAAGAGGTCAAATTTTTGCAAAAACCAGAATATAAAGCAAGCAATTGCTAGTAAGGTACAAAGAATGAAAGTAGTTAGATAGATATATCTATAGATTTTGTGACGACTTTCATACGTCTTGCGAATTTCTTTCGTGCTGGGGTGCTCAAGACCCAGCTGGCGCTCCCTGATTTGTAAAGCTCGCAGAAGTAATGGGTCAGCCTCGTCATATTTATTTGGGCCCTGGTAGAGCGTTGCCAGGCTGTATAATGTCGTAGCTACATCCAGGTGATCAGGACCTAGCTGCTGTTCTCTAATCTGTAAGGCACGTTGATAGAACTGTTTTGCTTTTGCCAATTTGAGTCGTGCCTCGTAAAGGAGAGCCAATCCGATGCATGAAGTGGCTACATCCAGGTGATCGGGACCTAACTGCTGTTCTCTAATCTGTAACGCTTGCTGGAATAACGGCTCAGCTTCTGCATACTTGTTTTGCTGATAGTAGAGGTTCGCTAAATTATGTAACACGCTAGCCACCTCAAAATGATCAGGACCAAACCGCTGTTCTCTGATCTGTAAAGCTCGCTGGAGAATTGGTTCAGCCTGAGTATACTTCTTCTGTGTTTTGTAAAGGTTCGCTAAGTCGATCAGGGCACCAGCGACATCAAGATGATCAGGACCAAACCACTGCTCTCTGATCTGTAAGGCTTGCAGGAATAACGGCTCGGCCTGCGTGTACTTCTGTTGGGCTTTGTAGAGGTTCGCTATGTCAATCAGGGCACCGGCTACGTACGGATGTTTGAGACCAAACTGCTGCTCTCTGATCTGCAAAGAGCGCTGGACCACTGACTCAGCCTCTGCATACTTGCCTTGCATACGATACACGTCCCCCAGGTTGCTTAACGTGGTCGCTATATTCGGGTGCTCGGAACCCAGTTGCTGCTCTCCGATCTGCAAGGCACGCAGGAACAGTGGTTCCGCTTCGCTATACTTGTCCTGTTGGTAATAGAGGTCTGCCAGGGAAAGCAATGTTGCAATCACGTAAGTAGGCTCGTCATCCGGCCGTTGTTCACAGATTTGTAAGGCACGCAGGAGCAATGGCTCCGCTTCGCTATATTTGTCCTGCCGGATGTAGAGTTGAGCCAGATTGCTTAACGTGATCGCTATATTCGGGTGATCGGAACCCAATTGCTGCTCTCCGATCTGCAAGGCACGCAGGAACAGTGGCTCCGCTTCGCTATACTTGTGCTGACGGATATACATAAGTCCCAGGTTGCCTAACAATAAGACGAAATCTTGATGCCCAAACTTCTCCATGTGGTCCAAATTCTGCCCAGCACGCAGGAACAACGGCTCGGCCTCGGTATCCTTCTCTTGCTGAAGGTAGATGAGTCCCAGATTACTCAACAACACAGTTTCCAGAGAGCGATCGGAATCCAGTTGACCTTCTATTATCTGTAAGGCTTGCACGAACAATGGCTCGGCCTGGACATACTTCCCTTGCTGAAAGTAGATAAGTCCCAGATTACTCAATGTCATGCCTTCCAGGAAGTGATCGGAACCCGATTGGTTTTCTATTACCTGTAAGGCTTGTAGGAGCAATGGCTCAGCCTGGGCATACTTCCCCTGCCGGAGGGAGAGTACTGCTAAGCCGTTGAATAACAGGACCAGCTCAAAAGGATCGGGAGCTAACTGTTGTTCTATAATTTGCCTGGCACGCAGGAGCAATGGTTCCGCTTCCCCATAGCGGGCGCGGCCGTTGAGGTAGGCAGCGGCTCTCCTGAGGCAGCGGCCCAGTTCCAGGCTTTCGGTTTCATCTGAGAAGTTCGCTGCGACAAGTACGTGGGAGAGAAGTCGTTCACACTGGGGCCATACGTTGCTGGTCACCTCAGGAAATATGGCTTCGAGAGCCTGGATTACCCGCTCGTGCCACTGCGCCCGTTCTGAGGAAGCCATTGTATCCTGAATAATGGCCTGCACCAGACGATGAATAGAGAGTGTTTTTGCCTCTCTGTCCCGACGGATAAGCGAGTATGTGCCTAATGTCGCCATGGCATCATCTAAAGCCATGTCATCCTCTGCTGCTGCTGCAAGCGATGAACCAGGGTGGCTAAGTCCCTGAGAGACAAGTTCAACGGGAATAGCGTCGGAGTTCAGGAACGCACACAAGCGCAGCAGATCCGCCGCAATGGGACTGTGTTGTTCAACCTTCTCGAACGAGAGGGACCATGTGGTCGCGATGGGTTCTGGATGATCCGCAACCAATCCTCCACGCCGTTGCAAGAGCAGTGTTCGACGCGTGCGATACCGCTGCTGATAATCCTGCAAGCTGCATTGCGTTTCTTCGATGAAGGCTCCGGCCTGGTCAAGCGCCAGCGGTAATCCTCCCAACTCTTCGCAGATCTCTCCTGCAATGGCCGCATCAGTGGCAAGAGCGTCTGCCAGCGTAGCATCAGGCGTAACAAGTAATGCACGGCGCAGCAGGAATAATGCTCCAATGTCTTGTGGCATAGTCGCAACTTCGATGCGGGATGCAAGTCTCCCCATTGCCTGCGCACGGGTTGTGAGCAGAATACGACCACCAAACACAGGGGGCACGAACTCATTCACTATCGTCGGGTCATCGGCGTTATCGAGGATCAGAAGCCATTCAGTATGAGTGCTGAGCCAGCGCACCACGGCATTGACCACAATGGTCTGGTCCTGTTCATCCTTCTCTGGCAAGTTCAGCAATTCGGCAATGGTAATATATCCTGAGACGAGTGACTCACGCGTATCCGCTATTGTCCAGAGCACGACTTGATAGTCCTGACGGTGCTGGTACGCATATTCGATGGCGATTTGCGTCTTGCCAACGCCACCGAGGCCACTGATTGCCTGGGGTTGCGAAAGTGCTGTTGCCTGGCCCGTCTTAAGCTTATCAGCCAGATGGGCCAGGATCTCCTCACGACCCGTGAATACCGGATTGCGTGGGTAGGGAATGTTCCAAATACGTGGGAGCGCGCTGGAAGGAGTACTCACGGCAAGATGCTGGATATCCCTCAACGCCTCCCTGATACCCTGGGCAACATCAGCGAAGGCGGCATCCTGGTTACTCCACAACGTAATGGGTATATTGTTACTCGGTAGCGCCTGGAGCTTTCCAAATGGAGCGCTTTTTCTGTCACAAGGTCGAAGAATAACGGGAATGACGCGGGCCTCTCCTGCGTCATGTCGCTTCATTGCCTGCTCCATCTCTACGCCATAGCAGTAGTCAGAGGCGAGAAAGTCGGAGCTAACGAGCAGCAGAATGATCGAGGCGATGTTGAGGTGTCGATCCAGAACCCTGGCCCAGTCAGTACCTGCGATAATTTGCCGCTTGTGCCAGGTGGTAATGAGACCATTGCGACGCAACAGGCTGAGATGCTTCTCCAATTCCTTGCACAACAGTTCATCGGCATTGGCATACGAGAAGAATACCTCAATTGGCTCAGGAAGGGCGCTCATACTTCTCGTTCCCCTCTATCTATTGCAGACACTATTGAGATCAACTATTTTCTTCATTAGAAATGCGGACGTTTTTGAGACCCGCCTTCCCCCGCCTGACCAATGCATCAGCCGAGTCGTGTCTGCGCGAAGTTCGCAGATGGATTGAGAATTTACTACAGGCCAACTTTTAAGTATTTTATACATTCCTAAATGTGTAAAGCGTGTAATTTTCCCCGTTAAAGTATAACTCAATTTTTTGTCAATTGGAAGTACTAAAGACTTAAAATGGAAAACACCGGTAACAGATTACATCGTGTCGTCACACCTGATGGCTTTGGCTATCATGCGCAATCATACCAGGCAAAGCCGCTACAATTGGCTGTAGACAAAAGATAAGCAGGAAGGTGAAGAACTCTGTCGTGCATGACGTGCTGAACGCGGACCCCCTGAGATCTTCTCTCGCGGTTTGCAGACTTCCTCAGGTGTGCGATACGATATTGGCAAGATAGCAAGCGCCTGAAATGGCAAATCTCGCAATGTGTTCCGAAACTCCAACGATGCGTTCGGCAGCGAATGGTAAGGTGTCTATCAAACCTTTTTGTCGTCGATGGATGAAAATGCATTCACTGCTTAGTTCAATTCTGTAGTCCAGAAGGAGATCCGGTAATTATGGTAACGCGAGAAGATGCAATCGAAATAATCTTAGATGCCAAGCAACGCAAAGGTCTCACTTTCGTGGAGATCGCCCGGGCTGTCGGAAGAAGTAAAGAATGGACGACCGCCGCTCTTCTGGGCCAGGGCACGATGTCCGAGGAAGAAGCAACCGCCGTGGCCGCCCTGCTTGAGTTAACCCCTGAAGTCAAACAGAGCTTGCAGACCATCCCTATGAAGGGCTCTCTCGGTCAGTCCGTGCCGGTAGACCCGCTTCTCTATCGCTTTCATGAGATTACGCAGGTCTATGGTACGACGATCAAAGCGCTGATCCACGAGATGTTTGGCGATGGGATTATGAGCGCAATCGACTTCGAGATGGACATTCAGAAGAAAGAGGACCCGAAAGGCGATCGCGTGATCGTGACGCTGAACGGCAAATTTTTACCCTATCGCAAATGGTAAACGTGCTCGCTCTATAAATACTATCGGGCGCTGCGGCGACGATAAAAGAGATCGAAGAAGAGCACAATTCCGCACGTTCCTATAGCCAAAATAAACAACAGCCAGGAAAGATGCCACGGTAGCGCTGTCTGGTCGAGGGCCAGCACGAACTCAATATGATGCGTTCGCGCGATCTGCACAAGATCATCATGAATCATCGTAGCGCTGGTCCACCCCAGGACCAGCGCCGCAATATCGAGCACCCAGCCGAGCCGCTCGACGAGCACGGACACCAGCGCACTCCCCAGCAAAAGCATGGTAATACTGCCGATCAGTCCTACGACCAGTGGCAGCATCTCGCCATTTGCCAGCGCTCCCACGGCGAGAATATTATCGAGGCTCATGGTCGCATCGGCCACTAAAATGGTGAGCAGGGCAGAGAAAAATGCGTTTTTTCGGCTGGAGGCGAGCTGTTTGGAGGATTCTTCTGAAGAAGCGGCTCCGTTCTGTTGCTCTGCTTCGCTCTGGCTCCGCTCCTGGAGCAGCTTTTGGGCCAGATAGAGCAGAATGAGCGCTCCTATGGTCTGGATGAATGAGATATTGAGGATCACTGAAGCCAGCGCTGTAAATAGGATGCGTAACAGCATGGCTGCTCCTCCCCCTATCATGATCGCGTACCAACGCTCTCGACGCGCCAATCCCGCTGCTGCCGCGCCAATAACCAGCACATTATCTCCACTCAGGAGCAAATCGAGCAGCAGTATTCCTCCAATCCTGCTCCCCAGGACCAGCAAATCCATCGGCAAACCTCTTTAGATTATTCTTTTTTTGACGTCATAGTTTGATAAACGCAACTCTTCTCTGATTATCAAATGGAATCTCTCTCAGCTTTTACGGATGCAAAGCTACCCCTCAGTCAAATGTGGAGTGCCATCTCTTCCCACCGTTTCGCCCACACCAGAAATGCGTGCCGTGAAATTTGACTGTGTACCACTCGCTTTTTTCGTCATGCTACCAGCTAAAATCGAGCGCGTTGAGCAATGCTCTCGTAATAACCATATGCCCCACCTGATTTGGATGGACACGATCTCCTGAGAGTGTACTTGTGTAGGTGTATTCAAGTAAATTATCGAAGGCTGCCTGCGTATCGACAAATATTGTATCATAGCTCTCTGCAATGCTTTTCACGATATTCCCATAAATATCCATTTTGGCACGCATGAGGTCGGCCCGATTCGCTTCCAGATAAAAAGGGGTCATGAGAATAAGCCCTTTGACCTGCGGCCTCGTCTGCTCGACCAGCTCACGCAATGTTCGCTCGTACTCTTCCTCATAGACATGCAATTCGGGCATCAGCGGATGGTCAAATTGCCGCCAGACATCGTTGGTGCCGATCATGATCGAGAGCCAGTCCGCCTGAAGATCCAGCACGTCCCTCTGCCAACGCGCTTTCAGGTCACGTACGGTGTTGCCGCCGATACCTCTATTGACTACGCGTATGGATAAGTCGGGATATACGACGTTGAGCAATGCTTCGACCTGTGCTACGTACCCTCTCCCTGTATCATCTCGTGTACCCTCTCCTGCCACGGTGCGTCCACAGTCGGTTATAGAATCTCCAATCATGACAAACTTCTCTTTTTTTTGTAACCGCATAGTTCCTTCTCCTCTGCTTCGCTTTTTCCATCACTGCCTGCATTATTTGCTGATCTACAGGTATCATAACAGAAGCAAGCAGCTATTGCATATGGAGATTGCGCCGCTCTGAAGCAACTAAAATAGGGGATGTACGTTCAACACGTACATCCCCCCATCGCCGCTCTGCTGCTTTACTTCAGGCGTTTGATACCACCGGCATTGCTTCCGCAGCATCAATATCGGCCGCAGCTTCTTTATTGGCATACTCACGCAAACCCAGCAGGGCCAGCAATGAGATGACGCACATAATGATCATGTAGATGGCAATCGGGACAAATGATTTGTACGCCGCAAACAACGCCACCGCGATAATCGGGGCCGGACCTCCCGCCGTAATAGACGCAAACTGATAGCCCAGCGACGCACCGGTATAACGCAGCTTTGTGCCAAAATGCTCAGAGATCAATGACGCCTCTATACCATACAGCCAGGCATGGCAGAGACCTATCGAAAGGGCGATGCCGATAATAACGACCGTCGCTATTTTAGTGTTTAGCAGAAGGAAATATGGCACAATCGCTATTGCCATGACGATGACTCCGCTCATAAACAGCCGCTTCCTGCCAACCCGGTCGGAGAGTGCACTGAAGCTTGGCATCGCTATAAATGCAATGATTGAGCCAATGATAATGCCTGTGTAGAGGGTCGGTGATGCTATGCCTAACCCCTTCCCATAGGTCAGGATATAGGATGAGAAGATGTAGAATGGAGCCTGCTCTCCGGATCTCAGCAGCGCGGTAAGGGCGATTTCTCGCCAGTGATGTTTGAATACTTCAGTGAGCGGAGATCGTGAGATGCGATTCTCGGCTTTTAGCCTTGCAAACCTCGGGGTTTCTAAAATTCTCAAGCGAATATAGAGCCCCATGAGGATGAGGAGTGCGCTAAAGAAGAAGGGGATACGCCAGCCTATCGCCAGGAAACTGTCCCCGGGAAAGATGTTCTGACAGATGATGATGGCGATTGCTGCCAACGCCAGTCCGATCGGTACTCCAGTCTGCGGCCAGCTGGACCAGAAGCCCCGCCGTCGAGAATCTCCGTATTCCATGGAGAGCAATACGGACCCTCCCCATTCTCCTCCGACTCCTGCGCCCTGCAAGAAGCGCAATACGGAGATCAGGATCGGTGCCCATACGCCTATCTGGACATACGTAGGCATACAGCCCATCAGAAAGGTCGCTATTCCCATCAGGAGCAGGGTGACGATCAGCGTGGATTTTCGCCCCACTCGGTCCCCAAACCAGCCGAAAAATGCTCCCCCAATCGGCCTCGCTGCAAATCCTACGAAGTTTGTGGTAAATGCGAGAATGGTGCCTGCTACCGGACTGAATGTGGGAAAGAAGAGTCTGGCGAAGACCGATGCCGAAAGCAGGTTGAATAAGAAGAAGTCGTACCATTCGATCGATGTGCCTACGGTACTTGCAAAAAGGACGGGTAACATCTTTGGAGATTCCGCACTGTGTTCCGACGAGGAAACTGCCATAGTTTGTGATCCTCCTGCTATAAAAACACACGTATTCGGGAAGCATGAAAGAACGAGCGCTTTGTCATATTCTGCTTACCTGCGCAAGCCATACAGGCCCTATCTCTTCACGCTAGAAGTATAACATACTCTATTGCAAAATAGTAATTGATAACAGTCGCTTGTTTTGTTCATTATTTAAAGCTCTACCATGTTTTTTGCTTCTATTCGTTCTCTCCTGCTTTTGCGACGTTGCAATCTTTCTCGTCTTGATGCATACTATATGCTCAGCTAGCAGTGTTTTCCGGTCTTACGACGACGTGATACTTAATAGACAAAGAGGTATGTATCCATGGATTCGCTCATTGAAGTTCTCTCTCTGCACGCACAACGTCAGCCAGCGCGCCCTGCCCTCTTTTTCGCTGACCAGACTATCAGTTATCAGGAACTCTTTGTCCGCAGTGAACGCTTTGCTCAATCCCTGCTGGCGTGGGGACTGCGAACTGGTGATCGCGTCGCTTTATTTCTGGACAATTCTCCCACGTTTGTGACGACGTATCTCGGCATACAACTCGCGGGGGGGATCGTGGTGCTGGTCAATACGCAGTATCGGCAGGTGGAACTGAGCCATATTATGACTGATGCTGGCGTACGCTTCTGTGTGACGAGCGCTCAGGGGGCGCATGAACTCCAACGTCTCTCGCTGCCGGATCTGGCTCTGCTGATCATTGCCGACAATCCCGACGTCCAGACCCCGACCAGCCCGATCCCCTGTCTCACGTTTGCCGCGTTTGTCTCACACTATTCATCCCTCTCCCCGCTTCCACTCAGTCTGCCCCGCGCCGATGCTCCCGCGCTTCTCGCCTATACTTCGGGCACCACCGGTCGCGCCAAGGGCGCACTGCTCAGCCAACGCAATCTTCTCGCGAATATTACGACGCTCACAACTGCCTGGCACTGGACCGATCAGGACCGTTTGCTGCTGGCCCTTCCTCTCTTCCATGCGCACGGCCTGATGGTCGGTCTGCACGGGACGCTGTTCACCGGGGCCAGTGCTGTATTACACGTGAAGTTTGTTGCGCCCAATATCCTGGCGACACTGCAAAATGATCCTCAGATCACCCTCTTTTTCGGTGTGCCGACGATGTACGCACGCTTGCTGAAAGAGCTCGAACGCCAGGAGGTGCCGCTGCCTCGCCTGCGCCTCTTCGTCTCCGGGTCAGCCCCTCTCAGCCCACAACTGTTCTCGGCCTTTGAGCGTCTCTCGGGTCAGCGCATTCTCGAACGCTATGGGATGACGGAGACGATTATGAATATGACCAATCCTTACGAGGGCGAACGGCGCGCTGGCACGGTTGGCGCTCCCTTCCCCGGTCAGGAGGCGCGTATCGTGGATGTGCGCACACGCGATCTCTTACCTGCGGGCGAGATCGGCGAGATTGAGGTGCGCGGCCCCCATGTGTTCTCCGGCTACTGGAATCGCCCTGATGCTACTGCTGAGGCGTTCAGTGCTGATGGCTGGTTTAAGACGGGGGATCTTGGCTGGCGCAGCGATGATGGATACTATACGATCACGGGGCGCGCTCGCGAATTGATTATCAGCGGTGGCTATAATATCTATCCTCGCGAGGTTGAGGATGTGTTGAGCGAGCATCCTGCGGTGGCTGAAGTTGCGGTGCTCGGCCTGCCCGATCCTGAAATGGGCGAACAGGTGGTGGCTGCGGTTGTTCCTCAGGAAGGCCAGACTCCCGACGCTTCCGAACTGATCGCTTTTTGCCGTGAACGTCTGGCGAGCTACAAGAAGCCCCGCCACGTTGTTTTCCTGCAAACGCTACCTCGCAATGCACTCGGCAAGGTGCAAAAACATCTGTTAGCGGCTCAATTACCTCTCTCCTGATGTCCCCTCTACCCACTCTCCAGGACAGAAATTCTGGAGAGTGAGTGGAAAAAAAAGGCTGAAATACGCTTATCCGACTTTTTCTTCGCGTGCCCCATTAATCATTTCACTTGAGATGATGTCAAATGCGGCAACCCATGAATTTTGCATCTTCTCTGTGAATACCGTGCCAAGCGTAAACTTAAACGCGGCAACTAATGATGCTCCTACCTTTGGATAGTCCTCGGGGTTTACTTGCTTGTGGATATGTGTCGCTCCGAGCTTATAGAGCGCGGGCTGTAAATTCTCACCCCGCTCAATTCCTGCTACTACATAAGCAATGGTCGCCATGAGGGAACTGAACTGGCGAGGCCAGTTGGTCCGCTGAAAGAGCGTGCTCGACTCAGGAAAGTCGCGAAACAGGATTTGATAGAAGTGCTGCGCGAATATATTCGTATCTGGTATGAGGTCCAGGCTCGCGCGCAAATCCTTTATATCCATGCTATACATCGCTCTTTCTGTGTTCAAGGTGACGTATCCCTGGCTAATAAGGCTATAGATGGCGTTTCGCACGGCGTCATCTGATTTGTGTAGCAGTTGTGCTATTGCTGAGATGTCCCGATATCCATCCGCTAGTAAAAATACTTGCCGATATAAACGCTCCCAGGCCGCTAATTGAGAGGCTCCCTGGATGAGAAGCATGTCTCCGGCTTTTACTCTCGCTGGAGCTTGATGATATTCCATCATTGCCTCCTTTCCTTTGCTCTATTATATAAAAATAAGAACGAGCAAGAAAGTAAATAGCAATGAATGGCTATATAAATAGCAATATATCCTACATTATAGGAATCGTCACACGTGAATCATATATTTCAGATATATGATGCCAGATGCATCAACCTTTTACGCCTTTTTTTAAGTTGTACACCAGAATACTGCAAGCTTGAATGCTATATCCTATGCATATATGTCTATGTATTTCGACTATTATGCTGATTATCAGTATAATAGTCGAAATAACCCGCCTCCGCTTCTTACCAGCCTGCGGCAATTCCCTCGGCTCGCGGGTCCGATCCTCCCTGCATGACGCCAGTTGTGGCGTCAAACGCTATTCCTTGCGCATAGCCCATGGTGGTCAACCACTCTTTTCCCTCGTTGATGGTATGCCCCATGCTGCGTAACTGCTCCAGTGTCTCAGTCGGGAAGCGACCCTCGACGAGCAAGGTCTCTTGCTGCTGATCCTCTCCGTGGATCCAGCGCGGCATTTCGATGGCCTGCTGCATGTTCAGGCCAAAACGCGCCAGGGCGGTGTAGACTTGCAGGTGGGTCTGTGCCTGCCCATCTCCTCCCATGGTGCCGAAAACGATGGCCGGACGCCCGTCGCGCAATGCCATTGAGGGGATGAGCGTATGCAGTGTTCGCTTGGACGGGGCCAGGGCGTTGGCGGCGGCTGGGTTGAGCGAGAAGTAGGCTCCTCGGTTCTGCAAGACGATGCCGGTATCATCCACAACGACGCCACTGCCAAATCCCATGTAGTTGCTCTGGATGAGCGAGACGACGTTCCCTTCACTATCGGCACTGCACATGTAGACGGTGTCTCCTGTGAAGCTGCCTGGCGCTATGGACGCCTGCGCTCTCTGTGGATCGATCAGGGCGCTCCGTTGGGCCAGATATTCGGCTGTGATCATCTCTTCTGGCTTTATCCGCATGTGCGTGGGATCGGTCAGGTAGGCCGCCCGATCGGCAAATGCCAGCTTCTTGGCTTCCACGGCCAGATGAATCGTTTCAGGGGCCAGCGGACTCTCCCCCAATTTCCATCGATCCAGCATACCCAACATTTGTAATGCCGTGACGCCCTGTGTGTTCGGTGGCAGCTCGTAGATGTCCAGACCGGCAAATGGGACGCTGAGCGGTGTGACCCAGTCGCTGTGGTGTGCCGCCAGATCTTCCCGCGTGATCAATCCCCCTTCGCACGCGAAAAAGTCCGCTATCTGCTGGGATACTTCGCCCTCGTAGAAGGTTCGCGCCCCTTCTTTCGCGATGGCACGATAGGTACGCGCCAGCGTGGGAAAACGCATGATCGCACCAACTTCTGGCACCTCTCCATCCGGCAGGAAATGCCTGTGCCACGATCCATGCACGCCTGGTGTCTTGCTTGCGAGGGTCAGCGCGTGCTGTAGCTGCGGCCCTACTGCGAACCCCTCATCCGCATACGAGATTGCCGCTGCCAGCGATCTCGCTAAGCCCATGCGCCCAAAACGCTGCGCTGCCATCTCCCAACCATCTGCACAACCCGGAATGGTGACGGTGTGAATGCCCCTCACTGGCATGCTCGTATAACCCAACTCTCGATAGCGTTCAATGCTGGCTGCGCTGGCTGAACGTCCACTCCCGTTCAATCCATACAATTTTCCGCTCTTGGCATCATAGATAATCATGAATGTGTCGCCGCCCAGACCACACACGAACGGGTAGACAACCTGGAGCATGGCGCTGGCGGCTATCGCTGCATCTACGGCATTGCCCCCCGCTTTGAGGAGATCCAGTCCTGCTTCGGCGGCCAGATAGTGCGGCGCTGCCACAATCCCATGTCGGGCTAATGTGGTTGGCCGATGCTGGGGAAATACTGCCATCCCTGTCTCTCTTTCTTTGCCTATAAAAATATACAACTCTCTTCTATGAGTATAACATCTCAGGCCGCCTGTAAAGACAGTATTTTTTCCTCACCATCCTCGTAGAGGCGCTGCTTGTCTGCGCCCAATACGCATCAACCTAAGGGCCGATCCGCGTCCCCCCCGGCCATAGTCCCCCAAAGGCAGAGGTAGGGATCGGGCTTCATGCCGATCCGCGTCCCCCCCGGCTTCATGCCGATCCGCGTCCCCCCCGGCTTCATGCCGATCCGCGTCCCCCCCGGCTTCATGCCGATCCGCGTCCCCCCCGGCCATCTCGAATACCTCATCCTTTCTTCACTTCATGCATATTAGGTGCCACTTGTCTGCCTTTGGCAACCAAACGCAATCCCAGCGATAACCCGGTGAAATACCTCACGCATAAAGTATTATCTTCCTCATAGTATTTTCGATTAAATACCTCTATACTCTGAGAAGAAAAGAAAAGTATTTATCATACACGAGGAGGTACCTGCGCATGAGTTACTACCCGCCGCAAGAGCCACAACGCCAACAATCGCAAGATCCTTATCCCCCCTATAATCCCTACGATCCTCAATACTCTCAATCTACCTTCGTATCACAGCCATCCTATACCAACAACCAGCCCGGCGGCCCGCAAGGAAAGGTCATGCCGGGCCACAATAAAACGGCCGCCGCCCAACTGTGGCGTACTCTCCTCCAGTTCTTTGGCAAGCGTGGACTGCTAGCGGTGGGCGGTGCTCTACTGGCCGTCATCGCATTTTTTCTACCCTATTATAGTAGCTACTCTGCCTACTTCCTCGCATCCCAGACGCTGGATGACAAATGGTGGCTGGAACTGGCACTGGCCGCCTTTCCCCTGGCTATTCTGCTCGCGCTACGAACCATCCCTCGTGTGAAACTTCAGAGGCGTCGCTGGTCTCTGCTCGTGCTGGGTAGCGGTGTGCTCGGGCTTCTGCTCAATTACTGGTTTATGGATATGACGATCGGCACCGGCTATTGGCGCTTTGGTACATGGGCCTACTTTGTCGGCATGGCCCTGGTGGCTCTTGCCGGGCTCTTATTGTCCCTCACCAAAGAATAAACGCAACGCTCCTATGGACGATTTCTCCATCGTTTGCTACCGGACCGGCATAAAGGCCGGTCCCTACCTGTAATGTTTCTTTACGTGCGGGAATGCCGGTCCGGTGGCGGATCACTGCCTCTCGTGCCTTTTTGTACAGGTAGGGACCGGGCTTTATGCCGGTCCGCATTCCCCCCCCCGGCCATTTCCCCTTCGCTTCCCACACATCTCCTCATCCTTTTCTCTCTCCCTGCAAATATATGCACAATCAACATGTACAAATATCACACTTGACAGTGTATAATGTATCATTATATTGTAGGTAGCAAGCATATTGTGTAACATCGTATTTTTGTTTTCCGTCAGGAGAGATATTCTCGGTGCCGTATTTCTCCATCCATGTTGCATTCTATGCGGCTTGACCTTACTCCCTCGCTTGTTTATATATTTGTATGTTTGACTTGTAGCGTGCATACGGATTACACCCTGCTGTAAGCGTAATTGCCGCGAAGCTCATTTCCAGAATATATAAACTGGATGTTCATTCCAGGAGGATTGACCACATGATGATCCATGCCTCTTTTCCCTCTGTGAGACACAGCCGGTACTCACGCGTCCTTGCCGTCCCGCTTCTTCTCGTTCTCTCTCTCTTCATACTGGCCGCCTGCGGCGGAACCAGTACGCCGAGTTCCCAGACTTCAACTTCTGGGGGCAATCTCAATGTCGGCCTAAACTCGGATGTTGTCACGCTTGATCCCTTGAAGTCCAGCGCTCTCTACGATCGCCAGGTGATGCTGAATATTTATGATACGCTGGTCAGGGTAGATCAACATAATGAGATTCAACCTGATCTGGCTACCTCCTGGTCCTATACTTCCCCGACCGAACTGGTCTTTACGCTCCGTACCGATGTGACTTTCCAGGATGGCACTCCCTTCAATGCCGACGCCGTCGTTTTCAATATCAATCGCATTCTCACGACTCCTTCCTCCCCTCGCTTTAGCGAGCTATCCAGTGTAAAATCTGTCCAGTCGGTCGATGCGAGCCATGTCCAGTTCACGCTCAAGTCTCCGTTCTCTCCCTTGCTCGCTACTCTCTCGGATCGCGCCGGTATGATTCTCTCTCCTACTGCTATTAAGAAGCTTGGCGCAAATCTGGCAAATGCCCCGGTCAACGCTGGCAGTGGCCCTTTTGCGTTCAGTGATTGGGTCAAAGGCGATCATCTTCTGCTCAAGAAAAATCCCCACTACTGGCAAAAGGATGCTCAGGGCCACTCTTTACCCTATCTCGATTCTGTCCGCTATAAGCCGATTACTGACAGCAATACGGAGTTCTCGAATTTGCAGACCGGGACGATTCAGGTCGCCGATGCCATCGCTCCTACTGATGTCACAACGGCGCAATCTTCTCCGAATCTGGTCTATAAACAAATTCCTGGCCTGAGCTTCTATGGCTTTGAACTGAATACGAAAGCTGCTCCTTTCGATAATCCTGATGTACGCAGAGCCGTTGAATGGGCGGTGAATCGGCAGGAGATTGTGACGAATGCGCTGAAAGATACTGGCGTCGTTGCTCAGGGTCCTATTGCTCCCAGCAGCTGGGCCTTTAATAGCAGCTTCGCACCCTATTCGTACAATGTTAGCAATGCCAAAGCTGCTCTTGCTAAAGCTGGCAAATCTAATCTCTCTTTTACGATGTTGGTTGCCAGTGGCTCTCCTCTTGGCCTGCAAGTCGCTCAGTTTATCCAATCTGAACTGCAACCCGCTGGCATTACTATGGCGATTAAACAGGAAACGTTTGCGACGCTGCTCAGCGATACGATCGCTTTTCATTTCCAGGCGTCTTTCCTTGGCTGGAGCGGTCGTCCCGATCCGGATGGAAATATCTATTCCTATTTTCATACGGGCGGCGGCAATAACGATATGCAGTACTCCAATCCACAGGTCGATACGCTGCTCGATGCTGCTCGCACTTCCAGCGATCAGGCGACGCGTACTACTGATTATCGCCAGGCTGAGCAGATGATTATGCAAGATGCTCCCTATGTGTTTATCTACCACGGCATCTCTATTCAGGCTGCAACGACGAATGTCAAAAATTTTACGCTGCTGCCAACGGGTATGCTCATCTTTACGAATGTTTCTCTGGCTTCCTGATCCTTCTTCGCTTTCAGATGCGCATCTCGCTACGAGCGCGGCGCTCCTGAATGTGATGAAGAACGACATGTGGTGATTGTTGTTTCTCAGGCTGGACAGGTTGCGGGCCATCAGTGTTCTCTGTTGTGCTCACAATCTGTCCTTTCTAGAAGGATACTGTTGTGGCACGCTATATTGTTCGACGCTTGCTTTTTATGCTGCCGGTCGCTCTTGTGGTCAGTTTCCTGGTTTTTATGACGATTCATCTCGTCCCCGGTGATCCTGCCCTTGTTCTGCTCGGCGAGGAGGCCACTCCGCAAACGGTGGCTGCCCTTCACAAACAACTCGGTCTGGATCAACCTCTCCCTGTCCAGTATGGCCTCTGGCTCTGGCACACTCTCCATGGGGATATGGGCCAATCTATCCAGCTTCAGCAACCAGTACTGCAAGCGATTATCCAGCGCCTTCCTGTCAGTCTGGAGCTTGGCATCGCCGCTCTTCTTCTCTCTCTCTTGCTCGCTCTCCCGCTGGGCGTCTATTCTGCCACTCATCGCAATAGCTGGCTCGATTGGCTGGTCTCTCTCTCGACTCTGCTCGGCACTGCGATCCCGAGCTTTGTGCTGGGTCTGGTTCTTCTGCTCTTTTTTGCAGTTCAATTGCGCGTCTTCCCTCCAGGCGGCTATGTTCCTCTGGCTGATGATCCTTTCAATAATCTACGCGATCTTGTCTTGCCTGTGGTAACGCTGGCCGCAAGCTCGGTGGCGGTCAATCTCCGCCAGGTCCGCGCCAGTATGATTGAGGTGCTCAATCAGGATTACGTCCGTACTGCACGCGCAAAAGGTCTGAAGGAACGCCCCGTTCTCTATCTGCACGCTTTACGTAACGCTCTTATTCCGCTGCTGACGATTGTTGGCCTACAGGCGGGCGCGATCCTGGCCGGGACGTTTATTATTGAGACGATTTTCCTCTGGCCCGGGGTCGGTCAATTGACGATTACCAGTATTCTCTCTAAAGACTATCCGGTGGTTCAGGGCGTGGTCCTCTATTCGGCCTTCGCCTATATGCTTGTTAATCTTCTGGTCGATGTCTGTTATGTCATGCTCGATCCTCGTATACGCCTGGATGGCTGACTTCACTTTCAACCCGTTTCTTAACAAGAGAATAAAAAGGGGATTTCAATGGCTGTTCCTACCGATCTGGAGAAAAATATGCAGGCGGATCTCTCTTCGTCTTCTGCAAAAAAGATACGCCGCTTCGCTCGCCTGCTTGCTGCTTTTCGCCGCGAGCCCCGCTGGTGGTGCTCGATTATCCTGGCGATCTTTGTGCTCGCTGCCATCTTTGCGCCCGTTCTCAGTCCCTATTCTCCAACGCTGTACCATCCCTCTATCTCGGCACAACCTCCCAGTCTGGCTCATCCTCTCGGCACGGATGATCTGGGACGCGATCAACTTGCGCGCATTATCTATGGCACGCGCATTTCTCTTTCGGTCGCTCTGATTACGATTGTGCTCGGGGGATTCTTTGGCACTCTTCTGGGGATTCTCGCCGCTTATTATAAGGGCTGGGTCGATCAGGTGATCAGTATTGTGGTCGATGCGCTCCTGTCGTTCCCTTCTCTGGTTCTGGCTCTGGCAATTGTCAGTACGTTAGGCCCCAGTATTGTCAATCTTTCGATCGCTCTGGCGGTTGTGCGCATCCCCATCTATGCCCGCATCGCTCGCGGCCAGACGTTACAGGTGGCTGAACAGGATTATGTCGCGGCGGCGCTCGTCAATGGAACTCCTACCTGGAAGATTTTGTTCCGCCATATTCTTCCCAATATCTTCAGTCCTTTGCTGGTACAGGCCGCTATCTCGATCTCGTTTGCGATCCTGGATGAATCGGTGCTCAGCTTCCTGGGCCTGGGCGTGCAACCTCCCACTCCTGAATGGGGCATGATGATCAATGAGGCTCAGGTCTATATCAGAAGCGATCCCTGGATGCTGGCTGGTCCGGCTCTGGCGATTGTCATCGTTCTGGTCAGTATGAATCTGCTCAGCGATGCCGTACGCGATGCCCTCGATCCGCGCGATATGACGACGGCCAGCGCTCCTCTTCATCAGGAGAATTCCTGAGCCCGGCACTCTCTTTTCTCTTTATTCTTCGCTTTCAGGATCACTTTCCTGAAAACGATATCCTATGCCTGAGAGGGTATGGAGGAAACGTGGATGGAGTGGATCAGGCTCTATTTTCCTCCGTAAATGACTCATATAAACATGCAGGTAATGGGTCTGCTGCGAGGGATCTTTCCCCCATACTTGCCTGAGCAATACTTGCTGCGTCAGGATCTTTCCCCGATTCTCTATTAAGATCTTGAGCAGGTTGTATTCGGTCGGCGTCAGTTTGATCTCCTGCTCGTTGAGAAAGACGAGCTGCTGGTTCAGGTCGAGCCGCAATGGCCCTATTGTTATCACTGCTTCTCTCTGCAAGGGCACGTATGCAGCATGGCGCAATGCCACACGCAGCCGCGCCAGTACTTCGTTGATCCCAAATGGCTTGGCTATGTAGTCGTCGGCTCCCAGATCCAGGGCGCGCACTTTGTCTCGCTCTTTACTTCTTACGGATAGGACGATGATCGGTGGCAACGGCGATTGGGCCCGTATCCGTTTACAGACTTCGAGCCCGCTGATGTCTGGTAGCCCCAGGTCCAGCAGCAGGGCATCGGGCGGCGGCTGCGCTTCCAGTATGGCTAATGCGCTCTCTCCACTTTCTGCTGTCTGGACTTCATAGCCATGTGTGGTGAGACTGCGCTGAAGCAATCGCACGATCTCTTTTTCGTCTTCAACGACTAAAATACGCTTACGCATCCCAGCTGATTGTTCCTTTCATGCCTCCTCTTGGAAGCGTAAAACAAAATTGTGCCCCTCCGCCCTCTCTCTCTTCTACCCAGATGCACCCTCCGTGCCCCTGTATCAGGCCGCGACAAATGGCTAATCCCAGACCGGTCCCTTTATGATGTGTGCTCGTTGTCTCACCCGGGAGCCGATAAAATTTGCTGAAGATACGCTCTCGCTCGGTCTCTGGTATGCCCACTCCCCGATCGGCGATGCTTACCAGGACCTGCTCTTCCTGCTCTTCTATTCTCACTTCTAACGGCGACCCCTCCGGTGTGTAATAGAGGGCGTTTTCTACGAGATTCGTGAGTATCTGGTCGATATGGACATAATCAAGTTCGATCGGCACCATCTCTTCAGGCGCAGAGACGCTCACTGGACGCTCTGCAAGTTGTGTGTGCATACGCTCAAGTACATCATATACTACCTCGCTCACTATATGCCAGTCTTTTTCTGGACGCAGTACTCCCGCCTCGATACGTGACATGTCCAGCAGGTTTTCTACCAGGCTGTCCAGGCGATCGGTCTCTTGCAGGATCGTCTGAAGCAGCCCTCCCGGGGTCTCCTGCTGACACAATTCTCTCTCCTGCTGGATGCTGGTTGCCGCTGTTTTGATGGTGGAAAGCGGTGTCCTCAGGTTGTGAGAGACGGAGGAGAGCAACGCCGCTCGCAATTCCTCTGTCTGCGAACGAACTTGCGCTTCGATGTTTTCTCTCTGTAAACGCTCTCGCTCGATGACTGATACGGCCTGCTCGAGCAAGGTGGAAAAATAGAGCATGACGGCGGCTGGCAGGGTCTCTGGATGTAAAAATGAAGGTGTGTTTTTCTTGTGTCGCGCCGGGACGATCAATAAACGCAGGATGCCCACGACTTTCCGTCCGGCTTTCAGTGGGATAAGGCGTATAAAACAGGCCGCCTGCTTCTTCTCTACTCTCTCTTCCGCAGGCGCATCCATAATCCTCCAACCCTCTCCTGGATATTTCGCGATGTCGATCACACTGCCGTCTTTCATCGCCTGTGTGATGTACTGTTCCTCTTCTGCTAAAAAGGTCCCTTGCTGCGCTGCGTGCGGGAGCATGACGATCTGTTTGGGACGCTGCTCGTCTGGGCCAAGAATGACGATGCCGTCCTGTACTCCCCATGGCGTGAATAATTCCACGATGGCCTGCATAAAGGTGCGCAATTGGTCCTCCATGAGCTTTTCCTGGTTGGCTGCACAGACGATCTCATAGAGGATCTGGGCCTCACGCATTTGCTGATGCATCTTTTCTGTATGCCGTTTCACTACGACTGCCAGCTGCGCGGTAATCGTAGCGGTGACGAGAAAGACGATGAGGGTCAGTATATCGTCAAATTTTGTCACTCTCAGGTTGTAAAGGGGCGCGACGAAGAGAAAGTCGAAGGTGAAGAAGGCTATAACTGATGCCAGCAGGGCGGGATAGAGTCCCCGCAGATAGGCCAGGACTAATATCACGGAAAGGTAGAGCAGGACGCAATCCGGGATGCGCGCGGAAAGACGCAGCAGGGCTATGAGGCCGGTAATGAAAAAGATGCCTGCCAGCGCCAGGAGGCTATCCCCGCAATACTGCTTCCAATGCTTGCGCTCTTGCCTGTTCATGGGTGACAGGGTGTGCTGTAGGTTCATATCTCTTTCTCGCTTGCAATGCCTCTGATTGTATGGGTAAAGTATACAACCAGGATGAGGTTTAGTCAAAATATTCTTAAATATATCTTCCCTGTACTCAAAAAAACCTTAAAAATATGCCGGTTTTTCTCAAAAAAAACAGGGGATTGTGCACTTTATACAAATATGTGTATTGGTTCTCGGACACTTTACCACTACCTTCTTGTTTTCTTCTTGCATATACTAGTTATTAGATTATAAGTCAATTAGTAACCAATGTATGCTTTCTATTGACTGTAATGCTCGCGAGATGTTGAAGGCGGTTGTGGTAAAAATACACGGCGTTCAGGATGGTATGTGCCCTCCTTCGTATCACTATGATATGTCGTCCGCACATACAGATAAATCGATGTATGATCCTACTGATGCAGAGACGCTTCACTTACACATTGGAGAGGCCGTTGATATCTTTCGCGATGTTTCTTTCCCCGACGTTTTGTTGTTCGCGTGCAGGTAACGTTCAATTGTGAAAGACAAAGGTGGTGAAAACAGATGGCAACCATTGACACAACACAGCGGCCATCCGATGACACAACACAGCAGCCATCCAAAGGTTTTTTTGCTCATCATCGTACTTTTATTTATCAGGTAGTGCTCTTATTAGTCATTGGAATTGTTGCGGGCTATGCCTCTACGTTTTTTGCCGGGGCTTCAGCTGGCCCTTTTGATGCAAAGACGATTAATGCCGGTGATACTGCCTGGGTGATGACGGCGGCTGCTCTTGTGATGATTATGACTCCTGCTGTCGGCTTCTTTTATGGAGGTATGGTTACCAGTAAGAATGTGGTGAGTGTAATCAAGCAGTCTCTGCTGATTCTGGGTATTGTCAGTATCCAGTGGGTGCTTGTGGGCTATAGCCTGGTATTTGGCAAGGATTTTGGTGGGATCATCGGTGGCCTCAATTTCTTCGGCCTCTCGGGCGTCGGCTATGCTCCCAATCCTGACTATGCCGGGACGATCCCTCAGCTCACGTTTATGGTCTTCCAGGCGATGTTCGCGATCATTACTCCCGCTCTGATTATTGGCTCTTTTGTCGAGCGCATCCGTTTTCGCACTCTGGTCATCTTTGTGATCCTGTGGTCAACGCTGGTCTATGATCCTATCGCTCACTGGGTCTGGGGCATCGGCGGCTGGCTGCACACTATGGGTACGCTCGATTTCGCAGGCGGCACGGTTGTGCATATCAGCGCTGGTTTCGCTGGCCTTGCTGCTGCCATTGTGGTTGGTAAACGCCGCAGCTTCAAGCCGGGTCAGGCGATTGCTTCCAATAACATCCCCTTTGTGCTGCTTGGCGCTGCTCTGCTCTGGTTCGGCTGGTTCGGTTTCAATGCCGGTAGTGCTCTGGCCGCCAGTCCTCTCTCGGTCAGCGCTTTTGTGGTCACCAACACGGCTGCCGCGGCCTGTGCTCTGACCTGGATGGCTCTGAGCTGGGCTGAAAACAAAAAGCCGAGCGCGATGGCGACTGCTACTGGCGCTGTCTGTGGTCTGGTCGCGATCACTCCTGCCAGCGGTTTCGTCGGCCCCATCGCCAGTATTGCCATCGGTGTCATCGCTGGTGTCGTTACCTACCTGATGCTCTTTGTCCGCAACAAGTTCTTGACCCGTATCGACGATACGCTCGATGTCTGGGCTGCTCACGGTATGGGTGGCCTGACCGGGGCGATCCTGACCGGTGTCTTCGCCGAAAAGGCGATCAATAGCGCGGGCAATAACGGTCTGCTCTTCGGCAACCCGGGCCAACTCTGGACGCAGGTCCTGGCGGTCTTAGTGACGCTGGTCTATTCCTTCGTCGTCACTTTTATCCTGCTCAAGCTTCTCTCTCCTCTCGGCCTGCGCGTTACTGCCGCTGACGAGAATGAGGGTCTTGACCTCGCTGTCCATGGTGAAGAAGGCTATCGCTTCTAATCCAATCCCTGTGACCCACTCTCAATACAAAAAAGCAGGAATCCGGCATATAAGCGCCGGGTTGCTGCTTTTTATTTTGTGCTGGCTTCCTCTTGACCTCAAGAGCGCACGCACCTGTTTCCCCCGGCTATCGTTGCGGTCTTAGATAACCGAACGAATCGTGCCGCCATCGACGCGGAGCGTTGCGCCACTCACGTAATCAGCGATCGGGCTCGCCAGATAGGCTACTGCTGCTGCGATCTCCTCTGGCCGACCGAGACGGCCCACGTCATTTGGGGCCATGGCCTGCGTCGCGTTGCGTTCGATTTCCTCCCACGTCTCGCCCCAGCCATGAGCCTGTGCCAGATGGGTGAACTGTGCCCGCGCCGCCTCGCTCGCAAGGATCGCGCCGGGTGCCACGACGTTTGATGTCACGCCGGTATCCTTCAGTTCACGCGCGAGGGACACTGCAAGGTTATGGCGGGCCGCCAACGATGCACTGTAGTGCGGCATGACTGCGCCCGGTTGCTGCGATAGCCCGCCTCCGATCTGGATGACTCGCCCCCAGTGTCGCTCACGCATGGGTGGCACAAGACGCTGGATCATCCGCACGCCAGAAATCACGTTGTTGTTGTATGTCTGAGCCCAGTCCGCAACCGCTGCCTCCGTCCATGAGAGGTAGCCGATGACTCCGGCATTGTTGACCAGTATGTCGATAGGTCCGCTCGCCAGCGCTGCGGCGGCGACTGCGTCAGCTCCGGCGTCGGTGGCGAGATCACCAGTCGCGACCTCGGCTTTCCCTCCTCCGACGCGAATCGCCTCGGCTACCGCGTTGGTTCGGCTTTCGTTGCGACCATGCACCACTACTGCCACGCCCTCCGCTGCGAGCAGCTTCGCGATCGCCTCGCCTATCCCGGAACTTGATCCGGTCACCAGTGCCCTCTTCCCTGCCAGTCGTAAATCCATGTTGTTATCCCTTGTCTTTCACTTGGCTTCTTGCAGGCGCTTCACCTGCATCTCTATGGTATACTGATGCTGATCCTGGAACAAGATGAGCAGAATTCATAGGAATAAGACTCCTATGGTTCACCGGGGAATCGTTCCCAATCCCCGGACAAAGGAGGAGCGTTTGGTACTTCAGCCGCAATCACAAGACCATCGCCTGCATGAACTTGGAGATTTTTTGCGTACACGCAGGGCAAGGCTTATGCCTGAAGCGGTGGGACTGCCGCGTGGAAGCAGGCGCAAGACGCCTGGGCTCAGACGAGCGGAAGTGGCACAGTTGGTGGGGGTGAGCGTGGATTGGTATACCTGGTTAGAGCAGGGACGTTCGATCACGCCTTCCACGCAGGTCTTAGAGCGTCTGGTGCAGACGCTGCGCCTGGATGCGCATGAAAGAACCCATCTCTTCCTCTTAGCTCAGCAACAGGCCCCTCCAGCGCTGTTGCTGGAACCCGAGATCGTGAGTCCCGCGCTACAACATTTCCTTGATCAGTTTGGCGCGCGTCCGGCCTTTGTGTCAGGAAGACGATGGGATATCCTGGCCTGGAACGATGCTGGATGCGCCGTCTTCGATGATTATCGCCAGAGGACCGCCCCTCGCGAACGCAATACGATCTGGGGCATCTTCACCAATCCCCTGGCTCGGCAATACATCGTCAATTGGGAAGAAGATGCGCGCCATCTCTTAGCCCAATTCAGGAGCAGTTGTGGTCGTTATCCTGAAGATCCTCAATTGGCGGAATTGATCCATGATCTCCAGCTCTGTAGTCCGGAATTTCGCGCCTGGTGGCCTGATCATGAAGTCCGGAGTGGACAAGAAGGGCGGAAAGTGCTCAACCATCCACAGGTGGGCTATCTTCTGTTTGAGCGTCTCACCTTTCAGGTCTTTGACACGCCAGATCTCAAAGTCACCGTGTATACCCCCTTGGAGGAAGCCGACACGCCTCGCAAAGTGGAGCAGCTTCTGGAGCAGTGGTATCAGCACGAAGGATCTCATCCTCCTCAAACGGTCCACCATCTTCCACCGACACAGCAATCAGGACAAGATACAGTTGGCTTGTGGCTCGCAGCATGCGGTAAAAGAGTGGAAGGGGTATGGACAGCGAACAGCGATATCATGATCTCCTATGCACAGTGGTGCAAGGCCCACGGACACGAGCCGAAGAAGGCGAAAGGCTTATCTCAATCGTTAGCCGCACATGGCCTGGAAGTCGGTGTGCGACAATGGGTCTCCACGGCTCCAGGGAGACGCACAAAAACACGAGGCGTTCGCGGCCTGAGCGTGTAAGCTTGCCCTCAGACCTCGCATACAAATGGGGACAGATTGTCATGAATGCTCATCTGTCCCCACCTGTAGATTATCTTCTCAAGCGAGTTTCCTGCATTGTCTATTTCTCTTATTTTACGGGAAACGGTCCCCAGCACAATCTTTTCGCGCCTTTTTGCAACCGCTGCCAACAACCAGGCATTGACTTTCAACCTATTACATGGTATTACTAGATACCATGTAAGGTGAATTTATTTTAGTACTGTTTACCCTGGCCAGGAGGATGAGATGACAACTATCGCTCATATCGCGAAAATTGCAGGCGTCCAGGTGCTACTGGTACAACATAGTATTTCATCCGTTCTCTTACTCCCACATCCTGGCTGTTCATTGTGCAAACAGAGCGCCGTCATTACTCTGTCGTAGGACGACAGATGCATGACACCACCCTCGCCTACTCTGCTCTCTCTCTTTCCCGTGTCGTGCTCATGTGTCTTGTAGTCATTCGTCCTGTAGAAAGAAGCGAGATGTAATACACGCATCTTCGCTCGTATGTCGTAGCTGACTCTTTTTACACTGTCATTGGTGACATCTACTACAAAAACAGCGACTGGCAAGGAGGCCTTTGTATGCCTGGTTCTTTCGCATACCGCCGTGTCTTCTCTTCAACCGTCACCAGAAGGTGGTTCTTCTCGGGCAATCTTCTCGCTCTCTTCTCGTTACTCTCCCTGGTGCTGATGAGCCTGGCAAGCTGCGCCAGCAATGCCTCGGGCAAGATTCCCCTGACCATGTGGTACTACAATGGAGGCGTTGATGATAATGTGGTTGCCAGGGTGAATCAAGCTTTCCCCAATATTGACCTCACGGCTGTGAAGGTCAACGATTATGAAAATAAGGTTCGTACTGCGCTCGCCGGGCATAGCGGTATTCCGGATATTCTCTTCGTCACATCCGATGTTGCAAATTATTATCCTGATGAGGATCAATTTCTTGATCTCAGGACGGTAGGTGCGGATGACATTAAATCTGAATATCTACCCTGGAAGTGGAATCTGGGCGTTGCTCCCGATGGGCGTGTGATTGCTCTTCCCACGGATACTGGTCCCACTGCCCTGTTCTATCGTGCCGATATCTTCGCGAAGGCTGGTCTGCCTACCGATCCTGCCCAGGTTGCTGCTTCGATAAAGACCTGGGACGACTATCTGCAGGCCGCTGTCACGCTGAAAAATGCAACGCATGGCTCTTCTTACCTGATCGATAATGCTCAGACGGTCTTTATTCAGATGCTGGCGCAAAGCCGCACGCAATTTTTGACCCCTTCTGGCAAGTATGTCGCTGATCAGCAGTATATGAAGACGATCTGGGATATGACTGCTAAGGCCGTGAAGCTTGGTGCCGATGCGAAGGTGCAGGTGCGTACCCCCGCCTGGAATGAAGCGGTCAGTAACGGCTATATCGCCGGTTTTGTCGGTGCGGCCTGGATGAAACAGCTCGTGCAAACTGCCGGTCCGAATACTGCTGGTCAGTGGCGCGTCGCTGCCGCTCCGGGTGGCCCTGGCAACTATGGCGGTTCTTTCCTGGGCGTCACGGCTGCAACTCAGCATCCCAAAGAAGCCTTTGAGGTCGCGAAATGGATCGAGTCTCCCGCAAACCAGCTCGTCGCTTATCAGGATATCCATATCTATCCCTCCACTTATGCCGCTCTCGACAGCGCTGTCGCAAACCAGAATGAATCTTTCTATGGAGGCCAGGATACCACCAGCGTGTTCGCTGCTGCTGCGAAAGTTATTCCCACCTTTTATGAAAGCCCCTACGATAGGGCTATTAATACGGCCTTTACCGATCAGGTCGATCTGATGGATTTCCAGGGCAAAGATCCCACCCAGGCCTGGAATGATGCACAACGTCTGGCTCAGCGAGAGCTCTTACGCTGACAGAAAATCAGCAGGATATCGATATCTTCCTATCATCGAAGAAAGAGATAAATACGAATGAGCACACTCAGCATCCCAACCAGACGAGCTGAAAATGCCGCGCAAGAGAAACCCTTACGCAAAAGCAAATTGCGTAAATACTTACCACTCTACCTGTCGGTCGTCCCTTTCTACCTCCTTTTCCTGATCTTCGGTTTGATCCCCACTCTTTTCTCGCTCTACCTGGCCTTCCAGCGCTGGGACGGCATCGAGGGGATGACCTTTATCGGTCTGAACAATTTCGTCTACGCTCTGACCGATACCATTTTCTGGACTGCGGTCCTCAATACGTTTGAAATCTGGATTATGTCGACCATTCCGATGCTCTGTCTTGGACTGGTTATCGCTTTTCTCCTGAATCAGCGCAGAAAGTCGAAGTTCTTCTTCCAGATCTGCTATTTCCTGCCCTACATTACTTCGATTGTGGCGATCTCGGTCATCTTTGGCTCGCTCTTTGCTCCCCAGTATGGCTTGATTAATCTGACGCTTGGCCTCCTGCACATTCCCGGTGTACAATGGCTCACCGATGCCTGGCCGATGAAATGGGCGATCTCGACGCTGGTGATCTGGCGCTGGACGGGCTATAACGCGCTGATCTATACCGCCGGTTTGCAGAGCATTCCCGCTGAATTTTATGAAGCGGCACGTGTGGATGGTGCGCGCACACGCGATATCTTCTTTCACATTACGCTGCCCCTGCTCCGTCCCGTGATCCTCTTCACGGTGATCACGTCCTCTATCGGCGGCATGACGCTCTTTGTGGAGCCGCAGATCCTGTTTATGACCAATGGTGGCACCAATTCGGGCGGCGTCGGTCATGCCGGTCTGACGATGCAATTGTACCAGTACTGGCAGGCCTTCGCTCAGGATCACTATGGCTACGGCGCGGCTGTGAGCTGGATTATGTTCTTCATTATCCTGATCTTTACGCTGTTAAACTGGAATATCGTCACGCGTAGTGAGCGCTAAAACGAGAGGAAGCCGCTTCAATGCTACAACGTGGTACGCGCATTCAGCGCCTTATTATCGACATTTTGCTCATCATTGGCCTCCTGGTTTCGATCTTTCCCTTCTATTGGATGATTGTGATGTCGACCAATAGAACCAGCGATATCTATAGTGTGCCGCCCAAACTGTTTTTCGGTGACCAGTTGTCGACCAATCTTTCCCATGTTTTGCAGAGCATTACGTTCTTCCAGAGCTACTTCAATACGCTCGTCATTGCCTGCTCGATAACGCTCCTGGTGCTATTCTTCTGTTCGATCGCTGGCTTCACATTTGCCAAATTCGATTTTCCCGGCAAGAATGTGTTGTTTGCCTTTCTGATCGGCACGATGATCCTGCCGCCTGCCAGCTCGCTCGTGGCGCTCTTCGTCATCATGGCTGATCTTCACCTGATTGGTACCTATCTGCCTGAAATTCTGCCGCATCTCGTGCCCGCCTTCGGCGTTTTCTGGATGCGCCAGTACGCCATTTCTTCTATCCCCAACGAGCTAATCGACGCCGCCAGAATAGATGGTTGTGGTCATTTTCGCCTTTACTGGAGCGTTGCGCTTCCGGCCCTGCGTCCAGCCCTTGGCTTCCTGGGGATTACGACCTTCATCTTTGCCTGGAACGATTATCTCTGGCCCTTGATTGTCTTCAACACGCCGAATCTCTACACCTTACAGGTCTCGCTGGCCCAGCTCAACGGCGTCTATTATACCGATTACAGCATGGTCATGGCTGGAACCTTCATGGCCACCATTCCG
>DATJHM010000086.1:0-70475 GCA_035493895.1 Ktedonobacteraceae bacterium
CCACTCTCCCAGATCTCCATCTCTTGCGGAAAATCCAGGTTGAGTGCTTCTCGGGACCGCATCTCCCACTCGCCAAATCCCATCTCACGCAGGCCCGCAACTTTCTGAATTTCCAGTCCCAGCGCCTGCGCAGTAGGAGTAGCCGTCTGAATCGCGCGCAATTGTGTGCTGGCATAGAGCGCATCCACATGCTCACTACTCAGCTTCCTTGCAAGCGCCTCAGCCTGCTTAAAACCATAAGAAGTCAGGGGAATATCGGTTGAGCCACTAAAAATATTTGCGCGACTGGCTTCAGTCTCACCATGACGCGCAAATATGACACGCGTCGTAACAGATGTATAATGATCCATAAATAGAATATCCTTTTTGACCGACCCGTAGTACTCAGTCTAGGTTCATGGCACACGTTCGTATTGCTTCCCAGGCCAGTAGGGACGCCATTCAGTTGCGGCTAATATGCATCAAGATAAGAATGGTTCAGATGCCACGGTGCGGATCAATGGATGCCCGCGAGGGTTGATGAGGTCGCATTTTCTGCCACCCCAGGCGACCCCCACCGACCCTCTCGCCCTCCCGCACAGGTAGGGGATGCGGTTTATCCCATCCCACGCGAGCCCACCAACCACCTTGCCCGTTCACGAACCCTTTTCGCCATCGATTGGGACGGGTGGTCAAACCTGGCCATTCTTATCTTGATGCATATTGGACGCCATTCCGCTGCGGCTTCATGGCGTCCGCGAACTCGCTCTCCCCCTCTTGGTGGAGAGCCAACTTACTCAACGTCTATAGGCAATTTCTCTGTTCACACAGAAAAATCATGTAGTCTAGTCATCGCTTTAGCTAACATAACGTCATTGATGTCCTTGTATATTGAAGCACATCTTCTACGAACCGGCAATGTAGGCATTTCGCAAAACGGATACCACCGTTCCTTTAGTGGTATCCATTCTCAGAGGAAAGGGATAATCGCATGAGTGAATTCAAGGAAGGTCCTCGCTCCGCTGCGGAGTTCATACGCCAGTTTCTCCCCAACTCGCCATACGTCGGGCATCTCGGCATGCAACTCATCGCTATGCAACCCGGCACAGCAACGCTGCTCCTCCCTTTCAAGGACGAGCTTGTAACCATCGGAACTGTAGTGCACGGCGGAGCTATCGCCTCACTTATCGACACTACCGCTATGGTTGCTGCCTGGTCGGATGCAGAGCTTCCAGCAAAAGTGCGCGGCTCAACGGTCAGCCTCACGGTCACCTATCTCGCTCCGGCAGAACGAGAAGATCTTCAGGCCACCGCCCGCGTCCTACGCCGTGGTCGTAGCCTCGTCTATCTCGACGTCGAGGTTCACAATCCATCAGGAAACATCGTAGCGAAAGGACTCGTGACGTATAAGCTTGGCTGATCGTCCATGTAGAATACCGCACAATCCATTGCGAACATACATATGTTCGCAAGAAACTTACTCAGGAAATTTACTAAGGAAAGAGAACTCGACAATGTCCACAAACCCATCCCAGGAAGCGGCCTTATTCTGTTACTATATTCTGAGTTCCATGGATCGCCTGCTCCAGACCATTGATGGCCTGAGCGCAGAGCAGCTCAACTGGCATCCTTCGGCACCCAATACCAACAGCTTGTATGTCCTGGTCGTTCATAGCATGAGCAACGCCGAAGAGAATATCTGCCATACCCTCATCGGCGAACCCAGCACACGCGATCGTGAACAAGAATTTCGCGCAAAGGGCTCATCAGCCGACGAATTGCTCGCCCACTGGCAAACCCTGCGCCCACGCCTGGAAGCAACGATCTCGAGCCTGAGCACCGAAGATCTACACCGCCAGATTGTTCACCCCCGCCGAGGAACGATCACCGGCCTGGACATTCTCATCGTGGTCGCTCGCCATATGGCCGAACATTTCGGCCACGCCGAACTCACCCGCGATCTGCTGCTGGCGGCAAACGTGCAATAATCTCATTTCAATCCCAATAGAGGCACTGCTTGTCCGCGCCTGATGCACATCAACCAAAGGATCGGTGGGCCGGGCTCATCCCTCGAAGAAACATAGAGGTAGGGACCGGGCTTTATGCCGGTCCACGGCCCCACCGGCCCTCTCGCGCTTCATGCCGATCCTCGTCCCCCTCCGGCCCTCTCGCCCGACGAACGCGACCGTACAACTACGAACCTTTCGCTTCCCCACGTTCTCGCTTGGCTTTTAACAAACGTTCAGCCATCGTCATCTCAGGCTCACTCTGCTCAGGTGCGGCCCCATTCGCCGCATCCACGGGCGCCTTGACGGGCGCTGTGCTTGTCCGCGCTTTCACCTCTGGACGCGGCACGGTTGCCGTCCGGCCTGTTGAGACGCGTTCCGTCTGCTGAGATTGCTCCTGGATCGTCTGACGCAGGGATCGCAGGCTCGTCAAAGAGATACCCAGCGCGTTATCTCCCGGCTGACTACCCGGTCTCTGCCCTCTACGCAGACGCTTCAGCAACCAGGAGTAACCCGTAGAGAGAAATTCCAGACTGGAGAGGCGGCGTGCGGCAATATCCACGGGCAACAATAGCGCTGCCAGGATCAAGAACAGAAAGGCAAGGGGCCATGTGGTCGTGACTGGTTGCAAATTCTGCTCAAATGCCCGCGCCGCATCACCAGCAGGGAGCACATTCCCTCCTCCAGCCCGTGCAAGTTGCGCGAGAAACTGCGCATCCGTTCCCTGCGTGTGATATTCGGGCGAGTAGGGAACCACCATACCTGAGGTCGCCGTCAGACGGTTTGTCCCGCCCGCGCCGTTCTTCGCGGTATTCTGCCACGTGACCTGGAGGAGATAGGGACCAACCTGCGTGGCAGGAAAACTCGCCGTCCAATGTTCTGGAGCGGTTGCCTGCAATGTCACCGTTTGCTGCGAGTGGTCCGGTGCCACAATATGCGCCTGAACCTGCTGCTGATTGCCAGCTGTCTGCACGGTACCTGCGGGAATATCAACGCTCAATTGCCCGACACCGTTGACAACCTGCCCGTTGATGTTCATGGCACTATCCGGCGAGGGCAACGACCACGTCACCAGATTCGCCCACCAGCGCGCCGCCTCCTTCCACGTGAGCCAGTGCGAAGTCCAGAGCCCAAGTGCATCGCTGGTCCAGGCTACGGCGCGCCCCAGACCATACTGCCAGGCTGCCAGCACAGGATCATCGCGTGTACTGATCAGCACCATCTGCGCATTCGGCTTCGGCGTCGTTGCAACATAGCCATCCAATGTCGGTAAGGCGTTCAGCCCACTCATCAACTGATGACTACCCACTATGATCGGGTGAAACGAGTCATTGATGATCGTACGCCGCGATGCCTGCTCGGTCTCTTTCAGCAAAACCTGGGGAATGACGCCGGGATCGTCGGCACGATAAAAACGGCCCTTGCCCCAGCTAGCTATGTTGACCATTGTGTTCATTTCTTGCAGGTTAGCCGCGTTCGTCTCAACGGTGGAAACCGTGATGTTCTCGTTCGCCATCTTGACGACTTGCGCCTGATAGCCCGTATCAAAAGCATCGCCGTCACCGAGTAGAATGACGTGCTTGATCTTCGCGGTCGTGTGGAGCAATACCTGCTCTGCGTTTTGTAAATCCGGTCGATAACTATTGGGATCGGCGGGGTCCATCGCATCGATCGCCTTATTGATCGCCGCTTTATTGGTCACATGCTGCATCGGCACGACCAGCGTGCCATATGCCGCCGAGATGCCAACCTGATCTTGCGGGTTCAGCAGGCTGACAACACCCTTGGCAGCCTCCTTTGAGATGTTGACTGTGATGTTACTTTCCAGACTCTCGACAATCAGGATCACTGCAATATCTGGCGTCTCTTTATGCTGAGGCACATTCATGCTGACAGGCAATGTCTGCTCCAGAGGCGTATCGCCATAGCCTCCGATGCCATAACTATTCTGGCCTCCACTCACGACGAGCCCATGACCCAGATCGCGCACAAAGGCTTGCAAGGTCTGCATACGCGCAGTTCCCAGCGCAACCGCTGGCACATCGGCCAGCACGACCGCTCCATAAGGCGCCAGACCGTCCAGCGACGTCGGCAGATCGTTCGGACCTTCCACAACGGTGGCAATCTTTGTCGCTTTCAAGGCGTTGACGATATTCTGCCCGCTTCCTGGATGACCCTCGATCACCAGAACCTGTGGCGGCCCCTGCACGTTGAGATACGCGGCCGCATCATTATTTTGCAGAAGCGTATCTTTACCCGCGTCGAGACGCACATGCAAACTATGAAAACCAGCCGATGGCGCAACCAGATCAAATGTCACCTGGTTTTCCCCCACGACCAGATGCACTGTACTCTGTTCAAGCAGGCTCTGATCGAGGTAGACCCGCAAAATAGCGTTCTGTGCCACTGTACTGCTCACGGTGGCATGCAGCGTAAAACGTTCATTGGTACGCAATGTCGTGGGAGCGGAAAGATTGCTAATCAGCGCCTCGTCATGCTGCGAAGACGGCAGATTCACGATGTCGAGACGAATGCCCTGCTGCTGAAGCAATTGGGCCTCTTGCAGCGCATCACCGAGGTTCTGTTGCCCATCACTTAACAGTATAATATGCCGCTCGGTGTTGCTGGGCAGTATCGCGGCGGCCAGACGCAGACCCGCGGCGAGGTCGGTATAGTTGGTATCAGGTGCCGAATCGAAATGTGAGAAGTCAATCTGCGCATGCACGGCCTGTTCGACAAGCGCATTCCGGCCTACCGCCACGATGCCCACCTGATCCTCAGTGTGTTTGTGACGAATCGCATCATCGATCCACTGCTCAATAAATGTTCGCTGTGTCTCTGTGCTGGCAGAAATATCACCCACAAAAACAAGCGACTGATGCGAGACTGGCAGGGCGATCGCTGTACCTGCCAGCGCGGCAATGACCAGTGTAAACAGCAGGAGCCGACAGGCGAGAATCAGCCGTCGCTGATGCACAGGAAAGGGCAACGCCATCTGCCGCCACGTTAGAAAGACGAGCAGACCAACAGGAAGAAGCAAGAGCAGTAACCAGGGTTGTTCAAATGTGAGCACGCTTTTTCCCCCTTTTCGTCAGTGTCCCTCTGAAGCGTCTGGTCGTCTTTTTCAAGCGCCTTTGCACTGCCTGGTAGCGTCCAGACCAGCGCTGTTGTGTCTCAGCAAACAATGGGCGGCGTTGATCGCTCTTGCGACCCCGAGCCTGTTGCGTCTGATAAGGACGACTGAAGAGCCACCATTCTGTACACAGGATCAATAATAGCAATGCTGCCACCCAGGGCCAGATTTCGCGCAACTGGTGCGTTACTACACTCGCCCCCGACGCAAAACGCGTGCTGTGGGCAATCGGCAACTGCGCTGCCGGTGCCAGATTGGATTGGGCGGGGTTAAAAAGGTTGACCGTAAAGGCCCCATTGAGATTCTGCCCATGCACACGTTGCGTCACCTGATACAACCCCACCTGATCGGTATGAGCATCCGGCTGAGCCGGAAATGGTGGCCCAACCTTGACTGTCTGCTGATCGGGACCCGTAATCGTCACCTGATCAGCCCCGGGCCAGGACTGCACTGTCACCGGCTGACCTGCCTGCACCTGACCAGCTCCACTTACCGGTTGAGGCAAAAACCAGTTACTGAGGTTGTAGAGCAAAATCGGCCACGCTGATTGCAACGGCAGATCACTATCATGCAAATCAAAGCCCAGAACCGCTACCCGGCGACTAGCATTCTCGCCTGCAAGTAGCAACGGCGTCTCAGGCGAAGTGAGCACGGTCTGCAACCAGGGGGCGGCACGTAGCTGGTGGCTGGCCCGAATCGTATGGATACTGCTCACGTCGACCGCATTCAGAAGCTGGCTCTGTGTACTCCCGGCACTTATCTGGCTGATCCGAAGCGTGGAACCGGACGTGCCAAATAGTCCAGGCCCCGCAGGCGGATTGATGAAAAAGAGGTTGCCTGTGGGCAGTGTCGGCGGCTGATAGCCATCAAAAATTGTCAAATCATAACTACTCGTGTTGACATATTTATCAGGAGTCGTCTCATAAAGGTCCACATTGGACAGGTTGCGCAGACCTTTCTCGAGAAAGACGTTGCTCTTCGTCACCAGCAGTACGCGCCCACGCTGCGAACTGCCAACCAGAGCCCAGGCATCATGATCGGCACTGAGTGCATCCTGTGAGACGATATGCGCATGAATAATGCGCGTGGTCGGTGCCAGCGGCCCCCATTGCACTGTACCACTCGCCCCTGCTGCGAGGGAGAGCGTCTGTACGCCAACCAGACGGCTATCTGCGTAGAGCTCAACAGGCAGTGAGCGATCCTGCCTGCTAAAGTTCGCAATCTGCGCACTGGCAAATAGCTTTCCCTGGAGAGGACGCGCCGCCAGGGCGAGCAGTGCGGCATTCGCTGCGCCTGTTCCGATCTGAAGATAGCGCACGGGCAACGGTGAAACAAGCACCTGATTGTTATTCATCACATGACCATCGCCCATGACCAGGATCTGCGTATTCGTTCGACCCGCTGCCAGCGAGAGTGCCAGCGAGATCGCCTGCTCCAGATCAGCATCCTGATTGGTCACATGGGCGGTGCGCAGAGCTGCTTTGAGCTGATTCTTATCCTGAGAGTCCGCGATAAGCACCCGAGGCGTACGCGCCATGGTCATCAAAGAGAGCTGATCGCCTGCGCCAAGATCGTCGATGAAATCGGCGAGCATTGTGCGCGCACTCTCGAATCTATTGGGCGCAACATCCGTGGCTTGCATGCTGGCAGAAGCCTGCAAAATCACAATCGTATTGCCGCCCAGCGCACTACCACTCAGAATCGCCGGACGCGCCAGCACCAGGATAAGTACGAGTGCCGCCAGCAATTGCAATAGAAGCAGCGGCGTCCAGCGCAGACGTTGCCAGGGCTGGCTGGCCTGAAGATTCTGAAGTGCCTGTTGCCAGAGAAACGTGCTTCCAATCGTGCGCTCCTGGCGTTTGGGTCGCATGAAATAGAGCAGCAGAATGAGCGGTATGATAAAGGCAAAAGCAAGCGCCGCTGGCACCAATAGACTCATAGGATCATCCTTACCAGGCTATTTCACCAATTCAATCTGTCGCAATAAACGTTGCACGACTTCAGTCACACTGGTATTACTGGGAATCAGGGCATAGGTCCCTCGCTGAGCATGCGCAAATGCCATGAGTTCCTGCGTGTAACGGTGCAGGCGCTCATGATAGGCTTGCAGGACGACCGAAGAGACGCTCACCTCAACATGGTTCGCGCTCTCACAATCCCGCAAACGCCAATCGCCCTGAATATCGGGATCAATCTCGTCAGGAGAGAGAATCTGCAAAAGCGCCACCTCCTGACGAAGCTGTTGGACCGAACGCACACCGGTCTGATAGCCTCCCGCCACAAAAAAATCTGAGATGATGAGCGTCAAACCGGGACCGGGCGCGACACGCCCCAGGTCGTAAAGCGCCCGATTCAAATCTGTCGCGCCCGCTTTCGGGAGCGTTGTCAGAAATTCGCCGATGCTCCAGATCGCATTTTTGCCGGTTGCGCGGCGATAAGCGGTGAGCCTATCAGTTAAGGCCCCCACGATCACTGTATCCTCGCCTCGCAGCGCCACATAAGCCAGCGCAGCCGCCAGCGCGATGGCGAGATCAGACTTTGCTGGCGTGCCATGCTGCATCGAGGCGGAACAATCAATCAAGATGGTGACAGTAATATTCTCTTCCGCTTCAAAAACGCGCAGGAAAAGACGCTCCAGGCGTGCGTATGCGCGCCAATCGATACGACGAAAATCATCGCCGGGCGTGTAGCGTCTATAATCGGCAAACTCCATCGAAGTGCCTGCCTGCGGCGAACGTCTTCGTCCCGGGCGACCCGTTGCCTGAGCACGGCGCGTCATCAGTGAGAGCACATCCAATCGCTGCATGACACTGGCATCCAGAGGGAAGCGATTATTGTTATTTGCTGGCATTGTCATACACTTATGCAACCGTTTCTAGTTCAGACAAAATTTGTTCGATCAGGTGCTCCGGCGAAATCCCATCGGCCAGACCATCAAAATTCAAGACGATACGATGGCGAAGCGCTGGATAGGCGACCGCACGCAGGTCTTCCATAGAGACGTTATAGCGTCCCTCCAGCAAAGCTCGTACTCTGGATGTCATGATCAACGCCTGAAGTCCACGCGGACTGGCTCCATACCGCACATACTGACGCACCATTTCGGGTGCATCCTCTTGATCCGGATGGGTTGCCAGCAAAAGACGCACCGCATGCTCTTTAATATGTGTGGCAACCGGGACCGCACGCGCAATCTCAATCAGGCGCGTCAACTCTTCCCCGTTCGCAACCGCCTTCGCGCGCGACGATTGTGTTCCAACCGTCGAATCTATAATACGTAAGAGATCATCTGCATTAGGAAATGTGACCATAATCTTTAATAAAAAGCGGTCGAGCTGAGCTTCAGGCAGTGTATACGTACCCTCCATCTCAAGCGGATTCTGGGTCGCCAGCACGAAGAAGGGCGCAGGCAGCGGACGCGTTTTATCACCCACACTCACCGTACGCTCTTGCATCCCCTCCAACAATGCCGATTGTGTCTTCGGCGTAGCACGGTTAATCTCATCGGCCAGCACAATGTTCGCGAAGATCGGCCCCGGCTGAAAACTGAAGGCGCGTCGTCCCTGGGATGATGAGGCGTCAGCCTGTTCCGTGACGATCGTGGTCCCAACGATATCAGCAGGCATCAGATCGGGCGTAAACTGAATACGTGTGAACTTTAAGGTCAGGGCATCGGAGAGTGTACGCACCAGCAAGGTTTTACCCAGTCCCGGCACACCTTCGAGCAACACATGCCCTCCGGCAAAAAGCGCCAGCAAGAGTTCGCGAATCACCCGCTGTTGCCCGAGCACGACAGCATCAAGTTCCTCCTCAAGGCGACGCGCCACCCGCATAAACTCCTCGATAGCGGCCTCACTCGGTTCGCCAGAAGACACAAAATCTTTCCGCGCTTCCGACTCGGCGGTGGGGTAATGCTCCGGCGAGAACAGCTGATCACTGGTATTCGACATAATCGTCTATTGCCCTTCTAGTGAATTGAAGTACTCATGTACAAGGTCTTTCAGGTCGGGAGAGATATCGCTGTTATCAATAGCATCGTGTGCCATCTGGTCATATTGCGCAATGACCTGCGAATAGGGAACATTGCTGCCAGCCTGGACTACGCCATTGCCCTGATCGCTCATTTGCTGGCTTGTGCCAGAACCGAGCTGACCCGGAACATAGACCTGCTCGTTTTTACCGGTGCCGTTGCTCCCTTTCGTGCCATTCCCCTGCCCCTGCCCCTGCTGACCTTGCTGGCCCTGTTGACCTTGCTGACTCTGGCCTTGCTGATTTGTTTTCCCCTGCTCGGTTGCCGTCTGTCCCTGCTGGCTTGCCTGAGCTTGCTGGCTTTGTGAACCATCGCTGGAGGCGGCCAGACTGTTCGCAGCCTGTTGTAGATCCTGGGAAATCTGGTTGAGGCCCTGCTCTTTGGTCTGATTCTGCGCATTCTGCTCGGCTGCCGATTGCACTTCTTTCGCTGCTGCCTCCTGCTCAGCCGTATTGCCATCGGTCAACGATTTCGCCAGATCGCGCAGAGCCGAGCTCATTTGCGCATTCTGACTGGCCTGATTCGCCGCCTGCTCAAGCTGTTGCGCCACGTCACTGCGCTGCTGAGGCGTCATTTTGCTGACCTCCGAGGCCAGTTTCTGGAGGGCTGCGGCAAGACTCTGAGGATCATTATTCGCCAGCGCCTGTCCTATCTCCTTTAAAGCTGGATCATTGCTATTCTGTAAAGCGTTCCCGGCGGCATTCTGCCCCTGCGTATTCTGTGCCGTCTGAGGATTACGCAACTGATCGATCTTTGTCTGAGCCTGCGCTATGGCCTGCTGAGCCTCAGTATCAGATTTCGCCTGTTGCAGCTTTGAGGTCAACTCCTGCAAAATCTGATCAAGTTGCTGCTGCTGTTGTTTTGTCAACGTGGGCGACTGGGCAAGCTCCTGGCGAATGTGCTCCACTGCGGCCACCTGCTTTGCGATACGCGCTTGAAGCGCCGCCTGCTGCTGAAGCACATGATCCATCGGATTGGGCAGTACTACAAGCAAAGCAAGAGCCAGCACAAATGCGACCAGAGTGAGCAGGGTCGCACGCGTTGGACGCAGCGAGATAGCGCTAGCGGGCGTAAAATCCTTCAGATGTTTCAGCGCATCTCGCCTCTGCAAACCTGCGAGCGGGGACGCTTCCTCACGTAACTCCCAGGCCGTGCCCAGGCGATCATGCAACCCGAGACGACGATCGACGAGCAAGGCCGTACGCGCCACAGAAGGACGAGAACGTATTGCCAACCCTACCGCAAGAGCAAGGCAGAACAACGCAAGCCCTTCGGCCCAGATCAGAGCATGCGCCCAGGGGAACAGACGCGCAACCAGAAGGACCAGACAGGCGGAGATAAGAGCTGCGATACTTCCCTGCATAAGCCTGCGTTGGGTCTGCTGAAGAAGAAGCCGCCTACGCCAGGGAACCAGGGCTACGACCAATTCCCGGCTACCAGGCATCGTATGGCTGAGGAGCGCACTTTTTTGCGGAGATAGAGTTGTCATAACCGACCCTTCTTTCTATCGTCGATGCTATCAAGGGAGACAGAACCTTTGCTCGCCAGGGTGCAATTCCTCTGCTCAAACCGTTGCGGGTGCCGGTATCGGCTGTTTGCGTCTGGGTAAAGGTAAACGTCCCCATGGATTAGGTTTCGCCATGAACATGCTCAGCAGAAAAAAGATCACGCTGGCTAGCAGGCAGAGCAATAGATACGCCAGCCAGGGCGCAAAAGATATATTGCGGATCACATAAGGTGCCAACGCTAATCCCGAGCCATACGTATTGAAAAGAGCAACTATCGGATTCCACATCAACATTATTTGCGTTTGCGGTACAAGACTCCCCTGACCAGCCCCGCTCGTCACCAGACCCGAGAATTGCAACCAGCCTGGAAGTGTGGACGAAGCCAGCAGTGAGGGCGAATTAGCATCGCTGGTGGAATTAAGAATGGAGAGCGAGATCAAAGGTAGAAAAACCCAGATCATGCTCACCATATAGGTCACAGATAGAGAAATCCCCGGACGATGAAAAATCGTCGAGCAGAACAGGCCAAATGAGCCTATCGTTAGAGCTGTCACGATAAAAACCAGCATGCCCCGCAGAAATTGTATAGAAGAGATCCCTCCAAAGAAGAAGACCAGACTAAAAAGAGGAATCGCTGCGGCAATGAGCAGCAACGCATTGAGCAAACCAGCCACCAGCTTTGCCGCTACAAGCGAGAACGACGAGAGCCGTGAGCAGAGCAACATATCATAGGTCTGCTGCTCTTTCTCTCCATTCATTGTAGCCGCGGTCAGAGCTGGCGTAATAAATACCATCAGAAAGAGCTGCCCTTGTACGAGCAAGGTATAGAGCACAACTCCGGTATCACTCAGGCCATTGCCCGCATAACTCAGCGAGAGGGTCGAACGGCTAATAAAAAACCAGCCGACCAGACCCATCAAGAGCACATAGCCAATCACCACCCACATTGTGCGTTCGCGGCGCATGCACACGCGTAGCTCTTTGACTAAAAGTGAAATGAACGTCATGGCTGACTGTTCCCTTCTGTAAGACGTAAAAATGCCTCCTCAAGGCGTCCTCCAATGCTGCGAGGAGCAAAAGAGATGATCGGGAGTTCATGGGCGATGAGCGTACGCAAAAGATGATGTAAAGCCTGATCATCGCCCGAAAACTCTGTATAGATCATCTCGTCTTCGGCGACATCCGCAGAAAGGATGTCTGGCAGTGAACGCAAAAGTTCTAGCGTGACCAGGATTTTATCTGGCTCTAAGAGACGCATGGCGATCTGACGATTCGTCTGGAAATGCTGAGAGAGCGTTTCGATATCGCCCGAAAGTACCAGACGACCACCTTGAATAACCGCAATATTCGTGCACATTTCTGCCAGTTCCAGCAGCACATGCGAACTGATCACCACCGTTTTCCCCATCGTATGCAGCGTATGAATCAGCTCTCGCAATTCAACACGTGTGCGCGGGTCCAGTCCAGCCGCCGGTTCATCCAGCAGGATGAGATCAGGATCATGAACCAGAGCACGTGCCAGACAGAGACGCTGTTGCATACCGCGAGAAAGTGTCTCGACCAGCGTTTTTCGATAGGCAGTAAGGTCCACCAGTTCCAGCAAGTCTGAGACAATGTGTGCGCGTTGTCGGCCAGAGATGCCGTGGATACCAGCGTAAAATTGCAAGTACTCCTCAGTCGTGATATCTGGATAAATCCCAAAGATATCAGGCATATAACCGATCTTGCGCTGAATCAAGGAAGGGACATGGCTCACATCCTTCCCTTCAAACCAGACATGGCCAGATGAAGGCGCAATCAATGCCGCGAGGATACGCAGTAGCGTCGTTTTGCCCGCTCCATTAGGTCCGATCAACCCGTAGATCGCACCTCGTGGAATTTCAAGCGAGATATCATCCAGGGCAACTACCGAGCGGTAGCGCTTAGAGATATGTCCTATTTGAATGATGGTATCGGTTTGCGTGCTCTGCATAAACAACAACAAGCCCTTCCTGCTGAATAATTAAGGACCTTTGGCACTGGTCCCGACCTGTCAGGTATTGTAAAAAGATGATATAGAAAGCAAGACGTCAAAAACGCAAACGAGGAGACACTGGTCAGGTAGTCGCAGTTCCCTGAATATCCAGAGAAGGAGTGCCCACCAGAATATTCCCCAATGTTGCATCATCGTTATTGAGTTGTACCAGGATACGCCCACCACTACCAATATAAGCCTGCGTATTCCCTGGGGAATAACGATATTGACGAAGCGTAAAACTATCCCAGGCGTGCGTCTGCCAGTTATACAAGTAACCATGCATACGGCTAGCATCCTGCGCAGGGATCACGCCACCACCAACGGAAATGATCATTTGCGAAAGATTTTGCGGCTCCAGAATACTGATCTGGTTCGTGAGCAGATTAGGGATGTTGGGCAATGAAAACTCAAATGTCATACTCCCTGTCGTCATTACATACACATCGGCCATCTGCGTTTGCACAGGGGCATTCTGTGTCTGCCTCACATCGACAAGCTGGCCTACCGTGGTAATTGTGCCCGCAGGAATCACACCCGCATAATGCACGTCGAGTGGAGCCTGTAACAACGCCTCCTGCGTTCCCGTGGACGTATTGCCATTAATCGTGACATTGCCCATCGTCTCCGGGCTAGGATTGGTCCAGGCTATCAAGGTCGCTGCTGCACCAGAGAGCAACAATGGGTCACGGTTGATAAGTTGATTGGAGGTCGTATAGAGACGTTTGAGGCTGGTATATTGCCGATTAGCGATCAGTTGGCTACAGAGACTCGTGCTACAATTCTCCCCGCTCAACGTCTGGAGGATCATAATGTGACGTTGTACTTCATTCTGAGGGGAATGTTCAGGGATGGTCTGGCTATATGATAACTGCACGTTTTTGCTGGTCGCAATCTGATCCGCAATACTCAATCCCTGAGAATTGCCGGTATCATTCAGCGGGTAACGAATCTGCCGCGTCTGGTGAGGCGCAAGTTGACCAAGAGGGATAGGATCATTATTGAACAGCACATAGGCATCACTCAGCGCATAAGGCAACGTATTCGTCACTGTCCCCTGCAAAACATTATTCTGCAAAAACAGGTTGGAAAGCAGTGCGCCGGGCACCTGGAGATCATGCTGCGAAATGAGCGCATGGCTGGTCCACGAATTGACGCTCGTCAGGTTGACATCAATCCCATTCTGACCCGAACGAATTATCGTAGAGGAGGACGCTCTCCCACTCTGGGGATCATTGTTGGGCTGGACCAGGCTATAGTTTGGCATATGAACCTGAAAACTTCCCTGATTGGGAACAAAGACATCCATATAGGTGGTAATCTGCGCCGACGTGGTTTTCGCCTCTGGATGCCCAAGCTGCATCACGGCAATACTACTACTGATCACTGTGTTCCCCTTCTGGTGTATCGTCAATCCATAGCTGAGACCAGAAAAGAGGAGAATGGTACACAAGGTAATACGCCAGCTCCAATCACGCTTCTTCAGGAAACGCACGAGCAAGAAACGCGCCGGACCGAGCACAACCGCATAACTCAACAAGAGCACAAGTATCAGCCACGGCGAGATGATAGAGGTCGGAAAGAGCGATTGCAGCAGTGCGCTCATCCCTCCATAAGAGTAGGCGGGAGTATGCCAGCTTGACGCCACTGAGTTGATATTCGTCATGATCATTTTGTCGCCAAGGGTGCGCAACAGCACGCCTTTCCAGAGCATGGATGTGTTGGACCAGTTCACGAGAGGCGAGAGCGTCGGATCAAAGGCGAGGTAACAGATCTGTCCCTGCCCCAATGCCGCCTCAACCATGAGCGGCGCTGTATCAGAAGAGAGCACGGTTAAAGCGCCAGAAGTGGCCGTACTGGTACTCACCGGCACTGCCGATGAAAGGGCATCATTGCTTTGAGACTCCTGCGGACCTCCTTTCGAAGGCCCTCCAAGCGGCAGAAGTGAAGTACCCGGAGGCAACATGCTCGATCCTGTCAGTCTTACCGGCAAAAGATCTGCCGGGAGAGGGCTCAACGTTCGCCGCCACTCAGGTCCCCCGACGAGGATCAAGTTGCCGCCTCGCGCCACCCAGTTTTGCAGTGCGGTTAACTGAGCCGGACTCAGATTACTGGAGGTAAAATTATCCAGCAGAATAACATCAAAATTGTTGAGAACATTTGCCACCGCTGGCATGGTCGCAGCGCTCAAATGGTAGTTATAGATAGTAGCAGTTGGATCGGAGAGAGGAAGTGCGTTCAGGGTTGTGAGCGGTAGATCTTGATCGGAAAGCGTGCCAATCAGAATATCATCTGTATTCAACGAGCGCGGCTTGCTGACCCGTGAAGCAATTGTATGACCATCACCATCCTGGAGATACGCCATCAGCGCCGAGGTATTGCCAGGAAAACCAAAAAAGAGAGGCATATACAAAGTAACTTCTTTATGCGATCCGGAAGGAAGATTTATCGCCTCTTGATAGGTAGAAGGTGATGAGACAATATCAATGCTATCAGATGTTTGTACTTTGAGAGAGACTGTACCAGTAAAATCGGGACCGTCATTCTTCAAGGCAATACGCACTGGTACCCAGCTATTATCGCGATAGCGGTCATCGAAACCTACTTCAATCGAAAAACTATCTTGAGAAGCAAAGGCAGGCGTACTGGAACGGTGAGCAAGTGCATTCGGTGGAAAGAAAAGCAGGCAAACAAGCACAAGAGCAATGCTGCTGGACAAGAGCAGAGAACGACGGGAATGAGGCTGATTCTTCGTGTTCAGCATGGTTTCAGAGCCTCTCTCGTTTGGCAACGTGTTGGGTCGCAAATAAAAAACGCCTAGAGCCTGAACAAAAATCCTCTCACATAGTGTAGTATAGCTATTTTATTGACGTTTTACCAAGGGCAACAGCAATCAATTTGCTTCTTCATTGCTTGTTTAACGTTATATATACACATTTCGTTACAAATTGTATCACCTTTATTCAGAAAGTTCTTCTATCGAGCTTTTCTTGCTCGCAGAACTGTTGTTCTGAAAAATCTCTCAGCAAACGTTATGGAGCCCACAACCGTTCTTGTAAAAGTGCATTTCACTCGATAGAATACAGCATAATACCCCTTCTATGCAGTATTGAGACAATACAACGGCGATAGCAGCAATCTTACTATGCTTATCTCAATTGGGAAGGAGGAAGTCTGTTCGATTTCAAAGGAGAATGCGGCGTACCCTTCAGAAGTCTCTGTCCAGGTCGATAGTATAAGATGAAGGCATTGATACGAGCACTGTTCTTCTGAGGCAATAGCTGATACAGGCGCTGATAAACAGCGCCCGACAAAAAACACGAATTATGGGAGCGTAATAATCCCTTCTGGGCCGCCAATAATGACCTGTGCAGCAATATTCAGGAAAAGACCAGTCTCAACGACACCCACGATCGCATGCAAGCGAGCATCAAGCTCTTCAGGATTGGCAATACCGTCAGCGAAGGCGCAATCGAGGATGACATTGCCGTTCTCGGTCACGAACGTCTTGCCATCAACCTGGCGAAGACGAGGCGTGGTTCCCAATGCTTGCAAACGACGGCGAACCGGCTCGAGCGCAAATGGTGCCGTCTCGACCGGGACCGGGAACTTGCTTCCCAGACGATCTACCTGTTTCGTGACGTCAGCGATAACGATAAAGCGCTGCGAGGATGTTGCAACAATCTTCTCACGCAACAAAGCGCCACCCGCGCCCTTGAGCAGTTGCAACTGTGGGTCAATCTCGTCGGCCCCATCCACGTACAAATCGAGCTCAGGATGGGTATCGAGCGTCGTCACTGGAATGCCAAGACTGGCTGCTAGCTCTTGAGAGGCACGGGACGAAGAAACCGTACCGGCTACGCGCAAGCCCTGCTGGATACGCTCCGCAAGAGCAAAAATAAAGCAATTCGCCGTAGAGCCGGTGCCAAGACCAACCAGCATATTGTCCTGTACTAATCTTGCCGCTTCCTTACCAGCGAGCTGTTTCCAGGAATCTTGCCGAATATCGTGGGCCATAATGAGTGAACCTCTCTATGTATGTATGAGTTATTCGCTAAGAATAAGTATTCAGAATAGTGCCAGGAAGTGATTCCCTATCGCGCTACTTGTTATGATGAGTATAGCACGCGAGGGTCGCCTCCAACAAACAGAAGAAAAGGAGAGGGGAAATAGCTCTTTAGAGTACATTGCTTGCCATCTGCTGAGCATCGTGATACACTCAGCATTGGACTAAAAAAGTGAGCTAAAAAGAGGCTATCCCGCTGAAGCCAGAACAAGCATGTACAAAAGGATCATAACTGGATAGAAGCAGGCCAGACTGTTTCAGGTGGTAAAAACAACATGTCTGATGTATGGCGCATTTTTGTGGTTGAGAGCGATGAAAGCCTCAGCCAGAATATTGTCAATTCGCTGCGCAAAGATGGCTATGAAGCGCAAGGAGTTCTCAGTGGAGCGGATGCAGTACGAGTTCTCTGGTCAGAAGAATATGATGTAGTGATCAGCGATCTCAAGACCCCCGGAGCAGAAGGCATCGATCTCTTACAGTGGTTAAGAGTACATCGTCCCAATACACACATTATCCTGATCGGGGAAGCAGCAGGAGAATCCGGTGACGCACGCATGCAAGCTCTGGAGAGTGGCGCTGCAAGCTATCTGGAAAAACCTCTTGATATTCATCTCCTCAAAGAAGAGCTACGCCGCCTGCTACAACAAACTGGCTTCTCGGCAAATCTCGATTCCTTTGACCTGCTAGACGTCATCCAGATTATCACCTTGAGCCGTAAAAGTATCGCTCTGCTCGTAAACACTGGCCTGGAAGAACAAGGCATCTTGCGTTTCAAGAATGGCGAACTCATCTGGGCTGAATATGGCATCTTGCGCGGCGAAGAGGCTTTTTTCGCCCTGGCCGCACATAAAAATGGCACCGTCATTCATCAACCCTGGAATGACCATATTACCTCTAACGTCACACAGCCCCTTTCCCGGCTGATCTTTCAGGCATTACAGTATCGTACAAAATATGCGAATAAACAGCAATTTACCGGTGAGCAAGAAGCAATAACCAACTCACCTTTCTTTACTGATGAGATAGATGATCGGCCATTTACCTTTTTAGGGGATGCAGAAGAGACGGCGCTGCCTGGTGAACCCCAGGAATGGGGAACACCTGTCAATGAGCCACAATTCAACGAAACAAGTAAAGAATGGTGGGAAAAAACTGGCAGTATCCCGGAGATAAAACGCTCAGGTCCCGCAGTAACCCATCAACTGCACGAAGAGGATGCCATCCTCCCAGGTCTGGCAAGGAATAGCCGTAATCTGAATGATGCCATGCTACCTGCTGCCCTGCAACAGGCTCCGGTCGAACAAAAAGTAGAACTTCCTTCCTGGTTAACAGGTCAACCCACCTCTTCAGGCATGCCAATGCTTACACCTGACTCCATTTCCGGCAGTTTTCCGAACATACCAGTCACACCATTCTCGCCTTCTTCGTCCACAGAATGGCCCATGCCCGAAGAAATACTACGAGGCGATCTTCCTCTCAACAGAGAAACCCATGATTCATCATCGACCACAGCAAACACCAGGCCCATCCGTCGTACATCTTCCGTCTGGCCCCTGGCAGAGTCAGAACAAGGCTTGCCCATGCAAGATAGCTCACAAACATTTATCCCACCAACAAGACCAGGCGGGCGCGTCAGTGAAGCGCTCACATTGCATAACGGGCAGATCAGCCAACCCATGCAGGCCATCAATACACCCTTGAACAACAACATCCAGGTCAGCCAACCCATGCAGGCCATCAATGCGCAATTCAATAACAATTCTCAAGTAAGTCAGCCCATGCAGACAATCAATCCACAATTGATGAATAACGGGCAAATCAGTCAGCCCATGCAAACTATTAACGCACAACTGATGAATAATGGGCAGGTCAGCCAACCCATGCAAGCAATTAATGCACAGCGGATCACACGACGAGGATACAATTACGCCTCCCTGATTGCAGCATTGCAAACATTAGGTTATGCTATATCAGGATTTGAATCTGCTGCCATTGCCAGCATAGACGGGCAACCGATAGCGCAGGTCTCAATTGATGATCAGGATCTCTCGCAAGCATGCAGGCAGCATAGTGTGCTCCTCAAAAATGCCTTGCAAATACAAGACTATCAGCAGAGAGATGTATTTGAAGACCTGATCATCCAGAGCCAACGTAAAAGAGTATTGTTGCGCATGGTAGGAGACGAGAGAAACGTCTTTCTCTTGCTGATTACAACACGAGAAGCCGATCTCAACTCGAGCCAGGAAGTGGTCAGCAATATAGAGAATGCCATCAGCGCGGCCTTGCGCGGATAGCACAGGGCCTGGAAAGTTAAAGAAGCCATGAGTGAGAATTCAGACAAAAAAGCGGTCAGCAAAGAGCAAAAAGAGAACAACACCTATTCATTCATCGTTGGCATGGTTATAGCGCTGGTTATCATCGTGCTCCTTGCTCTCTTTTTCAACAAGTGACCTCGCATTATTTTATCGCTTAGAGCTCCGTCTGGGGAGTATTAAGCAGCTTTTTAAGATAGTCGAGATTGATCTCTTTCTGTGTTTGTGGCTCGTCAGGAGAGGACCCAGAATCGCGCTTCTGACGTTCGCGCCTGTGAGCAGGCTGATTGGAGTGTGGCTCAGGAGAGGTAAGCGACGAAGGTAAACCGTTACGCTCGGACAGTTGGGCTGGTTCCTGCCTGGACTGCTGCCTGGATCTGATCTCGCGCATCTGGCGCTCGATAAATTGCTCCTGCGAGATTTGCGTCAATTGCGCGTCAAGATCGGGCTGTTCCAGAGCTGCCAGCGCACGCGCACGCGCCTCAGCATCCAGAATTGTGTCCTGCGCCCTCTCCGTACGCTCCTTCTCGTTGGGCGCTCCGGTCTTATTCAGCGCCTCATAGACGCGCTGCTGAATAAGCGCATTGCGTTTGCGCGTGGCAAGAATATCAATCGTCGTATCGACCTCACTGATCTTTGCCTCTAGCTTACTCAGCGCATTGCGCATCGTCGTGACCAGTTGTTCCTGTTCTTTTTGCTGCTGTGTATAGCGTTGCACCAGCTTTTGCATATCGTTATAGCGAGTCAAAGCAGCACGCGCAATGTCATCATTATTATGTTGGATCGCCTGCTCAGCTTTTTTCAGCCACAGGTCGGCTTCCTTATTGCGCTCCTCAATCCGTTTTCGTAGTTTATGACCTTCAGCGATAGCGGTAGCAACCTGTGTTTTTACCTGGACAAGTTGATTGCGCATATCAAGCTGAAGCTGACGGAGAGCCTTCTCCGGGTCGTCGGCCTTTTCAACGACGGAGTTGAGATTGGCGCGAAGTAAGGTAAGCACACGTTCCAACAAGTTCATGATGCGTCTCCGTTTTATCGTTTCTATGCAAAGTGGTTATTAGGAGAGAGCAGGAAAAATCCCTTCTTCCATAGATCTGTGATAGAGCTTATCTGCCATGAAAGGAACGATGGCAGGCTTTCATATTGAGCACCAACCATCGTTCCTGATAACTTACCGGGTGCTGGAAGACGAATCGACCGTGTGATTCGTACCATTCTCACGATTTGCCGTACCATTCTCGCCATCCTGATTAGAGAGGGCGGGAACACGCTTCAACAGATCAGCGATACTGGTGCCACTGAGCATCTCGAAGAGAGCAGGTACCTGCGCAACCATATTCACGATATCGCCTGTAAGGCGGCTGGCTCCCAGACCACTATTGCCATCACCACTATTGCCGGTTGAGACAATCGTCACTTTATCAACTTTGCCAAGCGGCTCAGCGATCGCACGAACCATCTCAGGCATACCAGTAAGCAGCTTATCGAGTACAGCGGCCTGATTGTATTCGTGGAAGGCGGCTGCCTTCACCTTCATCGCATCAGCCTCGGCCTCACCTTTCGCACGAATAACCTCGGCTTCCGCAAGACCTTTCGCACGCACAACTTCAGCTTCCGCAAGACCTCTGGCACGATTGGCCTCAGCTTCGCCCATGCCACGCGTCCTGGCAGCATCCGCCTGACCCTGTGCTTCGAGGATGAGGCGCTGACGCTCGGCTTCAGCTACCGTTTCAATACGACGGCGCTCAGCCTCAGCGGCCTTCTGAATGGTCGCCTGTAATTCCAGTTCACGGCGCTGGATTTCTGCTTGCTGTACCTTAATCAACGAGGTTTTCTCCACCTCAGTCACACGTACAGCCTCGGCGATTACCTGCTGCTGCGTCACGTTCGCCTGGATATCATAGGCTTTGTCAGCCGTCGCCTGCTGTTTCTTGACTTCAGCGTCAAACTCGGCTTTGCGCAATGCCAGGTTACGTTGTGACTGGGCCTGGAGAGCCTGCGACTCCGTTTCAGCCTTCACACGCTCTTGATCGGCGAGGGAACGAGCAACAGCAGCTTCACGCGAGGCCTGTGACTGCTGGATCTGCGTATCACGTTGGGCCAGAGCAGCAGCGATATCAGCCTGTTTGCGGATCTGCACAATCTGTGGGCGCCCCATATTCGTGATGTAGTCATTCTCGTCGCGCACATCTTTAATCGTGAAAGAGATGACCTCAAGACCCATCTTGTTCATATCAGGGGTCACGGTACGTAGCATCTTGCCGCCGACGCTTTCAGGATCTTTGACCAGATCTTCAACTGTCAACTGGCCAACGATACCGCGCAAATGGCCCTCCATGACCAGACGAATCAGATTCTCACGATCGTTCTGGGTTTTGCTGAGAAACTGCTCAGCCGCCGTGCGGATACTCTCCTGATCGGAGCGGACTTTAATCTGCGTGACCGCTTCGACATTCACAGCCACACCCTGAGTGGTATAAAGAACCTGACGTGGAGCAACGTCAAAAGACATCAGCTCGAGAGAGAATTCCTGGGAGCGCTCGTACATAGGGATCACAAACTTTGAGCCACCAGTGATCACATGCGTACCACGAGCGCCATACACAATCAAAGCCTGGTTTGGACCAACCTTTCGCAGGAAACCAGCCGCAACACGTAGAATAACAAAGACAACAACAACAAGAGCAACAGCACCTATACCCCATATTAAGAGAGCGGAATCCATAATCATTTACTCCTTTGGCACATCATTGCGCAGAGCATATTCCGTATTAGAATGATCAGAATCTTCAAGGAGGGCACGTAACGTAGCTAAATCATCGAGAGAGGATGCGGATTGAGAGATACCAAGCTCTTCCTGGTTCACAAAATGATCCCAGGTATCGACCTCAGCAACTCCACGCTGATAATTGACCACCACCACTTCCTGATCACGTTCCAGGCGTCGGCCATCGATACTGCGCGCCGGGATACTCTTGCGCATACCGCCTGGAGAGAGATAGAGAATCTCCCCGAGATCATTTTCAGGAATAGTGAGACTGACCTTACCAAGAAGGCCGGTGCGATCAGAGACATCTTGAATTGTGGAACCTTCACTATTCCCAAACACCTTACTCAATAACAAGAGTAACAGGAAAGCGACGAGCAAGCCTCCCAGCGCCGCCAACACAAGAGAGAAAGGTAAGGCTAACTGCGTGGTGTTATGAAAGACGTACCCGAAAAAGCCAAAGCCCAGCACAAACAATACAATTGAGGTTGGATTGAAGATGTCAAAGAGCGAGATTTGTGCTGAAGTTTGTGGTGCATCTCTCCCTGCTCCCTGGGTCCCTGCCTGCACATGCTGAGGACCGTGAGCCTGCGCACCTGCATGCTGTGCATGGATATCACCCACATGCATATGATGAGCGACACCATGTCCTCCTGCATGACCTATCCCACCATGGTGGAATTGTCCTAACAGAGCTGCGCCAATAAAGAAAAACAGCCCGAACAAAAAGCACCCGATGAACAGGAGAGATAGTGAATCAGTTGCTAACATAACTATGCTCCTTTGATTTCGGATACAATGCAATCTTGAAGCAATACCGATCAAAGTACTCAACCATATGAATAATGCAGATCAGGATACCGGATAGACCCAGGACAGATGCCAGCGATATACAAAAAGGGAGAGCTGGCACTCCAAAGAATGCCAGTACAGGGAAAAGCGTGTCCGTAAAACCGCTGGCAATACCGAAAAGCGCAGCGCCACTCAAGAAGAGCAAAGGAGTCAGCAGCGGATGACGCAGCAAAAATCCATTGCGCGGCTGCATAGCTCCATCTGCTAACAAAGATCCAGATTGATCCTGCCCCTGATTCATGGCCTTCTACGCCCTTTCTTACTTACCTGAATAGAATAGCATCAGAGATATATCGATCCTGATGAGAGATCAGCCACGACTGAGTACCTGAGAAAAAACGGCTAGATCCAGATATATAGACGCGAAAGGGGAAAAAAATTACAATGTCTTTTACAATATGACTATAGTTTCGAAGCTTCCGCACGATGATGAGTAATAGCTTCAACAACGGCCTCCAGTTCGGAGGCGGTTAAATCAAGCAGACGCTGAAACGACTTGATGTAACGTAGTGGCGCGTCAGTTTCAGCTAGCCGTTGTAAAAGATCAGACAACGCAGGCTCAGCTTGCCATTCTGCGGCATTAGCAAGAAGCCAGGTATGTAAGCGATCTTCATCACTATCCATCTCGGTTAAGAGATCAGTACTAAAATCTGGAGGGTCGCTCACGAGATAGCCGGGGTGAACCTTGAAAAAGCGAGAGAGCAATTCGCGGCTGGATGCAGTCAGATGAGGCCGCTTTGCCCCCTCCAATTGAGAGAGATAGGCCTGACTGATACTTTTTCCCAGTTCCTCCTGCATCGCTTTGACGACCTCCATCTGCGTCATCGGACGACCCAGACCACGAAGCTCACCTTCGACTTCGCGCAAATGTTTGATTTTCTCCGCTAAATTCATCTTCGACCTCTCATAACTATCTGCTATATTCTCAGTATAGCGTTTTGTTATCACCTTGTCAAGTAACTTTCCTCGAGAATTTTTTATCCTATGCTATGTAAAAACATATATACCTGCCTATTCTAAACGTTGAGCGCTTCGAAGGGAAGGATTGAAGACAAATGGCAGGTCACAATAACCTTCTTCTCTTTCTCGTGAGTACTATTCAATACGTAATAGTGGACAAAGAAGCATCCAGGCATAGAGCGTTGCCTGGATACCAGGATCTCGTCCCTTATCAACAATAGCCATGCTTGCACATTGATAAAAAGAGCTATTGCAATGTAATTGCACCGGTGGCGCTATCAATATGAATCGCCACCGGTGCCAGAGGTGTCAGGGCGGGACCCTGTACTGGTGTAGCCTGATGATCCGGGTCAAACTCAGCGCCATGACAGGGGCAGGCCAGGAGTTGAATGGAGGGATCATAGGCTACCTGACAACCTGAATGCGTGCAGATTGCATCAAAAGCAACAAATTTATCACCCTGTGTATGAATCAGCACCCCGGGATCGCCACTTGAGGGAAGCGTGAAGGCCACTGCGCTATTGCGAGGGATAGCACTGATCTGGGCAATAGCCGAACTGGTGCCGCCAGAAGTGGGTGTTGCGGTGGGAGTTGCATCGGTAGGCGGAGTTACAAGAGCAGATGCAGCCGTCGATGGCTCCGTTGTTTCAGGTTGAGAAGCAGGTTCGAGCCGCCTCGAGAATGTGTAAATTATGCCCAGGATCGCAAACATCGCAGTACCTCCACCAAGCATCCCGAATAAAAAACTGCGCCGGGCCTGCGTACCACGTTGAAGGATTTTACGTTGTTTGACCGTCTGGGTAGATGTAGCATCTGGCAGGGTCAGAAATGGTGGCACACCAAGCAGAAAGGAGAGGGAGCGTGCACGCGCAAGTTGACGCTGTGGCTGCGCATATTGCACCAGAGCAATAGCCAGAAACTCATCGAAAGTGGGCAAGCCAGTATTGCCAGGACCATTGAGTAAAAGCGTCAACCAGCAGAAGACAAAAACGATATCTGAACTATAGAAGAAAGGATAGACACGCCAGGTTGCACTCAGGAAGAACATACAATTGATCAGAATGCCAAAAAAAGCCGCTGGACGTAGCAGAACCCCGAACAACGTACCCAGCCCAATAGCGATCTCACCATAGGCAACAAGAAAACCGAAAAAGAGAGCATGTGGTGCGGCGAATTGTAATAAAAATGTATGTAATGGCGAGCCCGAAGCAAAGGCTACCAGTTGTTTTCCAATATAGCCGGGTGTGCCAGGTTGTAAAAATTGTGGATCAGTAAATTTCTGAATTCCAGCATATACAAAAGTCACCCCCAGGAAGAGACGAAGCGGTAACATCACCCAGGAAGAGGTTTCTGAATGAGAGAATTGCTTTTGCGAAACCATGACTGCTCCTCTATAGCTGGCGAATACATAATAAACACTGCAAAATCTTGTAGCGATTCAGTGCGCGATGTTTTCGACTTTTATACTCTGCCCAAATTAAATGATCATGAATAAATTTCTTGATGACCGTAAATGTCATTGTTTTATCAAGCTAAATGTAAGTTCGTTAGCAAGTTACAGATACTGGCTATTTTCATTGGTGGATGTGCAGAATAACGAGGTGAACAATGGGGTTATTGAAATGAGCAAGCATACAAAAGGGGAAAAAAATGAGGCTTGTTCGCGTATACAAGCCTCTAAGCATGCGCCGCAGAGCCTGTGACCCACTCAATACTTCGCATGTCCTTAGTGTACTGCTCAAATTTCAAAAAAATTTCAGAATTTTGTAAAGTTTCCTTTCGAATATTGAAAAATGCACAGGTAGGATGTGTTTTTCCTGCGAACGCAACATTATTGCGGAGAGAGGAAGAGTCGATCCTCTGCCGCCTCGTCAATGAGTTCGCGAACAAAAAGCATAGGGTGATAACGCACGCTACGCCAGAGCGGAATAAAATCGTCAAAGTGCGGGCTCGTCGGCTGGCCTGATTGGCCGGGAGAATGGACCGAAACGGATTTTTCCAGGTGCGCAAGGTCCACTATCTGGCGGAACGATGGCACGGTGGTAACCACTTCCGGATTATTGGGCAGGGCGGCCCCCATATTGACCGTATCAGTATCTCCACCGGTGGGATAAGGGCCGCGATTGAAAAACTTTTCAAACACCTTGAGCGATCCAAGAGGATGATTATAGGTCATGCGGTGAATGCGTCCATACTGCCAGCTCAGAATATCATTGCCAAAGCGTTCTTGTAGTTCGGAGACTACTCCCTGGAAAACCATCTGTAATGCCTCTTGCCAGGTATGGGGACCATTTGCAATAGTCGATTGAGCGAACCAGGTCTCATCCTGAGCTTGTAGCAGACGTATCAGCAGCGGCGTACTGCGGCTAAAATAGCCATTCGAGTTAGCCAGAATAGTCGCGCCCACGCCGAGATAATTTTTGAGCAGCGAGTCATCGTCCCCAAGCAGAGTGCCAAGCACAATAATTTCCAGTTTGCGCAAACACAGGCTATACAAACTGGCCCCCACACTTTCTGGTGCCAGCACATAATCCCAGACGCGCAGCACATTCTGAGCCTGCCGCTCTAGCGCCGTACGAGGCTCGACTTCGAGCAAGAAGGGAACAATCGCTTCCGCTGGAAGGGAATACTGATCGCTTTGAATCAGCGCCATATCGTGAGGAGAAAGCTTCCCTTTTGTTGTGAGCAGATCGCGGATACGCTGGGCCCGGTAGCCATTGAGCCATTCGTTCGTAATATAGTAGGGATAATCGTCATCAACAACGCGATTATTGGCCGTCACGATAAAATGCTGGGTGGGGTTATAGGTCTGAGGAAGCTCATCGAAGGGGATCAGACCGGTCCACTCATACTCACCAGTCCACCCGGGAGAGGGGAGCAATGCCTGGCCTTTAGCCCGTACAGGAATAGCTCCGGCCATAATATAGCCAATATTGCCGCTGTTGTCCGCATAGACAAAATTTTGTGCAGGGACATCCCAATCACGCAGCGCATCACGGAACTCATGCCAGTTGCTGGCACGATTTAACTTCTGCACCGAACTGATAATAGTAGAACTCTCCAGACCAGTCCAGCGGAGTGCAAGAGGTACTTCAGTGGATTGCGCAGAGAGATTAGTCAGAATGGGGCCGTGGCGCGTGACGCGAACCTCTTCGATGACTGGCGCTTTGCGTCCCTTCACAGCAATCTCTTCGCGAATGAATGTAGCCTCCAGCCACTGGCCCTGGAACTCATAGAGATTGGGATCATCGGGGTGAAATTTTTCGATGTAAAGATCCTGCACATCGGAGACGGCATTCGTCACGCCCCAGGCGATCTCTTGATTATGCCCGATAATGATGCCGGGGCTACCGGCAAAACTGGCTCCAACCACATCAATATCACCGGCAACGAGATGGCACTCATACCAGATCGAAGGGATTGCCTGACCCAGGTGCGGATCATTGCAGAGAATAGGGCTACCAGTGGTCGTCATCGTACCATCGACTACCCAGTTATTGCTGCCACCAAACATGCTAAAGCCGCTCAGGTCTTGAATCTGATGATACTGTTCCAGCAGACCGCTATTGATGCCCTGATAAGCCACTCCCGGTGGAATGATCAGGGGATGAGCAGGATCATATCCAGCTTCCAGGTGCGAGGCACGTTCTGCACCTAACTTTGCGATCAGGCGAGCACGAATGACCTCAGTTTCCCAGTTCCCGCCCAGATTCCAGCCCATCATCTTCCCCCACTGCAACGTATCGGCGACCTTCCAGGGGGCAGGGCGGAAGCGCAAAAGCGTAAATTCAACAGGCAACCGATGCGAATTATGCGTGATAAATGTATTGATGCCCCGAGCATAGGCCTCGAGGACGCGTTTATTATGCGGAGAGAGACGCTCGACCTCCTCGGCTGCCGAGCGATGCATGCCCAGGCGACGACAAAAGCGGTCAGTCTCCAGGGCAATCTCGCCAAAGATCTCAGAGAGGCGACCAGAACCGAGACGTCGATTCATTTCCAACTGCCAGAGACGATCCTGTGCATGCATGTAGCCCTGAGCAAAATAGAGATCATCCTCATTACGGGCGTAGATATGAGGAACACCATAGCGATCAGTGATAATTTCAACGGATTCATGCAGACCAGCCAGGTACAACCGACCACTTTTCTGTGGAAGAGGGCGTTGCGTGAGCGTATAATAGCTGCCCACGGTCAGACCCGCCAGACCGGCTGCCGCAAGTAGAGATTTTTGCCACCAGGATGCCATAAAAATCCTTTCTGGAGACCATCAACTTTCACTGATGGAGGGAAAGAAAGGCACCCGCAGGTGTCGAACCCTGCGCATACCAATAGCCGTCGTTTTTATACAATTCGACAAACAAGATTTACCATTATCAATTACGTTGCAAATAAAGAAGAGTTTTACATATGCGATAGAACATGCCTGTTCTCATAGGTGCTCTTCATCCACAATGGACCCGAACACGGCGAGAACAGGCAAGCGGGGACGATATTAGACCAGTTCAGTACCCTTAGGAGTATCGCGCACTTCGAAGCCGAGTTCTTGCAACTGATTGCGCAACTGGTCGGACAATTTCCAATTGCGAGCGGCACGCGCCTCGTCACGCTGACGAACCAGATCACGCGCCTCCTCGCTCATCTCGCGTGGTCCTTTAGGCTGCACCTCAGCGAGTTTCAGACCAAGAACGCGGTCAAAATCGAGCAGCAGACGATAGCGCTCAGCGGGCGCTATTTTCTGATTGCGCGCCAGTTCACGGGTAATACTGAGCGCAGTCGGCAATTCCAGATCATCATTAATCGCCGTATGAAACGCCTCACGCGTGCGTGCGGCTTCCGCAGACCAGTCCGTCGAGGGACTGGTGGTGTCGGCATGAGCGAGCAGTTCGGCGACATCGGAGCGCAGATTATTGAGCGCATTTTGTGCTGCGTTGAGCGATTCGTCGCTGAAATTGAGCTTGGTGCGATAATGCGCCGTCAATAGCAGGTAGCGATAGGCAAGCGGATCGACGCCCATCTTCTTGAGCGTACTGATCAGAATGACATTGCCAACCGAACGGGACATTTTACTATTGCTCAGGTCAAGAAACTCACCATGGACCCAGTACTGTACCGGCTGTTTCCCGGAGGCCCCCTGGCTTTGCGCAATCTCATCCTCATGGTGAGGGAACGTCAGATCGATACCGCCCGTGTGGATATCAAACTGCTCGCCAAGGTATTTGGTAGCCATGGCAGAGCACTCGATGTGCCAGCCGGGGAAGCCCGGTCCCCAGGGACTCTGCCAGTTCATCTGACGAGAAGAGTCGCCCTGCTTCCAGAGCGCGAAATCCTCCGGGGCGTCCTTATCCTCGGCCACCTCCATTTGCTGGCGGCCATGACCACCGGCGCGCAGATTCTCGACCGTATTGCCCGAGAGAGCCCCATAGCCGGGGAAACGACTGACATCGTAATAGACGTTGCCGTTTGCCACATATGCAAGGCCCTTCTCCACCAGCTTCTCCGTCATAGCCTGCATCTCGGGAATATGATCGGTCGCTTTCGGGCTCAGATGAGGCGGAAGAATATTGACCTCGGCGGCATCATGGAAGTATTGCGCGGTGTAGTGAGCGGCAATCTCATAGGCGGAGCGACCCGTCGTGCGCGCCTCATACTCCAGCTTATCCTCGCCAAGTTCCTCCGTATCATTTTGCAGATGGCCTACATCGGTAATATTGCGCACCAGAAAGACATCGTAACCGTTATATTCAAGCATACGACGGAGCAGATCGGTCATCAGAAACGTACGAAAATTGCCAATGTGTATATCTTTGTAGACAGTAGGGCCGCAGGAGTACATACGCACATGAGGCGGATCGAGCGGCCGAAACTCGGATTTCTGACGAGTTAATGTATTATATAAAAACACAGGTTTTGGCGAAATGGTAGACATGAGCGGCACTCCTTCAAATCAAAAATGTCGTTGTGTATGCTGGAACGATGGCAAGGGGGGAGCAGCTCAGGCGAGAGACGTGCGGAGGGAAAACACCATTCATGCCGGGTTGGAGAGCACGTCCGATTACGTTCACGATGTGCTGAGCTACTCGCGTGTGCTGCCATCGTGAACGTAAAGACAGATATGCTGGTGTGTATACTGGCTCACAAGAAATCTCCAACGCTGCCGAGCTATGGGAGGAGACAAGCCCCTCCCCTACAAAATCACCTGATAAGGGTTGCCTGCGGTGTCGCCTGTACGTCCTACATAGGCGATACAATTGGCCTGTAGTCTGGATGCAAAGCGACATATCCTACACGTCTGATCTATAGTAGCATGGATGAATGGAAAGCAACATAGCCTTTCAACAAAAAGCTACATATCCTACACATCCTACACTAGTGGTTTGTAGTCTGGATGGAAAGCAACGTAACTTTTCTCTAAAAAGCTACATATCCTACACATCCTACACAACGTTCAGATTATAAGGCGAATATGTGAGAGCGGGAAACACCTCAGAGTCTGGCAGCTACTAGAGCACCTTTTCGGGGATGCGTAATTGCCCACATAAACAACCCTTATAATAAACTATCGACCAGAGCAGAAAATTCTGTAGGGCTAAATAATTACCTTCAGTATATCATATCCCTGATATGATGGAAACCGGATATGTGTTCGAGCGCAGGCGGAGATCATTGTTGCTGTTGTTGCGGTTGCTGGCGGCTCATGCCATCTTCATATTCGTATCCTTCTATCATGCCCGGTAACCATTTGGCCTCCAGAGAGAGATCGGCGCTAGGAGGTGGCGTCTCAGTGGGATAGACGCGCACGGCAACCGATAGCTCGCTTTCTGCTTTACCACGAAAAGTGCCACGCGTGGGGGGCACATCGCTATAGTCGCGCCCAACCGCAACGCGAATGTGCCGCTCACGGGCAAGAATATTGTTCGTAGGATCAAAGCCAACCCAGCCAAGGTCCGGCAATAGCGCCTCCACCCAGGCATGTGTGGCGCCATCGCTCGAACGTTCGTGTTTATCCGCTTGCTGAAATAAGTAGCCACTCACATAGCGGCAAGGAATACGGAGCTCACGCGCCAGGGCAATCATAATATGAGCGAAGTCCTGACAGACGCCGCGCCGGATGCTCAGTGCATCATCAATGGGAGAATCGACCCTGGTATTTTGTTTGGCATATTCAAAGTTTTCATAGATAGCCTTGCTGATCTCACTAAGCAGCGTTAAAGGGTCATCGCGGCGTTTGATATCCAGTTCCGCAATGAGATCGTCAAGCAGTTTGCTCGGTTGTATAAAATGGCTCGGCTTGAGCATATCCCAGTAGCGATCATCAGCGGTTAATGCATCCAGCGTATCCCAGGCAGAAGGAGCGAGCGCCTCGGGCAAGGACGGAAAGGGAGTCACCTCAACAATAGATTCAGCGGTGATAGTCAGATGGGTATGGCGATTTGGGACATCGAAGTGGTGAACGCGATTACTGAGCGCATCGCGATAGCTCATAATTTGCGCCTTCGGACTGGTAGACAGGCGAAAATCGAGACAGCGCTGCAAGCCCTCACTACGCGGCTGGATGCGCACTTCCATGATACTTTCAGCAATAGGCGCACTATAACGAAAACGCGTGACATGGCGCACGGTGTAATACATGGCTTCCTCATCTCTTGACAATAGTTTCGCGTCGATACATTGCAGGTGAAGCGCGCAGGAGTTATGCAGTACCTCGTGCGATCAGGGCAGCATCAATAGGATAGGACACATAGGTCTGGCCTATCACATTATGGATTTGGGTGTACTGACGCTGAATATTTTCCAGATACGCATGCATATCATACATCGCCTCTTCGATCTGGTCGTACTCAAGCATTGAACACAGGCGACCGGCGATACGCTCGACTTTGTTGGTGCGCGTATTCGTAGCCCTGGCGATAGATTGCAACGCGTTCTGGATCATCACCGCAGAAAAACGGATGGCACGAGGCGACTCCGCATTAAAGAGAAGAAATTCTATGATATGCGCAGGCTGAATGTTGGCCGTATAGACCTTACAATAAGCCTCAAAGGCAGCGCAGGCGCGTAGCAGGCCGACCCAGCTAAGATATTGCGTGTGTCCCTGTGCATCGGAAGGGTTCGCGGCATTTGCATGCAGAAAGGCCCTGGTATACACATCAAGAAGAGTAGCGGTACCAACAGAGCGTTCAATAGCACGTCCCAGGCGTATAAAATGCCAGCCTTCGCTATGGTTCATCGTCGCATCAGTCAGCCCTTGAATAAACTGTGCGCCTTCTTTGACACTGGTAAGAAACGCGTGCGGCTCCGTATACCACATCTCCTCAATCGTCGTACGTTTGATTTCCAGATAGAGTCGATTGACATGCTCCCATATCTCAGAACTGATCTGCTCGCGTACCTGGCGCGCATTCTCACGCGCAGAATCAATGCAGGAGACAATAGAGATGGGCAGGGTAGTATCAAAGGTGAGCCTCTGCGTCATGCTATAGGCGTCGTCAACCTGTCCCTCGCTGGCAACGGGCAAACTCAAGCATGCGCGTAACAGCTGCCAGCGCTGGTTGGTATATTCAGGGCTCTGATCGAGCATCTGCTGCAAATTGACATCGATGAGGCGCGCTATATGTTCGGCACGCTCCAGGTAGCGGCTCATCCAGTAGAGATTATCGGCAACCCGCGAAAGCATATATCCTCCCTGGTGCAAAAACACTTGATCTGTTCGTTTTTCGTGTGTATTCTCCCCCCGGGGGCAATGTCACGGAAATAAGGGGAATCCCCTGTCAAATCCGTAGAGTCGCAGTTTGTCTGCGACCGGAGGCGGGCACCTCCCACCTCGTCGTCGCCCCGGTCGCAGACAAGCTGCGACTCTACAAGGGTGGGGTCGATGAGTCATAATCGTTCAGGACCCACGTGTCCTTACTGCCCCCCCCCTGCGATGAATTGACGACAAGCGAGCCACGCTTCAGAGCAACACGCGTCAGGCCACCAGGAACCACAGTCACTTGATCGCCACCGTAGAGAACAAAAGGACGCAGATCGACATGGCGCGGCTCAATCTGTCTTTCGAGAAAACAGGGGGCGCGGGAAAGTGCAATGGTAGGCTGCGCGATATAGTTGCGAGGATCGGCCAGAACACGCTGGCGAAACTCCTCACGTTGCGTAGCAGTGCTATAGGGACCTATCAGCATACCATATCCTCCCGACTCACCGACGGCCTTGACCACGAGAGAATCCAGGTTCTCAAGCACATAACGCATCTGAGATTCATCGGAAAGCAGATAGGTTTCAATATTAGGCAGAATCGGCTCCTCATTCAAATAATAGCGAATGATGGCCGGGACATAGGCGTAGAGCGCTTTATCATCGGCAACGCCCGTACCAATCGCATTGGCCAGAGCCACATTGCCTGCACGATAGGCATTTAAGAGGCCGGGGACGCCCAGAGACGATTGAGGATGAAAGGCGAGTGGGTCCAGATAGTCATCATCGACGCGGCGGTAGATAACGTCGACACGAGTAAGGCCACCAGTCGTACGCATATAGACAATATTGTTGTGGACAATAAGATCGCGCCCCTCGACCAGTTCGACGCCCATCTGCCGAGCCAGATAGGTATGCTCAAAATATGCCGAGTTATAGACGCCAGGAGTTAACAGCACAATCGTGGGATCAGTACGGCCAGCGGGAGCAAGCGAGGTGAGAGTATTCAATAATTCCTGTCCGTAGTGATCAATGGAACGGATATCGTAGCTGGCAAATAAAGAGGGAAAGATGCGCTTCATCACCTCGCGATTCGTCAGCATGTACGAGACACCGCTGGGAACGCGCAGATTATCTTCGAGCACAGCAAAAGAGCCATCGGGCAGGCGGATCAGATCGGTCCCGACAATCGCCACATACACATCATGAGGTACAGACAAACCACGCATCTCACGGCGAAAGTGCCGACAACTGTAGATAAGCGAGCGTGGAACAACACCGTCATTGAGGATGTGCTCATCGTGATAAATATCTTTCAGAAAGAGATTGAGGGCAGTAATGCGCTGTGTGAGACCACGTTCGATCGTTGCCCACTCCGCACTGGTGATAATACGAGGAAGCAAGTCATACGGCCAGATGCGTTCTGTCCCCTCACCAGAGCCATAGACGGTAAAGGTGATACCCTGATTGAGAAAAGCCATATCTGCGGCTTGCTGGCGTTGCTCAAGCATCTCTGAGGGCATCTCCAGCAAGCGATGAAACAGCTCCTGGTATGGAGGACGGGTTTTCCCTTGCTCGTCAAACATCTCATCGTATGCGGCATCGAGATAATAGCTGGAGAATGGAGGTGGCAAAGTAAACTGTCCTTGTGCATCGGATCGTAGCATAAATCGTACTCCAGGCAGAAAAGAGGAACAAAAACACAAAAACCTCACACGGTGGTATGTGAGGCGTCATAGCCATGAGCATTCTTTGCTGAAAAGATACTAACTTCTTTTATCATACCTAGCAAGGAGTCAAATTGTCAAGCTCATTTGAAGTGCTGGAAACGCCTATCAGGAGGGAACCAGTAAAGATATGGCGTGTTCCCCACATATAGCTTATAATAAGCGTACGGCATGGGTAACTACCCGATGCTCATTCACTCATATGGAACGATCTTCACAGCAGGGAAGGGAAACAGCTATGCACATTCGAGTAGGATGTGAATTTCGTTATGAAGTAACATGGCCGACGCCAGCGATCATGCAGGTTGAACCGTATAAAGAAGATTTCCAGAAGATTGTTCGTGAAGAGTGGCAAAACACGCCGGATCTGGCGATGCATAGCTACTACGATCTCTATGGGAATCTCTGCAAGAGATTTCTGCTGGCTCCTGGCGAGCACGTTTTGCGCTACGATGCCCTGGTACAGGTGGCAGATACGCCCGATGAAGTGGCTTTAGAAGCCGTACAACATCCGGTTGAGGATCTCCCCGATGACGTACTGATTTATACGATGCCAAGCCGCTTCTGCCTCTCCGACAGGCTTTCAGATACCGCCTGGCAGCTTTTTGGGAATAGCCAACCGGGCTGGGCGCGTGTCCAGGCGATTTGTGACTGGGTCCATACGAACATTCGCTTTCAGTATGGATCGAGCACCTCGATTACCACAGCGCTCGATATCTATGAGCAAAAAGTGGGAGTATGCCGGGATTTTACGCATCTGGCAATCACGTTTTGTCGTGCTATGAATATACCGACACGTTATGTTTTTGGGTATATTCCAGATATCGAGGTTCCGCCGCCAGCGGACCCGATGGACTTTTGCGCCTGGATGGAAGTATATCTCAGTGGTCGCTGGTGGACCTTTGATCCACGCAATAATGCCCCGCGCCTCGGTCGTGTGTTGATCGGGCGTGGACGAGATGCACTGGACGTCGCCATGGTCACGTCCTATGGCGCACCTTATTTGCAGCAAATGACCGTATGGGCTGACGAGGCAACGGCTGAGACGGCTCTGGTTGCTGAGAATGAGGGGAAATAGGGGTAGGAGCAGAAATACACCGTTGCTCGGACAGAAACAACCCCTGGCTCGAGCAGAAATAAAGCTTACCCGGGCAGAAATAAATCCTGCCCGGGCAGAGATCAACCCTATCCCTACAAGAGAGGACACCCCGGTTATGCAACGAACCTTGAACGAGCTTGAAACGGCGATTGGAGCCGGTCGCTTGTTTGATTATAGTGGTGTGGAATGGTCGCGGGTACAGCGAAGTCGTTATCTTATTCACCAGCATTTGCGTTATGACTATCCAGGTCCGATCTCGCAGTTGAGACAACACTTAGTGATTCTTCCTCCGGAGCGCTATGGGGATCAGATGCGTATCGCATTCCGTTTTGCAGTTTCGGCAGAAAAAGCGGAGACCACCTATCAACTGGATGAATCTGGCAATAACGAGATTAGCATTTTTGTGCCGCATATTGAGCGTTACATTGACTTTGACGCATGGATTCTGGTTGAGCGTGGGGCACAGAACCAGGAAAATCTCCTCTCCTCCAGATGGCTGACCGATCCACGCATGGCAGAGCCTTCGACACTCACACAACCCGACGAAACGCTGCGTCATGTTGCCAGTATGCTTCTGGCTGAAGGGAAACAGGGACTGGCGCTGGCTGAGCGCATTATGCACCGGGTCTATCAGCATGTGCGATATGAGTCCAATGTCACCGATATCCACACAACAGCGGCGGAGGCGTGGCGTCTGGGCAAAGGGGTATGTCAGGACTATGCGCATTGTATGCTGGCGCTCTGTCGTCTCTGCCAGTTACCTGCACGTTATGTCTCCGGGCATATGCTGGGAGAAGGGGGAACGCATGCCTGGGTAGAGGTGCTTGTGCCAGGGCAGCAGGCAGATATCGCGCTGGCGGTGCCTTTTGACCCGACACACGATCGACGGGTTGGCCTGAGTTACGTAACGATTGCGACCGGACGCGATTACTTTGACGTTGCGCCGACCTCAGGAACGTATCTCGCGGCTTATAGCGGACAGTTATCGGGGCATAAACAGGTGGATCTGATGCAGGTGGAGTATATGGAAAGCACGCGATAAGAAAATAGCATGAATAACGAGGGGAGCGCATGGGATGGTATAAAACGCATCCCCTACCTGTTATTGAGGGCAAGAGGGTCGGTGGGGAAACGCAACATAGTAGGCGCAGATAAACCGCGCCTCTACGGGGGATGGGGATACAATCAATGCCAGGTTCTGGTGCTATTGACCTGCTCTTTCTCGCGGAAGGCGGTTTCCAGATCAACGTGAAAGCAGTTGGCTAAATCGAGCAGATAGCTCAACACGTCAGCAAACTCTTCTTCAAGTGGGAGATGCTTCTGGCGGGCCTGTTCCTGGTAAAGTCCCTGTGTTTTGCGGATCGCCTTCGCGAGTTCGCCAACTTCCTCAGTAAATAACAAAAACTTTTCCGCATAGCTATCTTTTGTCCAACCTCGCTCTTTACAGATCTCATCCATATACTGCTGTAATTCTGGCAACGTGGGATGTGCGGGCAGATCAGCCATATCTCTTCCTCTTTTCGTTTCTGATACAAATGAGCGTATCATTTAAAAATGGGCACGCAGTTCAGTAAAAGTTGATAACGTCAATAACTGTCCATCGCCAGCGTTCTGAATCTCTTCATGCTCTAAGCTCCAGGTGTGAGGGTGTGGAATATAGACGGCATTGAGGCTGGCCGCCAGAGCAGGATTGATATCAGAGCGAGGAGAATTGCCAATCATCCACATCTGCTTCGGATCGGCCTGTAGCTCTTTAACAACACGATGATAGGTCGTCACATCTTTTTCTTGCACAATAAGCACCTGCCGGAAACGCTGTTCGATTCCTGAGCGTTCGACTTTGAGTTTTTGTTCTTCGAGATCACCCTTCGTCAGCAGGACAAGGTTATGTCGAGACGACAAATAATCGAGCGTCTCCTGAACGCCAGCGAGGAATTGCAAAGGATGAGAGCGAACCTGTTCGCCGAACTGATGAATCTGCTGGATCTCTTCATCCTGCACATCTTTTTCGGCAAGGCGGCGATAGGTTGCGATCAGGCTACGAGTAAAATTCACCGATCCGTAGCCCATAAACCGTTGCACCTCATTGAGCACGGCTCGGACCTCTTTGTGAGAGAGCTGGGAATGATCGAGGAACGTAATAAACGCATGGGTAGCCTGCTCAAAGTAGATATTGTTTTCCCAAAGAGTATCATCCGCATCAATTAAAAGATGATAAGACATGCTTCATTTCTCCATCTTATGAGGTCTCGCACAGCTTTCAGTAGTAGAAGCCCGGATCACCAGTTCGAGCGGAACCGTGATCTGAGCAGGAACGTGATCCTCTTCCAGCACCCGTAGCAGATGCAGAAAAGCTTGCTCACCAATGGCCCTGGCAGGGATCGCTACGGTTGTCAATTCAGGGTCAAGAATGCGTGCGATGACGCTATCATCGAAACTGGCGACAGATATATCGCGCGGAATAGTATACTGGAGATCTTTCGCCGCTTTGTATACGCCAACCGCCAGCACGTCGCTATCACAGATGAACGCAGTAGGCGGATCAGAACACGCCAATACCTGACGAGCCGCCAGATACGCGTCAGAGATGATGAAGGGCGCTTGTGCCTGATAATCGCGCGTGAACGGGATGCCGGCCTGCCGCAAAGCCTCTCGATAAGCATGGTGGCGCAGGCGAAAGGTCTCGGCATCCACAGCGGCTGCCAGATGAGCGATCTTCGTATGCCCCAGGCGCAAGAGATGCGTCATCGCCGCCTGCATACCCGCCGTGACATCCAGTTGTAGAGATGACAGTAAAGGGCTGTTGACATTGACCGCCACAGCCTTGCCCTGTAGAACCGTTTGTTCGCTTTCTGGTGGCAGCGGGACCTCACAGAGCAGGAAGCCATCTACGGTTCGGGATGTGAGCGCATCCAGGATCATGTGCTGCCAATCTTGCTCGTCGCGAATCTGTGCCAGGACCACAGAATAGCCATAGGTGCGCGCCGCCTGCGCGGCCCCCTGAAGGACAGAGGCAAAATAAGGATTGCTTATATCAGGGATAGCCAGCGCGATGAGGCGTGAGCGCCCGGAGCGCAGCGTACGAGCCGCACTGTTGGGACGATAGCCCAGCTCGTGAGCCGCCTGGAGAATTGCTTCTTGCGTCCGTTTTCCTACCCGACCGGCAGCTTTCCCGCCAAACACAAGCGAAACGGCTGACTGCGAAACGCCCGCACGATGCGCCACATCAACGCTCGTCGGAAGAGAAAGCGGCTCGCTATCAGGAGTGTGCCCGTTGCGTTCAGTGTCATCCGGCATGCAATTTTTTCCTCGGCTCAGAGAGTCATACGTATGACTTAGTTATACACAACGAATGGTAGATATGTCAAGATCTGATGCAATACGCATCAACCTAAGAATGGTTCGGTTTGACCACCCGTCTCAATCGATTGATGGCGGAAAGGATTCGTGGACGTGCAAGAGGGTCGGTGGGGGTCGCGTGGGATGGGATTAACCGCATCCCCTACCTCTGCGGGAAGGCGAGAGGGTCGGTGGGGGTCGCGTGGGATGGGAGAAAATGCGATCTCATCACCCCTCGTGGGCATCCATTGACCTGTACCATGGCATCTGAATCATGCTTCGGTTGATGCATATTAGTCAAGCATGACTCAAAAACAGTAACCGGTTTCGGAGGTTGTCCGCGACCGAATTGATCAGAAAGCACACAGCACGCCCCTCATCGGCTCGACAGCGGTGAGGGGCGTGCTGTGTGCTTTCTGAGAGCTTCACCTGGCTTCAATTCGACCCAGTGGATTGGGACTCTCCATCAAAGCCGTGCGCGCTGCCGACCAGTTGGAATCCTCAGGGTCAAACGCATTGCGAAGGTAAGCCCACGTGAGCCGCTGGATCAGGGCGACTCGTTCGGGGTTCTCGTCCGTCGTGCCCGTAGCATTGTATCCATGGATTCCGCCAAGTGAGTGTTCTGCCCCGAACAGAGTAAGGAGGCTCTTGCGGCCTGGACTCAAGAAGTATGGGTCAGTAAACCAGTCCGGCCCCCGAACGGACAGGAGGGACTGGTCTCGATCCCCCGCGACCACGAGGGCTGGCGTGGTCATGTCCGCGAAGCTCGGGTTCATAAAAGGGAAGTTCTCGGCTGCGAATGGAGTCAGGTCAGCTCCACCCAGGCCAGGAGTGGCGAGCAGGACACCCGCTTTGATGCGCGAGTCGGACATGTCCTCTTCCGTTCCGCCCGAGGGATCGAGGACACGCGCGCCCAGCAGCATGCTCGCCGTCTGGCCGCCCCAGGAATGTCCGGCTACGGCGATGCGGCTGCGATCGAGGCGTCCACTGAGGCCAGGAACGGAAGCTTCAAGGAGATCAAGCTGGTCGAGGATACGCTTCAGGTCCTCGACGCGGAAACGCCAGATCAGTGGTGTACGGGGATCATCAGGAGGAAGGCTCAGCGTCCTCGAGTCGAGATGGGTGGGTTGCATAACCACGAAGCCGTGAGCGGCCCAGAAGTCGACCAATGGACTGTAGTCGTCCAACGACAAGCCAAAGCCGTGCGAGAAAACAATAAGAGGCAATTTGCGCCCGAGGTTGGGCGCAGACACTCGCACATGCAGATCCGCACCACGGCCCGGGGCTGATAGCACGACCGGCTTCACCGAGACCACTGGAGTGGGCACACTCACGGCCACGGACGTTCCCGCCATGTCTGATTCGTTCATAGAAAATTTTTCCTTCCAGCTATTTCGCGTATGGTATAATGTGAATCGGAACAATGTTCCGATTCACATTATACGGATCAATGTTCCGTTTGTCAAGTTATAGTTTGAGGGAGGGAATAAAGCGATGACCACCATCGACGAGGGAGCGGGGCAACCAACCAAGAATAAACCAGTCCGGCAGAAAGAAGCGGGCAAGATGCATCAACCTAAGCGTCATGCGCCGCAGGCGCACCGTTCCGAATGAAAGTCGCGTGGGATGGGAGAAACCGCAATACCGTTCAAATAAGGAGAATCTGAGCTCAGAGAGATTGCACGAGAAGGTTCTCTATAAAGTGCAATTGGTCTTGTCTTGGGGCCTGCAAGGCTCATTCGTGTGAGCCAAACGCAGACCTCCATTGCACTTATTTGAACGGTATTGAGAGAAACCGCATCCCCTACCTGTTATCGAGGCCAGGAGGGCTGGTGGAAAAACGCAGATCCCGCGTGACGGGATTGACCCTTTCGGCTTTCCATTGCAGGTAGGGATGCGGTTTCTCCCATCCCACGCGACCCCATCGACCCACGCGGCTATCCGTTGACCCGCATCATGGCATATGAACTATTCTTCTGTTGATGCATATTCATTACAGACAAGCCGCAAGGTAACGTCTGGAGAGCGAGCGGGATTGCGCGAGTTCCCGGACGCCATTCCGTGCCTCCATGGCGTCCCTAAGTACATTCAAGCAACGTTCGCGGTATCCGTTGTGCTGCCAAACAGGCAAACATTCCGTGTTTGATCCTTGAATGTACTTACTGCTCTGTCAAACCTCATTGCGTCTTTTCTACAGCCATGAAAACGCGCTCGAGAAGCACGTGTGAGGGCGAGATGGCCGGTGGGGGTGGACGCCATTCGACATGGCGTCCCTACTGAGTTGGGCACGATGGCGGTCAAAAAGAACGCGATGAAGCTTGACTGAGCACTACGTGGGCCTGGGGAGCCATTTCGTGGCCTGTGCGAATGGGGTGCAATAACGTTGGGTCACGGAATTGATAGCAGCAGGAGCACCATTGACAGGTCGACGGTGCTCCTGCTGCTATCACTCTGCACAGGGTTGTGCGGGTAATGTAAGAGTGGGAGGTGTATTTCGTCTTAACTGAGCGTCCAGACATTTACAGTTGTCAGTGAATGGCCGTCATCTGGGATCAGGTCTGCTGAAGAAACCAGACCATGTTCATCGGGTGCCCAGGCTACGCTAAAGATCTTGTGGTGAGCATCGACCTTGCCGAATGTTGTCACGATCTTCTTCGCATTGACATTGTAGATATTGATCGAGGTTGCACTCTCGGCAAGGTATTTGCCATCAGGTGACCAGGCAAGGCCGGAAAGATCTTTTACACCCTCACCGGCATCAGGATCATTGAACGAAGATTGAAGTTTGCCGTCCGCCATGCTGTAGATTTGCACGTTGCTGGCTCCGCCGATAGCGAATAGAGAGCTATTGGGCGAGAAAACTGCGGCATCATAGTGATCAACACTGGAGGGGAGAGTAATCACTTTCTTCCCGGTGCTAACATTCCAGATGCTCAGATCCTTCTGCTTTGTTGCCACGTTCGGCTGGACCATAAGAGCATATCTGCCATCAAGGGAAAGGGCAGTCACGCCGCTCATCTCATTATTAGACATCTTCATCAACGTCTTGAGATGACTGCCATTGGCATCAACGCTCTTGATGCTACTTTGATGATTCGGTTCGACAGCGGCAAAAATGATCTTCGTGCTATCAGATGACCAGACCGGTGAGCCAACGGAGACTGCTCCCAACTGTGTGAAAGGGATATTGGCAATGGTGTGGCCCTTGCTATCCAGCACGTTGAGGGCGGCGGCGGATGAATCGGCCGTCAGCAGCTTCTTGCCATCGGGTGACCAGATGGCATCATACACTGCCAATGATTTTGTACTCTTCCCGCTGCAATCCTGCGCCGAGAAGGTAGTAAGATTCTGGGTAGAGGTTACCGCGATTTCTCCCTGAGCAGACCAATCTGCACGGGTAATAGAATAATCAAATGGAGGAAGAGCACGAACGTCAAGTCCAACGCTGCAAGCCAGCTTAGCACTACTAATTGCTGGCGGCTGTGGTTGTTGCTGTTGCGCGGGCGCGCCTGTGATAGTGGACTGTCCCTTGTTTGCCGTCTGGGAGGCTGGCCGCAGTATCCCAGAGAAGGCGGTAAAGCTCACAATCGTCACAATGGCGACCGCAGCGATCAGGCTGAGGCCGATCGTGCGTAATAGAGGACGACGTTTCCTGGCTGGCGATAGAGATGGGGAAGAATTCGTTCCCCAGGATGCGTTATTATCTTCCATGATTACTTTTTCCTTCACAGTAATTATTTTCCCTTCCTGCTGCTTCCATTGCGCCGGAAGAAAGACGGAGTGCTCCTGACTTTGCGCCAGGCGCTGCCAGATGTGGTCAAGCGAGCGCTCGTTCGCCTGTGCGTATGCTTGAGAGCCCAACTGTAAATGCTGGACCAGCCGGGCCGTCTGGCGATCTTGCGGTGGGAGCCAACCATCTTCAAGTACATGATCTATGGTTTCTGGTTGTACATTATCCTTTTCTTCACTCATCGGTGCTCCGCCTGATTCTTATAGATGGTGCGCAAAAGCCGCAGGGTTCTATGTAGCAGCATGCGTACTGCTGAGCCGCTTTTTTCGACAACAGCGCCTATTTCATCGCTGTTCAAACCGTGACCGAAGCGCAAACGCAACACTTCCTGCTGGAGTGCTGGCAACTGATGTACGGCACCAGCAAGTTGTCGATACTCCTCGCGTGCCAGGCTGATCTGTTCTGGACTACCGCCATCATCGGCATACAGCGGCTCAGAGAACCATTCCAGAGAGACCTGCGGGCGTCGGGTAGAGCGCCGAAGGTGATCCACTGTTTTGTTGCGTGTAATTGTCCAAAGCCATGCCTCCTGTTTCTGCTCATCGAAAGTCGGGAATTGCTGATTCTGCAAGACCGAGAGAAAGACGCTGAGCACAATATCTTCTGCATCCTCCCGTGAGGAGAGATGTTGATAGACATACGCGAAGAGTACAGAGGCATAACGCTGATAGAGTTCTGCATAGAGTTCTCCATACGATGACTGTTGCAACAACTTATCGTCCTTGTATTGCATTTCTGTCCTCTAGAGTTTTTTGAGATCTCACAAGGTATCTCGCCAACAGGAAAAAAGTGCAACAAAATAAGAAAGATAGTATGACCCCCCGCAAAAACCAGCGAACACTCACGCTTTTTACGAATAAACCGGGGAGGGCACCAACATAGATACAAATAAATTCATGTTTCTACATAGTAATGCGTAGATACTCTGTAGTCTATTTTTGGGATGTAGCGTAGTATATTATAATAATTGTATTTTTATTAGATAAAAGATGAAAAAATATTCATAGGAATGTATTGAAGTAATGAGAGTTTTATGATATAAGGAATTGTCACACGAAAGCGTCTGACAATTTATGTACAATAGCACATAGATAATACTTAAAAATGTAGGGAGGAAGAAATATGTGGTATGTTGTTGGCACTCGCTGTTGGAGAGATGATCCACCAGAGCCCGAACCAGAGCCGCCAATACTGATTGGACCCGATGACTCGGAACGCCCTGGTCTCTCGACCAAAAAATAGGCTGGCCCAGGGTTGGCATACACGAGCTGATTGACAAAAAGATTGATCAGCCTGGGATAAAATAACATAGTCGTTGCTTACGAAGAAGTGGGAAGCCCCGGAAGATTGTGCTCTTCCGGGGCATTATTTTTGTTCAGACTTGCAGAGCTTCAGCGGCCGCGCGGACTGAGAAGTAGGAAGACTGGGGATGGTGCACAATGATAGCGGCAGTGGACTGCTCGGGATTGAGCTGGAAGGCTTCGGTCAGATCCACACCGATCGTCTCGCGCACCGGCAGAAGCTGGAAGACCCGTTTGTGATCTTCCAGATCAGGAATTGCAGCATAGCCCCAGCTATAACGCCTGCCCTCTGGCTCATTGAGCTTGAGTTCGCGACAGACGAGGCGATTGGTATATTCTGCCAGTCCCTCGGCCATCTCAACACCCAGGCCATGAGCGAAATAGGCTTCGGCATAATTGCCCTCTTGCTGCAAACGATCTACATATGCAGTGGCACTTTCCCCCACCGTCACCACCTGTAAAGCGACAACATCAACCTTGCCACTTTCAAGCGAGGCAAAGTAATCTGCCAGGCAAAGGCGTTCACGCTCACCCTGGCGAGGGAAGCGGAAACGAGCCACCTCACGGAGCGTGCCATCCTGTTGATACGCCTGATAATCGTAAACAAGCAGCGTATTGCCCTGAGACTGACAGGGGAAATAGCCATAGACAGCGCGGGGTTGCAGGTAGCGCGACTGGCGAGCCTCACGCATCATACGCGTCAGGCGCGGCTCGAACTCCTCAGCAACCAGACGTTCGAACTCTTCACCATGCGACTTGCCGCCCCAATGGAGACGATACAGCGTCTTGATATCCATACACGCGGCTACGTCCTCAAGTCCGATGCGTTCGAGCACGCGTGGACCCCAGAACGGAGGTTGCGGAAGCGTGGCAAGAGGCTTGATATGCTCCGAACGTGTTTCATCATTACTGACAGGTTCGGACGTGACCTCCTTGCTGGCTTTACGCAAGCGTTCTTTCAGGGCCTCCTGCTGAATGCGTTGCACAAACGTGGCGCGTTCCTCAGGCGCATTCGTCAACTTGTCGATGATATCCAGACCCTCAAAGGCATCACGGGCATAGAAGACACCTGGCGCGTAGGCAAGAGGCGTCGACTCGCTCGTCTGCTCATCCACGAAAAGAATGCGGCGACCAAACGAGCGATTAATTGCCGCACCACCAATGATCACCGGAAAATCCAGATCGCGCTTGTGCAGTTCTTTGACACAGAGCGGCATCTGTTTAGAAGTGCTCACCAGCAGAGCCGAGAGGCCAATCGCATCGGCCTTCACCTCAATCGCCTTATCCAGAATCGTATTGAGTGGAACCTGTTTTCCGAGGTCATAGACAGTATAGCCATTGTTGCTCAATATCGTATTAACGAGATTTTTGCCGATATCATGAACATCGCCAAAGACGGTCGCCAGGACAATTTTGCCCTTGGTATAGCCCTCTTTCTTCTCCAGATACTGTTCCAGATGGGCCACAGCGCGCTTCATGACCTCGGCAGATTGCAGCACAAAGGGCAGAATCAGCTCACCTGCGCCAAAACGATCACCGACATCCTTCATCGCGGGCAGGAGCACACTATTGAGCACATTGACCGCCGCCTCGCCAGTAGAAACCTCCTGTTCGGTGGCACGTTCGCTGATCACCTCATCGATCAGCGGCTCGATGCCTTCTTTGCGGCGATGCAGAATCTGCCAGTGAATACGTTCCGCGACCGTCATCCCCTCAGTAGGATCAACTTTTGCCGCCGCATCCTGCTGCTGGGGCTCGTGCACCTCAAAATAGGCGATGAAGCGGGGAAGCGCATCGGGACGATTGAAGATCAGATCTTCAGCGAGCTGGCGCGCCTCCTGCTCAATCTCCGCATAGGGCGTAATATGGACCGGATTAACGATCGCCATATCCAGGCCCGCTTTCACCGCATGAAAGAGGAAGACGCTATTGAGGACCGCGCGGGCATGCATCTTCAAGCCGAAGGAGAGATTACTGACGCCCAGAATCGTCATGACACCGGGCAACTCCTGCTTGATGCGACGAAGAGCCTCAAGGGTTTCGATTGCGCCGCGCTGCTCTTCCTCCAGACCAGTCGTAATTGGCAGCGTAAGAGGATCAAAAATGAGCGCATTGGGTGGTAGATTATACTCGCCTACGCAGAGCGCGTGAATCGCGTGTGCAATCTCCAGCTTGCGTTCGACCGTACGTGCCATCCCCTTTTCATCGATTGTCAGAGCAACCACAGCGGCTCCATGTTCAATAGCCAGCGGGAGCACATCATCGATACGTTTGCGACCAGATTCCATATTGACCGAATTGAGAATACAACGTCCCGGAGCGATCTCCAGAGCGGCCTTCATCACATTGGCCTCTGTACTATCGATGACCAGGGGGGCTTCTATGCTCATAGAGAGCTTCTTGACGAGAATTTTCATCTGGTCTGCTTCATCGGTGCGCTCGGTCAGCGCGACCTGAGCATCGAGCACATGGGCTCCGCCCTCGACCTGTTCGCGAGCGATCGCCAGCAGCGTATCATAATCATCGCGTAGAAGCGCCTGTTTAGCTTTGCGGCTCCCGGTTGAATTGACACGCTCACCGACCAGCAAAGGAGCGGGGTCCTGCTGCATCTCGACCGAGCGGATTGCGCTCGAGGCTTGCGGGGGAATGATACGTGTGAAGTCTTTACCGAGGACATTCTGGTCGGCAACGGGACGAGGGCGGCGCGGAGCATTGCGGCAGGCGTTGACAATCGCGCGCATATGCTCGTGGCTACTGCCACAACAGCCGCCGATCACATTGACGCCAAACTCCGTGATAAACTCACGAAGCGCCTCCGCCATTGGTTCGGGCTCCATCGGATAGACAGCCTGACCATTGACATTGAGAGGAATGCCCGCGTTCGGAATCGTCGAAATGGGCAGCGGACAGCTTTCTGCGAGGTAACGCACCGGCTCACGCATATACTCCGGGCCAGTGGAACAGTTAAGGCCAATAATATCGACGCGGAGCGATGTCAAAGTGGTCACCACGGCAGCAATATCAGTGCCGAGCAACATGCGTCCGCTCGTATCAAGCGAGACCTGAGCCTGAATTGGCACCGACCGTCCCACCTCTGTCATAGCGCGGCGCATGCCTGTGATAGCAGCCTTCACCTCAAGGATATCCTGGCTTGTCTCGATCAAGAGCAGATCAACGCCCCCCTCGAGCAGTGGGACCGTCTGTTCGCGAAAGAGTTCTAGTAGCTGCTGATACGTAATATTGCTCAGAAGAGGATCATCAGAAGAAGGGAGCATACCAGTTGGGCCAACGGACCCGGCCACGAAGCGGGGCTGTTCTGGCGTACTGTAGGCATCGGCGAGACGGCGGGCAAGGCGAGCGGCTGAATGATTAATCTCATAGGTATGCTGGCCGAGACCGTACTCATCCAGTTTGAGGTGGCTGGCAGTGAACGTATCAGTTTCAATGACATCGCAGCCCACCTCTAAAAAGCCCGTATGAATCTCCTCAATTACCCGAGGTTTGGTCATGATAAGATACTCGTTGCAGCCCTCGGTCGCTTCACCGCCATAGTCCTCGGCGGTCAACTGATAACGTTGAATATTGGTGCCCATAGCGCCATCAAAAATCAAGACACGCTCTGCCAGGGCCTCAAGATATCGGCTCATGAATCTCTCCTTGCCCTCCCCTATAAATACTGATAAATCGATTTAGCGAGAGGTAAGTAATGTATATATAGTGCGCTGAAACAGTTACGCCGCTGAATGGGGAAGTGAGATGTCAAGGTATCTGGCCGTAAAATGGGGCGTAGGAATGGGCTCGTGATCTTCAAGCATACCTTGTAAGTGCATAGCGATAGCTTTCTGCATGTTCTGCTCAACTTCTTCCACAGTATCCCCTACAGCTATACAGCCTGGCAGATCGGGAGAATATGCGCCATAATTTTCGCAACCCTTTTCAACGATAATAAGAAAGCGGTACATCTTATTAAATCCTCCTGGGAATCTGTGCCTGTCTCAAGATACTAAGCAGCGTGCCCCGAGGGACTTCTTTGCTGGGATGACCTGCAATAGTAACACGCCCACATTTTGTTGAATGTTTGAATTGCCGATGGTCGCCCTCCGTTTTTATGTGATACCAACCATCTTCTTCAATGAGCTTGATCACATCTCGAACCTTCATCCTTCCCCCCACCACCTCCCGATTATTCTCTTATTGTATTATACACCTGAAGACGGATTATTCAGCCAGAGCAGCAACCAGTTCGCGACAGAAATCGGGAATATCTTCGACCACGCGGCCCCAGACCATATTTCCTTCGCGGAATGCGGGCTTGTCCACCCAGATTCCCCCGGCATTCGTAATATCGTCTTTAATCCCCCTGGACCCGGTAGCTTTGCGTCCTTTGAGAATACCGGCAGAAGCGGGAACCCAGCCGCCATGGCAGATCGTCCCGATAATCTTTCCCTGTGCATGTATCGTACGGACAAGCGCAAGCACGCCCGGATCACGGCGCAATTTGTCAGGTGCCCAGCCGCCGGGTATCACGAGGCCGTCCAGTTCAGATGCAGCGGGTGCCTCTTCGATGCTGACATCAGGCGTCATCTCCAGGCCATGTTTGCCGTGGATAGTCTGGCGAGACAAACCGATGACAACCACGCGAGCCCCCTCTTCCCGCAGGCGCATCAAAGGAACCCAGAACTCTAAATCTTCCACCTCCTGGGCCACAAAATAACCGATAGTTTTCCCCTGTAAAAGCATAGTCGTGTTCTCCTTGTGAGTGGGTAGCAATCTAAGCGTTATTATATCATGTCTTCAAGAACTTCAGAACAGCGCTGTCTATTCCATTTCTCGAAAAGACACGGATTATACGATTATCAATCCATGTCTTCCATCCCCATCACATATTTGAGACGTCTTTTTGCCAGAAAAAGCTGAACGCATCGGGTACAATAGGGAGGGATAACGCTATGTTTAACATCAGGAGCCTTAACTAACAGGTAATCTTCATAGCCAGTTCATTCGTATTACAACAGCAGGTTACCGGGCTGAGGCCTGAGCCTTTTCAGAACGAAGGAGCTTACTATGTCAAAGCGTTTTACGCTAGGGATCGAAGAAGAATTTCAACTTGTCGATACACAAACCGGCGAGTTGAGCTCACGTGCGCCATTAATTCTGGAAAAAGGAGCTGCGATCTTTGGAGAGAACATCAAGCCAGAGATGTTACAGTCAACCATTGAGCTCATCTCGGATGTGTTGCCTGATATTCACGTCGCGCGGAGGGATTTGTATGCGGCAAGAGCACAACTGGTAAAATGCGTGGACAAAGAAGGGCTGGCGTTAATCAGCGCGGGGACGCATCCCAGCTCAGACTGGCAGGACCAGTTGAGCAGCGAAGGAGAGCGTTACCAGGAACTGGCGCGAGAATATCAGGATGTGGTGCTCTCTGACTTGATCTTTGGCTTACATGTGCACGTGGGGGTGGGCGATGATGCATTGATGATCAAGGTTTTGAATCAGGTACGCACCTGGTTACCACACCTGCTGGCATTGTCCTCAAACTCCCCGTTCTGGGTTGGACGCCTGACAGGTCTCAAATCATATCGCTCGGTACAGTGGAAACGATTTCCACGTAGTGGCGTTCCTCCCATCATCGCATCTTACGCTGCATTTGAAAACCACGTACAGCAGCTGGTCGACATGGGAGCAATCGACGATGGCAAGAAGGTCTGGTGGGATGTGCGCCCGCATGCCTACTTCAAAACCATCGAATTTCGCATATTTGATATGCCCCTGACGATAGACGATACACTGGCCCTGGCGGCGCTCTGCCAGGCGCTGGTCGCCAAACTGGTGGCGCTCGTCGAAGATGGCAAGCAGGTGCCGATTATTGAAAGTACATTTATTGAAGAAAACAAATGGTGGGCATTGCTGTATGGTCTGGACGCCACTATCTATGATTTCGAACGCAAAAAGCGTGTCCCCATGCGTGAAGCCATACGCAGCCTGCTCGATTTTGTCCACGATCAGGCCGAAGAGTTTGGGAGCCTGCACGAGATACAGCATCTCTATAACCTGCTGGGCAATGCGGAAGGGACAGGGGCGGATCGCCAGATTGCGATCTACCGAGCAACCGGCGATACAGCACAGGTTATTCGGTACTTGCGTGAGCAGACATTGGCAGGCATCGAACTCAGCAGAGTAGCGACCTAGCGCGGTTGTAGGGACCATATCGCCCACCTGAGGGAAATGGTCAGAAGCCCATAAGGGACGCGGATCGGCATCAAGCGCGATCAAGAGGCATCAACCTAAGGGGCGAGATGGCCGGAGGGGGCCGTGGACCGGCATAAAGCCCGGTCCCTACCTCAGCCATTCTTCGAGGGATGAGACCTCGTGCACCTCCTTGCCAAATATGATGTGGTTTCGCTACATACAGGGAGGGGGCCGGGACGAGCCCATACGCATGAAGTGAACCGCCTCTCCGCTCAAGGGCGAGAGGGGTCGAGCGAGTTCGCAGGCACAGTTCCGTTTCACTTCACCGTGCCGCTACTGGGGTCTACGTGGCGGAGCTTCATGCGTATCGGGGGAAAGAAATTGACGCCGAATTAGTCCTCAGCGATCTGGGTGATGCTGGCACAGAAGCGATCGATCTCGTCCTCGCTATTATAATAGTGGACAGAGGCGCGGATCATCGTCGTCAGGCCGCGTGCTTCCAGATCGAGCAGGGTTGAGCTGCGCTCGCTTACCGAGACATTGATGTGTTGTGCAGCGAGATGCTGGCGAATGGCTTCGGGCTCGACCCCATCAACAGTAAAGGTCACGATGCCGCATTGTAGAGCGCCCCGGTCATGCACGACAACACCTGGAATAGGGCTTAATTGCGTGCGTAGCTGATAAGCGAGCGTTCTGATACGTCGCCACGTTGTTTCCAGATTCCATTGCATGGCATAGTCGATCGCGACACCCAGACCGATCTTCGCAGCGTAATTGCACTCCCAGTTCTCGAAGCGGCGTGCGTCTGCGCGAATTTCGTAGCGATCGCGTGCCGTCCAGCGAGCGGAGTGGAGATCGAGGAAAGGCGGCTCAAGCTGCTCAATCAGATCACGACGTACATAGAGAAAGCCCGTACCGCGTGGGCCACGCAGATATTTGCGGCCAGTGGTAGAGAGCATATCGCAGCCAATGAGCTGGACATCAATCGGCATCTGACCGACCGATTGGCAGGCATCCAGGAGATAGAGTACGCCCGCCTCGCGCGCGATTTTCCCCACCTCAGCAGCAGGATTGACCAGACCGCCACTGGTAGGCACATGCGTGATCGCAATCAGCTTCACCCGCTCATCCAGCATCGAACGCAGAGCATCGAGCGAAATCTGTCCGGAGGCATCATCAGGGATAGGCTCAATGATAGCGCCAGTCTTTTTAGCCACCTGAAGTAATGCAATATAATTGCTGGCATACTCAGCCATCGCCGTCAGAATGCGGTCCCCCGGCTGAAAAGGAATGGAATAGAACGCCATATCCCAGGCGCGGGTGGCATTTTCCACAATCGCAATCTCATCTTGAGCACAATTAATCAATGCAGCAGCGGCAACATAGACATGATCGATCGCCTCATGCGCTTGCTCAACCGACTCATAGCCACCGATCCTGGCCTCAAGTTGCAAATGAGCAAGAGTAGCCGCAAGCACCGGCTCAGGCATCAAAGAAGAACCAGCATTATTCAGATGGGAAACATGAGCGCATCCCGGTGTCTCAGCACGTGCACGCAGTAGATCGAACGGCATAATTTTATCCTTTATCTTAAAAAGAAAGCTCTGTAGCGTCGTCACCCAGAGAGCGAACGCTTTTTTTCATTGTAAAAAGTCATCGATGATGCTGTCAAGCTGCGTACAAATCGTCATGAAAGCGAAAAAGACAAACACGACCTGCCCGGTTTATTGCAGCCGGGCAAGTCGTGTCAGAGAGAAGCGATTTCAAGAGTGAGAGAGATTGAGCAAAAGCTCCTCAAGCTGAGACCAGACCTGCTGTTCCGCCTCGACACTGGCCAGACGGTGATCGCTATTGGAAGAGTCCTGCATCAGGCGCAGGACGCGCTGGCGAAAGCTGGCAAGATGATTCTGCTGGACATTAGGAGGAGGCATAATGCGCAAATCGATCAAAGAAGGATCATAGAACTCATTCGGCTCAAAGGCGAGCGAGACCAGATGAGTGTAGCCACGAATCAAAGAGAGACGGGCATCCGACTGAAAATAATTCGGCTGAGTACTGGAAAGCAGTAAGCAACCTGCGACACGGCAGGCATACATAATAGGGCAGGCCACCGCACTGACCTCATGCTCCGACTGATAAGCGGGCAAGAACGTCTTATTTGTGCGCAGGTCACCAATCTGTCCAAGGCGGCAGGAGACAGTCACATGGCCAGCGAGCGATTCAGCGCCGAGCAAAAGAGCCTTCTCCTCCAGATCGCCGCCCCAGGGAGGAGTACCGAGGCCAACACTTTCACGCAGACTACGAATACGATTGTTATCCTTCGGCTGAGGTGGCATACAGCGCACGACCGTAATCGCCATACCGACGCGTTCGGGGTCGAGATGGCTTAGAGCCCTTTGCAAGACCAGACGGGTAATGGACCAGAAGCGTAGCAAATCAGGAGTGGAGGCGCGTGTCTCAAAAACCTCCATCACAAACTTATAAGGGATCTCCTGAGCTGAAGTATCCGTCTCAAAGTCGCTGGCATTCGGCAAGATATCCTCAATTAATGGCAATAATTGAGTGCGTTGATGTTGAGGGAGAGCATGCAACAACTGACGCAGATTATGCGGACGGGGCGACGAATCTCCACTTACCCATCGAGTCAAGGTCACAAAGTGAACGCCGATCTCATTGGCAATACGATCGCGTTCAATAGGATTACTGATAATTGAGCCGAGCAGCTCACGCCACTGTGTAGAATTTGACATCTTTCTACCCTTACGCTACAAATGCATATGCACACGTATTCCCCGTATTTCATAATAGCAAATAATACGTACTCCTGTCAATCTACAAAGTCATAGCAATGTCAGTGCATCCGTTTCGCAAAACAGGTCAAACGCAAGACGTACCGGGAACAACGCAAAGGCAGCATACAGCGAGAAGAAATAACCACAAAAAATAAACGGGCAAGGGAAGGGATTCTGACGGAGCCAACGCATGCTATGATATAAGAATACACTACCAGCACGATGCTATTCAACTGGTTGAGCCAGAGCAGGCTATGAGCACAAAATGGCAAATTTGTTCATTATAGAGAAGAGAGAACGCAAGAGGATTATTGGATGATAGATGTTTGTATTTTAGGCACCTGTGGCATGATGCCGCTGCCAGGGCGCTGGCTTTCTACAGTCCTGATACGTTGTGGAGCCTCACTCACGCTTTTTGACTGTGGAGAAGGAACGCAAATTCCCTGGAAAACGCTAGGTTGGGGCTTCCGCCAGCTCGGAGCAATCTGCTTGAGCCATATGCACGCAGATCATGTTGCAGGCTTGCCAGGAGTGCTCTTCATGGTCGCACATGCAGGGCGCACAGAACCACTGGATATCTATGGGCCAGCAGGCACAAACTACGTGATTGAGGGATTGCGGCGTATTGCGCCCGAGCTGCCTTTCCCGATCATCATTCATGAGCTAGCAGGCGGTGAACAATTTCCACTGCCAGGAGGCTTACAGGGCGCATGTAATGCAGCAGCGCATGGAATTCCCTGTCTGGCCTATCGTCTGGAATTAGCGCGCTCAGCAGCGTTTCAAGTCGAGAAAGCGCGCGCGCTGGGTCTCCCCGTACAGCTCTGGTCACGATTGCAACGTGGTGAGGAGCAGGAATTTCAGGGAAAAATCATCAAGCCCGAGGAGGTATTGGGAGAGCCCAGGCGGGGTATCTCATTTGGCTATATTACCGACACGCGTCCCACCAATGCGCTGAGCGACTTTGTGCAGGGAGTTGACCTGCTGGTCTGCGAGAGCATGTATGATAACCCGGCAGATCTGCCCCTGGCAAAGGCCAACGCGCATATGCTGGCAGAAGAATCGGCCAGCATTGCCAGCAAAGCGGGCGCAAAGGAGCTGGTGCTCACCCACTTTAGCCCTAAGATTCAAGATACGACCCAGGCAGAAAAAGCAGCTCGCGCAATCTTTCCCAACACACGAGCTGCGCATGACGGCCTGACCATCACCCTGGAGTACGAAGACTAACAGTAGTGGTTGCCCTTGCACACCCAACAGAGATTACTCTGAGGAGAGCTGATCGAGCAATTGGAGAGAAGGGGATTGCATCGGCTTCAGATAGGTCTCAAAGAACGTCAGTACCTTTTGCGTATAAGCGACACGATCCATAAAGTAAGCCCCGCAATGTTCAGCATCGGGAACAAGCCAGAGCTCTTTAGGACTGGGTGCCTCGGCATAGAGAAGAGGAGCATCCTGCGGATCGACAATAGTATCTTTTAGACCATGAATAAGCAAGATAGGGCAGGACGTAATCTTTGAGATATCACGCAAGGGCTCAACCTGATGAAAATGATAGCCAGCACGCCACCATAAGAAAAGATCAGTTACCCAATCAAAGATAGCAAAAGGTACATGCAACGTACGCCGTACAGCATATTCCACAGCACTTCGATGCGTAGCAAAAGGACTATCGGCCACCAGAGCGGCGACATCTGAACAGCGAGCGGCCCCCATAATCGCGACCGCCGCGCCCATAGAATAGCCGACCACCCCCAGGCGATCCTGTGGAGCGCGATTTTTCGCATAAGCAACCGCGCCCAGGAAATCATTGAGCTCGCGAAACCCCAGCGTAATCGGCTTCCCTACCGCCTCGCCGTGTCCATAATACTCGAACGCCAGCACATTATGACCAGCCTTCCAGAGTTGGCCACACATACCGAGCACATCACTCCGGCGGCCACGATACCCCGGGCACACAATCACCGTCGTCGTCGCGTTCTCAGCTGGAATATACCAGCCACTCACCTGGTGGTCGCCATGCAAAGGGGAAAACGTAATCTCCTGAGCGGGAAGATTCAACTCAAAGGGACTAAAAGTATAAAAATCAAAAGTGGCCAGTTGTTTAGGACGTGTAAGAGTATCGACAATATAGATCCCAACACCAGCCATCACGCTCAAGACGCCGACACTTCCCCCAATACTGCCAAAAAGAAGCTTCTTAAGAGAAGGGTGAAATGGTCGTACGTTGCGCAAATTGAACATTGAGGCAGCCAACCTTTCTAGCACTTGATTGGCATCATAGCATACATCACGCATTTTCATCTGAACATGAAAACCCTGAATAGCAACAGGTTATTCCATAGATACCATACCAAAACAAAACAGACGTGAACCTACATGATACGAGAAAACAGGCAAACTGATCTTCACTGCTATTACGATGAGCTACAACGGAAAGTTACACAGCCGCGTTACGAGGACAGAAGGATCATGCCTTATTGTTATCATTTCAATGAAATCTATGTATTGGAATAATCACAAAAAATAGGCTAGACTTAAATAGGAATAGATACATTTTACATGAATTGTTCAATAGTGGCAAAGAGCCTGGCAAAAGCAAAAGCTCTTAGCCCTGGCATCTTATCGTTCTGTACACCGCAGGTGAAGATGTCTTGACATCGTACTTTCTTGACGAATGCAGTCAAGCAGATCGGAAGAAATAACAACATACATCTATATAGAGGGATAGTAATGAATACACAGAATAGCGAGGAATTGCAATGAGCAAGCATATAGCAAGCATTCCTGGTCCAACGCAAGCAGAGACGCTGGGAACAAGGACCCAAAAAAAGAGCCAGGACGATCTGGCAGCAACGATTATTGGCTGGGTTTTACAGGGAGGAGTCCTGATCAGCGCAATCATCATACTGCTCGGATTATTCTTACTGCCAACGCGGCCGGGCGGTCTATCTTTGCAGCGTCTGCTCGAATTTCCACAATCGTTGCAGGAAGTCATCGCAGGGCTACTGGTACTGCGTCCACAGGCAATTATCACGTTGGGATTATTGTTGCTGATCGCGACCCCCGTCGTGCGCGTCCTGGCCTCAGTGATCACCTTTGCCCTGGAGCACGACCGTAAATACGTCATATGTACCTGCCTGGTCCTGTGCATTTTGCTCTATAGCATTTTCTTTGCAGGTGACGGAGGCCAGCAGGCACAGATACAGGCACAGGGACTGCATTTCTCCATCCTGATCGTACTCGCCATCTTCCTGGGCTCAATCGCAGCGGGTCTGCTGGGTTCACTGATAGGTCTGGGTGGAGGAGTATTAATTGTGCCACTGTTGACCCTCGTCTTCAAGCTCCCCATCACCTTCGCAATTGGCGTGAGCATCATCTCCGTCATCGCAACCTCAAGTGGAGCGGCGGCGGCTTATGTACGGGACCACTTGACCAACATGCGTATCGGCATGTTCCTCGAGTTGGGGACAACGCTTGGAGCGATCAGTGGAGCCTTTCTCGCGGCCTTTCTTGCGCCGCAGTTGCTCTCGATCATCTTCGGCGTCATTCTCTTCATCTCAGCAGCGCCCCTGGTGTTTAAAATCGGAGAAGAATTACCCGAAGGAGTCAAAAACGACCGCTGGGCAAAGTGGCTCAGACTGGATTCATCGTATCCAGACAAGCGCCTCCAGCGTTCAATACCTTATCAGGTCACACGGACGCCCTGGGGTCTGGGCATGATGTACATCGCAGGTCTGATCTCGGGGCTGCTCGGGATTGGTAGTGGCACCTTCAAAGTCATCGCGTTGGATTCCCTGATGCGCCTGCCGTTGAAAGTCTCAACCACCACAAGTAACTTTATGATTGGCGTGACCGCAGCTGCGAGCGCAGGCATTTACTTTTCGCGTGGGGACATCCCCCCACTGGTCGCTGCCCCGGTAGCGTTGGGAGTGCTCTCCGGCGCACTGCTAGGAGCGCGACTGCTTACCCGTATGAGCAACAAAGCCCTGCGTCTGATCTTCATTCCAGTTATTGCCGCCACGGCGCTGGAAATGATATTGCATGGCATTGGCGTAGGACCATTCTAAAAGAGAAAATGAAGGGTCCTACCCCGTTACCTTTTTTTGTGACACCCGTTTGTATTAATAAGAAAACATCAATGATGTTTTCCCCTAGCTTATTTGCGCTGTAATACGAATTTTTCACCGGTAGTGTGTTTTGTAGAATTACCAGTGTAGTTGTTGAGTTTGTAGTACAAATACCGTAATAAGTGCTTAGTAAGAAAAAGAGAGTCTGGTTTTTCAGACTCTCTTTTTCTTGTATATAGTGCCTATGAGAGCATGAGCTTCTCACGAGAAATCAGCAGCATCAGGCGACAGCGAGCACCAGCGAAGTAGAAGAAAAAAAATTCTCAGCACGAGTTGATCAATCATCACCGCCTATGATATACTCTTTGTGCCCGTGGCAAAACGGGAAGAAAATATGGGCACGCAGTGTTCATACTATAGGAATAACAATTCAAGACAATTACTACCACTGTCCCAGAGTGGCAGCCAGGGAAAAGGGAGAATAATCAATGCCAAAAAAGGGTGAGCTTTCTAAAACAGCGCGTGCCTCACTGGCAAACCGCGAAGAGATCAACCACATGACATCGCGCATCTGCGCGGATTGTGGTCATCCCATTATGCTGAAAGAGCTGATGCCAGTAAAGGTAATCGGGCGGGGCATGGTGTATTATCATAAGACGCACTACAACGTCGGCCAGTAAGCAAAGCGCCAATAAAAAAATACGATAAAAACAAGCCTCGCGTTAAAAATAACGTGAGGCTTGTTTTTGCATAAAAGAACACGCAATAGCCATTGCAACCCCTTGCATAAACATGCTATAATGGTATTATGGAATAATGCAGTGAAATCTATTAATGCGCGTACCATACTCTTTTCCGGTAGAACGTTGATATTCGTTCTCGGGCAGGGAGTAAAAAGACCATAGAGACATGTATATGTTTTAGTCATGTGGGGAGGGAAAAGGGTGTTGTCTGTATTGCATGCTCTACCGCGTTACTTATTGACCTTACCTTTGTGGGCACGTCTCAGTAGTACGCTCCTGACCGTAATCTTATTCGTGATTTTCTATCTTAGTATTTTGCCCATAGAGAACAATCCCAGCATCCTGGCAATCCCCGTAGCACAGGCGGCCTGGATGTTCAAGCGAAGAGGAGTATACTTCTCAGTATCGAGCATAGTCGTTGCGGTATGGATCTTTATTTGTTTCAAGCACCATACATTTCTCCCCTCCTTCTCCATCATCCTTTCATTTGTAGTCGGAATAACCGCGCTCCTGGTAGTCGGTTTCTTGATCAGTGCTCAGCGTACCTCGCTCGATCTTGCCACAACAACACATAGAAAGCTCGAACACATGAACGAGCAACAAAAGCAATTAAGCCTGCTCAAAGACCAGTTCATCCTGAACGTCAATCATGAGTTGCGCACGCCGCTGGCCACAGTCTATGGATATCTTGAGCTTTTGTTAGAACACCAGGAACACATGGACAAACAGAAGCAGCGTGACTTCTTAAAAAATGCGCTCTACAGTTGTGAAGAATTGCAATTACTTGTGAACAACGTGCTGGACACGATGCAAATACAATATGAAAGGCCGCTGCTCACAGTAGAGAGGCTCTCAATAGCAGAAATTATCCAGGAAGTCGTTATCCACATTGATCCGCGCAGACAGCAAGAGCACATCCTGCACCTGGACATACCAGAGCAGCTTTTTGTGCAGGCAAACGCGCAATACGTACGACAGATTCTCTACAACTTGCTCTCCAACGCATTTAAATACACGCCAATCGACACCCTGGTCGAAATCAAAGCGGCACACTACAATGCTGGTTGCCAGGAGAAAGAGGAGTTGCCGATGGTCTGCGTCAGCGTACGAGACAGAGGGCCGGGCATTCCGCCCCATGAGCTGCCACATATGTTCGGACAATTCTTCCGGCTTGAGCGAGACATCAGCAAAAAGATCAAAGGGACAGGCCTGGGTCTCTATGTTAGTAAGCAGCTAGTAGAGGCAATGGGAGGGCACATCTGGGTTGAGAGTAGCGGCATCATTGGCGAGGGGAGCCATTTTCGCTTCACCCTGCCCTGTGATGGTCCCTGATTGGGCGTAAGAAAACAGCGTAAGAAGTTCGGAGCAAACAGGAGAATAGGCCTGACGACACCTCCTCGTGCGTAAAAAACTATAATCCTCTTGACAAGAGGCATACAAGCTGTCACAATCGCGACAAGCATTCGAACGAGGAGACCCTATTATTCATGATACACTCAACCGAACAAGATCATGGACAGCAGCTTACGCCGCAAACAGCTCGTTTTGCCTTTCAGGGAGAACCAGGAGCATTTGGTGAAGAAGCCGTCCGTTCCTATTGCAGTCAGGATTCCACAATAACGCCGGAGCCTTTACCATATCGTAGTTTTGCCGATGTTTTCCGTGCAGTCGCCACGGGAGAGGTCGAATATGGCATGGTGCCGGTCGAAAATTCGCAGGCCGGGAGCATTAACGACGTCTATGACCTCTTGCGCCAGCACGATCTTTTTGTGATAGGCGAGATAGGGCACCCGGTCAACCATTGTCTGCTCTGCCTACCGGGTCAGCAGATCAGCGACATTACGCGCGTCATCTCACATCCCCAGGCACTCGCCCAGAGTGATGTCTACTTGCGCGATTTAGGGGTAGAGATCGTCGCGACCTATGATACCGCTGGTAGCGCCAAAATGATTCGCGATCAACAATTGATCGGCGTTGCGGCAGTCGCAGGAGCGCGGGCAGCTGAGCTCTACGAAATGGAAATCCTCGCCAGTGGCATTCAAACCATAAAAAACAACTTCACACGTTTTATCGTCATCAGCCGCGAACCAAAACCGCGACAGCCTGGAGCAGCCAAAACCATGATCGTCATGGCAACATCCCACCAGCCGGGCTCGCTCTACCAGTGCCTTGGTGGATTGGCCGCGAACCACATCAACCTGTTGAAGCTGGAATCGCGTCCTTCTCGGCAGCGTCCCTGGGAATACGTCTTCTATCTGGACTTCGAGGGGCATCGTGAAGATCCGATTGTGCGCAGCGCCCTGGCGGATCTCGCTGGCTACACCACATTCTGTAAAGTGCTTGGCTCTTTCAGTCGCAGCATTTAAGCAGATCTCAACAGACAAAAAAGCCAGAGTCCACGTGACCCTGGCTTTTTTTACATTGCATCAGCTATGAGCGAGGACGGCCAGCGCCCCTGGCGGTTATCAGAGCCGTAATCCCTCCGACCAGAAACAGCATACCAAGGCCAATGCCTGCATACGCAGACCAGTGATGGCCTTTCACCAGCAAAAATATGCCAGCGAGCAGGCATAACACACCAAGCGCAATCGCCCCATAAAGAACATTCAAGCTACGCATACAATAGACATTCCTTTATGTTATGCGCGCTTGATCTTCAGCGTACTGACAAAGTTTTCAGCCAGGGCTTCATAGCCGTCTGAATAATACTCCTCGACGCGACCGGCATCACACAGTGCGGCCAGTGTGGGATCGATGGGAAGCTGGCCCAGCAGAGGAGCGCCGCTAATCGTCACCAGATCAGTACCATTGCTTGGCCCAAAGACCTCATAGCGCTCTCCCGCAGGAGTTTCGAAGTAGGACATATTCTCGACAACGCCGACAATGACCCCTTTGAGCTGCTGGACCATACTGATACACTTTTTCACGATCATCGTAGCCAGCATCTGCGGAGAAGAGACAATCACAATGCCGTCGACCGGAAGTGACTGTAAGACCGTCATAGGAGCATCAGAAGTACCTGGAGGAAGATCAACCAGCAAATAGTCAAGCTGCTCCCAATCCACATCGCTATAGAACTGTTTAATAGCGCTGGAGATCATAGGGCCGCGCCAGACTACAGGATCGCTCTCATTCTCCAGGAACATATTCATCGACATCACTTTGATACCATTTTTACTGCGCAACGGCTCAATGCCGCCGCTAGCAGTCTTGGAGGGCTGGCCCTTTGTACCGAACATGCGAGCAATACTGGGTCCAGTGATATCGCCATCCAGAATACCCACACGCAGTCCCTGGCGGCGCAGAGAAACGGCGAGCAGACCAGTTACCAGAGATTTACCAACGCCACCTTTGCCGCTCATAATCGCAATCACATTTTTAATCTTGCGGTCAGGGGCAGCTGAGGACATCGTCAAAGGAACGCCGCGTCCGACGGGAGCCTTTTTAGGAGCAACCGAAATAGGCTCACCATTGACCGAAGCATTCAAATCTTTGACCAACTGATCAAGCTTCTCGGGAGTGAAGCGATGAGTGCGTGCCCCACCAGCCACGCTTTCACGAGAGCCGACAGCGCAGGCAGTACAGGGCAAACCATGCCCATGAAACACCTTTACCGTAGCTGGATGCTTCGTCACAACATCATGAATGATCATGTCGGCAGTTATCGTTTCCGCCATGTTTCGTATCCTCACGAGCAGCACAGAGCCCGCGCCCTGGTGCTACTTTCTTGTAATAAAGAAAACAATTGCTCATTTCATAGACAAGTTGGTCATCATAGCAGCAACAAGCACACATCGCCTATAAACAGACAACCTATCCTCATCCTGATTATTGCTATAACACCTCGCAGCATCCACCACAGAACAGATGGGCTGGCTAATTCCGACCTCTTTACTCAGTATTATAGCATACTCAGCGAGCATGTTACCACATTCCCACCATAGTTTGTAGAGCTTGCAGAAAGAGTTGCGACCGCTGGTCAGGGAAAAAAGAGCGGGCAGTTTCAGTAATTGCGTAGAGAGCGCACTTATGCTATCATGACAGCATTGACGCAGAACATGCTTCTAAGATGTAAAGGAAAAAAGATGGAGACAGAGAACGAAGTTTCCTACCTCAAACAAGTCTACATTTTTGCAAGCCTCAGCGACGATGATATTCGTGAACTGATGAGCGTAGCCAAGCGCCGGACCTTTCGAGCGGGCGAAGTTATATTCCATCGAGATGATCCAGGACAAGTGCTTTACGTCATTAAAGAGGGAAAAGTCAAGATCTGTCTCACCAGCTCAGATGGACAAGAAATTTCCCTGGTAGTCTTTGGCAAAGGCGAATATTTCGGCGAGCTTGCCCTGCTGGATGGATTTCCACGTTCAGCCGATGCCATCGCCCTGGAGAGGGTCGAATGCTATACATTGCAGCGTAGCGATTTTCACAACGCGATCATGAAAAGTCCCAAAATCGCGATCCAGGTGTTGGAAGTGCTCTCGAAGCGTCTGCGCAACACGGATCAGCACGTCGAAGACCTGATCTTCCTGGACGTCTATGGGAGAGTAGCGAAAAAGCTCCTGGAGCTGGCAGAAACGCATGGAGCGACCGTTGCAGATGGCATTCGCATCGAAGTGCGTTTGACGCAACAAGAGCTGGCCTCCATGGTGGGAGCCTCGAGAGAGAGCGTCAATAAAGTCATGGGTTATTTTACGGATAAAGGCTTTATCAGCACCGACAGGCATCGTGTCACCGTCCATCGTCTGGCAGATCTCAAACGGCGCATCTATTAACGCAGCAGCGGACATGTGACAGCCATCCTCCTTTTTAGGGCTCTAGAGCAGGCCCAATAGTCATCAACTGCAACGTGTTTCTCGCACGGCACGTTTGAGTTATAGGATGAACGAGCATTCTCACTTTGAAGGGATAGTGCACGCTTGGAGAAAGTAACCCAACCACAAGAGATACAGGAGACAGCAGAAATGCCTGATCCGTCCCCATCTCCTGTAGGCCCGGTGAGTTCTTCGGGGACCTGGCAGCGGATCCTGGCCCTGATCCAGACAATGCGCCCTCGGCAGTGGACAAAAAACTTCGCCGTCTTTATCGGCTTAATCTTTGCGCAGCAACTCTTCAATCTGGTAGGCTTTGAGCGAGCAGCGCTGGCCTTTCTTATTTTCTGTGTGGCTTCGAGCAGCATTTACCTGCTCAACGACCTGCTCGACCTCGAAAACGATCGCCAGCATCCAGTCAAGCGTCTGCGGCCACTGGCATCGGGCAGGCTACCAAAGATCTGGGCCAAAAGCGCCATAGGGGTACTATTGCTGGGTGACAGTGCGCTCATCCTGTTGCTTTTCCGCCTCCCGCTGGACCGAAACAGAGATCTCTTTGCCACAATGGGAGGGGCCAATTTACTCTTCACATTGACAGTAGCGGGCTACCTCTTCATAATGGTCCTGTATGGAATTCGCCTGAAACATATTGTTCTTATTGACGTTTTTATAATAGCAGGTGGGTTTGTTTTGCGCATACTGGCAGGGGCAATAGTCATCCCGGTCGATATCTCGCCATGGCTCTACATCGTCACCAGCCAGCTTTCACTGTTTCTTGCGTTATGCAAGAGGCGTAACGAACTCGTACTGCTTCAGGGGCAGGCAAGCACGCATCGGCAGATATTAAAAGAATATAGTATCCCGATGTTGAACCAGATGATCACAATCGTAGTAGCAACAACCATCATGGCCTATAGTCTCTATACATTTCAGGGGCCAACAGGAAATCATCGGCTGTTGCTCACATTGCCACTGGTATTATACGGCCTTTTCCGCTATCTCTATCTGGTCTATATGAAGGGAGATGGAGGAAGTCCTGAAGAAATACTATTACGTGACCCACATATGATTGGAACCGTTTTGTTGTGTACAGGGTTGATTGTAATGCTGTTGTATCTCCTCCCACAATAACGGGAGTAGAGAAAGATCGCAGATGACGACAACCGGGCTAGTTTTATAGCGCTTTAAGGGTAAAGTGTTACTTGCCTTATTGCTTATTGGTTAAACAAATGTCATCCTAATTACAGAATCGTCCACTGACATTGAAAGCGTTAAAACTGGGAAGGCGGATGTCGCTGACCCTCCTTGGTAGACTCTGATTTGGCCTATTGATAGGAGAAAGTGCAGTGCCCATATTCCAGATCACCCGATACGTAGCTATTTTTGAAATGCAAGGAACTGATCGGGAGGGGAAACAACAAAGGACGGAGATCATATTGCCTATGCATGAACGCTATGTGGATTACGAAGCGGCATCAACATCGGCACACACTGGAGAAAAAGTTGTATGAAGACCATTATTATTATTCCAACCTATAATGAAATTGAGAATCTGCGGCCCCTCTTAGAGGCGACCTTCTCGTATGCCCCAGAAACAGATGTACTGATCGTTGATGATAATTCACCAGATGGTACGGGGAAACTGGCAGATCAAATTCACGAGCAAGACCCCCGTGTTCATGTCCTGCATCGTACGGGCAAGCTTGGGCTGGGCACAGCATATATTGCCGGGTTCAAATATGCGATTGAGCACGAATACGACGCTGCATTTGAAATGGATGCTGATTTTTCTCATGATCCGCGCTATCTTCCCGACTTTTTACAGGCGATTGAAAATGCTGATCTGGTTATCGGCTCTCGTTATGTCCCGGGTGGTAAAACGCCTAACTGGACACTGCTGCGGCGCATTATCAGTGGTGGCGGTAATATATTTGCGCGCTTTATGCTGGGTATCCCCGTACATGACTGCACCGCAGGCTTCCGTTGTTATCGACGCAGTGTCCTGGAAAATATCGACCTGGATTCGGTCCACTCGCAAGGCTACGCCTTTCAGGTTGAGCTGGCTTATCGCGTGATGCGCAAAGGCTTTAAGATCGTAGAAACGCCGATTATTTTCATGGATAGACGTGTTGGCAAGTCGAAAATGTCGAGCACCATCTTCGTTGAAGGCTTTACCTACGTTCTCAAGACGCGCTTTGGTAAACAGCCACATGCCGAAACAGTCAAAGGAGCGAGCATGCAGCACGTGCCTACCAAAAGCGAAAGTTCGGTCAAGGCAGCACGTTAATCAACACTTCAACAGCGACACTAATCCTCCATCGCGCTCTCCAGGAAGCGAACAATGGAGGATTATTTGTGATAGCGAGATTTTTTCTTTTTCTTCTTGCCATATAAATACGGAGCTTCCTCTACCTCATCCACCCACTTGCGCGAAGGATCGATGCCATAAATACGGCGCATCTCCTGCCGGTGTAAAGAGCGCTGGACCATATCCGCGGGGGCAGTATTGAGATGACGTGTAAGGTCACCTGTCGTTTTAATACCGCCACCATGCTCAATGACCGCTGCTCGCACCTCCTGATCATTGCTATACATCATCACGGTACGCCCTGCGAGACGAGCCTCTTTTGCCAGACGAGCAATGACGCTATCAGCAGTCTCGCCAGCACGCGAAAAAATAATACGAATATGATCCTCATGGCTTATCTGCTCTTTTTTACCATTGCCATCAAAAACTACGGTCACGCGCTGCACAGAATGATGATAGCGATTCTTGAGTTGACGAATGAGCAGCTGGCGCGCCTCAGCCATATTCTTAGTTCCCATGGCCTGAAACATAAGATTATTTTTAATGACATTATAGCCGTCGACCAATATATCATGTTCCATACTAGAACAGAGCCCTTTCCCAATCTGTCCTCATAGACAGATTTGCTGTTGCATTCTTCCTCACCTCTTTCTAAGCAACAAAGATATCTCCGTCATCCAGATATACAATCCCTTCAGAGCGAACACTCCCGTAGAACTAACAGAGGTTACCTATGCTTCCTATTGTATCGTACGTTGTATAGATCAAGAAAAATAAAGATGATAAAAAAACTGCTCACCCGTATGAGATGACAGCCATTTCTGTATTTGAAAAGCATAGACGCATTCAGGAGAAAAATCGGTGCAATAATTGCAAAAGAAGCGCGATTCCCGAGCGGATATTCATGTGGAACATGACAAAAATGTACGTGTTGATCTCCGCTGAGATCGAGGCTGCGACGGCGAGGATCAGGGCACAGAGTAGTACCAGGAAGAGAAGCCAGGCGGTGATACGTCCCAGTTTTTTGAATACGGTGAGAGGGGATTTGCGTGTGGGTGGCTGTGTCTTCAGCTCTGCCACTTGCGGCAGAGCATTTGCGGCTCTGGTTGTGTTCCTCGTGGTAAGTGCTGGCATAGGAGATACCATCTCCGAGCGCAGAGGAACGAAGGTCTCAGGCCTGGTCGTCACCTTATCAATTGGCAAGAGCTGATCCTGCGCATAAGCGCCTGGTCGGATACAAAGCAATGAGGCTGCTCCGGCAGGTTCTGGCAGAAGCTGGGCCTGACGTATCGGAGGTAACAGAGTACCATAAAGAGGGGGAAGCTCGGTACGAAAAGGCAGGTTGGCATCTTGATCACAGGCCGCACAGAGGCCATGGACATAATCCCAACACGCTGGACAGGAAGGACGCCGACAGCGAAAACAGAAATGGCACATACTCATAAAAGTTGACTCTAAAGCAAGTGGCGAAGCCTGTATAAGATCGGTGCGCAGTTGCGATGGTGCGTAGACCGCCTGACAGATCATGCAGGAAACAGTGCCTTTGATAGAGCTATTGCGCTCTTCATTCCGCTGAAACGACGTCTCTTGGTCCTTTTTCACTCTGTTGCCCTCAGGAAAAACATTCCACAACGCCACAAAGACACACGAGCATTACGCAATAATTATACCGCGTATTCTCATAAAAGAAGAGTGTGTTCTGGCAGAAAAAGATGTTGTGCTGTAAAATAGCTATTTTCTGTAAAAAACGAAGGCAGGTGAACGTTTGGGATGATGCCGATGGAGAAAATTTGCAACGGAGTAATAAGTATTCTTCGAAAGAGCCAGCAAGTTATAGAAAACAGAGAGCATGAGACATAAATTTAATCTAACATAGACAAAAATAACATCAGCTTATATAATTATATTTATATTATCAGTTAACAATCAGGAAAAAATAGTGATCGATTTTCAATGAAGACAGCGTGATGTTTTGCATATATTCCCCATGTTTTCATGTAAGTTCATTCCATTGCTACTATTTTCCTGGCATGCACGATTTCATGTAATGTTTCATATCTTGAATATATACATTACACTGAAAAGCATGTTTTTATACTAGAGGAGTAATTTTGAATGTCGCCACTTTTTCCGACGTCGACGTATGTTCCTGTGATTATCGGTTTTTTCGGACTTGCGGTAGGTTATATTATCCTGGGAGGGCAGGCGCTCTTTAAATTTCCGGCGTCGTCGCCCAGCGTGAACAAGACACTGGCTATCTGGGCATTTGGTACGGCTGGTTTCATGCAGTTTATTACCGGCGTCTATCTCATGGTCGGCCTCACATGGTTTCACGTTTTTGCTGGTGCGCCGTTGTACATGGCGGCGCTGGCCTTTACCGCTTATGGCGTCCACTGGATGGTCCTGGGCTGGCAAATGTACATTCCTTCCTCTGATGAGACAGGTGGTTGGATGACGCTGGTCTTTTTCTTCCTTTCCATACTCGGTATTCTCGTCTTCTGGAGTCCAGATCTGCCAGTTGCAATTGTGTTTATTGGCTTGACGCTGGTGTACTTATTCGGTTTCTTAACAGGTTTCAGGCTGATGAAGGGTGAGCGGATCGTGGCTTTCTTCCGCTTTGTGACGGGTATCTGGTTGATCTATCTGGTCTACGCCGTAGTGCTCAACACGACGAACGGCACCCATTTAGTAGCTATTACACAAGCGATGCATTTGTTCGCTTGATTGTGTGATTGCGAACGGCTCTCGGCGACAGTTCGAGGGCCGTTTCCGAAAATGGTCTTGACAATCCAGCGGCGGTCTGATAGTATAAGAGAGCCATAGAGGCGGCGTGCTCAAGCACGTTTTACACAAACAACTGGAGCCGTGGTGTAGTGGCCTAACATGTCTGCCTGTCACGCAGAAGATCGCGGGTTCGAATCCCGTCGGTTCCGTAAGAACTCCATCAGTGGGACACGCTGACACTTGTTGTCAGTGTGTTTTTTTGTTACAATTTATGACGCTTTACCAGCCGCCGCAGCGACTCCGGGGATACCCCGAAGTGCCTGGCGGCCTGACGTAATGACATTCCTCCGTCGAGCAAAAGAAATGCCTCTTCCCGTTGCTCCAATGTCAATTTCTGGCTGGTCTGTAATACAATACCTTCCTGTTGTGTCAGGCGGTGAATCGTCTCCCTGGACACACCCAGGATGTTCGCCACTTTGCGGATAGACATTCCTGGCTCTTGTAGCAATCTAATAGCCTCTTCTCGCTGTGCAGGTGACAAACTAGGATGTGCAGGCGGTGGTAGATGCCGCTTTGAAAGATCACGCTTAGGCGGCCAATACTCGGTACATAACCATAATCCCTCATCGCGTTGTTCCCATTTGCCTGTCTTTTCTAGTCCTAACGCTAGAACTGGCAAAACGCTAGGTTTGGGGAGAAGTCCGACAATGGTTTGTCGCTCCAGGTCGTAGATCAGCCCTTCGATTATAAGCAGTCCCCCTACCATGTCGCGTCGTTCCTCTGGTGTTGCCTCACTCCAATAACCGGCCATATCGGCAAGGGTTTCTCCTGCTGAAATGGCCGCTTGCGTTATAGCTTTGGCATCTTGTTCGACAGGGATCGGCAAGGTAAATAACTCTGAGCGGATACGCTCTACCTGGGTGTCCAACTCCTCTTCAGTCATGTAGCCCTTTGTGAACGCCATTACGAGCCGCTTTTGCTCTGCCTCAAGCTCGGCACGGCGTCGTTTAACATGTTCTGTATCCTCTCCTGCTTCAACCTTATGTGAACAACGCTCCGCAATCGCTTCACGCCAATTATCAGGTAGCTCGACACTTCTAAGAATATCGCCAAACTGATAGATGACATTAGCTGCTTTGACAGAGAGGGGTCCAGGGAGAGGGCAATCAAGCTTACGGATTTTACTGGTATCTTTGTAGTAGGGTATCCCATTAGGCAACACGATACGTAAACGACGCCGACAGGCTGCACACACGATAATACGGCTAAACTCATGGGGCCGTCGTTGAGCATCTTTGGTCGGACGACGAAACTGACTCATCTTTACTTCTCTCATGCGTTGCCATAGCTCATACGGCCAGGCTGCTTGGTGCATTCCCTCTACTAAATCACCTGCGGGCGTTAGTATTGTACCATGCCCACAACCGGGAGCGAACTCGCACGGAAAATCTGACCGGCGAATACCGGCTATCGTGTCTTTTGTCAAGAGACGTTCCCCAAAACGAGACGTTTTCGAGATATAGCCTTCTAACTCATCAGCAATAGCTTGATCTGCCCACCCTTTAGCTGTCAACTCACCAATTTTTACCAGTGCAGGAAATGTTACGGGATCTGGGCATGCTGGCATACGCGGGGGTCGCCACGTAGACGGCGCACCATCGGGGGCCTTCGGATATTCAGGGGGTCGATATCCGAAAGGAACCCAACCGTTATGATAGCCTTCGCGGGCGCGGTCCTCTTTCCCGTCGATGGTACGTTTAGAAAGCTGGCGAACATACGCTTCATTCATCTGAGAGTCTATAGTATGCATAATCCCGCCAGCATCTTCTTGAATACGGTCGATATCAAACTGCCCATCAGCTGTAGCCCACCACACTTTAGCATGGCGTAAACGGGCAATAGAAGATGAGGATAACGCAACATTACGCGCCCAACGGTTATTTGCGTAGCACAGCACTCCTTGAAACTTCTTTGCATCTGCATCGTTAAGCAGTTCCGCAAAAACAGGGCGTTTCTCGACTTCTTCATACTTTGCACTATGTGCAGGTTCTTCGTACCAGCGAATGATCTTCCAGCCTTTCCTCTTAGCAAATTCTGAAATCACTCTTTTTTGAGTCACAATAGAAGCGGGATCTTGCATATCGGAGCTATAACGTACATATCCAACAAATACAGCTCCAGGTCCAGGTTCACCTACAACCTGATATACACGGTTACGATGGTGTTTTCGACGTGGCATTGACTGGTTTCCCTCCTAATGCTCGTAATCTCAGTTGGCGGCGTGCTTCGATACGTGCTAACACGTCTAAAAGCTGCTCCACTTCAAACGAGAGGTCTTCAGGTCGACTTTTCTTCCGTACGATCGCATGTAAGGATTTCTTGAGTTGTGGCATCTAATGCACTCCTTGCTAGATCAAAACTAGTTCATCTCATTACTTCGATTATAGCATAAGTGCATTTTCTATCTTTATTTTCTATACATAATCGCTATGTATCAACATCACGCTTATGAGGCTGCGTGACGCGTCCGATACATACGGATTATGTATTATCGTCCTCTCACTTCGTGCTCATTTCTCCTCTCACAATTCATCTAATACGATGCGACCAGACGGTAAACGTCGTCTGGTCGCGATCTGCTAAACGTCGTATTTCCCGGTCATCGGGTGACACTCCAGACAAACGCCTTACCCGTATTGAGCAAACATGGTCTTTGCGTTACCCCATCGATAGTGACCAGGATGTCAAGCTTTCCATCACCGTTCACATCCATGACCTCCAGCGTCACCAGACGATGACCGGAGATCGTCAGCTTTGCAGCGTAGACGTTCGTCTTGTTGCCGACCAGTTCAATGATGTCTACATCCTGACCATCCGTAAACGCGATAAGGTCCGAGGTTCCTCCATGACCGAAATTTGCGGAAGTATGCGAGGTCGGATAGTCGCCGTACTGCCAGTGCTGCCAGAGCGTATAGCCGAGGGTATCAACGACCAGCGCCAGGAGAAGCACGACTAACAGCACTTTCAAAGCGTTGCGTTTGATCGTTTGCCAGTTGTGAGTTGGTAGCGGTGCCGTGGTCGGTCGCTGGGTGGCTGCTGGTGTCGTCCTCGATCGGTTATAGCGGAGTGTACTCGTTGGGGTGTGGATAATCGTATCGTCATACTCATAAGCATCATCTATTTGCACGTCATCAGTATGTCCTTTCGGTGCTGATGGTCGTGACGCTCTCGGTGGGTCCATCGTGGTTTGCTTCTGCATGTGCAATT
>DATJHM010000087.1:0-7457 GCA_035493895.1 Ktedonobacteraceae bacterium
CGCTTGTCTGCAATGTCACGTAAATAAGCGTGAAGTGAGCGGCAATCATCCCCATCGTATGGGGCCTCTCGTCTCTGGAGCACCGTGAGCGGAACGAGTTCGCAGGCACAGTTCCGTTCCTCTCCACCGTGCCACTACTGGGATCTACGTCGTCGTCGCCCCGGTCGCAGACAAGCAGCGACGCTACGGAATTGATCGGAGATTCCCCTTATCTCCGTGACATTGCAGACAAGCGGCGACTCTACGGGATTAATCGGAGATCTTCCTTATCTCCGTGACATTGCAGACAAGCAGCGCCGCTACAAGATAGAGATTTAACGGGCGGCAGTATCTACCAAGCTTTGGGAGCGAGGTTGAATAGGATCTGACATGGCTCGTCGTCTCGTATTTTGTTGCAGGATCTGCTGGCGTAGTTTCTCGCTCAGGCGCATTCCCGGCTTCTCGATGAGAACAAAGAGAGTGAAACAGAAAACGATAGCAACCGTTAAGCCTATGAGCCAGAACACACTTATCATCAGAGCAGGGTTCAGACGGCGTAAACTGGTGCCAAGGTTTGCAGCTAAAATCTGGATGAGCGGGCGATGCCAGATATACAGGCTGAAGGAGATTAACCCTAACCAGCGCAACGGGGTCCAGGAAAACAGGCGCACAAGCCATCCATCTGGACGACCACAAAGCACAGCAGTCACCAGATAACCATAGCACAGGGCAAAGGAAAATTCGGTCAGCCAGGAAGAAGTTCGGAACTGGAGTATAGCAGGGACAAATGGCAAGGGATAGTACGGCAGGTTCGCGTAGGCGAAAATCGCGATACAAGGGACCAGGAGCCAGGCAAGCAACCGCCGCATCCTCAGCAAGTAAAGGTCTTTTCTGGGCGAATTCGTAATGGAAAGATAGCCAACAGCAATCAACATCCCGACCGCAAACTCCTCCAGGAATTTGCCGTGGTCGCCATACACGAAGAAGAGCACGACGTTGAGGAGAGAACGTGGTATCAAAAACGTCTGATCTGGATGATTGGCAAAATACGCCCCATAGTCCTCTGTCGCCAGGCCCCAGATAATCATGGCAAAGAGAGAGCCAATAAGTACCCATAATCGTTTCTCAGGGCGCACCAGACGGGTCAGCCCTAATATGGCGAGAGCGATCAGAGGCAAGACCAGATAATATTGAAACTCGACGGCGAGCGTCCAGTACGGGCCGTTAATGGAGCCGGAATTATTGTAGCCCATCGTGAAAGTGAGAAAAGGGAGCAGCTGTTTCCAATTATGGGGCTGTATGTAATACGGCTGCGTAAACATGACCAGGATAAAGAGGGAAAAGAAATATCCGGGAAAGATGCGCAGAATGCGACGTACATAGTATATTTTCGGTTGCGGCCAGCTTTTTTCAAACAGGAGGGCCTGCGTATAAGGAAGGAAAAGCAAGAAGCCAGAGAGGATAAAAAAGAGAGTTACCCCTGTTCTTCCGGCCGAAAAAAGGGCCGAGATCCATTGGTTATGACCATCCCCCCAGAGGCCCACATGATTGATATGGAGCTCGAAGACAAGCAAAAAGGCCAGGGCTCGGACACCATCCAGAGGGGCAATCGTTCCACCTGACTTTTGATCATTGAGTTGCTGGGCAAGCCAGGAATGTACATTTCGGCGAAATAAGGATGCGTATTCTTTCAAACCCATTATGGAAAAGCTTTCTATTTATTCACAGTGTCCAGTAATTATGACACGTATTACGTACGCTGCTTCGCTATATGATGCTGGACAAGGGAAAGCAGTCCAATATACTGGCAACCAGAACAACGTAAAAGCGAGGTGTTATGTGCCACCCGTTTTACGTTTATTGTATGCTTTTATCCAGTAATTAAAAGTAGGAGTATCAAATGCAGATCTGATCGCAGGAACTTACCTTCTCAAACCTGATACTTTCAGGCTTCACCTTGTCTTGCAAAACAGGTAAAAAGAGCAAAATCTCATATACAAAAATGTTTTTCAAACTGCACAATGCAGGTATTATATTCAAAATTGCCGGTATTTGAACAGGTAGAAGGACAAATGGGCTATCAGAGAGTAAACCAGTAGAGGCGCGGCTTGTCTGCAATACGGGCCGTGATATTGGTGGGTGGCAGGGACGCATCAGTGCCATTCTTGACGAGTCAGAGATCCTGACGATCCGATGGGATCGTCTCACGCTGAGGAGCATACCGCTAGATCTTATTGTCTGGAGTCAATGTGCCCCTACCCACGGATTGTGCAACCCGTGGGAGGATAGGGCGACAAAAAGCTCTTGCTATCCAGGGGTCCCAGACGAACTTTACACGGATGCAATCATCTCTGCGATACGATCAATTTGTTCTAACTCAGTACTCCAGGTGAATAATACTGCCTCATCAGCACCCGTTTGTTCAACCGCTTTCAGCAAGTCACGGAGTTGCCGCTCCGTGGTAATCAGGGTAGATGCTTTATATTCATCAAACGGTGGTGTTACACGGTAGTAGGCCCGAACGTTGTTGGCCCCCTGTCCAACCTGCTTTGTCTCAAAAGCAACGTCAATCTGGGCAATCAGGCGTGGCTTGCCAGGCCTCTGCGCTTCCTGCCAGCCTTGCTCAACCAGGCGGAAAAACCCATCAATCTGGGCAGCGTCATTGAGGGAAGAAACAAAACCGTCAGCATAGCGAGCAACCCGTCCGATAGCCTTTGGGGTCACCCCACCCAGGATCAGTTCCGGCCCGGCAGACTGTACCGGGCGAGGGCCTATGGGATCGATGGCCTCACCCAATTTCTGACCGGACCAGATCTGTTTCATCTGCGTTATCTGCTGTTCCAATCGTTTGCCACGGCCTTTGTAGGGAGCATCCGTCGCGAGAAAATCGTCCTCCCTTGCACCGACGCCAAGCCCAAGCGTCAAACGTCCCTTCGAAAGGACATCGATCGAAGCGGCTTCTTTCGCGAGCAGCGTCGCATTGCGTAGTGGAGCCAGTAAGATTTCTGTCATCAGGCGCACACGGCTCGTCAGAGCAGCCGCAACCGCCAGGAAAACCAAGGGATCATAATTTGAATACACCACGCGATCAAGGACGCTGAGCGTCGAGTAGGGCCCTTCATCCACACGTTTTACCCATGCAAACAAGTCGTCTGGCGATGTGAGGTCAGTAGGAATGCTTATACCTATCTTCATGATATATTTTCTCCTGATATCTTTGCCAGCAAGTCAATCTTCTGCCTCCCAGGCTCTTCCGTGCTTTCGCTTTGCATGTCAGGGCTCTTTCTCACCAGCCCACAGCGAGCAGAACCGGCTCCAACAGAAGATCAGCGGCTATCATTTTTCCTTTTTTGATCCGTTTATTCAGAGCCAGAGGACACGCCTTTGCCTGCTCTGTATTGCTCCATGATAGCCCCCGGGAGGGAGATTGACTAGAACAATCTTGCGGTTTTGCGGTAGCTTCCTGGGAGCACCAGGTTATACTGCTTAAATTGCCGGGTGAAGTGTGATTGATCAGAGAAACCGGTTTCCTGGGCCACATAGCCGACATCGAAGCCCTGGGCCAGTAATGTCTTGGCATGTGCCAGGCGCAACTGGGTCTGGTAGGCATGGGGAGGCAAGCCAACTTCCTGGCGGAAGACACGAGCGAGATGAAAGGGACTCATGTTGACCACCCCGGCCAGTTCTTGCAGCGCCACCTCCTGGGCGTAGTGCGCTTGCAGATACTCCTTTGCCCGCTTGACAGTCGGGTGCTCCCAACCCAACCGAGGAAGTGCTCCGGCCTCTTCGGTATGCAGAAGCAACAACGGGGCAAACAGGTGCAACAGCGTCTCCTCCTGTTGCAGACGAGAAGCCGGAGCCTGCGATCCCCTTGCCAGGTCATGCATAGCCTGACTCAAAGACGGATCAAAAAGACCATGGCTGGGAAAATGGGGCAAGGACAGCTCCCTTTGGAACTGCTCGGAGGCGAACTGTTGCAGCCAGGCAGGATCAATAAAGAGACAGTGAAAGGTGGCGTCTTTGTGCTCGTAGCTCAAGGTTTCTCCAGGCTCGATCACATAGAATGTCTCATTGACGACCTGATCATGAATGTTTCGATACCGGTAGTGTCCTATACTTGACTGGATGCAGACCAGCCGATACTCCTGAGCCAAATGCTGGCGAGAGGGGATAGAGACGGCAACTCCCTGGAGGAGTTCAAGCGGCTTGATCTGCCAGGGTCGCCACACCGTGACACTGCCTTTGACTGCCTCATGCCCTGCTCTGGCTTCGAGAGGTCTCTGTTCCTTTTCACGCAAGGGCTTCATAGGAATTCCTTTCTTCGTGACATTGCGGCTTGTCTGCATCTGGGAACTCTTGCAGACAAGCCACGCCTCTACGGGATACATGTGCAATATTTGTCGGCCAGATTATGCGATACGGATGAGAATCTGGTTTTGCCAGGGATCGGCGACGTTGAGGCCATTGCTCAATTCCTGGTAGGGAACGTTGCGTGCAGTCAGGCGCGCTTGAATGGGCTCCAGGGCGGCACGATCGGGAACGAGAATCTCGTAGACCTGGAGACCGGCAGTATGCTGAGACGCCTGTCCCGCCCCCTGCGATTCCCAGCTATTCAGGCCAACGTGATGATGATAGCCACCGGCACTGACAAACAAAGCGCCATGCATTTGTTGCACAACGTCAAAGCCAAGAGTTGTATGATAGAAATCTCTGGCAAGCGCAACATCGCCGACGCGCAAATGAATGTGACCAACCGTCGTACCGGCAGGCATAGATTCCCATGGTTGTCCACTCTGTCTGGCTTCGGCGATGAGTCCCCGGACATCTACAGGGCCAACCCCCATTTTCACCAGGCCATCCTGCCAGGTCCATCCCGCCCGCGGTCGGTCGCGATAGACCTCCAGCCCATTCTCATCAGGATCAGAGAGATACAGTGCCTCGCTGACAATATGATCGCCCTGGCCGATCTCCAGGCCAGCTTCGGCGATACGGAGCAGGAAACGCCCGAGATCCGTGCGGCTCGGCAGCAAAATGGCGACATGATAGAGGCCAGATGAGCTGCGAGGCTGCGAGGGGATACCTGCCACTTCCAGCAAGCGCAAGAGAGCAGTCCCATCCTGCGCACCGAGCAGAGCCGTGCCAGGAGTTTGTTCTTGCAGTTGAAAGCCCAGGATATCGACATAATACGCAAGCGAACGTACCAGTTGAGCAACGCGTAACGTCACCAGGCCAATATGCGTGGCAGGATGAATTGATTTCGGAGTCACCGAAGTGAGTTGTTCCATGAGTCTTCTCTTTTCTTGTATATGCGCCTATCTGCCAGCATGGTGCAGATAGGAATGAGAGAAAGGGGCAGTCATCGCAAAAAGCAGATAACTAGCGCGATCGTGTTACGCAATACATCACTGTTCTCATCAGTTACTAACGATTTACGCACACAAAATCATTCCATAAAGAGTATGATAAGCCAGAGATTTCTTTTTCTCAAGAGTTCAAGCACCTCTATACTCCCCTTGACAAGCCTTTCCTCAATAGTATATTCTGCCTATATACCCATCCCCACGGGGTATGGGTTATTATGCCTAGAAAAGGGCAGAAAGCAAGAATTCAAGCAGAAGGAAGAGAGAGATGTCAGATACACAAACGACAATATTGAATATTCCGGGCATGCACTGTGAGGATTGTGTGCGAAAAATTACAAAAGTAGTCAATGCCACACATGGTATCCAAACAGTACAGATAGATCTGGGAACAAAGACTGTGCAACTTGTCTATGATCCGGAGGAGCTGCTCATCGCAGAATTCGAAGCCAAGCTGGCAGAAAACGGTTATCCGGCTACCAAACAGCCGCTTCCACGTCCAGGGCGAGCACTCCCGCTTCATTGATTAGGAGAAATATGAAAGATACCATTGGCGCTGTTTTTCACACATCCAGACCAGACGTACCAGGCTTTGCTCACAACAGTTGGCAGCGTCTGGTCGTTTTTTTATAGGCTAAAACTTCTCTCTTTCACAACATAAATACTTGTTTTTAAGTAGAAGTATAAATTGACTTTAGATGCGATAAGCAATATAATAGAGATGATATCGCGAACTATGCATCGGTGAAGGTGTATAGAGCGAAAATCTGCGCTTGAAAGTTCTCTCATTCTTTCGTGCTGTGAAAAAACGCGTGTGAGGAGCATCTCTGATGCAGCATTCTGGACGCTTTTATATATTGCTTTCAATTGTCGCAGCGCTGGTTACCATGGCGTTGAAATTCGGCGGCTATTTCCTGACCGGCTCAGTTGGGCTGTTCTCCGATGCGGCAGAATCCATTGTGAACCTGGTTGCGGCCCTCGTGGGGCTCTGGGCGTTGACATTAGCGGCACGTCCGGCGGATGAAGACCACGCCTATGGCCATACCAAATCAGAATACTTCTCCAGTGGAGTTGAAGGGGCGCTTATCCTGGTTGCCGCTCTCGTCATTATAGTAGAATCAATTCCACGTCTACTTCATCCTCAGCCCCTGGAGCATGTAGATTTAGGACTGGCACTCTCAGTAACCGGGGCGATGATCAATGGTGTGCTGGCCTGGTTTATGTTGCGTGCGGGCAAACAGAGACGCTCGATCACCTTGCAGGCAGATGCGCGCCATCTCTTCACCGACGTCTGGACGACCGTGGGCGTATTGATCGGCGTGCTTCTGGTTGCGCTGACCGGTTGGCTGATCCTCGATCCAATCATTGCCCTGCTTGTCGCGCTCAACATCGTCTGGACAGGCATCCGCTTGCTGCGTGAAACCGGGCTTGGCCTGCTGGATACCGCCCTGCCAGCCGAGGATTTGCGTAGAATTCATGAGGTTCTTGAGCACTATCAGGAACAGGGCATTGCCTTTCATGCAATTCGGACCCGCACGGCCGGGACACGCCGTTTCGTTTCATTTCATGTGCTGGTTCCCGGAGAATGGAGCGTGCGGCAGGGGCACGCAATATGTGATGAGATTGAGCTGGAGATGCGCCAGGCCCTGCCAGACACCACCGTGTTTACCCATTTAGAGCCACGTGAAGATCCCACCTCTTTTGTCGATCAAGAGCTTGATCGAACACCACTCACGGATACATTGATGGGGCATGCGAACCATTTTTAGGGATGAGATGGCCGGGGGGGGACGTGGATCGGCATAAAGCCCGATCCCTACCTCTGCGTTAGGGCGCGATGGCCGGGGGGGTGGACGCCATGGCGAATGGCGTCCCTACGATGACGGTCAAAAAAGGGTGTAATGGCGTTTTGCAGAGTGTTACAGGCGATGATGGCAAAAGGATGTAATGACGGTTGATAGAGTATTACGGGAATGCAGAGTCAGGCGGGGACTTTTCCCCAGGCGGTTAACATATAATACAGGCTGCGTAGCGTTGGGGATTGGTTGCCTTCCATAAAGCGTTGATAGAGTTGATCGGCAGCTTCCTGAGTAATCATGCCGAGTCTGATCAAATATG
>DATJHM010000088.1:0-14251 GCA_035493895.1 Ktedonobacteraceae bacterium
AACACTCGCGCTGAAAAACTACGGATTTCAGCAGCTTGGCTTCTCGCGCATCGTCTCGCTGATCCCTCCTGGCAATCGTGCATCTATGCATATTGCGGAAAAAATTGGTATGCACTACGACCGCGATGTCGACCAGTGGGGACAACATTTCCGCCTGTATGTGGTACAGCAGCCACGCACTCAGGCCTGATTATCCAGGTATATCCAATTAGCCTGAGGCAGGCAGAGATATCACGCATTCAACTATCTGCTTTTCTCTCATAAAGCAAACCATTGCATGCGTGATATAGCGTTATGAAGCGCGAGGCGAAGCTGAACGCTATAGCAAATGCTCTCTCAAAGATTGTTTTGCACGTGCGACCCGGACATCAATATTCTCGGCGAGCTTCTGAATACCAGAGAGGTTTTGGAAAACGAATTTACGGCCATCCTGGCAATGGACCGTATAAGTGGAGAGCTTCTTGCGACCGGCAGAGTAGAAGGTCGTCAAAACATCCTGCCAGCGAAAGCCACCAGAGTTCGATCCATTAAGAAAGGCAACACCACGGGTGCAAATAACGACGCGCATATCTCGATCGGAGACGGCCTTGAAGATGTACCAGACGCCAATGATGGATATGACGATTGCATAAAAGAGTAGAAAAAAGACGGCTAGTACTGGAGCGTTGGGGCTCATAGAGTGGAAGGTGAACTCAACTATGAGGACATCTATGACCAACGCGACAATGCCTATAGTGAGATTTAAGACTGTTGGGGGACTGTAGATTTCCAGAGGAGATCCTAGCTCGTCACGCGCAATAAGTCTCCACGCTTCTTCTGAAAGACCTGCCATTTCCATATATACTCAATCCTTATTGATGATATACACCCCCTTTTTAACTCATATAAGCATATACGCGAAGAAAAGAAAAAGTTCAAAGAGATTCCTCCTCTCTTTGTCTCTATGGGAGACCACACAAGATAGCGAGATAATAGAGGAGATGTTATACTTGAAGCCGAAAAGCTCCTATCCGTTTCCTGAGTGATTGAGAGAAATATGCAAAGGCGAAACTGGCTCAACTATTTTTTTCTTGAGAAGCTGGCTCCGGCAGACATACCGCTGGTCAACTTACAACGCGGCGCACTCTGGATCAGTCTGGCGATGGTACTTCAGGCGCTGAATGAAATCGGCCATGACTGGTTTCTCGAGCTTCTCGGGAACGGTGGACAACTGGTGCCTTTTGCACTCTATCTCGGCAGTTTTCTTGCTCTCTGGCAGGCAATAAGGCAGGTGACACGCCCGCAACCAGCTACGGCGACCATTCAACGTCCCCGAGCATGGCAGGTGCTTCTTCTATTGCTCGCGATCGTCTTTGGCTTCAGAGGCGTATACGAATTCGCACGGAGCATCGAGCAAAGCGTACAGAATCCGCCTCAATACTGGAATGATGGCACCTCGCTCACGGCCAATGCGGCCTATCTTTTGTTGGAGGGGCGCGATCCATTTACAGCCTCAACGTTGGGCGAAGTCGTGCAACGCTTCTCTATTCATGCGGACTGGACGACGCCATTGCGTGTCGGATATTTCGCAGGACGCGTGGACTATCCGAGCGCATCTGAAGTGCAGAACGCTTTCGAGCAGGCCGTGCAGAGCGGCAATGCCAACGCATTTGAAGCGAAGGTCAGCTATCCGGCGCTCTCATTTCTGCCCCTTGTGCCCTTTGCCCTCTTCCATATAGAGAACGTCTTTCCTTTCTATCTCGCCTGCTATCTGCTTATTTTATATATTGCCTGGCGCGTCTCGTCGCCAGCGATCCGGCCCTGGACGGTTCTGCTGGGGCTGGCAAATATCCCGATGTGGAGTTCTACGGTCGGTGGCAATATCGACGTTCTCTGTTTTCTATTTCTCATCCTCACCTGGCTAAGTAGCGAGCGGCGCTGGGTCTCCGCACTTTTCCTGGGACTGGCATGCGCGACCAAACAGACTGCGTGGTTCTTTGTGCCCTTTTATTTATTGCTGATATGGAGAAACACGGGCTGGACTGAGGCACTGAGACGATTGATAGTGGCAGGGGGCGTAGCCTTGCTGATCAATCTACCCTTTATCCTCTGGGATGCTCATGCCTGGCTGGTTGGTATCCTGACGCCCATGGCGGATCCGATGTTTCCCGATGGCATAGGAATTATTACGTTGAGCGTGACGCATCTCCTGCCTTATTTCCCGGGCTGGTTCTACAGCGCGCTCGAAGGTCTGGCAATGATCGGGACCCTGTACTGGTACTGGCGCATCTGTCGACGTCATCCGGAGGCAGCAATGCTGCTGGCGGTTGTCCCTTTGTTTTTCGCGTGGCGCAGCCTACCATCCTATTTTGCCTGCGCCGCATATGCGACCTTCATCCTGTTAGCGGCACAAAATCGGCAGCGAAAAGACTCGCAAAAGTTCTTCACTCCACAATCGTTGGATGCGAAATCAGGACCGATCCTAACCTCATGAGCGAATATACTGAACGAACAACATTATCTTTGAGGAGAAAAGATTTCTTTTCGAAGTAAAGGATTTCGATTTTCCTCATCCGTCTTTTATGAAGAACGTGAGGTATCTATGCTTGATATGCGTCCGAACTGCGAATGCTGCAATCGGGATCTTCCTGCGGATAAAGAAGGGGCGATGATCTGCTCCTTTGAGTGTACTTTTTGTGAGACCTGTACCAGGGAAATCTTAAGAGGCATATGCCCAAATTGTGGAGGCGAGTTGGTGCGTCGTCCTCTTCGTTCATCCGCACTTTTAGAGCAACATCCAGCCACAACAGAGCGAGTTCTCAAGCCTGAAGGCTGTTAAGAAAATCCCCTCGTAGAAGCGCGGCGGATCTGCACCTGGGCGCGAACCCAGGTAGGCACTCCGGGCGGAGATAAACCCCGCCTCTACCAAGATCATGTAGGCTTGCAGGCAAGCGCTATCCGCCGATCATGTGATTGGCGCGCAGAATGACAAATACGACAATGATGATAACCACGACGGCAAGCGTGCCCAGGAAGAAATAGAGGTTGTTACGGCCAAAGGTGGGCATCTTGCGGCGTAATTCTTCGCGCCGGACATCGAGCTGCTGCTTACGATGCTCAACACGTTCTTTGCGCTTCTTCTGCATCTTCTGCATCTTGCTCTCTTCATCAGGAGCAGTGCCAATTTGCTGCATACGGCGGCGCATCGTACGATTGTAGCTTTCGTATTGCTGCTGCTGCGGGTTCGTCGACTCTGCGACCTGGCGAGGCTGGGTCGACCTGGCACCGGTCACAGCAGTGCCACCAACCTGCGAGCGGCTACTTCTCTGTCCCTTCTTTTTTCTATTAGGATTAGATACTGGTGTGGTCGGATACTGCGTTGCGGTTTGCGGCAGTCCCTGTTTTTGCTCCGAGCCATTCTCTTTAGCCATCATGCACCTTCTTTCTGTTCCATATAGGCTTTTGCCAGTTGCGTGGCCTTTTCTTTATCGTCTGGCGAAAGTACACCATCAATCACCAGACCAAGCAGATATTCTTTGATCGGGCGGAGCCAGGGTCCAGGTCCGCGCTCAAACAAGCTCATTAAATCATTACCATCAAGCGGGCTCTTCAGAGGAACACGTTCGGCCTCCTCTTTGAGCCGTTCACAGCGCTCGCTGAGATCGAGCACGCGGGCGGCAGCACGCGCCAGTTTGTCAGCGCGATAGCTGGTAATATCCGCGCTGGAGAGATCGAGCAGATCATAGAGATCACCGGCAGCATCCAGCATCAGGCGACGCACGGCACCATCAGTCCATTCCGACGTATACGCATTCGCACGCATATGTAAGTGCACAAGCCGAGAAACACTCTCGATAAAATCGCGATCAAAATGCAGGCGCTTCAAAATATCGCGCGCCATGTACGATCCGACATCTTCATGCCCAAAGAAATGCACTTTTCCGTCTTCAACCGTCTTGGTGCGCGGTTTGGCAATATCATGCAATAAGGCGCTCCAGCGTGTTTTCAAGCGTGGAGAAGAGCGTTCTACGACACGCAAAACATGGGCAAATACGTCCTTTGTTGAAACAGTGCGCGGTTGCGGCTGCTGACTGACGCCGCGCAGTTCTAAGACCTCGGGGATAATCCAGGCCATTAAGCCTAGCTCAACCAGCAGATCAAGCCCTTTCGCCACGTGACTGGCAAGCAAAAGCTTATTCATCTCATCACGGATGCGCTCGCGGCTGATCTTTTGCAGGCGTGAAGACTGGCGTTGGATCGAGCGGCGGGTTTCGCCTTCAATCGTAAAATTGAGCTGGGCAGCGAAACGAATAGCACGTAACAGGCGCAGAGGATCTTCATCAAAACGTTTATCCGGTTCATCCCCAACTGCACGCAGCAAACGTGCCTCCAGATCCTGCTGTCCGCCAAATGGATCAATGATCTGGCCCGTGAGCAGATCGCGCGCCATTGCGTTAATCGTGAAATCCCGGCGGTGCAGATCCTCAAGCAGATCGGTGCCGAAGCAGACTTCTGGCTTGCGCGATTCAGGATTATAGCGTTCGGAGCGGAACGTCGTGATCTCGACAATATTATTTTCATAATGCAGACGAACCGTGCCAAAACGTTCTCCAACCAGCACAACGGCATTGGGACGCGTAGGTATCACCAGGCGCTTGATCTCGTCAGGCAGAGCGTCGGTCGCAAGATCTGCATCGGGAGATTCGCCTCGCTGGAGCAGTACATCGCGTACTGTACCACCAACCATATAGAGTTGTTTATGCTGAGCGCTAAACGCTTGCGCCAGCCTGTTAATCATATCTAGCATGCTAAAATCTGTATCTAAGATCTATATGTCCGTCGTGTTTCTTAACAATAACGTCAGGTTTCCGGGCACGAGAAACAGAAAGAAGATATAAAATAGTGCTTCTGGTTCTCTCTACTACAATGGGAGTATTGTATCATGTTCGCACACATTCGAGAAAGAGGGTAAGCACCAAATTCAGACTCATTCCATAAGTGTGAGCCACCCCCTTACCTCGTGGGCATAAGGGTGACGGCTGGCTTCCAGAAATACGCTAAAAGCAATGATTCCGCGTTCCAGTTCTGGTCGTATATGTTGTTCATAAGCCATACGTAACGCGGCAAGGATATTATTGCATTCTAACTCTAATATCTCATAATTCTGCGCATGCTCCTCCACCTGCGAAACGAAATAGTTCACAAAACGTTGAGAAGCCTCGACCTCGTTTCCCTGCAAACGTGCATAGTCACTGATCGTCTGATGCAACATATAGCGTCCCGGCCCCCGGCTTTCCAGCAATCCAGCGTCCGACAACGTATCCAGCAGATCACTCTCCTGCACAGTTACGGCAAGCGCAGCCTCTTCGGTAAAGCTGTTCGGTTTGGACGGAAAAAGTGCTAACTTGCGCAACATGCGTTGAGCTTCGGGCGGCAGTAAATGATCACTGACAGCAATGACCGCCTGCAAGGAAAGGATTGTGCCCTGTACAAGGCTGGTGTGGCGATCAAGAGGCGCGTAGGGCTCATCGAGATAGAGACGCTCTCGGGCATTGAGCAAACGAGCAATCGCCGCCCGGATACGACGCGGTTGCTGGTTGTACGCCTGCACGCGCAGATACTTGCCCATCAGCGTGAGCGCCAGCGGCAAGCCTCCCACCGAGCGTACCAGCTCGTGTACCCCTTGCGGCTCACAGGCAGAGATACCCGGCGCCAACCGTTCTAAAAGTGCAGCTCCATCGATCTCCGCCAATTCATGTAATGCATGAGCGCTATTACCAGCGAAATGTAATGCGATATGGGGGAAACGCGTCGTTAGCAGACAGGCACAATTGTAGCCGCCGACCTTAAAAACGAGCGCATCTGCCAGGTTCCAGGCATCGTCTATAATAAGTAGCAGTTTGCGTGAGCCAATCGCAAAGCGGATGGCCTCGGCCCACTCATCGATACTACTATTATTTTGCAAATTGATGCCTAACAAAGTCCCCCAGCGAGCCAGTTGTGCGAGCACGTTAGGAGAAGGACCCAGGCTGACCCAGAGCACGCCATCATAAAAATGTTCTTTTATGAGAGGATCGTGCGTAAGATGCACAGCGAGCGACGTTTTTCCTACGCCGGGGAGACCATAGATGGCGGCCAGAGGCAAGACATGAGCGGCACGAAGTTGCTGCCTCAGATCGACAAGCAATTCATCGCGACCGACCAGAGCCCCATCAAGCACCGAGGGGAGCGGAATTGCAGGATCGCGGAGAGGTGAACGGCTCGTAGTCATCTCATAAAGATAATCAGAGCCTGAAAGAGAGGAACGAACCGCATCCTCATCGAGACCTTGCACCAGACCAAGCTCCTCAGGGCTTTTCTGAAAAAGAGTACAGAGTCGCTCACGAAAGTAGGGATAGGGGAAAGAGAGGCCACGCTCCCAGCGGCTCACCGTCGCCGGATCGGTCCCCACTTCCTCCGCTACTTTCGCCTGTGACCAGGCCCTTAATTCACGCTCACGCTTTAAGCGCAGATTTGGTTTCATGGAGTTTTCGCCATACTTGTCAAATGCGGCTACAAGCAAACCTATACAATGGCCATTTTACACATCCCCGGCTTACTTATTGGAGAGATGATGTCTAGTTGACTAGTACTTGTCATTGTAACAGACAAGCTAATATTTGCATAATTTTAGCGAGGGAATAGTTAAAAAGATTGAGGCATATGATAAGTGCTCAAGGAAAAACGAGAATAATGAGCAAACTGATAATGGTTATTGACGATTCGATAACCACACGCAAAATTGTCGAGGTTAGCTTGCGCCGTGAGGGATTCACAGTTGTAAGCTTTGAAGATGGTATTCAGGCCTTGCAGGCTCTAACGAATCAAGAGTTGCCGCGCATCCCTGATCTCATCATTCTGGATATTGATCTGCCAAAGATCAATGGTTATGATATTGCACGTTATTTACGCTCAAAACCCGCCTGGAAGAAGACCACGATTATCATACTCTCCCGACACGACAAAATGTTTGATCGCTTCAAAGCACGTCTGGCCGGAGCAAATGTTTATTTAACCAAGCCATTTAACGCCCAGATTTTCCTCGAAGTGGTCCGCTCAAATCTTGGTATCGCCCCCGAATCGGCATGAAGCACCAGATCGGCATAACACGCGCGGATCGGCATAAAGCGCGATCAATACGCATCAGTCGAAGAATGGATGAGCTATTAGAGAGGGCCGGTGGGGGACGTGGGCAGGGATAAACCGCTGCCTCTACCTCTGCTTTTCTTCGAGGGTGAGGGGACGCGGGCAGGGATAAACCGCTGCCCCTACCTCTGCTTTTCTTCGAGGGTGAGGAACCCCTCTGTACCCCCTTGCCAGGAGCGACCCGGCCCGCTCAACACCACAGGGAGGGGCCGGGCTTGTCTCGCCTGCGTGCCCCCCAGGCCATCTCGCCCATCCGCAGAGATAGGGATCGCGCTTCATGCAGATCCGCGTGCCCCCAGGCTATCTCGAATAGCTCATGCATTCTTAGATTGAAAAAATCAGCGCTTGCGATACAATTTACAGCAATAGATTTGTCATCTGGATTGCAAGCATGCTTCATCTTCTTATGCTCTTACTTTCTATAATCGACCAGAGTAAAAATTTCTGAAGAGTCAAAACAGTGACTTTTCGTTTTTGCGATCACAGATTTGCTAGCTGGCTCATCTTCTTATGATCCTATATTCTCTAATCGGCGGGGATAGAGTTTTCTGAAGGGCCGAACTGTGGCGATGCGTTTTGGCTGTCACTGTCGTGTTTGAGAGATTGGGCGTGGCAAGAATTGACACATCACGCGGCTTCTGATTACAATAGGGCATGAGCAATAAAGGAGCACCTTCTTCAGGACGTATGACAAAGAAACAAGACGCAGAAATTATCGCCTCGACACGAATTGGGATTATTGGTGGCGGTCAGCTTGGTTTAATGCTCTCTGAAGCTGCACGCGAGATGGGATTTGCCGCGATTACCGTGCTTGATCCGACTCCGAATTGTCCTGCTTCGTCGGTGGCTGAACAAATTGTTGGTAGTTTGAAAGATCCTGTGGCTATTCGTCGGCTCGCCGAGCAGGCGGATATTCTCACGTATGAAATTGAACATATCTCCGTCCCTGCCCTTCTGGAGCTGTTAGATGAAGGGCATGTGATTCATCCGGCCCCTTCTCTGCTGGCAATTATTCAGAATAAATTTCGCCAGAAGCAGTTTTTAAGCGAACGCGCTATCCCAGTTGCACCATTTCTCTCGGTTGCTTCGCACACTGATATTGAGCAGGTGGCTGCACGCTGGGGCTATCCGCTGGTGTTGAAGGCGAAGAAAGACGCTTATGATGGACGCGGCAATGCACGCATTAATCGAGCAGAAGAGATTGATGCGGCGATGGAGAAGTTGGGGGATCGTGAGCTCTATATAGAACAGTGCATCAATCTGGAGAAAGAGCTTGGCGTGATGATTGGCCGTAACGAGCAGGGCGATATCGTGACCTATCCGGTCGTCGAGATGATTCACGCGCGTGATATCTGCCAGGATGTGCTGGTGCCTGCGGATATTCCGGCAAATCTCCAGATAGAGGCACAGGAGATTGCACGCAAGGCCATCGGGTATCTACAGGGAGTGGGAATTTTCGGTGTGGAGCTTTTTCTGGATAGCGCAGAGAAGCTCTGGTTGAATGAGATCGCACCTCGCCCGCACAATCTCGGGCATTATACGATTGAGGGCTGCGTGACTTCGCAGTATGAACAGCATCTGCGCGCCGTGTGTAATCTCTCACTGGGATCGTCCGCACTGCGTTATCCGGCGGTAGCGATGGTCAATATCCTGGGAGAGCGCAATGGTCCGGCGCAACCATCCTGGCCTGAGCAGTATGATCATGAGCACGTATTTATTCACCTGTACGGGAAACGTGAGACAAAGTTCGACCGGAAAATGGGCCATATTACCGCGGTAGGCGATGATCTCGCAACGACCTACGCACAAGCAAAGGAGATGAGGGCAGCGCTCTCTATTTAGCAAAAGCTATGTCACAATACAATGAACAGGCAGTGCGAACGAAGCTGACAGCAGAGCATGGGGTGCTGGTCTCCGCTGAGGGCGTGGCTGAGGAGGCGCGAGGAGTACCACGCGTGCTGGTGACGATGGGCAGCGATTCTGATCTGCCTCTGATGATGAAGACCGTTGATACCTTGCGTTATGAGTTTGGCATTACGAGTCTTGTGCAGATCAACTCGGTGCATCGTGATCTACGTTCGGTTGTTGCGCATATCGAACAATTGCCTGAGTCCGTGCAGGTGATCATTGCTTGCGCGGGAGGGGCGGCGCATCTGCCGGGCAATATAGCGGATCTGCGCGCCGATCTGTCGGTGATTGGTGTGCCACGCAATCTCGGAGCATTGCAGGGGGTTGATGCGCTGCTCTCGATGGTCCAGATGCCCGAGGGAGCACCGGTTGCGGTCATGGCGATTGGCGATGCGGGGGCAGTCAATGCGGCAATTCAGGCGGCAAAAGAGCTGGCGATTGGCGATCCTGCGCTCAAAACGCGGCTCCTGGCCTATGCAGAGAAGCGTAAGGGGCGTGTGCAGAGCCAGAATCAAACGCTTGCTGGGAAGTTGCAAAATTTGTAGAGGCAGGCGGAGACAGGCAGCGCTTCTACATGCTATAATGAGATTTGATTAGCATAGAACACTAGTTTCAACCAGGGAGAGTAGCCATGAGGGATCGCCTCGTTTCACCTCAGCTCAGCGAAGAGGAAGAAATTATCGAAGGTAGCCTGCGCCCTCGTCGCCTGGCAGAATATATTGGGCAGGAGAAGATTAAACAGAACCTGAGTATTCTGTTGGAGGCAGCACGCCGCCGCAACGAACCGGTTGATCATGTATTACTCTATGGACCTCCTGGTCTTGGGAAAACGACGCTCTGCAATATTATTGCCGTCGAAATGGGCGTTACGATGCGCACGACCTCTGGCCCGGCCATCGAACATGCCGGAGACCTTGCCTCAATTTTGACGGGGCTACAACCCGGCGAAGTGCTCTTTATTGACGAGATTCACCGTCTGGCTCGTGCAGTAGAAGAACGTCTCTATTCAGCGATGGAAGATTTTGCGCTCGACGTCATGATTGGCAAAGGACCCAGTGCAAAATCGCTACGCCTGACCCTTCCCCCCTTCACGGTCGTTGGCGCAACAACGCGCGTTGGCTCCCTGACAGCACCGCTGCGCGACCGCTTCGGCGCGATCTATCGTATGGAATATTACGACAAGGACGCGTTGTATCAAATCGTCAAACGTTCGTCCCAGATTCTGAAAGTGCCCGCCCATGCTGACGGCATTTCCGAGATTGCGGGGCGCGCACGTGGGACACCTCGCATTGTCAATCGCCTGCTCAAGCGTGTACGCGACTACGCTCAGGTCAGAGCAGAGGGCGTGATTACGGCTGAAGTCGCCCAGGCAGCACTCGACGCAATGGAGGTCGATGAGATCGGGCTGGATCAAACCGACCGTACGATGCTTCTGACAATTATCCAGAAGTTTAACGGCGGGCCGGTTGGTCTCGATACATTGGCTGCAAGCTTGAGTGAAGATTCGGAGACGATCGAGGATGTCTATGAGCCCTATCTTCTACAACTTGGCTTTATTGCGCGCACACCTCGCGGACGTATCGCAATGCGCGCAGCATATCAACATCTGGGGGTCACGCCTCCCAGCGGTGAAGGTGGAATGAGCCTTTGGACAACAGCTTAAACAATAACTACCGTTTCAAGATGAGTGATTTCGACTACGATTTACCACCCGAATTTATTGCGCAAACACCACTTGAGCAGCGTGATGCATCACGTTTGCTCGTTGTTCAGCGTCAGTCGCAAAGATTGGCGCATCGCAATTTTCGCGATATTGGCGAATACCTGCGCCCCGGAGACGTTCTGATCGCGAACCAGAGCCGCGTCATTCCAGCGCGCCTGCTCGGCCGTCGGGCTGAGAGTGGGGGCGCAGTTGAGGTGCTCCTGCTCGCAGAACGTTCTGATATGGGACATAACTACTGGGAGGCGCTGGTTCGACCCGGTCGTCGTCTGCGTGAGGGGGCGATGATGGAGTTTCTGGATACGGATCGACGCGTTCGCCTGCTGGGTAAGATTCTGCAACGTACCGAGGCCGCGGGCCGCGTGGTACATTTCACGCTGCCAGATCAGACGTCCGAGCAGAGCGATCCCAATACACTGCTCAAAGTACGCCAGCAGATTGATGAACTTGGCCGTATCCCTCTGCCCCCCTATATTCACGAGAAGCTGGATGATCCTGAACGCTATCAAACGGTCTATGCGCGCATTCAAGGTTCGGCTGCGGCCCCCACGGCGGGTCTCCATTTCACACCAGAGTTGCTGGAACGGCTTCAGCAGCAAGGCGTGAAGGTTGGTTTTGTGACGCTGCATGTCGGTCTGGATACTTTTCGGCCCGTCGATGTCGAAGATATCAATGATCATAAGATGCATAGCGAAGAGATCGAGATAGATACGCCAACGGCCACGCTGATTAACGAGACGCGGGCACGAGGCGGGCGCATCGTTGCAGTTGGCACCACTTCTGTGCGTGTGCTCGAGAGCGTAGCCAGCCTGCACAGGGGGCAGATCGAGCCGTATCATGGCAATACCAGTCTCTTTATTGCGCCGGGCTATCATTATCAGGCGGTTGATGCAATGATCACGAACTTTCATCTACCACGCTCTACCCTGCTTCTGCTCGTCAGCGCATTTACAGGCAAGGAGCTTATGGAGCAGGCCTATCAGGAGGCGATTCGCGAGCGCTATCGCTTTTTTAGCTTTGGCGATGCGATGTTGTTGCTCTAGCCCCGGGCACAGACAAGCCGCGCCTCTACGGAGCCCCGGGCGCAGACAAGCTGCGCCTCTATGGGAAGGAACGAGGATCGCATATTCACACCGATTTGGGCGCGTGTTAATGGCGGTTCAGGAGAGGCAGGGCGTATTCGACGTAGAAGTCGGGGCGCTGCTGCTTCAGCTGGTGTAGCGGTGCCAGCAGGGCAGGTGGCATGTTCAGGCAGGCGGTTTGCTCAAAGGCCTGCAATGCCTCTGCGTCTCTTCTGAGAAGAATACAGGCCATGCCTTTCCAGAAATGTGCTCCCCAGCGTTCTGGTTCTTTGTTGATTGCTTGCTCCAGTTCATCCAGGGACTGCTGAGCATTGTTATGCAGCCAGCGGGCAATCCCCCGACAAACATAGGCAATATATGCTTCGGGATTTACGGAAGCGATTTCATCCAGGCGCTCAGCCAGACGCATATCGGGACGTCCGAGACAGAGATCGATCCATTGCGCAAGTAAGCCATGTTCACAATGGCTTGTATCAAGCTGCCAGCTGAGAAGACAATCGGCTTTCGCCTGCCCCATATCACGCAGATAGAGATAGGCCATGCTGCGTCTGTAATAGGCGCAACCAAATTTCGGCTGCATTTCGATCACACTATTGAAATCCTCAATGGCATTTTCCAGATCGTTGAGCTGAAGGTAGCAGATGCCACGCTGAAAAGTGAGCTGGGGATTGCCAGGGTCCTGCGTAAGGATATGGTCGTAATCGGCGATGGCTTCGCGATAACATTGGAGCTGCTGATAGATTACAGCACGGTCTTTGTAGACACCTTCCAGATCGTCTTGCAGCAAAAGAGCCTGCTGAAAATTGTCGAGCGCCTCGAATGGTCGGGCCAGTCTGGCATACGAAAGGCCACGATTATAATAGACCAGCGGCATCGTAGGATCGAGCTGAATGGCATGATCGAAGTCTGCAATGGCATCTTCGTACTGGCACAGGAGCCTGTACGCCTCGCCTCGATTATTGTAGGTAAAGGCAATGTCAGGATGCAACTCTATAGCGGTCTTATACACCTCGATTGCTTTTAGAGGCTGACCATTATCGGTATAAGCGGCACCCAATCGGTTGAGCGTAATTACGTCGTCGGGTTTATAGGAGAGCGCCCGCTGAAAATCGGCAAGGGCCAGAGTAAATTGTTGTCTGGCGGTGTAGACCTGGCCACGTCCGCTATAGGCTCCGGCTCGTCCTGCGAGCGGCTCATCGAATTTGAGAGAGGCATTGAAATTGAGAAGGGCTTGCTCGTATTCTTCGAGTAGTAAGTAGCAGATGGCACGGGCAAGATGGGCCTGAAAATCGTCCGCCTGGAGCGAAAGAACCATGCTGAAATCTTGAATGGCATGGCGATATTCTTTGAGCTGAGAGTAGATGAGGCCACGCTGGTAGTATGCCGAACCATACAGAGGCTTGAGCATGATGGCCCGTGTAAAGTCATTGAGGGCAAGCTGGTGTTCTTTGAGGTTACGATAGCTCATTGCCCGCTGGTAGTAGGCATGGGCATCGTAGGGATTGCGGGTAATCAGCTGATCAAGCTCATTGAGAGTACGCTGATCTTTTTCTGTGTACGTGTGCGCTATTCCGGCTCTGGTATAGTCATGGCCATCGTTGAAGTCCATCGTCGCACCGTTCTCCTTTATAGAATAGAGCGCCTATAAAAAGCGGATCGATTTGGTTTGACGTATCTTGCGGATATGTTGCTGAAACCTCCACTCGTGATGATAAAGCAAACAATGGAGCAAATAAAGAGTATTTCCCTTGTTGAGAATAATGATATGGCATGTGTGATCAACTGTCAATAGAGCTATCAAGCGGGCAGGGATAAGGGGACACGAGCACAGATTCATTCGCACGGGCACGGATCATTGATGCGGGCATGGGTCCGTTCGTACGGGCAGGGATAAACCGCTGCCCCTACCTCTGCGTATTGGCGACGGTGGCCGGGGGGGGACGTGGAACGGCATAAAGCGCGTTCCCTACCTCTGCGTTTGGGCGAGATGGCCGGAGGGGCACGCGGAACGGCATTTGCGAGTTATTTTTTTGGATTACCCTACACACCCTACACGGGCTACACGGATGCTTCCCATTTTTTTTTGGATTACCCCTACACAGGCTACACGGGCTACACGGATGATTGCAGACGAGTCGCGAGTTGGTTAGGAGGGACGGTGAGCATGAGGCCCTGGTAGCAGCGACCGGAGGCATGACGCAGACGGTGGAAGCCGCGCAGGAGGATGAGGCGGCTAAAGGCGTATTCGGAGAGACGTGGGGTGCCGCGCGAGCGAGACCAGAGTGCGTATGCCTGGTAGAGTTCGTGGGCACGGACCGTGAGCGTGTCATCGCCGATCGTACAGCAGGTTTCGAGGAAGGAGACCAGGCCGTCCTGT
>DATJHM010000089.1:0-6579 GCA_035493895.1 Ktedonobacteraceae bacterium
CGAAAAGATGAAAAAGCAGATTGATGATCGTTTTGAGGGTGGGCGGAAAATCTTCTAGAAGAAGCAGCATTTCTTCGGAGTACCGCTCACGCCAGGAAGCAGGATAGAGTTCAATCAGATATCTGGCGCAACGCAGATAGAAACGAGACAAAGAAGTATGTCGCATTCTGTATAGCTTCCATTCTTTCTATTTTATACTTCATAAGTAGCGAGGCGTAGCGAACCAGTGGCAACAACCTTGCTCATGGTGGCAAGTTGTTCAAGCAGTACCGCCTTACCAGCTCCGGTCAGTTCGTATGGACGACGACGCTCGACCGGTTCCAGAGCCTTGATCCAGCCGTGTTTCTCCAGACGAGCAAGCGCGCCATAGAGCGTGCCTACCTCCAGATGAGTGCCACAAAATTGCTCAATATCCCGGATCATAGCGTAGCCGTGTTTCGGCCCACTGGCTAAGCTGGAGAGGATCAGCAGAGAAGGATCAGAGAAATGTCCCAGATCTGAGAGCGAGTTGCGTGTTGTACGCATCATGATCTCCTGACTAATATTTCGTAATACTTAGTACGTATAATTATATAGTAAAGCGAAGTAGTAGAGTTGTCAAGAAAAAAAGAGAGGGATGGACCAATATCCATCCCTCTTCTCTACAGTATGAGTAATAGCAGTAAAGCAGACTACTCTCTCTCTTATTTACGTGTATGGCGCTGGATCACGCGCTCGTTTGATTGCATAACCTTCTGGGCATCCTCGGCTTCGGCTACGACCTGATAGCCACCCAGGAGGAAGGGCTGGATAAAGAAGTCCTGAGCCAGAATATGATGAATGCCGTAGTGAGGATGGCGATGGTGGATATCGCAGAGGACCATCATATTCTCTTCCGAATCGATAAAGGCTTCCAGGCTATCATAATCTTTAACCTGAGGGAAGATCACATGTACTTTGCGCGGATCGCAGGCGTTGAGCAGGCTGCGCTCGATAGGATAGTGGTGCGTCTCGATCGCCTTCGCGTGGAAGGGATTCTCTCTGGGAGTATCCAGCGTTGAATTGCGCACACCGCAAATGGCACAGGGCGTATCGAGATTATAGACCAGATGACGATGGGTGCGGGCATAGATTGGCGTCTCTTCGCGGGGAGGATGAGGAGGCGTCATCTCGACTTCTGCGACCTCAAACGTCGTTGCGTGCACACGTGAAATCGTCGTCCCACTACGATCATCATCGCCGTTGCGCTCAACCTTCTTGACACGAATATCTTCTGTGATCCGCTTATGCACCTCAGTCGTTTTGAACTCTTTGCCAGATTTGACGCGCACATCCTCATCAATATCCTCCTTCACATGTGTCCTCTTCACCCCCTGGCTGGTTGAGCGCACCTCATCAGCCTCAACGTGCTCATGGGAGCGGGTATGGGTCGTCTGGTGGGCAGCGTGCGGAGTCAGTTTCAGGTGGTCAAGACCGGGGACAGCTTTGAGCAGATCGTTGAAACGTAGCGGTTTAAACATGTGGCATCCTCCCTCGCAAAACGGCAAATTCTTCATGAAATCTCCGTCACAGCGCGACGTACGCGACCGACGGTGCCCACTCATCATAAAACTCAACAGCGGTATTGTCAAGCGAAACAGGCAAGCATATATCGATCGTTAGAACCTGCATATTTGTTGGAAAGGGGAAAATGAAGGGGCACGTAAAGGAAACTTATGGTCTATCATCATCTCTCATCGTGACAATTTTCTTAGAAAGCAGAAAGGATGAAGTGATCTTAACGTTCAACATGGCATCATTTGAAGGGATACTATACTGCCATATTTGCTGCCCTTTCTCTTCTTTCCTTTTCATCTTCACAGAACAGTGTCTCTTTGCAACACTATCATCGATCCGCCAATAATATTGTCATAAGCCAGAAGTTGACTTCTTGCTCTCCATGTTCGTTATATGATTTGTTGACCACCATTTTAGAAAGGTTTTGACAATGAAGCTTCGTTTCCGCATCAGTCTCGGTATCGTATTGCTGGCTGTCATGTTTAGTTTTGCACTTGCATTGCAAACGCGTCCCGCAGAGGCAAAATCTCTACAGCCAGCAGTCACCTGTTACGGCCAGGCATTTCAGATCGGATTTCACGCGACGGCAGGAACTCTCTATGAATTCCCATCCCGTTCGACCCCGTACGTTACGTCAAAGTATTGTAACGATATAAATATGAAGCTCACAACAATGCCTGGTCCAGTATATGTACAGATTTGTTTCGTCCACGCCAATTACTGCAATAGTTGGAAGTATTACACGACACGTAATCAGTGGTACACGCCTGCCACAAACGTACTGAATAATACCACATACGTTGTGCGCTTCGAAACATATTCGTCAGGCAATGTTTTTGGATCGATTGCGGACTGAGAGCGATTATCCGTGTAAATGCGGGTTCTCTATGATTTACGAATATGATGTCATTCTACGCTTGTATACGCGCTTCCACTTCAGCATGAAACAGGAGCATAGCATGCATCATCAAATTTTTCATATAATAGATAGCATGAGGTACACCAAGCGTGCAATGCGTTACAGCACGTAAAAACGTTTTCCGCTCTCCTCAGCTCCAACCTCCGGGGACTCCACTGTCACGTAAATAAGGGGAATTGACAGGAGATTCCCCTTATTTACGTGACAGTGGACACGCCTTCCTTTGTAGCACACGCCTCTGATGGCTAGTTTTCTTTAACGGAGTTGCCTGACAGCATATCCAGGCATGCCAGGAAGCCCTATCAGGACTGCTGAAAGTCCAATCATCACTGATATCCCCAAAACTGGAAGGAGCACGCCAGCGCCTCCACTTGCCAGTGGACCAGCGCTTTGCATCAGAGTGCGCAAAAGGGCAAAGACACGTCCGCGTAGCTGCTCAGGAATGATCTGCATGCGTAGTGTCTGCGCCCAAATGGTGAGCGGTGCGCTAAAGAGACCAAGGAGCGCCAGCCCTGCCATAGCCCACCAGATATTTGGACCCAGAAGCAAGAGAGCGAGAGACATCCCTGATAGTATCTGCGCCAGACAAATCAGCCGACCCAGGGAAAGAGGAAAAACGAAGCTACCAGCCAGAATGGAACCGATGACCTCTCCCCCCGCCAGAACACCTAATAATGTGCCGTACAGATCGGGTCCGCCACGTAGTACCTGAACCGAAAAGAGGGGAAGCCACACAGAGAGAAAACCCTCTCCCATATTGAACAGCGTAAACATAAGGGTCGTAGAGAGAAGCACCTTGTTTTGCAGCAGGAGGGAAAAAGCATCGCGAAACCGATAGGTTGTACTGTCCAACTGCTCTCGTGTGTTGTGTTCGACCTTGATATGTACTCTCGTCAAGGCCAGGGCAAAGATAGCATATGAGAGGGCATCAATGACGATCACCGAAGGCGCGCCGAATCTGGCAATCAGCAAACCGGCGATAGGAGGACCGAGCACACCGCTCAACGTGTAGCTCAGAGTTTCCAACGCATTCGCGGTCGCTAACTGCGACTGAGGAACAAGAAGAGGAATGAGAGAAGGTCCTCCTGCCAGCGAGATCATCATAAAGCATCCATACACACCAGCAACCACGTAGATATGCCAGAGGGCGAGATGGCCAGAGAAGTACAGAAGGGGGATCAAAGTAACAACGGCCCCTCGGAATACATTATCGATCAGCATCACCAGACGCCGATCAAAGCGATCTAAAAGCGCACCAGCAAACAGGCCACCAAACACCACCGGGCCAGTGTAACAGAGGAGCAGGCCACCAACCGCCTGGGGAGAGCCAGTAGATTGATACACGAACCAGATCAGCGCGGTCCGTGTCATTGCATCGCCCACACTTGAGAATGTGAAACCCAACCAGAACCAACGGAACGATTTGTGTTGGAAAATGTCCCAATAATTTCCCAGTTGCCATTGTGACATAATAAAAGAATCTCCTGAGAACGCATTTTGTGTTTGTCCTGCACAGACAAAGAAGATGGGTGTTGCATGCCTCTCCCGGCTGATAGTATGAGCCTGGAGTGCCGATACACCGATCTTCTTGTGTGTTCTCTGAGTCTACAGGGAATAGAGGGAAATAACTGGCAATTTTCGGCCATATTTTTTCCTGGCTATGTGTAGGGATGTGGATCGGCGTAAATCATGCGGATCAGCATAAAGCGCGATCCCTACCTGTGCGTTTGGGCGACGATGGCCGGGGGGGGACGCGGATCGGCATGAAGCACGATCCCTACCTGTTGTGTTTTTTCGAGAGTGATTCTATTACATTGGCTATTTGCCTGACGCCATCGCGTATTTCCTGGTCGTTGACACCGGCGTATCCTAAAATGAGGCCCGGGCGCTCGGGCTTCTGTTCGCTATAGGCAGAGAGCGCCTGGGCATCTATTCCCTGCTCGGCGATCCGTTGTGAAACCAGATGGTCATCCATCGTCTGAGGAAGCCAGCCAATCAGGTGCATGCCCGCATCGTGTTCTTCCAGTTCCAGCACGCCATGCAGTTCCTGTTGCACCGCTTCAACCAGGATTTGCTGGCGATGCGCATACAAAGCGCGCATGCGCCGGATATGGCGGAGGAAATGGCCTTCAGTGATAAAATCAGTCACAATGGCCTGTTCTACCGTGGGAGCGTAGCGTCCATAGAGAGCTCGCAGGGCGATAAAGGGCTCCACTAACTCTGGCGGCAACACCAGATAGCCCAGGCGCAGTGCAGGAAAGAGGACCTTGCTGAACGATCCCATATAAATAACCTGCCCATGCTTATCCAGGCCCTGGAGAGAGGCGAGTGGACGCCCACGATAACGAAACTCGCTATCATAATCGTCCTCCAGAATCCACGCTCCGGCACGCTGCGCCCAATCGAGCAGCGCCAGACGCCGGGGCAGGCTCATGGTAATGCCCATCGGATACTGATGCGAGGGGGTCACATAGGCCATGCGCGCATTCTCGCCCAGCCGCTTGCCAGCCTCGATGTTGAGTCCTTCTTGATCGAGTGGGACCGAAACTACCCTTGCTCCAGATGCCAGGAGGATGCCACGCGCTCGCGGGTAACCGGGATTCTCCATCCAGACCACGTCGCCCTCTTCCAGGAGAATCCGCGCCGTTATATCGAGTGCCTGTTGCGCTCCCGAAAAGATCAGCACCTGCTCAGGCTGACAACGTACGGCACGCGAAGCGGTCAGATAGCGGGCAATGGCATCGCGCAAGGGACAATAACCGGCTGGATCGCCATACGAGAGCAGCTCAAATGGTGGGTGCTGGTAATGGCGTACGGCCAGCCGGGACCACACATCGAACGGAAATGCATCCAGGGCGGGCAATCCCGGCTGAAACGCTTTTGCTGGCGGCGATTGTACACGGGGAACCAGGGGAGAATGCATCACCCGCTGGCTACGTTGCGACAGTTGCGGATGCTTCTCCTTTTCCGGCAGAGGAGCCTTTTCAGCATGCACATGCAACATCTCTTCTGGCAATGCCGACGCCACAAATGTCCCTGACCCCACGCGTGCCTCGAGATACCCTTCGGCAAAAAGCTGCTCGAAGGCCGTCACCACCGTCGTACGCGATACTGCCAACTCGCTCGCCAGCACACGTGTAGGAGGCAATTGTGTTCCCCTGCTCAACTGACCATTCAGAATCGCCTCTCTCAGGGCGTGGTAAAGTTGCAGGTAGAGCGGCTCCTCCAGCTTATGGTCAAGTGGTAAAAGATAAGGCAAGGCAGCGGTTGGCTGCTTACTCATAGACGGTTCCTCTCATATCCCAAAGACAATTGGTATGCTTCCTTTATTAGATATTGGCTATTGTAGCAAAACCAATCGACCTCTACAATCAGCACCACTGACCATACCTCTCTGGCAAAAGGCAGTAAGCACTACTTTTCAGTTCAATTTCAATTGCTCATTCTAAAAAGGGAAAAATCATTTTCTCAACTCAGCATGGAGCGGAGGGAGAACCAGCGATGCCAAGAGACTACTCAACGTTGCCACGAACCCGGGTGCGCCGCAGCGATCGCGCGGTCGACGATGAAGCCTGGATGAAGGCGCTTTTACAACGTGCGCCCATTGGAATACTTGCTACTGTCCATGACGGACAACCGTTCCTGAATAGCAACCTTTTCGTCTACGACGAGGCTGAACATGCCATCTACATGCACACGGCACATGTGGGCCGTACACGCGCAAATATTGAGCGCGATGAGCAGGTTTGTTTCAGCGTCTATGAAATGGGCCGACTGCTACCAGCTGCTGCCGCCCTCAATTTCAGCGTTGAATATGCCAGCATTGTCATCTTTGGTACTGCCACAGTTCTCAGTGACGAGAAGCAGGCCACTGACGCGCTCCACCTGCTTCTCGATAAATATGCACCACACCTGCAACGGGGTCAGGATTATCGCGCAGTTGTCCCGGAAGAACTGGCCCGTACTGGTGTCTACCGCATCGCCATTGAAGAATGGAGTGGCAAGAAAAAAGAGGTGCCAGCGGATTTTCCTGGTGCTTATACGTATCCCGGTTGAGGTGTATCAAGCGAGAGGATTGAAGTACGAAGAGACTTCAATCCTCTCTATGGCGTGCCGATTATTAT
>DATJHM010000090.1:0-7466 GCA_035493895.1 Ktedonobacteraceae bacterium
CTGTTGCTCTCCCCTACCCAGTTCACGCCCTCGACGCATGGCCGAACGGCAGGAAAGGCTGATCAACAGATGATCTTCCCAATCCGGTGCATCTTCGGCCGCTACCTCTGCCAGCTCTTGCAGATGCGCGACAAGCTGCTCGCTCCCCTCACTTACCGGCAACGACCGCACAAGAAAACTGCGTCCCCCAAAGCGCTCACATTCTAAACCCAGACCGCGCAGCATCGGCAAACGCTGCTCTAAAAGATCCGCCTGATAGCGCTTCATCTCAATAATCACCGGCTCCAGTAACAAATGCGAATCTATACTCTCAGCCTGCTCACGCACACCCGCATACGTTCGGCGCAAATGCTCATAAATAATCCGCTCATGCGCCCGATGCTGGTCCACCAGATAAAGGCTACCATCCGGCGCTTCACACAGAATCACCGCCTGCTGCAACTGCGCCAGCGGACGCAAACTGCCAATGACTTCAGCACTCCCCGGCGACGCACTCTGCGCTCGATATTCGTCAGCACTCTCGGCTATATGAAGCCCATGACGGCGCGGCCCTGGCAAACGACGCTGGCTGGCAAGCATAGGACCCGGAAAAACGATGCTCTCCGGCAGCGCAGGACTTTGCTCGAGCACGCTACGCACGGCTTCAGTCAACGCTTTCTTGATCCGTTCTTCGTACAACAAACGTACCTCTGTCTTCGCCGGATGCACGTTGACATCTACTTCGGCGGATGGCACTTCCAGGGAGAGCACTAAAAGCGGATGCTTTCGTCTCGGTAACGCCCCTCGATACCCCTGCTCCAATGCGTCCTGCAAACCACGCACATGCACCCAGCGCCCGTTGACGAACAGGATCGCGTATTGCCGCGAACTCTGCGCCAGCGCACGATTCGCAATATAACCGCGAATCGCGTAGTGCTCGCCATCACTGAGATCGACCGGGTAGAGCATTTCAGCCAGGGGCAGATGATACAATTCGGCTAACGCCGTCGCCAGCACTCCACTTCCACTGGTCTGCAACGCGGTATGCTCGTCGAGTATCAGCGTAAAACGTACGCCAGGATAACCCACGGCATAACGCTGCACGATCTGCACGACATGCCCGTTCTCGGTACGCGCCCCACGCATAAATTTCAAGCGCGCAGGCACATTATAGAAGAGATCGCGCACGGTCACCGTGGTCCCATGCACGCGAGCACGCCTCTCCCGCTGCACGACTTCCCCGCCACGCACTGTGATTGCGACGCCCGCCTGCTCTTCTGCCAATCCCTCCGTCTCCAGCGCCCGACTGAGCAACGTTACTTCGGCTATCGCTGCGATACTGGCGAGGGCCTCACCCCGAAAACCGAGTGTCTGTAATGTCTCCAGATCGCCCAGACTGGTGATCTTGCTGGTTGTATGACGCTGACAGACCTGCTCAATCTCGGACGCCGGGATACCAATACCGTCATCCGTCACGCGAATCAGCTGGAGCCCTCCCTGCCGCAACTCAATACGGATCTCACGAGCACCAGCATCCAACGCATTCTCCAGCACTTCTTTGACGACTGAAGCGGGACGCTCGATGACCTCGCCAGCAGCAATGCGTTCAGCAACATCCAACGCAAGCACATGCAACGGCCTGCGCGCGACAGGAGGCTCGTCGGAATAGGATTGGCTCATCGTCTCAGCGCACTTCTTTTCTTTTTTTGCTGCATAAAGAGCAGGTTCAACGCATCCAGTGGCGTAATCGCGGCAAGGTTGATCTCGCTCAAATCCAATGCTTCATCTTCGCTCTGTTCCAGGATCATTGCCGCCTGCTGAGCCTCCGCACTCTGCCAGGCATAGGGCAGGCCAGACTCGACGACCTGCCCACGCAATGGATATCCCTCGGCGGTGAGCAATGTGAGATCCTGATGCGCACTGGTAATTCTGGTGATATCACTGTGCCCATTGGTCTCCAGTTGCTGCAAAACCGCTTCTGCCCGACGCACGATGTTGCTCGGCATACCCGCCAGTTTCGCCACATGCACGCCATAACTACGTCCCAGACTCCCCGGCAACACCCGATGCAAAAAGACGATCCCACCCTCTTCGTCATCGCTAATTGCCATCGTATAAACGACAAGATGGGCAAGCTCGTCGGCCATGGCGGCCAGTTCGTGATAGTGGGTGGCAAACAATGTGCGCGCCTGTGTCTGATTATGTAAATGCTCGACGACGGCACGAGCAATAGCAAGACCGTCGTACGTGCTGGTCCCACGCCCTATCTCGTCGAGAATGACCAGACTATGCTGCGTGGCATTGTGCAGAATGGTCGCGGTCTCTTCCATCTCGACCATAAATGTGCTCTTGCCCGACGCGATATCGTCTTCGGCTCCGACACGCGTAAATATGCGATCCACAAGGCCAATGCGCGCACTCCGCGCCGGAACGAAGCTACCAATCTGTGCCAGCAAGGTGATCAGTGCCACCTGACGCAGATAGGTCGATTTCCCGGCCATGTTTGGTCCGGTGAGCAGCAGTACCCGCGCCCCCTCTTCGGCCTCCAGATCACTATCGTTGGGAATAAACACGTCTCCATCCAGCGCATATTCTACGACCGGATGACGCCCCCCGACGATCTCCAATACCCGACCATGCTCAATCTGCGGCCGCACGTACCGCTGCCTCGCCGCTACTTCCGCCAGACTCAGCAGCACATCACACTTTGCGACTGTTGTTGCTGTACGCATAAGCTGCTCGTAATACACGCTGAGTTGCCGCAACAGGTCGGCATAAATACTCCGCTCCATCTCTTCGATCCGCTCGACGGCACTGAGGATGCGCGCCTCGTGCTCTTTGAGATCGGGTGTGATGAAACGCTCGGCATTGACCAGCGTTTGCTTGCGCATGTAGTCGCCTGGAACAAGCTTGCTGTTAGCGTTGCTGACTTCGATATAATAGCCAAAGACTTTGTTAAAGCCAACTTTGAGCGATTTAATCCCCGTCCGCTCACGCTCACGCGCCTCTAACGAAACCATCCAGCGCCGAGAGTCACGAATCGATGCAAATAGGTCATCCAGCTCTGCATGAAAGCCGGGCCGAATGATGCGCCCATCATCGCCATCCTCGTCCTCTTCTCCATGCAACAATAACGCGCGCTCGATCAGATCGGTAACCTCTACGCAGGGATCAAGGTCAGCCGCCAGACTCTGTAACAGCTCGGCTTCACCGCCCGCGAGCACTTCACGCAACGCTGGCATCGTATGCAAATATTTTCCCAGCCCCAGCACTTCGTTACGCACAGCCGTTCCCTGGCGCACTCTGCCCGCAATCCGCTCAAGGTCTCCCAATCCCTGGAGATTCATTGTCAAACGACTGCGCAAAGCGGGACTCTCGTACAACTCTTCTACCGCCGTTAAACGCGCCGAAAGTTCGTTGAGATCGAGCAGCGGCTGTGTAATCGTACGCCGCATGTGACGCGCGCCCATCGGCGTCACGGTCCTATCGAGTACGTTCAGCAAGCTCCCCTGCGGCGTATTGCTGCGTGTCCCCTGCAACAGCTCAAGGTTCCGCTGCGTATGAGCATCCAGCACCATATAACTATTTGTACGATAGCTACGCAGACCGGTGAGCAGTGGCAGCAATGCCACGTTCATTTTTTCGAGATAGGCTACAATGGCCCCCGCCGCCGAGATCGCCTGTGGCGACTGCGCACAGTCATACGCGGCCAACGATTGCACGCCAAACTGGCGACATAGTCGGCTCTGTGCATTCTCAAATTGAAAGAAGTAGCCGGGACACTGGGTGATCGTGATGATCTTCGAGGGAAACTGATAGGAGACTGGCTGGCTCCCTTCCACAAGCAAACACTCTACGGGCGCGAGGCGCTGAAGCTCGGCCTCTAATGCTACGGGCAATTCTTCCTGCGTAAACCACGTCACGAGAAATTCGCCTGTGCTCACATCTACCGCGGCCAGCCCGGTCTGCCCTCGCCCCGGCGCAATGGCGACGAGATAGTTATTCAGTCTCGTGGGCAGCAGATTGGGCTCGGAGAGGGTTCCAGCGGTCAGGATACGCGTAACAGCACGATCGACAATCCCCTTGCCCACAACTCCTACCTGATCACAAACTGCAACTTTATATCCGCGCTGGATCAGCTTACCTACATAGTTTTCGAGCGCGTGCAGCGGGACACCGGCCAGAGGGACGCGCTCACTGTCTGCCCCATACGCCCGGCTGGTAAGAACTATCTGTAGCTCACGTGCGGCAATATGCGCATCCTCGTCAAAGGTCTCGTAAAAATCTCCTACCTGATACATGAGAATGGCGTCGGGATACTGGCTCTTTATGCGTAAATACTGCTGACGCGCAGGAGTTGTCATAATTCTTCTCTACCACTATCTCTCTATCGTTTTAAAACACACGTACTATACTATGTTCTTTCTAGTGTGTCAAAAGTAGGTAGAGAGCCACCGGAAACTACTACTATCCCCAACTTCTTGACCTGGCACGAAGAGATCTGGCAATCGACAACCCGGTTTTTCCTTGATCTTACTATCCCCTCTGGCTTCTCATTGTATCATTAAAAATTCTGACCAGATCTTTGCATTGCCAGACCATGCATCGTAGTTCTTAATTTGTATTATGCGTTTAATTCTTTGTCTTTTTCGCGCAGTCTCTTGTCTACTTCAACCGGCTTCTTATCTGTTTCGGGCGGCCTCCTGTTTGCTTCCGGCGATCTCCTATCTGCTTCCGACGGTCTCCTATCTGCTTCGGGCAGTCTCCTGTCTACTTCTGGCGGTCTCCTATCTGCTTCAACCGGTCTCTTATCTGCTTCGAGCGGTCTCCTGTTTGCTTCCGGCGGCCTCCTATCTGCTTCCGACGGTCTCCTGTTTGCTTCAACCGGCCTCTTATCCGCTTCGCGCGCTGCCACAGGTGCGCTACTCTTTTTCATCTCTTCCAGTATCATATATCTGCCTCTCTGGGCATCCCTATTGTGCGGATCCAGCCGGAGCGCATGCGTATATGATTTCAGCCCGTCTTCATACCGCCCCAGACCGTACAGCGCATTCCCTCTGTTATTCCAGAGCACCACATTGCTCGGATCGAGCCGTAACGCTTGCTCATATGCCGCCAACCCCTCTGCATACCGCTGCAACTCATACAGCGTATTGCCCTTGTTATTCCAGGCCATAATATAATTCGGATCGAGCCGTAACGCTTGATCGTACGCTGCCAGCCCCTCTTCATATCGCTTCAACTCATTCAATGCGAAGCCCTTGTTACTCCAGGCCCCAACATAGCGCGGATCAAGGTATAACGCTTGCTCACATGCTTCCAGCCCTTCTTCATACCGCCTCATCGCATACAGCGCATTCCCTTTGAGAATCCACTCTTCTTTTGAAGGCCACGTTTGCAGCATTTCTGCAATCGCTCCTGCAATCGCACCCGCAATGTTCCAGAGCACTTCGTCACGATTATTCCATTGCGACACGGCTACGGCATTGGGTGGCAGTCCACGCAAATTCCCAAATGGGGCATTTCCCAGATAAACTGGATGCAGTAAGATGGGGATGACACAAGCGGTCCCCTCTTCATGACGAGCGACGGCACGCTTCATTTCTTCACTATAAAAATAATTTGCCGCCATAAAGCGCGCGCTTACTAATAGAAGAATAATATGCGCAGTATTTAAACGAGACTCAATATCTTTTTGCCATGTATTGTCGGGTGAAATTTCTTGATCAATGCTGTCTACAATATGGTATTTTCTCTTTACCCCGGCAAGATGCTGATCCAGCTCATCACGCTCAGCTTTATCGCCTTGCGCGTAGCAATAGAAGAGTTTTAATGGCGGCGTCATTTTTGCTTCCATGCTTGGATTTCCTTATCAAAAGAACCTGAAAATATCTAGTATATTCTATCATGGATGGAGGAATCGACGCTAGTTTGAGAACATTTAGACCATAGGAAGAGCACCAGCACTGTTCGCGAGGATCTTTATCTGCTACAATACCTCTCATATTTGCTCTCTATCTGCTAACCCACAATATACCAGGGGAACATTCCACTATCCCGATTCGTACATACTATACTACGAACAACCATCGCAAACGGACCCACTCTGCTATAACCACTATTCACATAAAGGAGTATCATACCTATGCCTGAACTTGACGCCCCCATTCGCGATGTTACCGTTTATAGCGACCGCGCGCTGATTACACGCCAGGGCAAACTTGAACTTGAGGCAGGTGAACATGAGATACGCGTAAACAATCTGCCACAGTTTATTCAGGAATCACTGCGCGCTGCGGGCAGTGGTCCCCAGGGCACGCGCATCCTCAACGTCGATATCACCACGGCCTTTTATAGTCGTCCTCCCGAAACAGAACTTCTAACCCTTCAAACCGAGCTGGATCTTCTCATCCAGAAACAACAATTGCTCAAAGCTCGCCAGGATGCACTCAATGATCGACGTAACTGGCTCCGCGCGCTCGGCGAACAGTCACGCGACTTTGCACGCGGTCTGGCCCAGGGACAGATGAAACCACAGGACTGCGCCGATTTTTTTAGCTTCACCAGCGATCAGGCGCTCAAGGACGCTCAGGCTGCCCAGGATCTCGAAATTCAACTCAAGCAGGTAAAACAGGATATTGAGGCAAAAAAACGCGAGCTTACCTGGAAACAAGGAACCGGACCAAGCGATCGCCTCGCAGCCCTGATTACCGTTGAGCTGGCAGAAGCTGGCACGTTCGAACTCGAGATCTCTTATCTGATCATGAACGCATCATGGTATCCACAATACGATGTGCGCGTGCAATCCGGCGAAGACGAGGAAAAAGGTGAGGTAGAACTCACGTACATTGGCATGGTGCAGCAAAAAACTGGCGAAAACTGGGAGCATGTCCAACTCTCCCTCTCCACCGCACGCCCCAGCCTCGCCTCAATCTTGCCCGAACTACAACCGTGGTATCTCAGCAATTATCAACCACCCATACCACGACGCCCTGCGATGGCAGCAATGCAGCGTGCTCATCTTAGCCGGGGCGTGGCAAAAAAGGCGCAGAGCGAGGGCGCAGATGAAGATGAGGAACAATTTGGCGGAGCCGAGAACTATCTCTACGCCCCCGCAATGGCAATGCCTGCTGCCCCTCTCCCGGTAGCCGCCGAGATCGCGACCACGACGGTTGAGAAAGCTGGAGCTGCATTCGTCTTTCGCGCAGGCCGCTCGGTCGATATTCCCTCTGACAACTCTCCGCATAAAACGACCATTGCGCGCGATGGTCTGCCCTGCGCATTCGATTATGTCACAGCGCCTGCCATTGAGGAGAACGCGCATCTCCGTGCCACCATCACGAATACTACCGAACGCGTTCTGCTCGCAGGCAAAACCAATATCTTTCTGAGCGGCGAATACGTTGGCACCAGCGCAATTAACCAGATTGCGCCCACCGAGGAACTCAAACTCTTTCTGGGCATTGACGATAATATCAAGGTCAAAC
>DATJHM010000091.1:0-18017 GCA_035493895.1 Ktedonobacteraceae bacterium
CAATACGCATCAACCTAAGGACCGTGGAGCTCGCGGACAGGCAGGATTTTGGATCCAGTAGTGGCACGGTGGAGTGAGAACGGAACTGTGCCTGGGAACTCGCACGATGCTTCAGGCTCCGCAGGTAATGATGGCAACGGAGGCGATGGCGCGTGCAGGCACCGGTTTTTTCGACCACGGAGATCAGCGGCGAAGGCCCCTCCGCTCACGTGTCTCTCCTCCTGCGGAGCCAGCTTTATCGTGCGAGTTCCCAGGCACAGTTCCGTTCTCACTCCACCGTGCCTCTACTGGGTCCAGGCGAAATCCCTCTCGGCCCCTTAGGTTGATGCGTATTGATCGCGCTTTATGCCGATCCGCGTTCCCCACCGGCTGTCTGCGCCGGACCCGGTTTCGCCCGCAAGGTTGTGTCCGGTCAAGGTTCCCGGCACAGACAAGCTGCATATCTACGAGCCACCCGTCCTTAATGCGTCAGCGTCACTTTATTCAGGCCGCGTGGCACATCGGGCTGAAAGCCTTTCGCCAGCGCCAGATGCAGGGCGAAGAGCTGCCCGGGAATAATCGCCGTAACCGGACTCAGCCACTCAGGTAGCGAGGCTTCCAGCGGCATCGGATACGAAGCCAGCGCCAGGGCCTGCTCTTTATCCGAGATCACTAGCAGCTCGGCACCCAGCGTGCGCACCTCGTTCGCCAGGGCCAGCATGTCGTCATACGTCGCGCCACCCGGCATAATCAGGATCACCGGCATCTCTGGCGCAACCGTCGCGATAGGGCCATGGCGAAAATCGGCCGAGGAGTAGCCAATGACCTGCATGTAGGTCAGCTCTTTCAGCTTCAGTGCTAGCTCGAAAGAGGTGGCGTAATTATAGCCGCGACCAATCACGATGGACTGCTGAAGATCTTTAAAATGTTCGGCATAGCCAGCAATGGTTGCTGAGGTCTGGAGCGTACGGGCCAGCGCCTCCGGAACGCGCTGAAGTTCCGTGAGATGCGTCCTGTCCGCACTCCAGGCGGCGGCAAAGAGCATCATGACTACCAGCTGGGCGCTGTAGGTCTTGGTTGCCGCGACACTGCGTTCGAGACCGGTATGCAGCTCGACGACATGGTCCGCAATCTTTGCCAGCGGTGATGAGGCGTCATTGGTAATCGCAAGCGTGGGACGTCCCTGGCGTTTGCCTTCTTCCAGTACGGAGACGATATCCGGGGATTGACCGGACTGCGAAATGCCAACGACGAGCGCTCCTCGAAATTGCGGCGGCTGGTGATACATCGTGTGCAGCGAAGGGGTCGCCAGCGCGACTGGATAGCCTGCGAAGGCGGGCCAGGCATACTTGGCGTAGGTCGCGGCATGGTCAGATGAGCCTCTTGCGGCTATGACGATATACTCAAATGGCGGAAGTTGTGCCACAATGTTTTGCACGTGCTGCGTCTCTTGCGTCAATAAGTGCGCTATCACATCGGGTTGGCTGAAGATTTCCTGCTCAAGGAGCGATTGCATAGTACCTCCAATAATTTCAAATAACATCCCCTGAATTCATGGTCTAGTGGTCTAGATGTCTTGACAAATCATACAGGAAAAGGTACAGTAATCACAAGATCTATGCGAATATGCAGGTTTATCTTTCCCCTCCCCAGATGATAGTGGGGAACTTCAAACGGAAAGGAGTCCGACAACACAGCAGATACGCAAAAACCAACCATGGACGTTACTATTCCCCTCATTTACTTTTTTGTATTTTTGTCGTTCAGCGGAATAATCCGTCTCACCTTCTTATGTTTAGGAGGTCCTGCATGGCTCCCTTATTTACCCCGGAGAACAAAAAAGGTCGGGTGAAATTGATCGCAGGTGTTTGTAGCCTGCTCGTCCTTTTTACCCTGTTACTTTCAGCCTGTGGTGGTAGCAACAGTACACCGAGTGGTGCTAAAAAGTCGGTGCTAAAAGTTGCCGCACAATCGTACGATTTTGCGCAATCTGGTTTTAATCCCTACAATGGTCACCCGAATGCGGGTATGCTTGGATTGGTCTATGAGACCCTCTATTTTGTCAATGTCAATGGCGGTCAGTTTACGCCGATGCTGGCTACGAGTTACCAGTGGAACAGCGATAATACCCAGGTTACATTTGCGATCCGTCAGGGCGTGAAATGGAACGATGGACAGCCGTTCTCTGCCGATGATGTCGCTTTTACCTTCAATATGATGAAGCAGTATCCGGCCGCCGATAGCGGTGGTGTCTGGTCGTTTCTCAAGAGCGTGACGGCTCCTGATGCCAACACGGTGGTGATGACCTTCCAGAAAGCCTATCCACCAGTGCTGACAACGATCGCCGGACACGTGTATATTGTGCCGAAGCATGTCTTCAGCAGCGTTGGTGATCCAACTAAATATCTCACCAGCAAACCGGTCGGCACCGGTCCCTTCGTCCTGACCCGCTTCCAGACCGATCTTGCCGTGTATGACAAGAACCCCGGCTACTGGCAGGCTGCTCAGGTGAAAGTCGATGAGGTTCGCTTCCCCGAATACAAAGATAACGCGACATTGCAGCTGGCCTTGCCCAAGGGCGATATCGATTGGGCCGGATATTTCTCGCCCACTCTGCAACAGGATTTCCTTGCGAAAGATCCCGCCCATTATCATGTTTTCATGGATGCCGTTAATCTCTATTCGATCTGCCCCAATCAGAAAGACCCTGTCATTGGTGGACAGGCTGGTCTGCCCGTGCGCCTGGCCTTGAGCGCCGCTCTGGATCGCTCTGCGATTGCTGCGCAGGCCACAGCTGGCCTCGAACCAGCCGGGAGCATTACCGGTCTGGTGTTGCCGACCGCTAAAGACTGGGTAGATCCTCAGTATGCCAGCTTGCCCTCCACGGCTGATGTCGCGAAGGCCGAGAAGTATCTGACCGATGCTGGCTTCAAAAAAGGTTCAGATGGCATCTATGCGAAAAATGGCAAACGCCTCTCTCTGACCCTGAGAAGCGTGGATGTCTACTCTGACTGGAATGCAGCTGCGAAGTTGATTGCCGATCAGGCCAAAGCCGTGGGCATTGAAGTCAAAAATGTCACGGTCGGTGAGGACAACTACTATACCCTGCGTACCGATGGCAAGTACGACTATCAGCTCATGTTCTGCGGCATGGTTGGTGGACCGACCCCCTATTATCTGTACAATCAGTATCTGAACAGCACGCAGATTGGTGAGGGCAAAACCAACTTTATGGCCTGGAACGATCCAACTACGGATAAGTACCTGAACCAGTATGCCTCGACCACCGATCAGGCGGCACAGAAGCAGGCGATCCAGGGGATTGAGAAAGTCTTCGTTGAGAACCAGCCATTTATCCCTCTCTGGACTGGCGCGGACTACGACGAGTACTCAACAAAGAATTTCACTGGCTGGCCCGATGAGACCAATCCCTATTCGAGCGGTAGCCCGAATACCTCTCCTGACCTCGAGCAGGTTGTTCTTCATCTACAACCCGTTGCCTGAGAAATAAGACAAGGACAGATAGGGGACGCGCGCACGGATGGAACGTAGCCCCTATCTGAAATGTAAGGCGAGAAGACCGGAGAAACATGGGGACAGATAGGGGAATGCGTGTATGGATGACATGCAACCCCTCTCTGAGATTCTCCGGCCCTCGCCAATTTCCGTAGAGGCGCGGTTTATCTGCGCCTGGTTGGTTTATCTGCGTCTCTACGGGTAATCCACGTGAAAAAGGAGCAATGAAATGCGTCATTTGATCCGCCGCATTTTGTTTTATCTCGGTGCCGTCTGGGTGGCCGTGACGCTCGACTTTTTTATCCCGCGCCTGGCTCCTGGCGATCCCGTCGCAGCTCTGGTGGGAAAAATGTCGATGAAGGGTTACGTCTCCCCCGAAATGAGGCAGACTCTGGCGGCCACCTTTGGTCTGAATACCACTGATCCTCTCTGGCTGCAATACATTCATTATCTGAATAATCTCGTGCATGGCAATTTTGGCAATTCGATTCAATATTTCCCCACCCCCGTTTCAACCCTGATCGGGCAGGATATCGGCTGGTCGATTATGCTGGGGGCTGTGGCGGTCGTGATTAGCTTTCTTCTGGGCTGTTTCCTGGGCATTATCACGGCCTGGAAGCGTGGTTCGGCCCTCGATACGATCCTTTCTCCGCTCATGAACTTCTTATCGGCGATCCCATATTTCTGGCTGGCGCTCCTCTCACTCTACGTTTTTGCCTACTTGCTCGACTGGTTCCCCCTGTCCGGAGGATACGACTCGGCCAATATTGATCCCGGCTGGACGCTGGATTTTGTCGGGAGCGTGATACAGTACGCTTTTCTCCCCGCATTGACACTGGTAATCTCATCGCTTGCGGGCTGGATGCTCACGATGCGCAATTCTATGTTGACGACGCTCTCAGAAGATTATGTTTTGATGGCAAAGGCCAAAGGTCTGACAAGCGGCCGGATTATGCTCTGGTATGCGGCGCGCAATGCGGTTTTGCCCAATATTACCGGTTTTGCGATTGCGATTGGGGCTATTGTTGGTGGACAACTGCTGACTGAAATGGTCTTCTCCTATCCTGGCATCGGCTATGCTCTGCTTCAGGCGGTTAACCAGCAGGATTATGCCATGGTGCAAAGCATCTTTTTGATTATTACGCTGGCGGTGCTGGGCGCAAATTTTCTTGCTGATATGCTGTATGCTGTCCTCGATCCACGTGTACGCCAGGAAAGGAGCGCATAATGAAGGTGCAGCAAGGAGCGCAAACGCTTTCTTCCGCAGGCGTGCTCGTGCCCTCCCGTCCGCCCGGCTATACGCGTATCCTCCACGCTCTGCGCGCTTTCTGGCATGTGTTGACCTTGAACCGGAAGGTCGCGACCGGGAGCGCCATCGTTGGCTTTTTTATCGTGGTTGGCCTGATTGGTCCGTTTTTTATGACTATTGACCCCGAGGCCACATCACATCTCTTTCTGACGCCTCCCGCGCCAGCTCATCTGCTTGGGACCACCGTCGTCGGTGAGGATATCTTCAGTCAACTGGTGTACGGGACGCGTACAAGTGTTTTCTGGGGTCTTGGGACGGGTATTCTGGTCACGGTTCTCTCCGTGCTTGTCGGGCTGGTTGGCGGCTACTTTGGCGGTGTTGTAGATGATCTATTGACGCTGTTGACCAATATCTCGCTGGTGTTGCCGGCTCTCCCGCTGGCGATTGTGCTTGCAGCATACTTTCCACGCGGCCCCCTGACGATCTCCCTGGTGATTGTCTGCACGAACTGGGCCTGGCAGGCGCGTGTGTTGCGTTCGCAAACGCTCTCCATGCGCAGCCGAGAATTTGTCACGGCGGCGCGCTTGAGTGGCGAAAATGTCTGGCGCATTATCTTCTTCGAGATCTTTCCGAATGAGATTGGTCTGGTCGTCGCGGGTTTTGTGAGCACGACCATTTATGTCGTGCTGACCTGGGCCTCGCTCGAATTTCTGGGTCTGGGCGATGGGACTATTCCCAGCTGGGGTGGCATTCTCTACTGGGCGCAGCAGGCGGGGGCGCTCGGCGGGGGCCTCTGGTGGTGGTTTGTGCCGCCGGGAGCCTGTATCGCGGTGCTCGGTGCTGGCCTCTCGCTGATCAATTTCGGCATTGATGAGATTGCTGATCCTCGCCTGCATGTTGAACGTCCTACAAAGGTCAAAAAAGCAAAGAAAAAAAGCGCACATGGAAACACAAACAAAGACGCTGTTAGAGGTTAAGAATCTCAACATCGAGTATGCCGCCTCGAACGGGACGGTTCACGCCGTAAGCGATGTCAGTTTTACGCTCGGTCGAGGAGAGATTCTGGGATTGGCGGGCGAGAGCGGTTGCGGAAAATCGACTCTCGCCTATGGCTTGACGCGCTTGCTGCGCCCGCCCGCACTGATTACGGGTGGCGAAGTGCTCTACTATCCACGCGAAGAGCGAGCTCGGCAGACGCGGCTGAAAGAACCTGTCGATATTTTAGAACTGAGCGCGAGCCAGTTACGCAAATTTCGCTGGAACGAAGTCTCTATCGTTTTTCAGAGTGCGATGAATGCGCTGAACCCGGTCCTGACCATTGGCGCACAGATCGACGACGTGCTGCGTACGCATCGCCCTGATATGGGCTCCGCTGCACGGAAAAGCCGCGCCATCGAGCTGCTAGATCAGGTCGGGATCTCCGCCGAGCGCATCAAGAGCTATCCACACGAGCTCAGTGGAGGCATGCGTCAGCGTGCCGTGATCGCCATCGCTCTGGCGCTCAGTCCCGAATTGATCGTGATGGATGAGCCGACGACGGCCCTGGATGTTGTGGTGCAGCGTGAGATTTTGCAATTGATCAGCAAATTGTGCAAAGAGTTTTCCACAGCCCTGATTTTTATTACGCATGACCTCTCGCTTTTGCTCGAGCTGAGCGATAGTATTGCGATTATGTACGCCGGGAAAATGATCGAAAAGGCGAGCAGCGAAGCTGTCTATCTGCATCCGCGCCATCCCTATAGCTACGGCCTCCTGCACTCATTCCCAAGCCTGCATGGGCCACAACGCAGGATGGTGGGTATCCCCGGTTCGCCGCCAGATCTGCGCACGTTGCCGAGCGGCTGCGCTTTTCATCCACGCTGCCCCTTTGCTTTTGAGCGTTGCCAGACGGTAGAGCCTGTGTTGCAGGTTGCTCAGGCGGAACTGCCGGGACAATTGGTGGCCTGTCATTTGTATGATCAGGGCGAAGCGCCGAGCAGTAGCGACTTCGCGCAGAAATTTGAGAGTATGAGCGAGGGGGTGAGCGCATAATGGAAGCCACGCAATCCACACTGGCGGAAGAAAAAGGTGCCGCTGAGCCCGTTCTTGAAGCCGAGCATTTGCGCAAAGAATTTCCGGTAAATCAGGTGCGCTTCTTCAAGGCGGCGAGCGTGATTCATGCCGTGGAAGATGCCTCGCTCGCGCTCTATGCCGGTCGCTCTCTGGCCGTAGTAGGAGAGAGTGGCAGCGGGAAAACGACCATCGCTCGTATGCTGGCGCGCCTGTATCAGCCTACCTCGGGCACGATTCGTTTTCGTGGTCAGGCCGTGACTGGCAATTCGAGCCGCGCTTTGCAAGAGTACCGCAAGCACGTGCAGCTTATCTTTCAGGACCCGTTTGCCTCGCTCAATCCGATCCATAGCGTGCGCTATCACCTGGGACGCATTCTGCGCATTCACGGCTATGTGCAGGATAGCGACGAAGAGACCGCCGAGATTCTGGCGTTACTGGAACGTGTCAGTCTGACGCCCGCCGTCCAATTTATCGAGAAATTTCCGCATCAGCTCAGCGGTGGTCAGCGCCAGCGTATCGCCATCGCCAGAACGTTAGCAGTGAGGCCAGAAGTATTATTAGCGGATGAACCGGTCTCCATGCTGGATGTCTCGATTCGGCTGGACATTTTGAACCTGCTCTTGCGTTTGAAAAAGGAGCAGCAACTGGCGATTCTCTTTATTACGCACGACATTGCCAGTGCGCGCTACTTTTCGGAGGAGACGCTGGTGATGTACGCCGGTCAGGCGGTCGAAGGTGGCCCGACTGAAGAGGTGACGCAGAATCCCAAACATCCTTATACGCAACTTCTGCTCTCAGCTGCGCCGGACCCCGATCGCGCTGTGGGTGAGGGACTGGCGGAGCTGCCCGCACGTGGAGAAATCCCTAGCCTGCTGACGCCTCCTACTGGCTGTCGCTTCCATCCGCGCTGCCCTCACGCCATGCCCGAATGTCGCCAGCGCTTCCCCAAACGCACCGATCTGGGGAAGGGTCATTGGGCGCATTGTTTCCTGTATGGTGGGTGATTCCTTTATAAAGGGATTCTTGTGCTTCCATAACGCAAAGAAGCCAGGGGGTAATTGTTCACGCATCGCATAAACTGGCCGGAGTCGCCAGCTTATGCGATGCGTGAACAATAATCACAGATCAGGCCGGGCGCTCGATCTGGATGCAATTGAGGGTGAAATGGAATGGGATGCCGACGCCAGAGGTGTTTGGATAGACGCCATCGCAGAATACGAACATTGTGTTCGGATCAGTTTCACCATACCGCAGAACTGGTTTCCATGGTCCGGCTTCAGAGATGCGCACTGGCTCGCTCCAGTCCGCCATATTGGGCGATGGCGTCGGGCTCTGGCACCACCACAGCCCTGTCCCGGGCAAGTCTGCGTTGCTCACATTGACACGTGAGAATACTGCTTCGTAGCCATCCTTTGCCGCAATGACGCAGAAATCGAACACTTTTTCCTCCGGCGCGAAAACGATCTGGTGCTGCGACCAGTTTGTGCGCCCGTCGGGACTCTCGGCGTATCCCTGAACGAGATAATCGTCCTGGTTGGCACCGGCAACGTACCACATCTTCCACCTGTTGTCATGATAAATGAGATTGGGCTCATAGACGCTGCCACGTTCCCAGTATTCGTTTGCCGTGAAGACGGGCGCGCTGTTCTCCAGCCAATTGCTACCATCCCACTCGAGATAGCCAATGCTGTACGGTCCCATATAACTATGGGCGGCTCCTGCATAATAGATGCGCTCGACCCATGTGTTTTTTTCAGGATCGAAACCTTTGATGTAGGAGGGACAATGTCGACCACCTTTCCCATCCCACCAGTAGCTTGCGGAATTGCCCGCGAGCAGTGCAGGTTTGCTCGCGTCGCTTGGATGGGTGGTGATCTTCCAGCCCTCTGCCGAAAGCGGCGCGCCCGGCGGCAAGCTCGCACTGAACAGGTTGATCCCTGGCAGCGTTTTTTCGACGCCGCCAGCGAACATCCACCATTGATTTTCACGCTTGACTACTGTGCAGTCAGTAAATGTTCTCAGGTAAGTAATGGGGTCATAGCCTTTGCCAGCATCGAAGATCGTTGTATGCGCCATAGACATGCTCCTTCCAATTACTCTGTTCTTTCTCAGCCACGCCTCTTCTTTGTGTTGGTATGAGAGTAGACTGGAGAAAGTATAGCAGAGAAAGAGTGAGAATATTCTCTTCCTGGGTTTGAAGCCACGCGTAGATTTGAGCATTTAGCCTGTATTCATCGACCGGGAGGGAATTTTTTACAGGGCTTTGCGTGTTCTCCTCTTTGTATTGAGCAAAATAAACATATATATTACAAATTCTTGACAAATCCTTGAGAAATGTGGCCGAATTGCAAGCTCATCCGTTAGAGATAATATGACGGATATAATGTCGTAAAAAAACTTTTTCTGGAAAATATGGAAACTCTTTATGAAAACATTTGATCAATCTACTTCATCTTCTCTTGTCGCTCCTGTACTTCTCTCTCCTGGTGCAAGGCTCTGGCAAAACCAATCCTTTAATCGATTCTGGGTAGGTCAGACATTTTCTGTATTAGGCGATGCCTTTGCAGTGATTGCATTTCCGCTTCTGGTCTTGCAAGCAACTGGTTCTATTGCGCAAATGGGGATCGTCTCGGCTCTTATGAGTGTGGGGAGGATTGTTGCAGGTCTGTTCTCTGGCATGATTGTCGATCGTGTGGACCGACGCCAGTTGATGATTGTGAGCGATGCGTTACGCGCGCTGCTGTTCCTTTTCATCCCGTTTTACTGGCTGTTCTTCACGCCACAGGTCTGGGTCATTTACGTTACGGTCATTCTTGGTGGCATTCTGGGCATGGTTTTCCAGGTCACCTATGTCACTGCCATTGCGAACATGGTCGATGGCGATCAGATTACCGAGGCCAATAGTCGTTTGCAGACGACATTTGCGATTGCCTCCGTACTTGGTCCTGTGCTTGCCGGTCTGGTGGCCGCAACGTTTGGGTCAACACAGGCAATTACTATTGACGCGATGACATTTGTTATTTCGGCAGTCTCGCTGATCTTTGTGCGCTTACGCCCCATCGCGCAGATTTCGCCACTCGAAAGTTTGCAGCAGGAAACGACGGAAGTCGCAACTGTTGTCGGGCGCGAAGAGAAGAAACAAGGACGTATCTTTGGGGACTTTCTCACCGGTCTGAGCTTTGTCTGGCAGCATCGCATGATGCGTGCAATCACCTTTATTCTCGGTATTATGACCATGCTGACCACTGGTATGCTGGATCTTTTCATCTTCGATCTCAAACATGATCTGCATCAGACCGATTTTATGGTGGGTGTCGTGTTCGGGCTGGCGAGCATCGGCAGTATTGTCGGGGGATTGCTCACTCCCTGGATGCGCAAACGCCTGGGCTTCGGACCTTCCTGGCTTGGTTGCCTGCTTTTGAACGGGCTCTCGATGATCTTCATTGGCCTTATGCCGGGTGTGATGCCGCTGGCTATCCTGGCGATGTGCTTTACGTTTAGCAATACGGTTTCCGGTGTGTGCTGCATGTCATTGCGCCAACAAATTACGCCGGATTATATTCTCGGACGTGTGACGTCTGTGTTCTGGACGCTCACCTCCTCTTTTGGCCCTCTTGGCGCGGCTGCGATTACCGCACTGGGGGCACAGATCGGCACTTCTCGCATTATCCTGTTTGTCGGGATTGCCTGCCTGGCAAATGCAGTGAGCGGCTTCTTTACGCCTGCTCGTCAGCGTTTCCCTGAGAGCGCCATCTAGCGCTTTATACGCATAAAAATTTTTGAGATAGGCCGCAGTTTATGAATAAGACTGCGGCCTGTTTTTTTTGACGAAATGCTCTTGCAATGGTATGAGAGAACTTGATCATCAAAGTATGCTACATTGCATCTGCCAGTACGTTATCACCGTCGCCAATGCTGTCAGGGCAAGCAACAGTGCGGTGGTCATAATCTGTAAAGGCCAGAAACTATGTGGGTTTGCTCGTTAAGAGGATGTTTGAGGGGACCAGAACTCCAACAGATGACCATCGAGATCGTAGAAGTAGTACGACAAGACATCCTTCCAATCAAAGTGAACTGGTCCGTATACCTCGACATCTTGCTTTTGCACGTGGGCCACCGCTTCTTCAAGCCGCTCGCGAGGAACATGAAAAGCATAATGGACTCTCCCCCAGCGTTCCCCTTCTGGAAATGGAGAATGTTCCTCAAACAGCAATGAACCTTTATGCAGGGCGAGGCGCTGGAGATTCTCAGGCTCACCGGCAAAGAACCAGGCCCAATCGTCGTTCGCCTCCCTCTGAGGAATGAGTCCTACCACTTCCCGGTAAAAACGAGCAGCCGCTTTTACATCTTTGACAATCAAGACAATTTCCGTCAGTCCTGTACTAAACATCTCTTATTTGTTTCCTCCCTAAAAGAACTTCCTTAAGCTGAATTGAGTATAGAGGTTTACAAGAAGATCGTCTTTGTACAAAAGGTGAGCTTTCCTGCTGTACCAAGGGACAGGATAAGAATTGTGTTTTTAGCGCACGCCAACAGAATGCCTCGCCCCTGGCAAGATTTGCCATCTGATCATTGGCATTGACCAGCATTTGGAGAAGTGCAACAGTAATTTGCCTGGAAAAGTTTCCTCTTTTCCGTACGCACTCCGTATTATGATAGTGGAGGGGAATTGAGACCGATTCCAATGATCTGGAAGGAAGATTTTCCATTCTCTAGAAGCCTTCTGTCAGGCTTCTAGAGCAGGTTGCGACAAAGTATGCTTATTTACTTTGTACGACAAAGTTCTCGAACGCAACGGAAAACCCTGGGCCTTCGGGGGAGGCGCACATAAGGCCAATGTCCAGCGTTTCCGTGCGTGCAAGATAGGCCAGCCTGAGCAACTGGTAATTGGTGCCGTCGAGCGCGTAGGTGATTTCCACAGTATCTCCCTCGCGCTTCAGGCGCAACCAGAGCGAGTTCGGGTTATCGAGGAGCGTGGGTCCGAGCGACCAATCAGAGTATTCGCGTGTGACGACGGCGCTGACATGCTGCACACCGTCGAAAAATTCAATGCCACATTTGATCCATTCGCTCTCACTCGCTCGCACCATCAGTCCTGCCTGATCATAGAGCGTTGCATACTGACCGCTCACTTTGACCTCAGCCAGGAAATTGCCCTGCTGTGATTGATAATAGATATGGCCGTTGTCGCGAGAAAACCCGTAGGAGGTGATGCGCCAGAAATCGGTGTGAGGTCCTGTCTGCATGGTGATGATGTTTCCCTGAGATGACCAGGATGGAGGCTCATTGTACCAGTTCATTGTGTTGTCTCTTTCTTTGGTTGTGTTCATTGTGACTTCATTGTCCAGATGATGTATCGCATTGTTGCCACGATATCGTTATCTGAATGGTATGCGTTGCACAGGAAAGTGTAACACGGATGTGGTATCGGTTTCTGGTGGTAGTATAATTTTCCTGATGTGCTCAAAAAATGGATAGCTGTATAGATTAGAGAAAAGACAGGGAGCGTATAAACATATGGATACAGTCGAGAAGTACCAGCACTATGTAAACACGAGTTTTGTCAAAGCGATTGAGCCCGTGGTTGTCAGGCATGCGTCCGGGGCGGAGATCTATAGTGAGGATGGGCAGACGTACCTGGATTGTTTTGCCGGAATTGCCGTTGTGAATGCCGGGCACGTGCATCCTCGGGTCGCAGAGGCTGCCAAAGCTCAGATTGATCAGTTCATTCATGCTGCTTCCTATATCTATTATGTTCCCTCGGTCGCTGATCTGGCCGAGGTGCTGGCTCGTGTTACGCCTGGCGCGTTGCAAAAAAGCTTCTTTTGTAATTCCGGGGCCGAGGCGATCGAGGGCGCGTTGCGGCTGGCGAAAGTAGCCACGGGCAAGCGTGAGGTCATTGCGCTGCAAATGGCCTTTCATGGCCGCACGTATGGGACGCTTTCTGTGACGGGCAATATGGCACGCAAGAAGCGGGGTGGTCCCTACATGTCCGGTGTGGCTTTTGCGCCTGCACCTTATTGTTATCGCTGCCCTTTGCATCTCCAGCCGGAGTCTTGCGGATTGGCCTGCGCTGATGCGGTTGAGGACGTGATTCAGCACGAGACGAGCGGTGATGTGGCGGCGTTTCTGGTCGAGCCAGTGCTCGGTGAGGCCGGTATTATCCCCTTGCCGGAAGGGTATCTGGCACGTGTGAAGCAGATTCTGGATCGCCACCAGATTTTGCTTATCGTCGATGAGGTACAGACCGGCTTTGGACGTACCGGACGGTTGTTTGCGATCGAGCATCATGAGGGTATTGAGCCGAATATTCTTGCGCTGGCAAAGGGGATCGCCGATGGTTTTCCTCTGGGCGCGTTCATTGCTCCTCAGGCGCTGGCGGATAGCTTCCAGCCGGGCGAGCATCTGAGCACCTTTGGCGGAAATCCCGTCTCCTGTGCCGCTGCCATTGCGAATATCGGGGTTCTACATGATGAACATATCGTGGAACATGCCGACGAGCTTGGGCGCTGGGCGCTTGGTCAGTTGCGTGCTTTACAGGAACGTTCTCCTTTCATTGGGGATGTGCGCGGCCAGGGTCTCATGATTGGCGTCGAACTGGTGCAGGATCGTGCAAGCAAAGTGCCTGCTGCCGCGCTGGCCGGTCGTATCCGCGAGTATTGCCGTCAGCAAGGTGTGCTCATCGGCGTTGGTGGTCAGCAGGGGAATGTCCTGCGTGTGCAGCCTCCGCTGGTGATTACTCAGGCGCAACTCGCTCGTGCAATTGAAACGGTTGAGAAGGCGCTTGTGGCTTGCACACAGTAATATCGGCAGTGCCAGAGACGCAGGCAGGGATAAACCGCTGCCCCTACCTGTTGTGTGGAGCGGAACCGGATCGCGTGAGGCACGGAGGGGCATGTGGTCCCCACCCTCGAAGAAAGGCAGAGGTAGGGATCGCGCTTGATGCCGATCCAATACGCATCAACCTGAGAATGGTTCGGTTTGACCTCCCGTCTCAATCGATGGCGGAACGGGTTCGTGGAAGGGCAAGGTGGTCAGTGGGGGTCGCGTGGGATGGTAGAAAACACATCCCCTCCCTCTGCGGATGGGCGAGAGGGTCGGTGGGGGAACGCAAATGACCGGTTTTTTCGGGCTCATGCCTCTTTCCTCCAGATCCTGTGTGACACGATTGACCCTCTCGGCTTTCTATTGACCTGCATAATGGCATCTGAACCATTCTTCGGTTGATGCGTATTGGATCGGCATGAAGCGCGATCCCTACCTCAGCGTATGGGCGACGGGAATCGATGCCGGTACGTGTTCCCCCAGGCGAATTGGTACTGCGTTATGAAAAATTGTAAAAGTGCTACACATCCTACACAAAGGTGGATGTGATCGGGATCTTATCCCTACATGCCCCTACACCAGAGCTACATGAGATCGTGAGAGGTGAGATGATAGGGAATGGGGATCTTTTTGGTGACGCGCTACAAGAATTTTTATGCTACGAGAATTTTTCCTGAAAAAGCTACACATCCTACACAAATGCCGATGTGATGGGAATCTCACGCCTACACTCTCCTCTGTACCAGTCCTACACGTTCCCCATTATTGATGTTGCACTGTCTCTCTCTCAGGCGACATCGTTGTTGTGAGAACTGGAAGGGAGGATTTTTGCCTCTTCTCTTCTAGATATTCGGCGGGTGGTGAAATTTCTGAAGGGTCTCTGCAAGATTTGTTTTTCTGCATGGGCTCATCCGCGCTTCTGCAATGATTAATCCTCATTCAGGCGCAATGTCTGGGGCAAAGAGACCCATGCCACCACGCGATTCATCAACCATACCGATACTATCGCCAGCGCTGCAAGCAGCCCGATAACCAGGATCAGAGAGGCGGGAATGACGGTATGCATCGGCGGCGTATTCTGCAACGAGAAGAGATCCACTGTACTATTTTGTGGCAGCTTGCTGGTGAGTATCAAGGATGGGAGCGTCAGCAAGGCCATGAGCAGGCCGAGCAGGATGCCCAGGAGGGTAGCAGTGCCATAGACGAATGTCTGTTCCCAGAGCAGCACTTTCTTTAGTTGCTGTGGCGTACTGCCGAGGGCCCGTAAGATACCGAAACTCAGGGCGCGCTGACGCGCATTCATCCAGGATGCGATCAGACAACCCAGCCATGTTAAGAAGAGTGACGCAATGGCACCCAGAACCAGATTGCCCATGAGCTCAAGATTGAGTGGATCAGTCTCCAGATTGTGCATAATCGCCTGCCGGTCCGAAAGCGGAGTGAGCTGGAGCGGGCCTGTACTCAGGGCTTTACGTATGTCTGACAGCGTATGGGCATCGCTATTTGTGCTCAGCCAGACATAATTATCTGGCACGGGCGAGGTAGCACGCTGAAGGCGTCCACTGCTGTCTGACATAACCAGCATGGCAATGTAGCTACGGGCTATGGCATAACTCTGGTAATCGACGAGGATCGCAGAGTTTTGACCGTCTACGAGGTCTGCTGTTTGTCCGCTATCATTGCTCGAAGGAATATAGTTCACTTTGCCAATTGCCACATAGTTGAACAGACCTTGCAATTGAAAAACCTCTCCTCTGGTAAGCTGTAGCTCATCCCAGGTGTGCGCGTCGACAAGCGCAGGGATGGCGAGACGGGGGAGTATTCTGAGCAATGGCGTTTGTTTCGTGAGAAGCGTCCATGCTGAGCGTTGGCTGGTGAGTTGCTGTATCACGGTATTTTTTTGTTGTGAGGCGCCTAGTTCAGGCCAGTTGACGGTATGCATGAAGCTGGTGGGATCGACGGCGATCAGTTTTGTGGTGCCGTTCATGGGATTTAATTCCTGAGAAACATAGCCTGTGGAGACTGAATGTACACCCGGTAAGTGCTGGTAAGCCTGCTGTACAGATAGAGCGGCATTGCCGGGGGCAGGATTGACCAGGGGGCCACTAAAATCTGCTCCCGTCCAGTATTGGGCTACATCGCGAATGTGCTGGGTCTGTGATGCGGCAAATACTGAAGCGAAAACCACGAATGCCGTTGTTGAGATCAGCAAAAGGGCAATGCGCAGACTCTGTCGTGGCGTGCGGGCCATTTGCGAAATTGCCAGCATGGGTTCGACTCCCCGATTGCGGGTCGCAAATATGGTGGCTATGCGCAGGAGCGAGGGGAAGAGCCGGAGAAATACCAGAATACAGGTGATCATCAGGCAAACAGTTGCGAGCAAGACCAGAGGCGATTTCACCTGCACGTTTACTGCGGGACTGAGAATATCGACATTGGTCAGATAGAGGGAGAATGCATAGGCACCAAGCGCAATCACAAGGCCCGCGACATCCAAATAGAAGCGTTGCCAGATGGGTTGCCGGGTGGAACGCGAAGTTTCTCGACGGAGCATGAGCGTGTTTGTGCTGGCGGCACGATAGAGGGACACGCCAAGTGCTGCCAGCGTGACGATGATACTGAGCAACACGTAGCTATAGAGACTCAACAGACTTTGTAGTGGCTGAGCAGTAATAGTGCTGATCGCCTGGCGATCAACTGGCAATAACGTCATATTTGCTAACACCGTTACCAGCGGAATGACCAGAAGGAGTCCCGGGATGATGCCTGCGCCACAAAGCAAAAGCATGCGACTGAAGAACGTACTGAAAATTTGCCGGCGCGTTGCTCCCCGGCTCTGCAAAATGGCGATAGTATTCATTTCTCGCTCGACCAGGAGTTCAGAAATGAAATTGAGAAACAGAAGGATCAAGCCGATGATCAGCAGCGACGTTGTGGCAATGGGAATATTGGCGATCTGTACGCTGTCCTGGTATTGATGAAGTTCATCAACGGGCAGTATGTTTTGAGATAGTGTCCCGTCCTGCTCCAACTTTGCGAAGGTAGCGAGCATCGTATTTAATTGATCGATAGTTACCTGTTGATTAACTCGATAGTACCAGTTGATAGATCCGAGAAACCAGGGATGGTTTTGTGGCTCATGCTGCATAAGGGCGTTGTCGGCCTGGATAAAGCCTTCACTGGAGACGAGAGCCGTCACTATTCCCGTTTGTTTATGCTCCTGACCGGTAAAAAGGAGAAATTCGGACGGCAATATGGCGTCGACGGACGTGCGTGGCTGGAAGATTCCGACAACCTGCATCGTGAATGGGTAACCCTGTTTTTGTGTCAATACATCGTCAATTTTGACATGCATATACGTTGCAGCTTCGGGCGTCAAGGCAATTTGTAGTGTATTGGCGCTTTGGGGAAGGTGGCCCTGTAAGATCGAGACGTGAGCGGATAGATTTGCCTGAGAGAGCCCGAAAAACTCTAAGGGCGATGACTTATTGAAATCAGGTGGCGTACCAGTTGGCGTTGCAGGGAGCACATTGGCCTGGATGCTAATAAATGGTGAATCGTGAAAAAAAGGTTTGTTTTGGGTGAGAAGGATATGATTCAGGGTACGTGTTTTTGTGGCAATGGTTTGTGGCACTTTTTCGAGTAGCATAGTATCGTGAGTGGCACCATTGACGGCAGAGACGATTTGTGTCGAGGCATACTGGCTCGTCGTATGGGTGAGCACCTCACGCAAACCCGCAGTCGCTGTTACCTGCGAGAAGAGCGGCACCACGCAGATCAAGAGGACGGAGACCATAATGCCCAGCGTAATGAGCAGTTGATGACCCCATGAACTGCGCAATGGCATGCGCGTCCAGAAGTCAGGGAGATTGGCAATAGATGCTAACCAGCCGATTCGCGTATATGTATTGCTGGATTGCTGTTTGAGTGGTGGAGCAGGGGATAGTGTTGCGGTTTGTACAGGCATACGATCGACAAAGACAGGCACTTCCTCTACATAATCCTCACTGAGCCGCAAGATCTGTGCCAGTGACGGACGAGAAGCCGAGTAGATCATGATAGCAAGCGTGATAACACCAAGGCCGATAGTGCATCCCAGCGCGATAAAGAGAGACAGGGGCGCAATCACGTGAAGTGGCGGGGTAAATTGGAGAAAGTAGATGGCAGAAGTGTAGCGATTGCTCAGAGAGCCAGCCAGCGCAGTGCCAGAGAAGATCAGACTGGAGAGCGTCAGGAGCGTGAAGAAGAGCCCGAAGAGTACACCGAGTATGATAGTAGTTGTATAGATAATGCCCTGTTCCCAGGCCAGCAATTTGAGCAGTTGTAGAGAAGATGTGCCCAATGCACGCAATACTGCCAGGCTGCGTAAGCGGTTCCTGACCGAGAGCCAGACGGA
>DATJHM010000092.1:0-25603 GCA_035493895.1 Ktedonobacteraceae bacterium
AGCACAACAATTCAGCATTCTCACAAGCGCTTATCCTGCTCGAGCATCTGGGCAATCTTGCCACACAAATTGGCTCGTACGGCTGGCTCATCGAGATCCAGATACTCGCGGCTCTGGCACGACAGGCACAGGGCAAAACAAAGCAGGCGCTAACAACGCTCGGCTCGATTCTAGCCCGCGCCGAACCAGAGGGCTATATGCGCCTCTTTATTGACGAAGGCCAACCCATGCAGCATCTGCTTACCCACGTTGCAGCATATACTACTGCCTCGCCCACCTATCTCCAGAAACTCCTGGCAGCATTCCCTACCGCCCAGCCTGCCCCCTCCAACCCGACACCTACTGCTCCACAACAGGCACTCATTGATCCATTGAGCACGCGTGAACTGGAAGTTCTACGCCTGCTGGCTGCTGGCTCCTCAAACCAGGAAATCGCCAATCAACTGATCATTAGTCTGCACACCGTCAAACTCCACGTCAAACATATTCTCGCCAAATTGATAGTGACCAATCGCACCCAGGCCGTGGCCCGCGCCCGTGAACTCCGCATACTCTAAAGCAAACAGAATACTCCCTGCAATACTCCTTTCGAGCGAGGTCAAACCTCCCTCCCTGCCATAAACTACGAACACAAGAACATCACATCAGAAAAGAAAGGGTTTTACATAAAATGATACAGATTACGATGAGTGATATGATTTCACAAGAAACCAAACGCAATCCTTCTGCATTCTATGCGCGATTGCGCGCGCAAGAGCCACTCAGTTCCATCGAATTAGGAGAAGGGGACACGTTCTGGGTAGCAACAAACTATGACGATGCCATCGCTATTCTGAAAGACCGACGTTTCGTAAAAGAGACAGAGCAGCTTTCACTACCAGGGGATACACAGAAGTCAAATATATTCAAGTCCAATTCTGAACTGTTTGCATGGAGACGGGACATGCTCATGGTAGACCCGCCCGACCATACACGCCTGCGCAATCTGGTCTCAAAAGCGTTCACCCCACGCATGATCGAGCAATTGCGTCCACGCATCCAGCAAATTACAAATGACCTGCTCGATGCTGTTCAGAATCAGGGCCAGATGGATTTGATCAGCGATTTTGCGTTCCCGCTACCCATCACGGTCATTTCAGAAATGCTGGGAATTCCCGTCGCAGATCGTCCACAATTCCGTGCCTGGACGCGGGCACTTCTCACTATCAACGAGCAGGCTCTGCGCGATGAAGCAAACGCTTCTGCTGACAAAGCATTTTATCACTACATCAAAGCGCTGCTAGCCGAGAAGCGTGAACATCCAGGCAGCGATCTGATCAGCAATCTGTTGCACGCCGAGGAAAACGGAGACGTCCTGAACGAAAACGAACTCATTTCGACCATCTTCTTGCTCATCGTCGCCGGACATGAAACAACGGTCAATCTGATTGGCAACGGTGTAATGGCACTCCTGCAATTTTCTGAACAGAAAGAGCTACTCCAGCACGACGCCACCTTGCTTCCCTCGGCCATTGAAGAGCTGTTACGCTATACATCCCCGGTCACTCTTTCTACGCCACGCTGGGCAAGCGAGGATATTGTTATGCACGACAAGACGATCCACAAAGGCGATATAATTATGGTCTCTCTGGCTGCCGCAAATACCGATCCGCAACAATTTCCTGATCCTGACCTGCTGGATATTACACGCCAGGAAAATCAACAGGTCGCCTTTGGCAAAGGTATTCATTACTGCCTGGGAGCCCCGCTGGCACGCCTGGAGGCACAGATCGCTATTGGCACTTTACTACAACGCCTGCCTCATCTGCGCCTGGCAAAATCGCCAGACCAGCTACACTGGATTCGTACATTCATTTTGCGCGGACTCACGGCCTTACCGGTAACATTCTAAGCACAATTCATGTGTCAATGGCGAGAGGAGCAATCGAATAGCTGCATCGGCAGCGTGTAGCCTTCTCCTAAGCTCACGGTATCGCTTGTCCCCGTCGTTCCCGGCTCAACAGCACTGCGCGGGACAAGCGTACAATGAGCTTTGACCCATTGAGAGATCTCTGGTTGCATGATAGATCCTCCATGCAAACTACTCGGCAGCAAGATATTTTTCACATCTTGCACGACCTGCGGAGGCGTGTTCGGCAATTGGAGTTGCGCAAATGCAGGCAACAAGAAGAAACGCACATCTCCTTGCTGAACCAGCGTTGCAACTTGCGGCACTGATAGAGTCGGATCAAATCCGTTGTAGCCCCCCAGCGCTATCGCAGACTTGCCGGTGTCGAGAATAAATGGAGCAGCAGTAGACGCATTCATCGTCACAACAAGATAGCGTGCCTGCCCCTCGTGCGCCAACAGATAGTGCTCCAGATCAGGTTGCGCATGCTCACTCTCTGGAATAAATGCGTGCGCAACGATCGCCAGAATGCTGGCTGGCCGCGCTGGTCCGGCCACAGGGTCTATCGTATCGGTCCCGGACCACAGTGGCAACAGTGCCCAGATCGCAGGCGCAATCAGCAGAACCAGCAAACCCGCAACCACCAATGGACTATTCAGCATGTTCCTGGGGAAGCGAGGCACAAGACGTGCTACCACCAGCACTATTGCGATAAGCAGACTCAAACCTACAATAATCGGTGCCAGCACATGATTCCATGTGGGAAATCTTGCAAGCATAACCTCCTGAACTGCCGCTGTTGCGAGCAGAGCAATTGGCAATAACCAGCTTCGCCAGCCAGCTTGTGCCTGATACGCACGATACAGTATCACCGCGCCAATGCCCACCAGAGCACAAATTGCCGGGGCAAATGTGACCAGATAATAGGGATGATCGAACAAGGCAGCGCTAAAGAAAATCAATAATGTAAGGAACCAGATAACCCAGAGGAACAATCCCTGCTGAGAAGCAGTCAGAGGCTGCTTCGGCCACCTCCAACGCCATACAGCAATCACACAGAAAAAGGCGAAGAGCAAAAGCCAACCAATCTGTCCACCCAACGACGGATTAATCAATCGCAATGGACCAGGAAATCCAACTGCCGCGATGCCAAAAACCACCAGCAGTGACGTCGTATTCGCACCGGGTGCAGCCTGCTTCCCTCCCTGTGAACTCGTCGCATTGCCGCCAATGCCAAGCACGCGACTCAGGCCATTGTATCCCAGCGCCAGTTCCAGCTCAGAATCATGCTGCGTCGAGCTGACATAAGGCCGTTGCGTTGCAGGCACGAGATCAACGATAGTAATCCAGGAGAAGGAGACGATCAAGAGCACGATCCCTGCCAGCACAAGATGAAGCATGCGCACACGCAATCGTCTGGGCACGCTGAGCAGATAAACCAGCACAAACGGCGGCAATATCAGATACGCTTCGAGCATCTTGATATTGAACCCTAACCCAACCAGCAGAGCAGTAATCAGCAACCAGCGTACCGAGCCCGTTTCAGCGGCAATACTGAGCGTCCATGCAGCGAATAATAACGTGAGGATCAGCACGCTATCAATCGTATTATTGCGACTGGTGACTACACTGATCGGCATCAATGCCAGCACAAGTGCCGCGATCAGGCCAGCATTCGCCCCATAGATGCGCTGCACCAGAACATAGAGCACTATCACCGCCCCAACACCTGCCAGCGCTTCTGGCAACAGCAAGCTCCACGCACTGAAACCGAATATGCGTGCGCTTGCGGCCTGTATCCAGAAGCCCAGAGGTGGCTTGTCAATAGCGAGAAATCCCTGCGGATCGAATGCGGCGAAAAAGAAATTATGCCAGTTCATCAACATACTTTTGACCGCAGCAGCATAATAGCTATTGACGCCACTACCAATATCCAGAAACTGATTTTGTCCCAGGCGAAAAAAGTTCAAAAAGATAGACAACACGATGATCACGGCAAGTGTAATCCGCTGCCAGAGCGTCGTTCCCCGCCTGACCGTATCTTGCACGCCAGCATCGTTGTCCACCAATGGATCACTTATAGCTTCACTCGGTTGCATAACTCTCTTATCTTTCACTATCTTCTACAGGAGTCCCGCCTGCTCCGCTCCGAGTATAGTTGGGATAAGCACATGATGCTTCGCGCAAAAGAGGGATTTTTTCTCTCCCTCTTTCAGGGGAGAAAGAAAACGACTTTCTGGTGATGTAAAAGAATGAGATTTCTTCTATCCTTGGCAACAATCAGAAAACTCTACCTCAAAGAGACTTGTAAGCGTATGCAGCGTTTTATCCTGACAATCACGCTCTTGACGGCGTTCTTACCGATCACTATAGTGAGGGAAAAGCTGATCTGATATCTGCGTACCAAACCTTATCACCTGGCTCGTATGCCACTATCGATATTTGAAAGAGCCTCAAAGAGAGATTCTGATGCAACGACAGAACATCATCCATACCGAAGCCAGTACTACTATAGCTATACAGCTAGCATCCAGTTCCTTGCTCACGGGAGGCGTAGCACTGCTCATGTTTTACTGGCTCAACTCGCTTGGCCTTACATCGACGATTGCGATTATCCTTGCTCTCGCCTGTAGTGTGGGCGCAGGGCTCCTGGCTACGGCAAATATACAGTATGGAGTGTTTCTGTTATATCTCAACCTGACACGTCTGGCTGAGGGAAGGCCAGCAAGCATACAGCTCTCATTCTGGCTGTGGCCATTGAGCGCCCTTTTCCATTCGCTCATACAGGCAAATCTGAAGATAGACGAGATCTTCCAACGTGAACGGTTAGCCAACGAATATCGTGAACAGCTACTTCAGCAGACGAGCAAGGCGGCGGCCGCAGAGGAACGCAATCATCTGGCACGCGACCTGCACGATTCAATCAAACAACAGATTTTTAGTATTCGGATGAGTGCCATTGCGGCAAAGGGACATGTACAGATCGGCGTCACAAAAGCTCAGGAGGCGCTTGAAGATATCTTGAAGAGCGCCAATGAGGCACAGGTGGAGATGCAAGCGCTCTTGCAACAGCTTCGCTCGACGCCCCTGGAAAATATGGGTCTGGCAGAAGCCATCCAGACCCAGGCTCAGGCATTGGAATATCGCAGCGGCGCGCAGGTATCAGTCGCGATGGACGAGCTACCAGCAGCCGAGCGTTGTTCTCCTCATATGCAAGAAGCGCTCTTTCGTATTGTGCAGGAGGCCTTCGCGAACATCGCTCGTCACGCGCGAGCGCAACACGTATGGTACACACAAACGCAGAACGAACAGACGTTGCTCGTGACGATTCAGGATGATGGGCAGGGATTTGACATCCAGGCTGTACGCAAAGGAATGGGATTGACAAACATTCAAGAGCGCGCTCTAAGTCTGGACGGGAGCGCAAAAATTGAGAGTGAAATCGGCAAAGGCACAATTCTACACATACAACTTCCACTCACCCTCTTGCCCGAAACCAGACAAGAGCAAGAACAGGAAGAATATGAGGCCCAGAGAATGGTGGCTCGCGCACACGGCGGACTGCAACTCCATTCGACCATCCTCGCTTTTACGCTGGTAGTACTCGTTACCAATCTGGGGCTGTTTGCGGCAAGGATCTCGACAGGAACCAAAGAGCTTTTCATGCTCATCCTTGGCCTTTGTGTGTTTCTGATGTGCTATGGTCTCATCAGCGCTCATCTGGCAATTGCGCGCTTAAAACAGTATCGGGATGAAGGAGATCGTGGACTCCGTGAGCTCTCTTTGAAAATGCATTTTGGCTGGGTCAGCTTTTTACGCACCTTCTTTTTTGTCTCGTGGCAGTTCCTGCTCTGGGAACTAACTTTATTATGGCAAATTCCCTGGTGGGCATGCGGACTGCTTTTTCTTCTGGTTGCAGGATCAATCACAATCCCGCTTTTGCTTGAGAGGAGGCAGGCAAGACACGCTCAGAATCGCTATTATCCTCTTCTGTCAGGAACCTTACTCAGATGGGAAATACACGATAGATGGCGAAGTTTACGACTGCGCATTATCCTCAGCCTGTGCTTTGCCATTACACTGCTATTGAACCACACTATGCCTTTCCTGCTGCCTGTTATGCCCTGGCAATGGCTGGTAGACTATGTGCTGTTTGCATTCTTCATCCTGGGCATCGGGATAGTGATCGATATACGAGAGCTTCGACGTTGGGGCAAACAGACAAAAATCGTGAGCAAGAATTTGTAGTGCTTCAACCCTTCAGAAATTTCTGCACCGGTCGATATTATGAAATAAGAAAGAGAAAAGTATGAGTGAGCCGATCACGATAGTACTGGTAGACGATCATCGTATTGTACGCAAAGGGCTACAGCGCGTTCTGGAAATGTACGACGATATGCAGGTTATCGGTGAGGCTGGCAGCGGTGAGGAGGCGCTGCAACATATAGAGGAATGGCTACCTGCGGTGGTGGTAATGGATATGCTGATGCCAGGTGGGATGGACGGTTCAGAAACAATTCGCCGCCTGCATGAACTGGCCCCCAATGTCAGAGTTGTCGTACTGACAAGCTACGCAGACGACACGCGAGTGATCGCGGCATTGCGAGCAGGCGCAATCGGATATGTGCGCAAGGAAGCAGATCCTGATCTCCTCCTCGATTCTATTCGTGCCGCAGCTCGCGGACAATCCTTGCTTGATCCAGCCGTAGCCAGCGCACTCATGCACGAACTGCTACGCGATAACAAACGCACAACCGGCCTGACTGAACGAGAACAAACAGTGCTACGCCAGCTTGCGCTCGGGCAGACGAACCGCGAGATTGCAGAGGCCCTGTCCGTTACTGAAGAAACCATCAAGACGCATGTCGGAAATATTCTCACCAAATTGCAACTGGCCCATCGCACGCAGGCAGCAATCTATGCCATAAAAAAAGGATTCATCACACTCGACGAAATCCAACTCCCATTTCTGGAGGAAGAACGGTAAAAGCCAGCCGTCCACAAAAACCTCGGATCAGGGATGAGCGACAAGAAACGAGGAGAAAGCTTGAGATATCGGTTACGTTCGCGCTACGATTCTGATCAGCCACGCGAAAATTTTCAATTAAAACACGTTTTTGCGTCGGTCAAAATACTTCCCCGCATCGCAGGACTGGTCTGGACGGCCAGCCCGGGTCTCACATTCTGGACAGCTGCACTCTGTCTGGCGCGGGGTATTACGCCAGCGATATCGGCCACGATCACGCAGTTATTGTTCGATGGTGTCTTGCTGGGCATCAAGCAACAAAGTATCAGTCCGATCTGGCTGCCGGTATGCCTGCAACTGGGAGTCAATCTCTTTGATCGTACCTGCACCGTTGTAGGTGTCGTAATACAGGGTTTATTAAAAGATCGTACCGCCAATCACATTCAGGAACTGGTCCTGAGCAAGGCCAATACGCTTGACATGTCACAATTCGAGAATGCCGAATACTACGATACGTTGCGCCATGCAACTGAGGAGGCGAGCTATAGACCCTCGTCCATGATCTCGGAGACCTTTGATCTTGCGCGTACGTTTATTACGCTCTGTTCGATGCTCTTCCTGATCGCGCATCTGTCCTGGTGGCTGGTAGTCGTCGCGCTGGTAATCCCCATCCCCTCGTTCATCTCCAGCAGTCGTTACGGTTGGAAGGACTACATTCTCGCCCGCCGTCAATCGCCCGAGCGCCGTATGCAGAGCTACCATACACAGTTATTGACTGTTGATCAATACATAAAAGAGATCAAATTATTCAACCTGGGTGACTTCCTGCTTAATCGTTACAAATATAATGCGGAAAAGCTCTACGCTGAAAACAAGCGCATGCTCATTCCACGTGCCACGATTGGTTTAGCCTGGACACTTCTCACCATCATCGCAAACTCCATCATTTATCTCTACATCGCTTTGCAGGCTGTGACGAAACATATCAGCTTCGGCCAGTTGAGCAAGTATGTCATGGCCGCCAATTCAGCGGGACAGAGCTTTCAAAGCGTGCTTGATGGTTTTACGGATACCTACGAGAACAGCCTCTTCGTCAATCAACTCTTTGAGTTCTTAGAATATGAACCAAAGATCGTCTCGCCTGCCCAGCCAGCCGCGTTAAGCACACCCGCAGAGGGTCAGGGATTGGAGATCGAGTTCCGCAATGTCAGTTTCACCTATCCAGGCAAGGAGCAAGCAGCACTCAAACAGGTAAGCTTTACCCTGCATGCTGGCGAGACGATCGCGCTGGTCGGTAGCAACGGCGCGGGAAAAACGACGCTGGTCAAGCTGATGTCGCGCCTGTATGATCCCGATGAGGGAGAGATCTTAATCGGTGGGCGCAACGTCAAAGAGTACGACCTGACGGAGTTACGCGAGCATATCGGCGTAATCTTCCAGGATTTTGTGCGCTACCACATGACCGCGAACGATAACATCGGCATCGGACGCGTGACTCATATCGAGAATCGCGAACTGGTAACGGCAGCGGCGCGCAAGAGTGGAGCCGATAGAGCCATCGAGCAATTAACCAACGGCTATGAAGCGATGCTTGGGCGCTGGTTCGAAAAGGGTGTCGAGCTCAGCGGCGGCCAATGGCAAAAGATTGCGCTGGCGCGTGCATTCATGCGCAACGCTCCCATTCTCATCCTGGACGAGCCAACCAGCGCTCTCGATGCTCAGGCCGAATACGACATCTTCACGCGTTTCCGCTCGCTCACCGAGAGCAAAACCGCGATCTTTATCAGCCATCGTTTCAGCACCGTCCGCCTCGCCGACCGCATCTTTGTGCTCGAGGGGGGAACTATACATGAAAGCGGCTCGCACGACGAACTCATGGCGCTCGATGGGCGTTACGCCGAACTGTTCAATCTTCAAGCTCGAGCATATCATTAAAACGAAAGAAGGGTCTCACAGCAATTGGTGCCACAAACGTTAAATGAGAGATATACACTGTGTACCATAAAGTATACGCCGCGTATCTTCGCAAACCTTCTATGAAAATATGATCAGGAGAACATTGAGATGCAATCAGTTGTGGTTACTGGCGTTTCCTCTGGCATCGGCTGGGGTACGACCAAAGTTCTGCTCAAGCATGGATTTCACGTTTTCGGCAGTGTTCGCAAAAAGGAAGACGCTGACCGCTTGAGCGCTGAGTGGAGAGAAGCATTTACGCCTCTCATCTTCGATATCACCGATGAGCAAGCAGTGCAACAAGCTGCCGCTACCGTGCGTGATCATTTACAGGGCGAAACGCTGTTCGGTTTAGTAAATAACGCTGGCATTTCCGTTCCGGCCCCGCTCATCTACCAGCCAATCGACGATTATCGTCATCAACTGGAAGTCAATCTCGTTGGCCCCTTGATTGTCACACAGGCATTTGTTGGTCTGCTAGGAGCAGATCACGAGCGGACGCGTCATCCTGGACGTATTATCAACATCGGTTCCGTAGGAGGAAAAATAGCGCTCCCCTTTCTTGGCGCATATAATACTTCGAAATCTGGCTTAGAGGGCCTGTCCGATACGCTCCGTCGCGAATTGCTAATTCACGGCATCGACGTCATCGTCATTGGCCCGGGCTCTGTAGCAACCGCCATCTGGGATAAAGCCGAGCAGTTCGACATTTCCCCTTATCAAAACACCGAATATGCTCCTGCGCTGGAGCCATTCCGCCAGTATATGGTCAAAGGTGGGCGCAAGGGATATTCACCCGAGTACCTTGGTGAGCTTGTCCATAAGGCCTTGACGACACCGCATCCCCCTGTTCGTTATGGATTTGCCGCCGTGATTCACCCATGGCGCAACTGGGTACTCCCTCGCCTGCTTCCCAAACGCCGTTTCGATGCGATCATCGCCAGAAGCCTGAGATGGAAACGCCGGGAACGCTAAGTCATTTGCGCGCAAGACTTTGTCCGAGCAAACCACCAAGCACGCTAATGCCGATGCCCAGGCCAATGACCACGAAAAGCGCGATAGCAAAGCCTCCGATCAAGCTGATAAAGTAAGACCCGATGATTCTTCCACCGAGCATATGTAAAGTCATCAAAAAATTGAAACCGAGGATCAGGAGATACATGACAAAATAACAGAGACTCATCCACAGCCCGGCTATACTTGCAGTTACTGCACGCTGTGAACGCCGGGCTGCTAAGAAGCCCGCGAAGAAGTAAAGGGCCCAATAGATCAGGATAAAGATCGCCGCTACAAGGAGTGAGTAAAAGCTGACAGAAGTGATTGAGGAATGGTACTGAAGCACCATAAACGAAATAAATGCCTGACTGGTGATGGCTTCGAGAATAGCAGCAAAAGCGATAATTCCGCCGAAGATCAATCCATATTTCAGTGCAGCTATCTTGCCTGTTTGTAACTGTTCCTGCTGAAACTGATAACCCGGCCAGCCGGGTTGCGCCTGATAGAGGGGATAGCCAGGTTGTGCTTGATTCTGATTAGAGGGGTAATCAGACTGTGGCTGGTTCTGGTAGGGAGGATATGGTACAAAAGGCGAAGGTGGCTGTTGAGGTATTGAGGATGGTGGTTGTTGCTCTGGCGGCATCGGAAATGGTGATTGTTGCACAAATATTCTCCTTAGCAGCTTTCATTCATTTCATCTCGCTGTTTGCCAGGATCTTACATTCTCTTCTGCGGCGGTAGCCCCACCTGCTCTACCCTGTGTCACCTGGAGCACCGTCTCGATCAGGTCCGTCGGCAGCGGAAACACGATCGTCGAGTTTTTCTCGACCGCGATCTCGGTCAGCGTTTGCAGGTAGCGCAATTGCAATGCGGCAGGCTGGGAATGAATAACCTCCGCAGCCTGGGCCAGTTTGGCGGAGGCTTGCAACTCTCCCTGCGCGTGAATCACTTTTGCTCGCTTCTCGCGTTCAGCTTCCGCCTGCTTGGCCATGGCGCGCTGCATCGACACCGGTAGCTCGACGTCTTTCACCTCGACCGCCGTCACCTTCACGCCCCAATGCTCCGTCTGCTCATCGATGATCGCTTGCAACTCACTGTTGATCTTCTGACGATCCGCGAGCAACTGATCGAGCTCCGATTGACCCAGCACGTTGCGCAACGTCGTTTGCCCGATCTGCGTCGTCGCCATATTGAAGTTCACCACATTCACAATCGCTGCAACCGGATCAACCACGTAGAAATACACCACCGCCGTCACTTTGATCGTCACGTTATCGCGCGTAATCACTTCCTGCGGCGGCACCGTGAATGTGGCAATACGCAAATCAACCTTGACCATACGCGAGATGAAAGGCGGCACCAGAAACAGCCCAGGACCCTTCGCGCCAGTCAAACGTCCTAATACAAAGATGACTCCTCGCTCATACTGTTGCACGATACGTATCGCAGAGAGAGCCAGGAAGATGAGAAGCAGGATAATGATGCCTATCAGCAGACTCGTACCCATAACAAGCCTCCTTACGACTTGCGCAATGAGCTACGTTACCACTTCTTCCCGGGGCGTTTCCCCCGAACAAAGGATTTTCAAGCCGCTACCACTGCACCGTACTATGTGTATCCCTGCTTGCCGTACCCGCAAACAGGTGAAAGAGGAACATGGTTGGTGGAGAATAAAACTACAATTAATATATCCAATAATATCTATCAGATACTGCAAGCATATACTTTTTTCGAGTAAAATGCAATATTTATCTAAAGAGATAAACCTTTACTAAAACGCTTCCCTCACGTTTTGTCGCTTCTTATCGCACACAAGAAAAAATAGTGCCGTAGCAGTTAGAGAGATCCACTTCTTGGAGCCGCACAGGATTGTCGCACAACAAGCGAGGTCGAGAGCTCCACATGGGGAGAGTCGAGCGTCTGTCCCGCAATGAGACGAAGCAGCATGGTCGTCGCCATCCTCCCCATCTCTACCAATGGTTGATGAATGGTCGTCAATGGAGGAGACATCTGGGCAGTGTACATAACATCATCGAAACCAATCACACTGACGGCCTCGGGAATGTGGATGTTCCGCTGGTAGAGCGCCTGATAGACGCCTGCGGCCTGCGCATCGTTCCCGGCAAACACGGCGGTCGGAGGATCAGGCAGATCCAGCAATGTGCACATCTGCTGGTAACCATCCCCAAGCAGATAGTTCCCCTCACAAATCAGAGCAGGATCTACCGGTATCCCAACACGCTCGAGCGCCTCCCGATAGCCAGCCAGACGCGCACGAGAGGTCGTAAGATGGAGTGGACCCGTGATAATCGCGATACGACGATGGCCCAGAGATATAAGATATTCGGTCGCAGTATAACCGCCAAACCAGATCGTAGAGCCAATGGTCGGGAAAGCCGTCGTCGGCTCATTGCGATCTCCAATCGCCACAAAGGGGATTTTCTGCTCGAGCAGCGTATTGGCAACGCCTATATGCTCATATGGCAACAACAGCAGCACGCCATCGCTCGATTGATCAAGCAGGCGACGCAGCCAGAGACGCTCCAACGCCTCGTCTTCATGTGTTGCAAAAACGACGAGACGATGCCCGCTCTGTTCAAGCGCATCCTGGACGCCGCGCATGATGCCAAGATCATAGCCACCCTCCAGGCGCATAATTACCAGATCAATCAGACCGCTTTGTCCCTTACGCAAATGACGGGCAGCATGATTTTGTACATACCCATGCTGATCAATCACCTGCTGGATACGCGCCCGCGTTTGCGCTCCCACTCCTGGTAACTGATTAAGAACTTTTGAGACGGTCGTTGTTGAAACGCCAGCTTCCCTGGCAATCTGCTCTATCGTGAGATGCTCTGCCTGTTTTTGTTTCGGCGACATACGCTACTCATCCTATTTAAGGGAACGATTACTCATTTATATGGTACTCATCGTACCACGATTTCTTCCTTTTTGTCAACGCTCCCTGCTTCTATTCACGTTTTTCTCGTGTAAGACCAGACTATTTTAACGAAAAAATTGTCCTGTGCCGCAATCAATCTTCATGCCCCTTGACATTCTTCTGTTTCTATGCTACGTTTCTCTTAGCAAGATAAGGTAATCGTTACCCTAATCTTCTCTCTCCTTTTTCTACGCGGTAAAGGACGACAACTCATCGTCATCGTTAGACGACGCTATCACTGAGGAGGTCTGGAGCTATGAAGCTTTGTTCGGTTCGCTCATCCTTCTTACCCTATCTGGTATTTTTTGCGTTGCTGGAACTACCAGTCTATTTGCGCTTCCCTTATCCATGCAACGCTTCTCTTGTCGTCCACAACTTCTATTTACATCGTTCCTCATAGAACAGGGAGGGTCGATCTTCTTTCGTTATCGCAGGTCTACTGGTCTTTTTGAAGTTTTTTCTCTCACATCATCACGACATGATGTAGGAACGTCATGCAATTTTCACCTGTAAGTTTCAAGGAGGCAGAATGGATACCACACGCAAAACGACGACGTTTTCTTTGCATCGGAGGAGCTTCTTACAACAAAGCGCTGCGCTGGGAGCAGGCGCACTTGGTCTGGATCTGCTCAGTGCCTGCGGATCTTCGGGACCAGCAGCCCCAACATCAACGACCGCTACCGTCGACACCTTACCCCCTACCAGCAACCCTGGCGCTGTCTATCTGTTCAATCAGACGATCAAGTCGTTTGAGCAGAGCCATCCTGGAGAACATATCGTCGGTAAAAACGATCCATATGATCCCACTACATATTTTGCCAGACTCGCGGCTGGTCAGGCGGAAGATGGCAAAGAAAGCTGGTTTACCGAACCACCTCTCTTGATCAAGAAGCATGCAGTAGCAGATATTACCAGTCTGGCAAAATCCTGGTCAGGTTTCAGTAGCTATAATCCGGGTATCGCCTCTATTGTCACCGACCCGTCCAGCAACAAGATTTATGGTATCCCCGTCACCGGCTATACGCTCACGCTCATGTACAACCGTAAGCTTTTCTCAGCAGCAGGGCTCAATCCCGATCAGCCACCGACTACCTGGGACCAGTTCCGCCAGTATGCAAAGCAACTTACGGGCTCACAGGTCGCAGGATTTGCCGACACCAGCGCGCAGAATCAGGGCGGATGGCATTTCACCAACTGGATGTATTCAGCAGGCGGAGATATGCAATCCGCTGATGGCACGAAAGTGGCCTTCAATAGTGACAAAGGCGTCAGTGTACTCCAGCTTCTCAAGGATATGCGCTTCACCGATCAGTCTATGACGAAACAGCAACTCCTCACGCAGGACAACACGCTACAATTGCTGGCAACCGGAAAAGTAGCGATGGTCATTATGGCACCTGATCAGCTCAATACGTTGAAGGCACAATATCAGGCCAATCTGGAAGATTTCGGCATGGGACCAATGCCTCAAAATGGCGGCAATGCCGCGCTCACTGGCGGAAATGTCTTCATATTTAATCCCAAGTCGTCTCAAGATAAGATTAAAGCGGCCTTCGACTATGTCATCTATAACTTTTTCAATCCGAGTGTTCTGGAGGCACAATACGCCAATTCTGCTTCAGCCGGACAGGTTGTAGGGGGCCCGGCGAATGTCCTCTTCACAGGCGATTTCCAGAAACAGCTGAATGATCTTGCCACAAAGTACGCGAATGCTCCGCTCCAAAACTACAAAGCGTTTAACGACTCCACACTGACTTTGCGCGCAGAACCACGCAACCAGACACAGAAGATGTACGCAGCACTCGACCCTGTGGTACAGGCAGTGCTCACGAACCAGAAAGCCGATCCTAAAGCTTTGCTGGATCAGGCTGCCCAGCAATTCCAGCAAGTTCTGGACCAGAGCGCTTCATCCTAAACCAACGTTATCGCATATGGGCAACACTTACTCTGCCCATATGCATCAATATCGATAAAGATTCATCAACTCCGTAGAGGCACGGGGCACGCAGTTTTATTTGGACGAACGGACGCCCCTGCCATTATCTGGCTACAAGGCAGATCTATTATTTTCAAGAAAAGGGGCTATGTATGGGGCTGCAATCATCCTCGCCACCTTCTTTTCCGGCGCAGAAATATTCATCTCCAGGGCCATACACATCCACTGACAGAAGGCAGTCGAATAATAGCTTCTCCACGAAGGTGCTACAAGTGATCCGACGCAACCTCAACGGCTATCTCTTCCTGCTTCCTGCACTGATTGCATTTGCGCTTTTTGTCTGGTATCCCATCATACTGGGTTTTATCATGAGCTTTGAACATGTCGATATGCTTAATCCTTCGACATGGGCCGGTTGGACAAACTACCAGCATGTCATAGCCGATCCACTTTTCCTGATTGCCTGGCGCAATACCCTGGCTTTTACGGTCTATGCCCTGATCTTTGGCTATGCTACCCCTATTATCCTCGCTCTTCTCCTGAATGAGATGCGCCACGGCAAAGGATTTTTCAGGCTGGCATTCTACATCCCCGTAATGCTGCCGCCGATTGTTACGGTATTTCTCTGGCGCTGGCTCTACAATCCCGACTCCGGCTTGCTCAATGCCATATTGGCGGTCTTTCACCTGCCGCAGGGCCTCTGGCTGGAGACGCCGGGTACGGCTCTTCCCGCTCTGGTCGTGGTTGCAACCTGGAGCAGCGCTGGCGCAACAATGCTCATCTATCTTGCAGCCTTACAAGGAATTCCGGCTTCGCTCTATGAGGCAACGGAAATAGACGGCGCAAACCTCTGGCGGCGACTCTGGCATGTCACATTGCCACAAATTCGCGGCATTATGCTCCTGATGCTCATCTTACAGATCATCGCCACGATGCAGGTCTTCACTGAACCCTTTACGATCACCAGCGGTGGGCCACAGAATGCTACGATGACTGTTGTCCTGTTGATCTACAACGACGCATTCCAGCAAGGAGATTTTGGACCTGCAAGCGCGTTGGGAATCCTGCTGTTCCTGGTCCTTGCAATCTTTACACTGATTTATCTGTGGTTCTCACGCCGCTTCAATGGAGAAGAATAACATGACCATCTCGCTTAAAGACCAGAAAGAAACGGCTTTTGCCCGCTGGCGCAAGTCTCGCCGCGATTCCTCTGACACCGATTCCAGTGAGCGCACCCTTGTTTCTCCTATTACGTTGAAGCAGCCCCGCGCCCGCTTGATCTACTGGGTTGTGTTTACGCTACTGGTTCTCCTGACAGTAGGCACGCTGGGGCCCATTTATTGGATGGCGAGTGGCGCGCTGAAATCCAGCACCGAGATATTTCAAACTCCGCCCACAATCTGGCCCTTACAGCCTCAATGGAGCAACTATTCGAGCGCCTGGACCATCCTCCAGCTCCCACTCTATTTTGCCAACACGCTGATTCTGGCAGTCGGCGCTGTTCTTTTGCAAATTCTTATCTCATCTACAGCGGCTTATTCGCTCTCAAAATTACGTCCCGCCTGGAGTAACGTGATTCAGTTTGCCTTTTTCTGCACGCTTATGGTTCCACCAATCGTCTATCTGATACCACAGTTTGTGAATATCAGCGATCTTCCCCTGATCCATGTCTCGCTTTTCAATTCCTGGGCAGGTGTCTGGCTGCCAGAAGCGGCCAGTGCCTTCAACATTCTGGTCCTCAAAGGCTTTTTTGACGGTATTCCTTCGGAGCTTACCGATGCGGCGCGGATTGATGGTGCAAGCGCATTCCAGGTGTTTCTCCGTATCATCATGCCACTTTCGCGGCCAGCGCTGGCGGTGATTACGATTTTTACGGTGATTGCTTCCTGGAAGGATTTCCTCTGGCCCTTGATCGTGCTCACCGACGCTCAACTTCAACCATTGATGGTTATGCTCTATCGTCAGTTAGGCCCTTTTTCGGCCCTGCCTTTCAACTATCTGATCGCAGGACTTGTACTCGCCAGCCTCCCACCTATTATTCTGTTTCTCATTTTCCAACGACAGATTATTCGCGGTATGAATCTGACCGGATTGAAAGGATAGCCTGGTTGAGATGATATATGTTGTAGGGGCGGGGCTTGTCTCCGCCTGGTGTCTCCGCCCCTACAACGTGATGACCGGGCGGAGCGTACCTCTTGCTTTATGCAAAGGCTTTATGATAAGCTCTACATCGGACAAATTCGTAGTGCGTCCACGGGCGCGTTTTTTTATGCCATTTCTTCTGCCTTTTTTCTACTATTCACTATCTACGATTTATTCTATGAGGTATCTCTATGCCCTACGATATGGGAGAATATTACGAGCGCGTCAGCGACTATGATCTGGAATACCAGAGCCAATCAGAGCAGGATCTTCCCTTCTGGCGCGAACTCCTCATGCGTTACACCCCACACCATGTACTGGAACTGGCCTGTGGCAGCGGACGCATCGGTATCGATCTCTTGCATGGTCCAGGGAATTTTACATTGGAAGGTATCGACATCTCTCCTGAGATGCTGGCCGCCTATCGCCGCAAGATGGAACGCGAACCTGAAGAACAGCGCCGACGCGTCACGCTGCATGAGGGCGACATTAGCGAATACGAGCTGGCACACAAGGGCGAGTTCGATCTGATCTTTCTCCCCTTTAACTCCATCGCTCATCTCTACGAACTCGATCAGCAGCTCGCGACCTTCAAAAATACGCACGAACATCTCGTTCCTGGTGGGCGCTTCATCGTTGATACGTTTGTGCCCGACCTTGACTATCTCAGCAATGCGTTGAATCGCCCTTCCAATGTGTACCTGGAAGATGAAATTGATGAGCCCGAAGAAGATTTCACGATGTTGCTCTATAGCAGTCGCAAATATGATCCCATCGAGCAAACCCAGCATATCGTCTGGACGCACGAAAAGTTCTTCAATAAGACGGGAGAACATGAGCGCTACCTGAGCAAGCTAGATATGCACATCTTCTTCCCACGCGAACTACAAATCCTGTTTCTGGCAACCGGCTTCAGTATCGAAGCCATTTATGGTAGCTATGACTGGAAACCATTCGGTCGTGGCACACGCCAGATCGTGATTGGACGCAAACGCTCGTAGAGGCAGGGTTTATCTCTGCCCTTATCCCCGGCGCAGACAAGCCGTGCCTCGACGGGAGAATGGGTAGGCTCGCCCACATCGACAAAGACAAGTTGAGATTGCTAAATTCCTATGTTATATTAGGAGTATCAAAAACATTTTGCGCGTAAAATGCAAGCTGAAGAATTTGTTGTAGAGCGGATCCATGAAAAGAGTACAGAGCAAAGCTGGACAACAATAGCACGAGCACAAGCGCGAAAGGAGCCGTCACTATGAGCCTTACGGTCCTGAATAATGTTATTACACTGAGCATTCAAATCCCCTACCTGGTCGTTATCGCTGTTATTATTGCTGTGCTCATGCTCTATGCCAAGAAGAAATAGACTCTTCGCAAGAACATAGCAGTGCGAACGTAAAAACTGGTAGCCCTGAATCTCGGGATAGCCCCATGTGTTACCTCGCCTGCTGATTGACAGGCTCTTTTTTTCGCTAAAAAGAGTCGACCAATCAGCAGTAGAGCTCCATGCAGGGCTTTTTTTGTTGCGCGCCAGCGAGAGGAACAATGGAAGCTGTTGACGCTCGACCCTCTCAGGTGCTAGAATATATCCTAGTGAACAGGTCGGATTAATTTTGAGCTCCTGTTGCGGAATAAGCTAAATGCTGGCATGCTAGCCGCACGGCGAGGAAGGGAGAAGCCATGATGTTACGGGTATCTACAAAAGGCGAATATGGCGTGCGGATCATGGTCGATCTTGCTCGTCACTATGGTGGACGTCCACGTTCGCTCAATGATATTTCTCAGGCGGAGTCACTACCTCTGGCATATCTTGAGCAACTGGTCAAACTCTTACGTGAAGCCGAGCCAGCACTGGTTACCAGCACACGTGGAGCTCACGGTGGCTATAAGTTGAGCCGTCCTCCTGAGCAAATTACTATGGGCGAGATTGTACGTATCCTTGAAGGGCCAATCGCGCCGATGATTTGCGCGACAGAGGGGGAAATGTCTCAAATCTGTAATTATCTGGATTCGTGCAAAACCAAATATCTCTGGGCGAAGGTTCGTGATGCGGTGGCGCAAACGCTCGACTCGATGACACTGGCTGATCTCCTGGCAGAGTCTTCCAATGAGCACAATGCCCATTTTATCGCACTTTCAGATATTCATGTCGGCATTAACAATAACAATAATGGATTTGCCCTTGAACAACCTGCAGAGAGTACATTATTGGGCTAATGTCTCTCCTGCCGCCCCAGAGGTAGGGGTGGGGTTTATCTCCATCCGTATGGGTTTATCTCCACCCGTAGGGGTTATTTCCACCCGTGGGGGTTATTTCCGCCAGAAATAACAATGGCCCTCTGCTAAGCTACAATGAGATCATTGTTTTCATTGCTTTTCAACAATGCAGGAGGCGAATCACAGATTCGCCCCTCACTTATAACCAGGAAGGTGTCTGTAAATGGGATCAGAACTAATTATAAAGAACCTTCACGCGAATATCGAAGGCAAACCGATTTTGCGTGGCGTGAATCTTGAGGTCAAACAGGGCGAAGTGCACGCGCTGATGGGCCCCAACGGCTCCGGCAAAAGCACCCTCGCCAATGTGGTCATGGGCAATCCGAAATATGAAGTAACCGACGGAGAGATCTGGTTTAAGGGCGAGAACATTCTTGAGTATTCCCCCGATCGCCGCGCACGCATGCGCCTCTTCCTGGCCTTCCAGTATCCGATGTCCATCCCCGGCGTCAGTGTCGCCAACTTCCTTCGCCGCTCTCTCGAGGCGGTCCGCGAAGGCAACAAATCACTGGATGAGGGAGAGAATCCTACCGGCCAGATGACGAAACGCAAAAGCGTTCCTCCTGGTGAGTTCCGCAAGCTGTTGCAAGAGAAGATGCGCCTGCTGAAGGTCGATAACAGCTTCATCAACCGCTCTATTAATGATGGCTTCTCTGGTGGCGAGAAGAAGCGCGCCGAGATTCTCCAGATGGCTCTGCTTGAGCCAGAAATTGCCCTGATGGACGAGACTGACTCTGGTCTGGATATCGACGCGCTGAAGATCGTCTCTGAAAGCATCAATGCTCTGCGCGGCCCCAATCTGGGTATCCTGCTGATTACCCACTATCAGCGTATGTTGAACTACATTCAGCCTGATGTCGTCCATGTCATGTGGAACGGCCGCATTATTCGCTCTGGCGGCAAAGAACTGGCCCTCGAACTGGAAGATAAGGGTTACGAATGGCTGAAAGTAAACGACGAAGAGAATGAGGTGGCGGCGAATGCTTAATGCTCTGGCAACGGGCTTCTCTCGTGACGCGGTCGAGGCTCTCTCGCGTCAAAAGGGCGAGCCTGAATGGATGCTCCAAAAGCGCTTGCAAGCCTGGGAGCTCTATGAAAGCCTCCCGGCCCCCCTGGGTCGCCGAGGTGATCTGGGCACCTTGCGCACGCTGGCAAACTTTAAATTTCAACAGCTCAATCCCTATGTTCCTGCGGACCCCAACACGCTACCCAGCGCTCTCGAAGCATCTCTTGAGACCTCCGTGGTCGATGAGCGTTCGGGCCTGATCGTTCAGTACAACAGCACGGTGGTCCATACGGATCTGGCAGAGGAACTAAAACAGCAGGGAGTCATTCTGACCGATCTGGATAGCGCCATTCGCGAATATCCTGAGATGGTGCAGAAGCATTTTATGACGAACTGCATACCAGCCGATACCAGCAAATATACGGCTTTGCACGCAGCATTCTGGAGCGGCGGCTTTTTCCTCTACATTCCAAAGGGTGTTGAGATCGAAGCGCCTTTACTGGCCAAGGTCTTTGTCGATACAGCCAATGCGGCAACATTCTCTCACTCGCTGATCATTGCCGAGGCTCAGAGTAGCACACGCTTCGTGGAGGAGTATACCTCTGATGTTGCAGGTGACGTACCGGCTCTGTTAAGCGATGTTGTCGAGGTGATTGCTGGAAATGAGGCACGCATCGAGTTCAGCAATCTGCAAGACCTGGGACAGAACGTCTATCATATCACCAACAAAAACGCTGTCTATGACAAGGATGCGAGTGTCACGTTTGTGGTCGCAGACCTGGGCAGTAAGGTGCTGGTCTCGACGATCGGTGCCGGGCTTCAGGGCAATGGTAGCGCAGGCGAGCTGGTGGGCGTCTTCTTTGCTGATCATGATCAGCGCTTCGCGCTCAATACGCTCTCCGATCACATCGGTCTCTCGACGAATGCTGAGACGCTCGTCAAAGGCGTTCTTACCGAGCAGTCACGCGTCGAGTTCGATGGCATGATCCGCATTCGTCCGAAAGCGCAACAGACCGGCTCGTTCCTCTCAGCCCACGGCCTTCTCCTGAGCAAGCAGGCTCGAGGCGAGTTCATTCCTGGCCTGGAGATTGCGGCAAACGAGGTCAGCGCCAGCCATGGTGCGACCAGCGGACAGATCGACGAAGAGCAACTTTTCTATCTCATGGTTCGTGGTATTGCGAAACCCGAAGCTGAGCGCATCATCGTCCAGGGCTTCTTCGAGCCTGTCCTCCAGCGTATTCCGTTGGAGAATATGCGCACACGTCTGCGCCGTGGTATCATCCGCCGTATGAGTGGAGACTACGAGACGGAGGCCGACACCTGGGTTGATGCTCAGGAGCGCTGGGAGATCGAAGGCGTCGACGAGGGTGCAATCCATCTCGATAACAAACCCGTCGACGAAGAGATCCAATTAACCGAATATTAGGAATGGTGTGGAGTTCACCTCCGCCCTTACGATTATGGAATATTGCATCGTAGGGGCGGGGTTTATCTCCGCCATAGGGATATCGCATCGCAGGGGCGGGGTTTATCTCCGCCTTCGTGTGAAGAAATCAGGAATGTATGACAATAAGCATCTCTTCCACGTTTGCGGATCTCCGCAAGGACTTTCCGATTCTCAAGCGTGAGGTTCATGGCAAGCCGCTGGTCTATCTCGATAGTACTGCCAGCTCACAGAAACCTCAGAGCGTTATCGACGCAATGAGCGATTACTACGCGCGCTATAATGCCAACGTCCATCGGGGTGTCTATCAGGTCAGCGAAGAGGCAACCGATGCGATGGAAAAAGCTCGTGTCAAGGTTGCTCGCTTTATTCATGCACCCAGAAGCAAACAAGTTATCTTCACCCGCAACACCAGCGAGAGCATTAATCTCGTGGCCTATACCTGGGGCATGGCCAATATCCATAAAGATGATCTGATTATCCTGACTGAGATGGAACACCATAGCAATCTGGTCCCCTGGCAACTTCTGGCCCAACGCAGCGGCGCACGCCTGGAATTTATCCCGGTCACCGACGACGGTCTGCTCGATCTCACCATCTACGCTCAATTATTGCAGCAACAGCCCAAACTGGTCGCTTTTACACATATGTCGAATGTGCTGGGTACAATCAATCCGGCTCAGGAGATGATCGCGCAGGCGCATGCGGCAGGCGCAATTGTGCTGCTGGATGCGGCACAGAGCGTGCCACATCTCCCGGTGGATGTTCAGGCCCTGGATATCGATTTTCTGGCGTTTAGTGCGCATAAGATGCTGGGTCCAACGGGCATTGGCGTGCTCTATGGCAAGCGCACCCTGCTTGAAGAGATGCCACCATTTATGGGCGGCGGCGATATGATTCGCACCGTCAGCCTGCGCTCCTCAACCTGGAATGATCTTCCCTGGAAGTTCGAGGCTGGCACACCAGCGATCGCCGAGTCGGTGGGCCTGGGTGCAGCGGTCGATTACTTACAGGCGCTGGGTATGGATGCAGTGCGGGCACACGAGATCGAAATCACGAGCTATGCGCTGGAGCAGCTTCAGCAGGTACCCACTATCGCCATCTATGGTCCTGGCGCAGAACAGCGCGGCGGCGTTGTCTCCTTCACGCTCGGTGAAATCCATCCACACGATCTGGCCTCAATCCTCGATCAAGAGGTGGGAGTAGCGATCCGTGCAGGGCACCACTGTGCTCAGCCTCTGATGGAGCGCTATAACCTGGCCGCAACAGCTCGAGCCAGCTTCTATATATATACGGTAAAAGAAGATATCGATATGCTGGTTCAGGGACTGCACAAAGCACAAAACATTTTCTCATTTTAATTACATACATAAGGAGGGGAGGGCTGGCTTATGTCGATGGATTACTATCGCGAATATATTCTGGATCACTATCGCAATCCGCGCAATTATGGAAAACTCGAACAGCCCGATGTCCATTCCGAGGATTCCAACCCCCTGTGTGGTGATCAACTGAGCATGGATCTGACGATTGAGGGCGATCGTGTCAGTGCGGTTCGCTTTCAGGGACGAGGTTGTGCGATCAGTCAGGCTTCGGCTTCCATGCTTTCAGAGATGATTGAAGGCAAAACCATACAAGAGGTGGTTGCTCTCGGCAAGGACGCTGTACTCGATGAACTGGGGATCTCTATCAGTCCAGCACGCACCAAATGCGCATTTTTAGCATTGCGCGTACTTCATCGTGGTCTGGCGATTGCTGGTTTAGAGACACCTGATGATAGCGAGGAGGAGCTATAACATGCGTTTACAAGGGAAAGCGGCGATTATCACTGGCGTCAGTTATAAAGGTCAGGCAGGTTATGCGCTGGCGCAAGCGTTTGCACGCGAGGGTGCAGATCTCGTGATCAGTGCCCGCAATGAGCAGCGCGTCAAGGCCCGGGCCGAAGAACTACGCGCCGAAGGGGCAAAGATGGTCCTGCCAGTCGCAGCCGATCTTACGACTGAAGAAGGGGCCAAAGATCTGATTCAGGCCGCGCTCGGAGCGTACGAGCGCGTGGATATCCTGGTCAATCTTGCGGGCGGCCTGACCAAAATCGGCCCTTCAGACGAGCTTTCCCTGGCAGACTGGCAGAGTGAACTGAATAATAATCTACTGACCACGTACCTCTGCACGAGGGCGGTCTGGTCAACAATGCGCAGCCAGGGCAGCGGCAAGATCCTGAACTTCAGCCGCGCTGGCGGCATTGAGGGCGTGGGACCCCATATGATCGCGTATAATTGCGCCAAAGCTGGTGTTGATGCCCTCACACGAACCTTCGCGAAAGAAGGCGAAAAGCTCGGCATTTACGTCAACGCGATTGGTCCCGGCCTGCTGATTACCGAGACAAATCTCGAAGCGATGAAGCCATCATCCGAAGAACTCTCAACCGGTTGGGTGACGCTGAGTCAGCTTGCAGAGGTAGCAATCTTTCTCACTTCCAGCGCCAGCGATGGCGTCAACGGCGTCATTCTGCCCGTCAAGGCACGCAGCGCCTGATTAACAATTACGCAGAGGAGACTATGACGGATTTCATTAAAGTTGCGGAGTTGGAGGATGTGCCGGAAGGCACGACATATCCACTGGAGGTTGACGGCGAGCTTGTTTGCCTGACGATGGTCGAAGGCACAATCTATGCCTTCACTGATAATTGTACTCATATCAGCGGCCCTCTCAATGAGGGCGAGCTGATAGGCTGCGCGATTACCTGTCCGTGGCATGGAGCCCAATTTGACGTACGCACAGGCAAGGTTCTACGCGGTCCTGCACGCCAGGATATTCTGACTTATCCTGTCAAGGTTGAAGATAACGCGATATTTATCAGTCTCCCACCTGAATAAGCGCAAACAATCAAAAACAGGCACGTCGCATTATTAATACAATGCCACATGCCTGTTTTTCTTACGCGGCATCAAGCATGCAAACCAGTTACAGTTGCCACATGCAATTGAATGTTATCCAATGCTGTCGGCACTGCGGTCCCCAGGCCACCCGACGTCGTCAGGGAAACATGCTGAATATCCTTGCGAGCTTGCAACAGCTTCAGGGCATCCCCGCTCTTCTTGCCAGCAATTAAGCTCTTGATCTCCTGCAAATGGGCCTGTGTATATTGATAGGACCAGATGCCATCGATCTGCATCGTAAATACCCCTTCGTCAGCAGGCGCAGGCTTGCCAGCGACGATATCGCCGACGACCCCATAACCGCTGCCAAACCGTGCGCTTCCATCGCTTTGATACGCTTTGACGGCGGCATCATGCAGGGTCTGGGCCGTATAGACCAGCGTATTACAGGAGACAGTCACTTTGACAGTCACATTGGCCGCTTCATCGTTGGCCTTATGATCAGCACCCGTATCAGAGGTACAGGCAATCGCATGCACCAACAAATCATCTTTGTGAATCTGAGCCTGCACCTGCTCTTTCATGCCGGGCGTTAACTGGGCCGTCATCGCCTTCGCAGCATTATCAATGTCTGACTGCTGCACAAAAACATAGCTCGTCGCATCCTGGCCGCCAGTAAATGCAGCCGGGTTGGCAACATAGGCCGTACCGATGGGAGAATTATTCATGGCATCCACAATCTGAATCGGGCCATCAAGGTCGTGCGCGGGCAGATTACCACCGCTTCCGGCAACAGTTGCATGGGCCGGAATGGTAACGGTCGCACCGTCCGAGATCGGCACTTCTTCATCGGTAGTAATAGAACGTCCATCACCATCCGGAATTGAAGAGACGGCCAGAGAATTGCCTGTAGGACTGATCACCGTAAGATGGATCTGAGAGACCACTACCGAGCCTTTTGCCGCTATCGCAGGATGCAGGCCTCGACCTGTTGCAATCACCGTTTGTATCTCCTGCGGGGATTTAGCAGAAACCTGCCGCCCCTGCACTGAGACGTTACCACCATTGTAGCCAGTTGCACCCGTAGTTACCATAAGCGTATAAGTATGTGAAAAGTCCGTTTTCGCAGGGGTAATAGAGACCGTCGCCGCTGCCGCCGGGATAACCGTGTGAAGCCA
>DATJHM010000093.1:0-5872 GCA_035493895.1 Ktedonobacteraceae bacterium
GGCATCACGAATGCGGACGGCACAGTAAAATTGCCTCAGACCTGGGATGACGTCAGCAGAGCCGCCGACACGATTACGAAAAAAAGTAACGGTTCAGTCTATGGCCTGGGCTTCGGCAATGGTCAAAACTTTATCCTCGCCTGGTGGATCGAACTTTTTGTACGTGGCGCTGGCGCAACCGGCGGAGCCTCCGCAAATGATTTGCGCACAGGCAAGTGGACCTATGCCACGGATCGCGCTTACATGGATTTCATCACGCTCCTGTTAGAGTGGAAAAAGAAGGGCTATTTCTATCCCAATTCTATGAGTATTTCAGACGAAGAAGCGCGCGCATTTTTTGAGCGCGGCAAATTCGGCATGACGGTCGGCGGCGTCTGGAATCAGGCAGAGTGGTCACAGCATAACTTCACCGACTATAGCTTGATTACGCTCCCATCGCCCGACGCCACCCCCAAAGGATACTTCTACAACTCCGGTGGCGGAACCCTGTTCGGGCTTTCACCTAAATCGAAGCATCCAGACGAGGCCTGGGCCTGGTTTGATTGGCTGCATAGCCTGGATGCTGGCAAACGCTGGGTACAATTCAACGAAGATGTCTCGGTCTTCCCCCAGGATAACGATCCTTCCCTGGTCAAGGCAAAGCCGTTTTCGCAGTATATCGCGACAACCAAATATTCTATCTTCGGGCCAAGCGCGAGTATACGCAATCCAGCGACCTCCCAGGTCATTCAGAGCCCCATCTCGCCAGATATTAACGATGTCATCGCCGGTATCTACACCGGGCAGATCGGCAATATCCAGAGCGCGCTTTCTGATCTGGCCGGGCGTTATCAGGCAGCGTTGGATAAGGGCATCCAACAAGCCCAGCAACAGGGCCTGAAAGTCAGCTTCAGCGATTTCGTTTTCCCTGATTGGGACCCAACAAAGCCGTATGCCGCCCAGCAGGATAAACTTTCCTGATCATAACCTGACCGTAAGTGGTATTCTCTCCGCCAAATTCTAAAGCATCGATCTACGAGGGTCACCCACCCCTCGTAGATCACGATCCTCTTACGGCCACCATCTCGTACAACCGCCGTTTACCTGCGCCCGTCCGGTAGCGGCTATGATCTCGTACAACCGCCGTTTACCTGCGCCCGGTTGCGGCCACCATCTCGTAGAGGCGCGGCTTGTCTGCGCCCGGGTCAAAAATCAACCAGAAGGAGATTTTTTTCCATGCATATATCTACCATACCCAAAAAATCAGAAGATCTACCCAGAACCAGGGTATTACCACAACAAGCCAGCCTCTGGGAACAAATTCTCCGCAATCGCTGGTCTTACATCTATCTCATCCCGGTGTTTGCACTGCTCATCGCATTCGTAATCTATCCGCTCTTTGCCTCGCTGGGCTATACGCTCTACCAATGGAATGGTATTGGTGATCCATCGCAATACGTCGGGCTGGACAACTTCAGACAGGTTATTCGTGATAACATTTTCTGGCAATCTTTTCTACACACTTTTATCTATATGCTCGTGCTGGTACCAGTACAACTTGCCTTAGCATTAGTACTGGCACTGGTCCTCAATAACCCCAAACTGCGTTTTGCGGCATTTTACCGCGCCGTTTACTTTATTCCAGTTGTGACCTCAGCCGCCGTCATCGGCGTTGTCGTACGACTCATTCTGACAAACTTCGGCGACAATCTCAACACGCTCCTTTTACAGCTTCACATCACCCATGAGCATATCGACTGGTTGGGCGATCCGCGCTTTGCGCTCGGCATCATCATCGTCGTCGGAATCTGGAATACGCTGGGCTATAATCTGGTCTATTTTCTGGCCGGACTCCAGACGATCCCCGAAGAACTCTACGAAGCGGCAAAAATTGATGGCGCACGCTCGTTTGACACGTTCTTCTACATCACGATACCGCTGCTGCGTGGCATCGGTTTAATCATTATCATCCTGGCGATTCTGGGAAGTCTGCAAATTTTCGATCTGGTTCAGGTCCTGACAGCCGGCGGCCCTTACTTCGCAACCGAAGTCGTCAACACCTACATCTATCACCAGGCCTTTGGTGGCTTTTCTACATCGGCAGTACAGCCAAATATTGGCTTTGCCTCGGCGGCATCCTTCTTCTATGGGTGCTTGCTCATAGTACTCTCCATCATACAATTGCTCATTTTCCGTCTTGTGCTTGGTCGCCGCACAACTCGTGGATAAGAGAGAAAAGGAAGGATATACATTATGATGCCTGTACCTGCAAAGCTATCCTCAACGCTCAACACCAATACGCGTAAAAGCTATGACAACTACAAACTACATGCTCGTTTCACGTCTGTAATTACGCACATTGTCCTTCTGGTCGGGGGAATACTCTGGATGTACCCCTTCCTCTGGACGCTGGGAAGCTCTTTTAAAAGTGTCAATGGCTTTTTTGATGAAGGTCTCAGTGTGTTCCCCAAAGAATTTTTGTGGTCCAACTATGTGGAAGCCTGGGATGGGGCCTCATTTGGACAATTCTTTTTCAACACGATCTTCACTACAGTAGCCACAGTCCTGCTTACCCTGCTGGTTACGTCAATGGCTGGATATGTACTGGCTCGTACTGCCTTTCCCGGTAAAAGGCTACTGCTCGGACTGATTGCGGTCACGCTCTTCTTACCGCATGGATACACGATCATTCCGGTTTTTGATATTATTCAGAGGCTCGGTCTGCTCAATACGCTCTGGTCTATCATTATTGTACAAACGGCGGGGGGCGTGGTGTTCAGCACGTTCCTGTTCGTGGGCTACTTCTCTTCTATCGATAGGGGCCTGGAGGATGCTGCACGCGTCGATGGGGCAAGCTTCCATCAACTCTTCTGGAACGTCATGCTTCCCTTAGCTGGTCCTATGCTGGCAACGGTGGCGCTCTTCACGTTTATCAGTGCCTGGAATAGCTTTTTGATTCCGCTGGTCTTTACGCTGGGACAGCCCGAGTTACAGACGCTGGCAGTTGGCATGTTTGCGTTCATTGGCCAGAACTCGACGCAGTGGACCTATCTCTGTGCCGGATCTGTGATTACATTGGCCCCGATTATGCTGGTCTTTATCCTCCTCCAACGCTACTTTATCAATGGCGTTGCCGGAGCAATCAAGTAAATAACCAGGGAATATGGACAGGAAGGTCTGATCCGCTAATTTCACGGACAGGGAGTTGTCTCAAAATTGTTCCGTTAATACTCAACTCCCAGGGTCGGTGAAATTGTTTGCCGAACGATTCCGCTTTTTCTTCTGCAATAGCGTTGCCAGGAGAGCTTCAACCTTTGCATGCCTTATGCTCTATCGGTTCCAGGTAACGGAACAGATTCGTTTTCAACTCTTTGATGATCTGTTCCTGAGAGAGCGTTGGAGAGGAGAAAGCCAGGGAGAGGAAGGTTTGCCTGATCTGAAAAGAAATCACGGCATAGAGATGGCAAGTTTCCGCATTGAGGTGAGGGAAGCGCCTCATCCAGAGCTTTTCTATGTGGAGTGCCGATTCATCTAGAAGTATTTGAATCTCAGCAGGGATTTGCAGAGCAGCGTGCGGACCGATAAAGAGAGAAACCAATCCTGGGTGAGCAGATTTCAGCTCAACAATTGGATCTACGAGACGATCAATCATCTCTGCAAGTGGCATCGTCGCCACTTCGGGTTGAAACATCTTCTCATGGAGAGCGTGCACTTCTTGAATATATCTCTCACCTAAATGCTGCACAATAGCTTCTTTATTGGGGAAAAATCGGTAGAGCGTCCCAATGGATGTCTGCGCACGAGCAGCAATCTCGTTGGTCGTTGCGGCTTTATAACCAAGCTCAGCAAATGTTTGCTCAGCTGCATCAAGCAACCGTTGCATACGCCGCTCGCCACGTTCCTGTTTCGGCATGCTTCGCATATGTGCTGACGGTGTCATCTCTCCCTTCCTGCCTCCTTGACTTGACAATAAGACGGATGCATTCGTATAATGCAAATAAATGAGAGCAAATTACTCTCATTTTTATTCAACCCAAACTGACCTATGTGCAATGATATCACGTTCCGTAGAAGCGTGGTAGTCTTGCAAGGGAGCGGATAAAGAGAAGATAATCAGCATATGACACGACAGATAGTGAGAAAGTTGAGTGAGCTGTTTTTCTTCGCCGATCTGCTCTCTTACGTATCAGCAGAAAATGGAGGGATCGTATGAATGCGGATTTGCACAGCGATGAAGCAAGGTATCAAGAGGCACGCACATTGATACAGCGTTATACACAGTTGCTTTCAGAGAAAGACATTGATAGCTGGATGAGCCTGCTGGAGGATAATTTTGTCATTGAATTCCCTTTCGCGCCTCAGGGACGCCCTGGTCGGATTGAGGGCAAGGCAGATCTTTACCCCTATATCCAGGGGATCCTCAATGATATTGAATTTCTCAGCATCCCGCAGCAACAGATACACCTGACACTGAACCCGGATATCATCGTTGCGGAGATCACCTGTCAAGCTCGCATCATTGCGACAGGAAGTACATACAACATGAGGTACGTATGGATTATGAGAACGAAAGATGGGAAATTGATCCACCAGCGAGATTATTGGAACCCGCTTGCACTCCGTGAAGCGATGGGAGCCCTGGATGCGTCAAAACAAAAGTCCGAGCGGTAACCGAGATACCAATGCTCACTGCATTTTCAAGGAATAGGCTTACCGATCATTATCTCCATATTCAAGAAGGGATTTTCTCATGGCAGAAACGTCAGCATCTAAAATGCTCGTTACCGGCGGCACTGGTAAAGTTGGCAGTCGCCTCGTTCAACGTCTCAAAGAGTGTGGCTTCTCTGTACGCATTGCTAGTCGTGGGGAACCGCACGCTGCTGATAATGGCAATGCAGAGCATAGATATTTTCATTGGGCAGATGAAACGACGTATGATCCTGTGCTCGTGGGAATCCAGCGACTCTTTCTGATAGCACCTGTTCGTGTAGCTGACCCATCTGCGCAGATGACTACATTTCTAGAGCGTGCCCTCCAGGCAGGAGTACAGCGCGTTGTTCTCCTCAGTTCCTCAGTGATAACACCGGACAGTCCAGGTCTGGGTGCGGTTCATAAGGCGATACAAGAGCAGATCCCGGAATGGGCAATACTGCGTCCATCATGGTTTATGCAGAACTTCTCCGAGAACCATTTCCACGCAACCTCCATAAAAAATGAAGGTGTCATTATCACAGCGGCGGGAGAAGGGCGCGTCGGCTTTGTAGATGCGGGAGATATCGCCGAAGTAGGCTTGCGTGCTCTCGTTGATGAGCAGCCGCACAATACCGATCACCTCATTACAGGCCCACACGCGCTGAGCTATACCGAAGCAGCAGATATACTTTCAACGGCGACCGGGCGTCCCATACGTCACATTTTTGCGCAGCCAGATGAAGTTCAGGCACGCATGATTGCGTCTGGCATCCCTGCAAATTTCGCCACGATGCTGACAAAAATGGAATACGAAGGAATCAGAAATGGTCTGGAAGACCGGGTTACACCAACAGTAGAACGCGTTACAGGTCGCCCGCCACGCTCACTAGCAGATTTTGCCACAGCCTGCGTCGCGACCTACTAGAGAACCGGTCAAGAATTCACGCAACGTTCTAACAATCCATCAGTGCGAGAATGCCGCTCACCCTGATGGAAGAATGCGTCGGTGTCTTCATTCGTGGGCAATCTCCTTTCCTTGTTGCAAGCCGTCAAACAGCAACGATGTCAGGATTTCTGGTAGCTCTTTCCAGCGTTCGGCAATCACCTCGTCGCCAAGCAATTGGAACGTGAGCAGACCAAAAAGCATGCCCGCGATGGCACGAACGGTGAGAGCCACATCGATGCTCCGTACCTGCCCTGT
>DATJHM010000094.1:0-8617 GCA_035493895.1 Ktedonobacteraceae bacterium
CCACGCGGCCAGGCGCAATGCTATTCTCGACGCCACCCTGCGCATTGTCGAGAGCAAAGGCTATGAGCAGATGGCGATAGCCGATATCCTGGGAGAATTGCAGATCTCTTCCGGAGCCTTCTATCACTATTTTGACTCCAAGCCAGCGTTGCTCTTTGCACTGTCCGAGCGGATGGGAGCGGAGGCGGAACAATTTGCCCTTCCCATCGTTCATGATCCCACACTCGGAGCCATCGAGAAACTCCAGCGCTTCTTTGCCACGCTCGATCGCTTGAAGCTTGCGCACAAGCGTCTGGTGTTCGAATATATGCGCGTCTGGTATGCCGATGAGAATGCCATTGTACGCAGTAAATTCTATATGACACGCATCAAACGGCTCACGCCCTGGCTGGAGGAGATCATCCGTCAGGGATGCCAGGAGGGAGTTTTTACGACTCCCTATCCTGATCAGGCGGGAAGGATTATCATTTCCCTGTTTGAAGATCTTGGCTATGCCGCCGTCGATCTTCTCCTCTCTGAGGAACACTCGCCCGATGACCTGCCTCGCCTCAAACGAATCGTTACCGCTTGCATTGATGCGCTGGAACGCGTGCTGGGAGCGCCAGCGGGTTGTTTGCATCCCCCTGCCTGGGATGAAGAGCTTGCGCAATGGCTGGCCCCACCCTCTGGCACAATGGAGATGGAGAAAAAAGAGTCGTAGGCTTCCAGTGTCGGCCTGAAGAGTTCTATGTCAATGGCTGTCTCCATTTACTCATAATTGGCTCTTGTACGACATTGCGCATTCTGAGAAGATGGGGAAAAGTGCTGAAGAAAGGAAAAAACGCTTATGCGCACTTACCCATTTTTGCAAGTGGACGCCTTTACCATGCAGCCCCTCGAAGGCAATCCCTGTGCTGTGGTACTGGACACCGACGAGTTTGATAATGAGTTGATGCAGGCGTTTGCCCGTGAGACGAATCTTTCGGAGACCGCGTTTGTGCGCCGTTCGCAGGTTGCCGATTTTGGCGTACGCTATTTTACCCCGTCCGAGGAAATCCCTCTGGCCGGTCATCCTACCATTGCGACCACGATGGCGCTGATAGACAGCGGTCGCCTGCAATTAGACGGCGAGCATACGGTGATAAGCCTGGAATTGCGCGATGGGCCGATTACGGTCGAGATCATCGCCAGAGAGGGCCACGTGGAGCGCATCGTCATGACGCAGAGAAAGCCGCTCTTTCTGCAAACCTATCGTGCGGCCGACGTCCTGCCGATCTTTGGTCTCTCACCGGAGGATGCATTGCCCTCCGTGCCGATTCAAACCGTGAGCACGGGTACGCTGCAACTGATGATCCCCTTGCGCGATCATGACGCATTGCGTCGGGCGCAGGTGGACGTCGCGGCCTACACGCGTTTCCGCGAGACTGCTGACTTCTTCAGTCCACATCTCTTTTGCCTGGGTGGCGTCACACCCGCAGGAAAGACCTTTGCACGCCACTTCGGGGTTGCACCGGACAGGCCCGAAGATCCGGCGACGGGCTCCGCAACCGGGGGGATGGCCGCCTATCTCTGGAAATATCAGCTCATCGATCAGCCCATTTTCATGGCGGAACAGGGACATTGGATGCATCGGCCCAGCCAGATCTACGTGGAGATCATGGGTGAGTGTGATGATATTGAGACGGTGAAAATTGGTGGGAGTGCGGTGGTGATTCTTCGGGGCGAAGTGTTGCTCTAGCTGCGATGGGTCGGGTAGGTATTGAGATAATCATTCTTGCTTTTTACCTGCCCCGGTATCGTAGCATGTATTATATTTACGGCCAGTCATAGCTTGCGTCTTGAGGAAGAGGGCCACCATGTTTTCCTCGTTGTCGTAGCTCTTTTAAGTAGATGAGCATGTTTGAAGATACAGTTGAGAGCATCTTTTGGCTCCAGAGGACCCCTGTCGTCTCGTCAAAGTGATATTTTCCTGCTTCCAGATCTTGTGCTAATGTTGCTAAAAATATTTGCAAGTTGGGCGCAACTACGTGCATTTCTATTTTGCCATGAGAAGTAGTTGTCGTATGAAGAACCTGTCCCATCTGTCCCATTGGCCCTGGGGCAAGATCAATGCAGTAGCTGGAGGCGAATATATTCCCCATGAAAGGGAACCATTTAGGATGCCATTCATACGGAGCGAAGATTCCTGTATCCAGGTGAGGAATGTAGGTGTTATATCCATGGTCTTCTTTTAAACTTTCCCAGGAACGGCTGATTTGTTCTAATGAGCCAATGCTATAAGTGTCGATAATTCCTTCGATATTCTGCGGGTTTTTTGATAAATGATAGGACTCTTGCATTTCTTCAGAAAGATCCGCTGCGCCCTCAAACCAGCGCTCAGCCATACCATTTTGCATTCGGTAAAAGGCTTTTACCTCCTCGGGGAACTGCATCTCCATCGTTTCTTCGGCCTGTCGAATAACAGACTCTGATGCTCCAGGTTGAATACTAAGCCAGATTTCAGGGGCAAGAATGTGCAGCATCTTTATGATGCGATCCCATAGCTCTTGTATCATGTTTCTCCCTGTATTGTTTTCTCATGAGCTTTTCCATGCGTGTTCCGTATATTACTTCATTTTCGTTACCTCAGCAAGAAATTGATCCAAAAGAGACAAAAAAACGTTTTGGGTGAGGGGATAAGCGAGGAGCGAGAGGACACGTTCGTTCTACACGTTGTATCCTCTCGCTCCTCGCTTATATTTCATCTCTTCAGATGAAGTGACTTATGCAAGACTCAGCCTTTGAGGCCGGTACCTGCTATACCCTGGACGATCTGTCGTTGGAAGAAGAGAAAGACGATCAGTACGGGGATGCCACCGAGTACCGCTGTCGCCATGATCTGGGCATAGCGGATGCCGAATGAGGTCTGTACGGTGGCAAGGCCCACAGGGATCGTCATCATATCATTGCCCGTAATCACCACGAACGGCCAGATGAAGTTATTCCACGAAAGCACGAACGCGAAGATCGCGACCGCCGCGATCGCCGGACGCGCCAGCGGCATCCAGATCTGCCAGTAGACGCGCAGGCGACTCGCGCCGTCCATCACCGCCGCCTCTTCAAGTTCGTGAGGGATGCCATCGAAGAATTGTTTGAAGATGAAGACCGCGATGGGCGAGGCAATCTGTGGCAGAATAATTCCCCAGTACGTGTCTACCATGCTAAACGCCTGCATCTGGGTGAACAGGGGGATGATGAGAATCTGGCCCGGCACCATAATGCCTGCCAGGATGACCCAGAAAAGGACGTTTTTGCCACGGAAAGGGATGCGCGAGAAGGCGAATGCCGCCAGGCTGGCCAGGAATACCGTCGCGACACTGATAATCGCGGAAGTCAGGAAGCTGTTGAAGTACCAGCGCGGAATATTACTTGTGGTGAACGTCGTGATATAGGCGTCCAGCGTAAAATGCGACGCCAGCCAGGAGACGGGAATGGCCGTCGTTTCACCCTCGGGCTTGAGCGAGGTATCTATAGCCCATAATAAGGGAACCAGCCAGAGTATGGCCAGGATGATGAGGAGTATCAGAGCCGCACCATTGGCGATCTGGCGCTTCGAGAGTCCCGCGATCGTTCCCGCATGAGCAGGCGTATGTACCGGTTGCGCAACAGTTTGCGTTGACATTAGGCATTTCTCCTCTGGCGTGCCAGCAGCATAAACTGCCCAAGAGAGACAATCAAAACCAGGATGAAGAAGATATACGATCCAGCCGCCGCGAAGCCGACGCGGAACGAAGTAAAGCCCGATTCGTAGATGTACTCAATGGCCCCTTTCGTCGAGAAGTTGGGTCCTGGTCCACTGCCCATAAGCAAGTACGCCTGGGGAAAGAGCTGTAACGATGCGATGACTTGCAGGATGATGATGAGCGATGTCGTTCTGCCCAGCAAAGGGATCGTGATCGAGCGGATACGCGCCCACGCGCCTGCGCCATCGATGGAGGCGGACTCGTTCAATTCCTGAGGAATCTGTTGCAGGCCAGCGAGATAGAGCACAAAATTGAAGCCAATCGTCCACCAGATGGTCATCAGCACGACTGAGAGCAGCGCCACATTCGGGTCCGCCAGCCAGTTCACTTCTTTCAGGCCGAGTGCCGTGAGCGTCGCATTGATCAGGCCAAAGCCCGGCTGATAGAGCCAGTTCCAGATCAGCACCACGACGGAGACCGGGAGCACAAAAGAGGCAAAGAAGATTGTGCGGAACAACCATTGCGCGGGAATCGCACGATTGACCAGCAGGGCCAGTCCGAGCGCGATAATGACGAGGAGTGGCGTGCTGATGATCGTGAATAAAACGGTGACCCAGAGGGAGCTCCAGAAAGAGGGGTCACTGAGCAGTTCTTGATAGTTCGCCAGGCCGAGAAATTGATATATGCCGTGCCCGCTGATACTCCAGTTGAAAAAGCTCATGCGCAGTCCGAGGATGACAGGCCATATCAGAAAGAGCGCGTACAGGATGAGAAATGGCAGGACAAAAAGCCAGCCAGTGAGATCAGTATGCCAGCGCTTGCTTCTTTGGGTTGCAGTGTCTTGCCGGGCTTGCGTGCCGCTTTGCATGCTCGCATCTACCGATATATCCGACATAGAGACTCCTTTCTATGACGATGTTTCGTCTGTGCATTGATTAGAGCGGTGACGGTATGCTGAGTAGTTTGAGGACTGCCGTGCGGAATTGTTTGATGGCCTGTTGTGGCGTGGATTGTCCGGCCAGCACGCCCTGAAAGGCGGCACTGGCCTGAGTTTCGAATTCAGAGCCGGAGCCGCTGAACCAGGCGATCGGATCAATAACCGCGCTCGAGGCCACACTGGCATAGTTAGACTGCGGCTTCAAACTCTTATATTGTTCACCTGTGGCAATGGGAAGATAGGCGGGGATATGTCCGCCCTGCGCCCAGGTATAGCTGTCTTTGAGCATATAGCTGATGAAGGTTAAGCTTGCCGCTCTGCGCTCAGGATCTACTGAGCTCTGGCGAGGTAAGACGAAGGCGTGGGAATCGGCCTCCGTATGATATTCGCCGTAGACTTTGGGGAAAGGGACCATGTTGAAGGAGAAATCTTTGATGGCGACGAAGGTGCTCACCTCCCACTCTCCATTCCAGGTAAATCCTGCCTTGGCGCTGCCAAAGTTTGCGACCGCACCCGCGTAGTCCGTCACGGGCGAAGCAACTTTACTGGTCTGGGTCAGATCCTGCATGAAGGAGAGCACCTGTGCGGCCTTGCCATCGTCCAGCACCAGTTCTTTCCCGTCTGGCGATAAGACCTTGCCACCGAGCTGGGAATAGAGGGTATAGAACAAACGCCACGATGTGACACCTTGCGTGTCGAGTGCGAGCCCGAACGCGCCTGTGACCTGCTGCGCTTTCTTCAGGGCATCGAGCAGGGCCTGTGGACCTTCAATTGGCAGCAGGTTCCCGGCATCGTCCAGTAGCCCGGCTTTTTTGCAAACGTCCACGTTATAGTACATGACGAATGGGTGCGTATCTAAGGGGACGGTATACAACTTGCCGTTGTATTGTGCTCGTTCCCAGATTGCAGGGAGAAAGGTGTCCTGGGTAATGCCGACCTTTGCCAGCTCTTCCAGATCGAATGGCTCGAGCAGGTCGGACGAGGCATAAATGGGTACGCGGGTCATGTGCGAAATAGCGACATCGGGAGGACGACCGCCAGCAGCAGCCATTGCCAGCTTTGTGTAATAGGGCTCGCCCCAGGTCAGGGTCACGGCCTCCAGATTGATCGCAGGATTGGCCTTTACGAAGTCATTTTGCATCTGTACCATGCGTACGCCATCGCCACCGCCAAAGAGATTCCAGTAAGCGATGGTGGGACCAGAGCCAGTGAGGCCGCCGCTGCTGCATGCGTCGAGAAGCGCAATGGCGGCGCTGCTCCCGATGCCCAGCGCGATGGTGCGCTCAAGAAATCCACGGCGTGTCATACGCCCAGACCGGACCTTTCTGGTCCATTCCCTCATGGCAACGTGTTGTTCAAGGATCATTTCATACCCTTCCTTGAGTCAATTAGCGTCAATGCCAGACAACAGTGCTACGAAACTGTACTACGGTGACAGCTTCCACAGAGAGTTTTTGTCAGCGAGATCTGGTTATTCTATTGTGCCCCATTCAGGAGCAACCCTGATCCTGAAATCGAATATCCTCCATTCTCTATGTATTGTAGTGAAATTATACCAGACGGGCCCTGTGGCGGCGTGGTGTATCTGCGCCCCGTAGCGTCGCCGCTTGTCTGCGACCGGGTCGATGACAAGCGGCGATTCTACGGGATTGATGGGAGCGCTTCTACAGCCTGACCCACACGTGCATCTCCCCTGCCTGACGATTATCCCAGGCGTAATAAGGGATCGCGACGAGTCTGGTGGGATGGCTCGTTGCAGGAGTGGTGCGGTATAACTCATCGCCCCAATCGGTTGTCTCCAGCGTGGTAGCGTCAGCCTGGATGACGACGATACCGCCGAGCAACGTTGGATCGAAGTGATTCTCCAGCGTGGTGGTCTCTGCTAAGCGGATACGATGGAGAGGAGCGGCGTTATCTACCGACTCCAGACAATAGATCAATGGTCCGCGTTGCAGGGCCACGCAGCCGCTATCGTCCCGAATATCGGGATGTGCCTGAACTTGCAGAACTGGCATGTCGAGCGTGAGGAGCACGTTGTCGCCCGTTTGCCAGGCTCGCTCGATGCGCACATAGCCTTTGTGCAGATGCGGCTCAATGGGAAACTCCTCGCCGTTGACCGTCAGGTGGGCCGTATTGCACCAGCCGGGAATGCGTAGATTCAGGCCAAATGTGGCAGGCTGTTCCGTCTCGATCGTGAGCTGAATAGCCCCATCCCACGGGTAAGCTGTTTGCTGGCGGAGTGTGATCTGCTGCGCGCCCACTGTGATCGTGCCTGTGCTTTGCATGTACAGGTGTACCATGATCTCCGTCGTATTGGTGCTATAGACGTATTGTCCAAGCGAGGCCAGCAGGCGGGCAATGTTGGGAGGGCAACAGGCGCAGTTAAACCAGGGTTGACGGTGATGCCTGCCCCGGCTCTCCAGCGGATTCTCGTAAAAGAACGCTTCTCCGTCCAGCGAGAGGCCGCTCAGGACGCCATTGTAGAGTGCCCGCTCCAGCATATCGGCGTAGCGACGATCAGTATCGACTTGCAGCAGGCGATGACTCCACAGGGCCAGACCAATGGCCGCGCAGGTCTCCGCATAAGCGGTATTGTTGGGGAGATCATAGTCTGCCGTGAACCCTTCATTGTCCGCAGAGGGTCCGATTCCTCCCGTGATATACGTGCGTTTCGAGCTGAGATTTTGCCAGAAGCGTTCGCAGACCGCGAGCCAGGACGCATCGTCCAGTTCCCGGGAGAGATCAGCCACCGCGCTATAGAGATACATCGCCCGCACGGCATGTCCGACGACTTCGTGCTGGTCGCGAATGGGAACGAGAGACTGGTTGTATTCGTAGCTGCGCGCCCAGAAATCAGCGGGATCCTCGCCACGCGCACGCGCCTCGCTATCGAAATAATGCGGCTGCTGGCCGCGTTCCTCGACGAAATAGCGTGCGAGATTGAGATAGCGTGTATCGTCTGTCGCTCGATAAAGTTTGATCAGCGCCAGCTCGATTTCGGGATGCCCACAGTAGCCACGTTGTTTCCCGTCCTCACGCCCAAAGACAGTATCAATATAGTTGGCATAGCGGCAGGCGATATCCAGCAGCGTACGTTTGCCCGTTGCCTGGAAGTGGGCGACTGCGCCTTCGATCAGATGTCCGGCGCAATAGAGTTCGTGCCAATCGCGCAGATTCGTCCAGCGTTTGTGTGGTTCGACCTGCGTGAACCAGAGGTTGAGATAGCCATCGGGCTGCTGGAGAGAGGCAAGAAAAGCGATCGCCTCATCAACCAGCGCGTTGAGGGCAGGGTCAGGATGGCGTGCCAGGCTATAGCTGGCAGCTTCCAGCCATTTCGAGATATCCGATTCCCAGAACAGATAGGGAATCGGGCGCATCCCTGGCTGCCAATCCTGTTTATAAGCGGTGAAATGCCCATCGAGTTCCATCTGCTTATAAATATGCTGCAACGTCTTCTCGCGAAGCGTTTGCAAGCGAGGAGCCCAGAACTGGTCCTCGATCGTCACAGCCTGGTAGGCGATGGGAGAGGAGCTGCGTCGCTCCTGCCAGGATGTTTCAGTTTGTGACAATTGATTCATTGATAACCCTTTCAAGCTCATCAATCGCGAGGCTTATCATGTGGTGTGCCGCTCGAATCGCGGACAACCAGCGTACATGGCAAACGGATAATGCCAGAGCGCATCTCCCCTGCCAGCAGGGCAAGCATGCATTCACCGGCATTGCGTCCAACCTCCACCAGGTTCATATCCACCGTTGTCAGCGTAGGACGGGTTGCGCAGGCAATCGGCTCCCAGTTGTCGAAACCAACAATCGCCACATCCTCGGGGACACGTATGCCACGTTCGCGCAATGCTTCGACCGCACCACGCGCTAACTGATCACTGCCACAGAACAGCGCATCAATGGACGAATCCTGCGCAAAGAGATAATTTGCCGCCGTATAGCCCCAGCTTTCCTGCCAGGGACCGGAGAGCACCCG
>DATJHM010000095.1:0-17635 GCA_035493895.1 Ktedonobacteraceae bacterium
CCAGATCCAGATGCCAGGGTAGCGAGTTTTGAGGTAAAATGTGCGCGTATGGAGTCCGCGGGCGACAATCGCTTTCACCTCTCGTTTCCACGCCATACTGGGCAATGGGTAGAGTTGTATACGGACATACCATTAGAGAAGTACCTGGTGTCTATCAGGGACGAGCTATTCCATTTCTTATAGTCGCGTAGCGATAGGCGAACCATGGCAATACCAGTAACAGGATGGTTTCTCATTCATCGCCTTCGGCGCTTCTTTTTCTTCGTTCGCAACTGCTGCGATGGTAGTTGTTGCTGTAGTTGTGCCTGTTGCTGATGCTGCTCAGACAACAGGTGAGCGGCATATTCAGCGCGTGTGCCACTTGTATTGGGAAGTCCCCGCTGCTGACAATAGGCTTCCAGTTCGTCTAAATCAACAGTCACGTCGATTAGATACATGCCAAGCGCCATCATCTTTTGCCTGGTGTCCTGCAAAACCTGGTACCACTCCTGCCAGGTTGTCTCCAAATCACTGGCGTCTTCTGCCGTAGCTAAGAGTCTGGCATATTGTTCTGGTACGTAAACAGCGACGGCTATTGCCAGAGAAGGATCACTCAATTCTTTCCTCATGGAGTACGCTTCCGATCTAGCAGTCAGAAATTCATGCGGTTATAATCGACTCCTATTTCACCTCTATCTTCAAGACCTTTACAGCATATCACACAGAATTGGGTGTTGACATTTGGTATCATACGCTCAGTTTTTGTCTCATCAAGGCACATCTACCCTATCTAGTCCGCTATGATAAGATAGGGTTATTACCTCTTTGTCTTCTTCTCAAGGCTCTTTTCCCCTTCTTGGTCCCACTCTCCTTATCTGCGTGGCGTTGCCCCACAAGGTCTCCTTCTCCCCTTCCCATCTTTCAGGCAATCGCTGGTGTTGGGGTAAGTGGGTGCGGTCACGTCGGTCTGAAATGCCTCCAGTGACCGCTACGCGTTCCTTGACCCATAGGACACGCTGGTCCGAAGACTGGGGCTACTAATGCCAGCGCCAGGGTCTGAGAATCACCAGACCTCCCAGGCCAGCCAGGAACGCGAAAAAAATGGCTGCGAGCAAAGGGCCAGGAATCTGAGGGGCGATATTGGGTTCCCAGGCGACCCAGGATGCTGCATGAGGTAAGAAGAGCGCAGCCGCGCCAGCCCCGGCCAGCAGGGCAACACTATTGATGCCATAGCGCCAGCCCCATCCTGGAACGAGGCGGCGAGAGCGTTTCTGCCAATCTGCGCTGATCAGGCGCGGCACTCGCCAGATATACGCTCCCACATGAACAGCTAGCAGTGGCAACCAGCAGATAACGCTGAGCGCGTGTAGACGCAACACCCACACCGACAACGCATGTGTTGGGCCGAGCAGGGCGAGGAGGATGCCACTGCCGACCAGGCCCAGACTGGCAATCAGCAACAAAGGGGCCAGCAGGCGCATCTCCAGTCGCGGCGGACCTTTCTGGACAAACGCTGGTGAACCTGTATAGTAGCGCAGAAAACGATAGCCTGTGCTGCCGATTTTCACGAGCAGAGGAAACGTTAAAAGTACGCCTACAAAGATATGGACGGGCATGAGCACATGCATCTTCGCGGCGATAACAATTTCCGCGAGAATTAATACAAGCAGCACGGAACCTGCCAGCGCAATGATTCGTTCATTCCCGGCAACTGAGGAATGCTGCTCGACGTTTATCCTGGTTTGTTCCGGTGGACGCATCGGTCCCCGATCAGTGAGAAAATTCACAACGACCTCCTGAGTACATTGTCCGATTCGCTTTGCAGAACGTCCGGCAAGTGAAGAAGGTATCATATCCTCGATCTAGTATCCTCATCGGGCTATCTCAGAGATCCTTGACCGATGAAGGGTCGGCGTATCAAAACCTGGAAACGGTGCGATAAGGATATCTGCCACGCCTCGTCGGGACACCGTGCAAGATCAAAGCTACGGGACGCTATGACGTGGATCAAAGCGGAGCAAGGGACTCTGTGGCGGCCCTTTCGCCAGAGGAACGCCGCGAGGTGGATGGATACTTTATCAGTGCATGGTTCTTGACTTTCCCGACCTGGCGGGCGTCGGACCGGTATGTCCTGTTTTCGGAGGCGTCGAGGAAAGAAACAAAGGAGCGATGCACGCACGTCAGTTTATATCATTTGCCTGACAGACTCTCAGGCATTGGAAAAATCGGCCTTCGTCCACTAATTTGAAAAGAAGCCCACAATGAGAACTCTTTTCCCATCGTAGACTTCTTTTTCTTGTCTGCTAACCGCGCTCGCCAGGCTGTTTTATCTCTCACTCAAACGATATCTCTTCGATTTTGCCTGACAGGAAAACCGAAAGACAAAAAATTTTCAGGGAAAACAATGGACATTCAAGTGGGAAAGTGAGCTCAGGAGAGATGTCCATGGACATCAGTGGAAGAGAAATGCCGGTGGAGAGATTCGAACCCTCAACCCTTGCGGGACTTGTTTTTGAGACAAGCGCGTATACCGTTCCGCCACACCGGCTTACTACTGTTCGTGGATCTTATGATAACGCATCAGTAGTAAGAAGTCAAGTACCTATCAAGTCTTTTTTTACGCAACTCAGGAAATTGCCGACGTTTGCGCACTCTCCAGCCAGCCGAACTCGCCAATCGCCCTGAATTTTTGATAACGCTGCTCCAACAAATCATCCAGTGGGACCCGTTTGAGCACCTCCAGGTTTCGCGTCAGCGCCTCTTTGAGCGCCTCTGCCGTCTGGCGATGGTCGCGATGCGCACCACCCAGCGGCTCCGGCACCAGCTCATCGGCAATCTTGAACTCCAGCGCGTCCTGCGCGCGAATCCGTTGTCCCTCCGCCACCAGCGCCGCATGCGCCGAACCAAACTTCAAAATGTCGGCCGCAGACTCAGGAGCCGCAACCGTGTAATAGCTGTGCTCGAGCATCAAAATGCGGTCGGCAATACTGATCGCCAGCGCACCACCACTACATCCCTCACCCGTCACCACCGTAATAATCGGCACCCGTAAGCCGAACATCAGATAGAGACTCGACGCAATCGCCTCCGATTGGCCCCGCTCCTCATCGGGAAGCGCCACCGACGCTCCCGGCGAATCGATCAGCGTCACAATCGGAAACTTGAACTTCTCAGCATGGCGCATCAAGCGCTGTGCCTTGCGATACCCCTCCGGATGCGCCATACCCAGGTTGCGATACTGCATATCTTTCATATCGCGACCCTTCTGATGGCAGATAAACATCACCGTCTGACCCGCAAACGTCGCCGGACCAGCCACAATCGCGTGATCATCGCCGTACGTGCGATCACCGTGCAACTCAAAAAAATCGTCACAGATCAGTTTCAGATAATCCAGCGTATAGGGACGATTTTTATGGCGCGCCACCTGCACCGTCTGCCAGGCGTTGAGCTCTTTATACAGCTCTTTTGTACGTGTCTGTAGTTCGCTCTCCAATGTCTGAAGCTGAGTTTGCTCCTCCGCTTTCAGACGATCCCCTTTACGCTGTAATGCATTGAGTTTTTTTTCAAGCTCGGCCAGCGGCTTCTCAAATTCCAGATCGTAGGCCATCGTGCATTCCCCTATTTCGTCAAAACATTCCTCATCATGCGGTCAATTTGCTACATAGTATTTACTGTGGTGTTGAACCTGGCTCAGCATAGATATGAAGAAGGCGAGCCAACGTCTGGCGTAAGTCACGACGATGAACGATCCCATCGATCATGCCATGTTGCAGCGCAAAATCAGAATTAATCGTATTTTCAGGCACTTTAATATGCATAAAGCCCTCGATCACACGAGGACCAGTGAAACAGATCAGGGCACCCGGTTCCGCAAGAATAATGTCTCCCTGGAACGCAAAACTGGCAGAAACGCCACCAGTCGTGGGATCGGTCAGTAAACTGAAATATGCAAGTCCGGCCTTGCCCAGCTTTGCAAGAGCCGCAGAGACCTTCGCCATCTGCATCAACGAAAAAATACCCTCTTGCATGCGAGCACCACCAGAGGTTGCCGCAATTAACATCGGCGTATGACGTTCAATGGCCGATTCGATCGCGCGCGTAATCTTTTCGCCAACGACCGAACCCATGCTGCCACCCATAAAATGGAAATCCATCACCGCCAGCGTCAGAGGTAGACCATCGAGCAAGCCATAGCCACTGATCACCGCCTCATTCTGCCCCGCCTTCTCGCGCTCCTCAATGAGCTTGTTGGCATAATCCTGCGTTTTTGTGGCATTGGGTAGATTGACGGCAAAGTGCAAAGGATCAACCGGGATCATCTGCGCATCAAGCTCGACGAAACTATCTGGATCGAGCAAGAGCGCAATCCGTTCGCGAGCTGGAAGACGAAAATGATGATTACAACGTGGACACACCTTGAGATTTTTCTCCCAATCGCGTCCGTAAATAATTTCCTTGCACTTGGGACATTTGACCGCAAGATTCCCCGCCGTCGGGAGCTGAGGCTTTGCCTCACCGCTGAATGTGCCCAGTTTAGTCGATGGGACAGCCGCTTCCTTGACCATAATAAAAAATACCTCCCCGTCAATCGTGTGAGAAGAGCGCCGCAACGAAACTCTCAGGATCAAAGGGAACAAGGTCTCCCACCTTTTCCCCGGTGCCAATGAATTTGATCGGCACTCCCAAATCATCCGCCACAGCGAAGGCAAAGCCTCCCTTTGCCGTGCTATCTAATTTTGTAATAATGACCCCTGTCAGGCCAATATCTTCAGCAAACTTGCGTGCTTGCAGCAGCGCATTCTGGCCGGTGGTCGCATCGATGACCATCAAAAGTTCATGCGGCCCATCCGGAATGAATTTTTGAATGACCTTATTGATCTTTTTTAACTCTTCCATCAAGTTAAATTTCGTATGCAGACGACCAGCTGTATCGACGATTAAGACATCACTGCCACGGCTCGTCGCGGCCTGAATGGCATCATAGACGACCGCCCCGGGATCAGAATTGGGATTCTGACTGATCACCGGCACTCCAACACGGTTGCCCCATTCCTGCAACTGGTCGATAGCCGCAGCACGGAACGTATCGCCAGCGGCCAGCATAACGTGGTGACCCTCAGTGGTCAGACGGTTGGCAAGCTTTGCGATACTGGTCGTTTTGCCGGAGCCATTGACGCCAATTACTAGTATAACGGATAAGGGGGATTGTTTGGAGAAGCGTAGGGATGATGGGTGAGTGCCTGCTGGAAGTTGAGGGGTCAGTAATAAAACGAGTTCCTCACGCATCGCGCGTTGCAACTGCGCTCCAGTGCGCATCTGTTCGCGTGCAGCCCGCTCGCGCAAGTGATCAATGAGCCAGAGAGTCGTGCTGGGACCGACGTCCGCGCCCAGAAGAGATTCTTCCAGTTCATCCCAGAGTTCATCAGTAATGACATCGGACTCCTCGACCGTCGTGCTCATCCGATTAAATAACTGGCGCGTACGGTTGAGAAAACCAAAACGTTGCGGATCGGGTGCAGAAGCATTTTTCGCGTATTCCTGATCTGCCCCAGGCTCTTTTTTCGGGTCTTCTTGCGGTTTCTGCCCAAAGAATCGATTGAGCACGTCAGTTCTGACTCCTTATAGTTCTTCTAAAAGCGCATGAAGCTCAGGCCTCTAAAACGCGAAGAAGAGGGCACAGCGTCACTCCATACAAAGATGCAGTGATTGTGGTCCCTCTGTAAAAACCAGGCAAAAAGAAACTGGACTTTTTGCCTTGCAGATCCCACCGCAACAGGCGGTCGAAGCCGCCCGTGCCAGTGCGGGGTGACATTGCATCCCACGCTTATTGACGGCCGCCACGATATGAATGAAGTGAGCCGTCACTAATTGGTTCGTTAATGATGATGTCCCCATTACGGATCTTAATGTTGTACAGACACGAAGGATTTGTGCAAACCCAGGCCTTATACTCGATAGAAGCTCCCTGGCTACCGAAATCCGAAAGCGGAACCAGATCACCTTCACTACATTTGCGACACCGGGGAAATGCGTTTTCCACGAAATCGCCTCCTTCCTTCTCTCTGGAGGTTATATTCGCTTGCCTACCTTAGAAGTCAAGCGAGGCTTAGCGAGAAAGTAAGCCGAGGGGGAGCCTCCGCCGCTGCATCCGCATCCCCACAGCAGGGTAAATCCATGCCCTTCCTATCATACCACAACTCCCTTTTCCTGTCAGCAGGTTGATGAAAATTTCTTCATTTTTCTCCCCGCTTCACAGTCTGGAGATACCAACCCACCCGAAGCTGAAGCACAGATCAATGACTTTGCTTTGACGGAGCAAAGGGATCGGAACTGTACAGCAAATTGTTGCTTCTTATCTTCAGCATAACAGGTGAAACAACTCTAGTCAAGCATTCCCATGCGTAAATCTCTTTTGGTCGGTACTCCTGTCTTAGTGGGTGAAATTCCACACCTATGGTGCTATATTTATAAATTTTTTCCTATTTTCATTTTTTTCGCTCGCCATTGCTTCTCTTCTCAAATACGCCTCCTTGCTTTCTTGCAAGCACTCTGCCCCATACCTGCCCTGTTTGCCATATACGACGAAACAGGCTTTGGCACGATTCTTGCACTATACCTCTATGGGAGAGCATTTTTTCTGTGATGATAGTCATGCAGTATATCTTGCCGGGATCAGGTCCCGCATCGGTCGCGCCCGTGGGCGCAAAGAAGGAGTATCCTCGTAATGGGAAGAAGAGCGAACACAACGACTCGTAGTACTGATTCGACTGCCGCGACCACTTCTGCCAAAAAACGCTCGATGAAAGACTACTTCAATGAGCGACCAGAGTTAGAGGAAGAGAAAGATCTTTTCTACAATTATGAGGAAGAGAACGAAGAAGAAGAAGAAGAGGATAAACGGGGGGCCGTCGATGACTCCGTGAAACAGTATTTGAAAGAGATTGGCATGTATCCCCTGTTGAACGCTGAACAGGAGTTACTGTTGGCCGAACGGGTCGCACGGGGGGAGCAACGCGCGCGCCAACGTTTGATCGAAGCGAATCTGCGCCTGGTGGTAAGCATCGCCAAACGCTATTCCAATCAAGGGCTACCACTCCTCGATCTTATTCAGGAGGGGAATATTGGCCTGATGCGGGCAACGCAGAAGTTTGATTATAAACGTGGCTTCCGCTTCAGTACCTATGCCACCTGGTGGATTCGCCAGGCTATCAGCCGTGCAATTGCCGAGCATTCACGCAGTATTCATATACCTGTCCATGTCGTAGAACTGATTTACCGTATCAAGCGTATCGCTCGACGTATGTATCAGGAGCAGGGCGTGGAGCCGTTGCCCGAGCAACTTGCGGCCGAAGTGGGGCTGCCACGAGAGCGGATCGTTGAGCTATTAAGTGTCTCAGAGCAACCTATTTCGCTGGATGCGCCTATGGCCGATGACGAAGAGTATCATCTGGCCGATATGATCGAGGACGCCAGTATGCTCGCCGTGCCGAGTCAGGCTTCCTATCAACTGCAACGTGAGCATATTGAACAGGCTATGACCATCTTAAATCCACGCGAGCGCACGATTATTGAGATGCGCTATGGACTGAAGGATGGGCATTCTCTTTCGCTCGATGAGGTGAGCGTCCTCTTCCATCTGACCCGCGAGCGCATTCGGCAGATCGAGGTGAAGGCGTTGCGCAAATTGCGCTACCCGGAACGCTATGATGGGATGCGCGATCTGGCCCGCCTCTAGCAGGTGAGCCAGATCGGTCTGGAAGTGGAGCCCACTCTGCTTGCTGCACACGATGCGTTTTTGCCCTGGTGCGCAGCAAGCGGTAAGGCTATTTGAGGGGTCTTTGTAGGGTAGAGCCAGTGGCTATTTACCAGAGAGCGCATTTGTGGGAAGGTGGAATGTCCATACTTGCGTTGCATCAAGCCAGTTCGTTATTTCTTATATTCTAGAATGTCTCCAGGTTGACAATCTAAAGCTTTACAAATCGCTTCCAACGTTGAAAAGCGGATAGCTTTTGCCTTACCATTTTTCAGTATCGAAAGATTAGCCATGGTTATACCTACCTTTTCAGTAAGTTCTGTGACGCTCATTTTCCGCTTCGCCAGCATTACATCGATATTTATTATTATTGCCATAATTTAGCCTCATACTGTTAAGTCATTCTCTGATTTTATGTCTACCGCATTTTGTAGAAGCTTTTGCAAAACAGCAGCAGCGGTTGCAATAACAATGGCTGCGAAAGATGCAAGAATTCCCAGTGCCGTCGGACCTGCTGGATCATCACCATGCGCAAAGAAACGAATATAAAACTCTGCTAATGCAATAAAACCGATAAGACTGAGGAAAGCAAATTTCACGTTCTTGAGTGTAGTAACAGCACCCTGGGAAAAGGCTTTATCAGTATCAATGAGGTTGAATAATTTGAATGCCTGGTACAACCCGACAAAAAAAGGAATTGAAGCCATATACCCATAGAGAATAAACGGATCTGTATAAATACTGATGAGATCTAAGTTAGTAGCTCTTCCTTCCGTTTGAGGAAACCAAATCATGCCAGCAAGCGCGCCGATTGCGATAAGTAAAATAACAACTTTCAAGAATAACGTTGAACTTCGTTTCATAATTACCCCCTCAATTCGTATTAGATAATCATATCTTAGCACATGATTTATTGTTTTTCAATATATTATTATCGTTATTTGTTAATGCTCTGCGTATTTTCAAAAGTTCTGGGCTTTTGTGGTGACCACATACTGTGCCAGGGCTTTGATCCAAGACGTAGGAACATTAACGAGATCGAGTGGACCCACCTCTCACTGCCGTGCTTCCGTGAGGCGAGCGAGGGCCTGGACCAGGACGGGCGCACTTGCACGCGATGGAGCGCGCCGTAGGCGTTCGAGGTTCGTGATGCGTGAAACGCCAGCACGTGCCAGGAGCCCCTCCAAATCTGTGCTTTTTTCACATAAAATATGCTATAGTGGTGAAAACGTCGTTCATAGATGAAGGGTGGGTCTATGCACAATGACAGGGGAGAAGCATTTCACGATAGCGCAGGGCCGCGAAGAACGCAGAAAAGACGTCTATTGGGGTTGGTTATTGCCATGAGCCCACTTCTGCTCTTCCTGGCAAGTTGTGCCTCATCAACATCGCTTACCAGCTCTGATAATGGGAAAACGATCCAGGTACATGTTGGTGATACGATCGATATTGCGCTCGATTCTAGTCCCGGCACCGGTTATGGATGGGCCATTGAGAAGAGTGATGAGACGCTACTCACGCTCAAGCAATCAAAGTTTTCCGCGTCGAGTGGCGCGATTGGAAGCAGTGGTACAGAGACGTTCACATTGCTGGCGAAACGTGCAGGAACCGTCAATCTCCAGCTCAAGTACTGGCGCAGTTTTGAGGGTGATCGCTCCATCACGCGACGCTTTGCCGTCACCATGCAGATCCAGACGTAAACAGAGATCTATTGCATTGACCGCTCAAGAGCAGAGATAAGCAAAATGCAAGGTTGAGAAGAATTGATAGTTCTCAACCTTGCATTTTTTCCAAATCTTGCGCCTTCAAGTCCCTTTTGAGCTCGTTCATGGGCACGTGATGACTGTTTTATTGACAATGACGACAATTACACTGGATTCTCCGTAGCGACGCCGCCTGCCTTATCTTGCAGGTAGGCGTAGATGAAGGGGTCGATATCTCCATCCAGATAGCCAGTGGTATCGCTGGACTCAAAATTCGAGCGGTGATCCTTGACGATGGTGTAGGGATGCACGATGACCGAACGGATCTGGGTGCCGAAGTCGGCCTGTACATGTTCGCCCTTCAGGCGTGCATTCTCCTCGTCATGTTTCTTCTGCTCCAACTCGTAGAGCCGCGCCTTCAGCAGTTTCATCGCGACCTCGCGATTCTGGATCTGTGAACGCTCATTCTGGCAGGTGACAACGATGCCGGATGGAAGGTGTCGCATGCGTACAGCCGAGTCGGTTTTGTTCACGTGCTGACCGCCCGCGCCCGTTGAGCGATAGGTATCAACCTCGATATCTTCCGGGCGAATGTTAATCTCTATCGTATCCTCGATGTCGGGCATAATCTCGACCTTGGCAAACGAGGTGTGGCGACGATGGGCGGCATCGAAGGGCGAGAGGCGAATCAGGCGATGCGTGCCCGCTTCCGAGCGTAGATAGCCATAGGCGTAGCGCCCAGAAATTTCTACGGTCGCACTTTTGACCCCTGCTTCCTCACCTTCCATATAGTCATAGACTTCGGTGCGGAAGCGATGCTTTTCAGCCCAGCGCAGATACATGCGCAGGAGCATATCGGCCCAATCCTGCGCATCGACGCCCCCACTCCCGGCGTGAATACTGATCAAGGCGCTGCGCTCGTCATGCTCGCCACTGAGCATCAGGGCGAACTGGAGCTTCTCAATTTGCTGCTCAAGCGCTGAGAGGGAGGTGACAATCTCAGCCTGCATCTCAGCATCGGGTTCGTCTTCCAGCAACTGGGCTATCCCCAGTAGATCGTTGAGCTGTGTGGCGATCCCTTCCCAGGTCGTGACTTCTTCGCGCAAGGCAGTGAGTTGTTGCATCTGAGCCTGCGCCTTGCGGTTGTCAGACCAGAAATCGGGGGCCATGCTCTCTTCTTCGAGCGTGGTAATCTGACCGGCTTTGGTAGCCAGGTCAAAGACGCACCATAGTTTTTTGTACGCGTTGCAGGGTACGTTCTATCTGGTTGGTAAGTTCACTCATAAGCATAGCGGCAAAAAAGGACCACCTGCGTGCAGGGTGGGGAGGAATTGCCGCTTCTCCTTTCCGTTTGTGCGCTTTTGCACATCTGTTGTAATTTTTTGTTGTATGATACTGGCTGGTTCGTTAGATCTGATAGACTGGTGAATTGTATTGTAACATTCTCGCCCCTGAGAGGCAACTTTTGGATTTGAGGGATATGCAAGACGATATCAGGATGCTCCAGCGTGCGCTGGCTCATGTGTATTGGATCGGCGGCTCACCCTGTTCTGGTAAAAGTTCTATTGCCAGCATACTCGCCGAAACGTATGGACTCGTTCTCTATCGAACGGATGATGCATACGTGCGGCATGAGAAGACCGTAACTCCGCAATGCCAGCCCATCTTTCACAAGTTAACGCATTATACCAGTGAGGAATTGTGGATGCGCCCTGTGGAGCGACAGGCTAGAGAGGAAATCGCGCTCTATCGCGAAGAATTTCCTCTCATTCTTGAAGAGATACTTGCGTTACCGAAATCTGAGCCGGTTCTGGTAGAAGGAGCTGCATTGCTTCCTGAATGTGTAGTTCCCCTGCTGTCTGATATGCGGAACGCAATCTGGCTTATTCCAACTGCCGAGTTTCAGCAGTACCATTATGAGCGTCGAGCCTGGGCAAGAGAGGTGGTGCGTGCCTGTACGCAGCCGGAACAGGCATTTCAGAATTGGATGCAACGTGATATACAATTTGCCAGATTGATCTATCAGGAGGCGCAGGATAGGAGAATGTATGTCCTGGAAGTAGATGGAACACGCTCTCTCGCTGAAAATACGGCCTTTGTTGAGCAATACTGCCAGTTTGATCGGTTGCATCACTGAAAATATTTAGTAAGTTTAAGCAGCTTGCAGGTTTCCACTGAGAATAAGCCAGGTGCCATTGGCCTGTTTTCCCACCAGATAATAGCCCGTGTACGTGCTCTGCTTGATGGCCCCCGTGGCAGGCACGACCTCGGTCGCCGTTAGCGTGACGGGTACATTGGCCACGGTCGATGATTGCATGTGACCTGTGCCGAACGCTACGTTCGTATGCTGTGTATTGCTATAGCCGTTTTTAAAATCGGTAAACGTCTCTGTATTGTCCTTCCAGAGGTGATAGGCTGTCGTATAGTCATGTGCATTGACGCTGGTGTATAAGTGTTGTACGACCGCCTGAGCTTGCGCAAGCGGCGTACTGGCAGGGGCCGTGCTGGTTGCGGTGCTCAACTGCGTATGGCTGGCGCTCGATTGCGCCGTGCTGGTGCTCCCAATGATGCCGTTGTGTTGCAAGGCAAAGAGCACCAGTGCGCCCAGGATCAGCACGATCCCCAGGAAGATGAAGACCAGACCGACGCTACGCGGACTTTTGCGCCGTGGAGCCTGGGTTGGTGGATACTGACCAGAATAATAGCCTGTGTTATTTCCTACGTAGCCCTGATAGCCTGTTTGTTGAGGAGGCGGTTGGGGCGCATAGCCCGGATAGGAGGTGCCGGGCGCAGGTGGCGTCATGTTCGCCGTTTCATTCGTTCCCGGAGGATACGTACTGGGGCCCAGCACTAATTTTTGTTGATTGGTTGGAGACGCATGTTGTGTGTCGTACTGGCCTTGTGCGCCTGCCATATAACGAACAGACTCTACTGTGGCATCATCTGGAATGTATTCAGGTGATGGGGAAGCAAATGCTGTTGCCTCGGGTGCGATTGGACTGCCACAGCGAGGACAGCGTGTATCATTCGGGGCTAACTGGAAGCCACATTGACCACAAAAGCTCATTATATACTCCTTGCTGGCTCCTGCTGCCAGCGGCCGACCCCGGCGCAGACAAGCGGCGCCGCTACTTTTTTCGTCTACGTGGTTCCACGGGTGGGTCCGGTAGCATCTCCATGAGTAGTGGTGGCTGGCGAAACGTTGCAGCATGGAGCGCAACTTCTATGACCTCATCCATGCGTTCAACAGAAACGATGCGCAACGTTTTAAGTATCTCGCCAGGAACATCCTCCAGATCTTTTCTATTCCGTTCTGGAAGAATAAAGATGCTGATTCCTGCACGGTGGGCGGCCAGCACTTTCTCTTTCACGCCACCAACCGGGAGCACGCGACCGCGCAACGTAATTTCTCCTGTCATCGCAATCTCGCGCCGAATGGGCCGATGGGTCAGCGCTGAGATCAAGGCCGCCGCCATCGTAATGCCCGCTGAAGGTCCATCTTTCGGAATCGCGCCCGCTGGCAGATGAATATGAATATCGTACTTTTCATAGAAACGATCTTCCAGACCGAATTGTTCCGCGCGCGATCGTGCATAGGAAAGCGCTGCCTGGGCCGATTCTTTCATCACATCTCCGAGCTGACCCGTCAGGGTGAGATGGCCACGTCCCTTCATCAGCGTCGCTTCAACCGTAATGAGATCCCCGCCAGCGCTCGTCCAGGCCACGCCAGTTGCCACGCCCGTTTCATCGTGCTGTTCGGCCAGACCGAAAAAGTAGCGCTGCGGACCCAGATAGTCGGCGAGATGATCGGCCGTAATTCTCGTTTTTGTCTTCTGTCCCTCTGCCACTTTGCGTGCCACTTTGCGCATAATCGTCGCGATCTCGCGTTCAAGATTGCGTACGCCTGCCTCACTCGTGTATGCGCGAATGATGGCCTGGAGTGCCAGCGTATCAAGCTCTATGCGTGCTGGCTTCAGGCCGTGCTCGTGCAGTTGTTTCGGCAGTAAAAACTGTTGGGCGATATGAATCTTCTCATCTTCAGTATACCCGGGAAGTTCGATCACTTCCAGCCGATCGCGCAGTGCATGTGGGATCGCATGGAGCACGTTTGCCGTCGTCACGAAGATCACCTGGGAGAGATCGTATGGCACTTCCAGATAATGGTCGGAAAAGGCATTATTTTGTTCGGGATCAAGGACCTCGAGCAGCGCCGCCGATGGGTCACCACGAAAGTCCGCGCCAATTTTATCGATCTCGTCGAGCATAAACAGCGGATTCACAGTGCCCGCCGTCTTCATCGTTTGCACAATACGTCCTGGCATCGCGCCAACGTACGTGCGCCGATGACCGCGCACCTCGGCCTCATCATGGATGCCGCCCAGCGAGATACGCACAAATTTGCGGTTCAACGCCATGGCGATCGAGCGGCCAAGTGAGGTTTTGCCTACGCCCGGTGGACCCACAAAGCAGAGGATCGGACTGCGCATATTGTCCGAGAGTTTGCGTACAGCGATATATTCAAGGATGCGCTCTTTAATTTTCGTCAGGCCATAGTGGTTTGCCTCAAGGATCTCAGCCGCTTCCACGAGGTCCAGGCGATCCTCAGTCGCTTCATTCCAGGGCAGGTGGAGCAGCCAATCCAGATAGCCGCGAATAATGCCGCCATCTGGAGCCATTGCTGGCAAGGACTGGAGCCGCTCCAGTTCTTTGTTTGCGCGTACTTTGACTTCGGCTGGCATTGCGCTGCGTGTGAGCTGTTCGCGTAGCTCGTTGTGTTCACGCATGCTCGGATCGCCCTCGTTGAGTTCACGCTGGATCACGCGTAATTGTTCGCGTAAGAAGAACTCTCGCTGCGTTTTATCAATTTCGCGCTGCACTTTGTTATGGATCTGATTTTCCAGTTCGAGGATATCCAGTTCATTGGAGAGGAGGATGCTGACGCGCTGCAAACGTTGTTCGAGATTAGCCGCTTCCAGAACGTTCTGGCGAATAGGGACGGCGAGGTCAAGGGCGGAGACGATAAAATCCGCCTGCGCCCCCGCCTTCTCAAAGTTGACCGCTGTAATATACGCCTCTTCAGACAGATCGGCGCTGAGTTTAATGCAGCGTTCGAAGAGTACCATAATGGCGCGTCGCAGGGCCTCCACGGCAAGGGGGGACTCGCTGGTGTCGGGCAAGATCACGCCGCGTGCTCGCGTATAGGGTTCCTCCTGCGTGAAGGTCATCAGGCGCATGCGGCGCTTCCCGCGCAAGAGAACACTCATCGAGCCATCGGGGAGTTTGAGGGCTCGTTCGATATTGGCTTCCACCCCCACCGAGTAAAGATCTTTCGCGCCCGGCTGTTCCACCTGTTCACGCGTCTGCGTGATCGCGAACAGAATGTGCTCCGCACTCATGGCCTCTTCAATCGCATTGATCGATTGCTCTCGCGTGACCAGCAATGGAATGACCCCATGTGGTAAAAGGACAGCATTGCGTACCGGGAGCAGCGGAAGTTCCAGCACTTCCGGGGAAGGCCGGAAAGAAGAGATCAGATCATCATTTTGCGCAATGTGCGATCTATTTTTTTTACGATTATGAATGCGCTCAGGATTTGTATCCTGAGGGATTTTCTCCAATGCGGCACCACCCTCTCATCAATGGTATTGATAGCCCTGTTTATCTGTCTCCCATTATAACGTAGATAGGGAGAGGTGGCAACGAGACAGAGATGCGTCACCTGTATAGTAGTTGTAAGCAGCATGCAATGGGAATGAGCGAGCACAGGCAGATGCGGAAAAGTACTCCTCTGCGCCTGTTTTCTCATAGACGTTTAAAATTGGCCTCGATAATTCTCCAGGAGCGGTTGGGTTGATGTTGGACAAGATAGTAGCCCTGATAGAGGCTGACGCGTGTAGTTATGTGTTTATGAGCAATGATCTCGGTAGCCTGGACGGTCAGGGGGATACGTATCGTGGTGTCTGAGATCGCCGAAAGAATGCCAAAGCGAATAGTATCACGTTGTGTATGCGCGAAACCCCGGGTAAATGTCGTATAGTCGAGCGGATTGTTCAGCCAGAGCGCATATGCGGCGCGATACTCTTTTGCGTTAATGCTGCGATAATAACTGTTGATCATCTCTCTGGCACCTGCAAGTAAGGTCGTGGTGCCGGGCGTGGGCGTGATCTGGGGCTTCGCGCGGAGCCGCTGATGAAGCGGGGAAGGGGTAGGCGTAGGGATGGGACTGATATACGCCTGAATTGTCGGTGGTGGCGTGAGCTCAGTGATGGGCGTGAGCTCCATGATTACTGAACCTGGAATCGGTGCCAGTAGCCCCTGAAGCGTATTGAAGCCTGCTGAGAACAGATTGTAGACGGAGATAAGCAGCAGGAAAGAGACAAGCAACAGACCTGAGTAGGCCAACCAATGTGTTTTGCGTACTACCCTTGCTCCCTGTTGGAAACGTTGATACTCAGGAACGACAGGCGCGTAGAGGGCATCTCGGATGGGGAAATTCTTTCTCCGTCTGAGCACGTGTTCTGGTGGCATATTGATAATTGCTGAATGAAAATCATCTTCCTGGGATAACGGATTGGTCTCAATGCCGCAGTGAGGACAGCGGTCTACAGTAGGGGCTAGTCGAAGACCACAATGTTTGCAAAAAGCCATGGCGCTCCCTCCCAACTCTCCAGTCTCTGTACCAAAATTATACAGGACGCTAAAAGTAATACATCATCATATAGAAGCATATGGAGCTATACGGTTGGTTTTCACTGCGCTATAGGCGTATGCTGCGCGGGTTGATAAATACGTGGGAAAATGTTATGTTACCTATGCAAGTGCACAAAGGAGCACTACACGTACCGATCTCGTATCGGTGGTAGCGTGAAGGGCGATACTTTTCGCAAATCAGGAGTTCATACAGGTAGCGTGCCTGCCCAATGTCTGGAGGATGAACCATTCCACCAGTGAAGGCACAGTGGCCGAGAGCGGCAAAACGTCTTGCCTGAATCTCCAAAAAACAGGCAGCTATGAGTATGTGCAAGAGTTGGCACCTGAAGGTGTCTTTCTTTTCTCCCTCTGTCTGAACGTATGAGGGTACCGAGAAAGGATGTTTATGGGACTCAATGTACTATCTCCAGCGCAGGTGAATCAGTTTATTGAGTGCGGCTACACGACTGTAGAGGAAGCTTTCCCGCGTCAACAGGCTCTGGTCGCTCAGGAATTTCTCTGGGAGCGATTAGCCGAGCGCGGGGTACTGAAGAACGATCGGTCTACCTGGGAGCCGATGGTTCGTATGAACGAAAACTATAACGATCCTGTCTTCGAGCCATGTACGACGGAGCGTCTGATCGCCGCAACAGAGGATCTGCTCGGGCAGGGCCGACGCTTGCAGCAGACGAAAGGCTGGGGCTGGTGGCCTGTCAATTTCGCCTCGGGCGCTGATAAGCCGTGGGATGTTCCTACTACTGGCTGGCACTGGGATGGGAGCCATTTCCGACATTTTGTCGATGCCCCCGATCAAGGGCTACTGATGCTGTGCATGTTCTCTGATATCGGCCATCATGGCGGTGGCACGCTGGTCGCTGAGGGCTCGCATAAGCTGGTTGCGCGTTTCCTCAAAGACCATCCGGGGCTGGAACTGCGCGAAGCCTATAATTTGTGCAATCTCACGAACCCCTGGCTGGCGGAACTCACCGGTAAGGGCGATCAGCCGCATGCGCAAAACCGTGTAGAGTATTTTATGGAGAATACCTATCAGGACGACGTGACGAGCCTGCGTGTGGTGGAGACCACCGGAGCACCTGGAGATGTGATCCTCTGTCATCCATTTTTGTACCATGCAGCGTCGCAAAATCATTCTGGCATCCCCCGTTTTATGTGTAACCGCACAACTCCCCTGAAAGATCGCATGAACTTTGATCGTAGCGATAGCGATTATTCAGCGGTCGAAGTTAGCATTCGCAACGCAATCCTTGTTTAAGCTGGCGGTACCTGCAAATTTTTTTGTTGCAGGCTGACAGCGCTTGCAATTTTTGCTATAAAGTGCAAGCGCTTGCAATGGGGCGGAAAAGAAATGCTCTTTTTTGCCCCATATCTTCCTGGTCCCGTTCCTCTTTTTCCAGTGCTTCCTCGTCTCTTGCGCAAACTGACTGACCATGAGAAAATAGCACAACTGATCCAAACTCCCAGGCAAGATTGCTGTTATCAGCAAGAT
>DATJHM010000096.1:0-22912 GCA_035493895.1 Ktedonobacteraceae bacterium
CTGCATTGATGAACTCCATCTCGTTGCGCATCGCGTGGGTGGGTGAGAGACGCAGCACGTAGGACTGGCCATCAACTGCATCTGCCCGCTACATCAGATTGTTTGTCCCACCGAGCAAAGGAGAAAGATGCAGAGGCCAGCGACGGACCAGGCTGCCCACGTCTGTGAGATATGCATTCTAAACCTCGCATGTTCTTGAGTTTTTCCTTCGTATGACATGAAACTGCTTCCCGGGCAAGGTGGATATCTCCTGAGGAGATGATAACAAAACCGATGTGTTATGTTCTTTTCTCAGCGGTTCTACGAGTCACATGCAGCACCACCTGATGATTGTCGTTCCTTGATGAACTCTTCAACAAACTCATTGCGCATGGCGAGGGCGCAGGCATCATGCGCTTTATGGTGTCACCTGCGACGCAATTCCCAGTCCCTTTTGTTGCGAAATTATTTGCAACTTTTTTGTAACGCCGCTTGCCATCTGTCCCCAGAATGATGGGCTTATTTCACGAATTATTCCATATGATATGTCCAAAACCCTTCCAAATTGTGTCATTTGACGTATATCCGTTCGCACATCTTGACATATGAGAAGCAGAAGCATTACCTTCCCGTTGGAAGCGTGGCCTTGAGAACATCCCGCAGCGTCAATGGTGGTCGGCCAATGAGGCGAGCAAGTGTTGGGTCGACGTTGGCAAACTCGCCTTGCCTGCTGGCGGCAAAGGACCCGAGGTACAGGTTCGCCATCGACTCAGGGCTACCTTGAGCAACTAAGCGAGAGCAATACTCCTCGTCTGACACCACGACTCGGCGGATGGGTCGGCCTGTCACTTCCGAGACGATCTCTGCAACACCAGCTAAGTCGAGTGCCTCGGAGCCAGTGAGAGCGGGGGTGATCCCGTCAAGACCGCCCTTCGCCAGCGTGATCGCCGTCGCCCTTGCCAGATCAGCAAGGGCTGTCCAGGCAACTGGCCCGTCCTCTGGCGCGACTACCTCCCCTGTCTCAATGGCGCTCCCAAGCTTTATGAGGGCAGACGATGCGTAATAGCCATTGCGCAGTGCGGTGAAGGCCACGCCCGACTCACGCAGTGCCGCCTCTGTGGCGGCGTGATCGAGCGCGGGAGCAAAGGGTGATGCTGGGTTTGCTGCCATCTGGCTCGTATAGAGAATCCTTTGAGCGCCGACCGCTTTGGCCGTGTCAATCGCCGTCCGATGCTGACGAAGAGCCCGCTCTCCAAGGCGAGCGACTGACACGATGAGCACTTGCGATGCCCCCTCAAAAGCATGCGCGAGGCTCGCCGCGTCGTCAAAGTCCCCTCTCCTGACGCGAACCCCTCGTTGCTCAAGGTCCCGTGCCTTCTCCGTGTCCTGGACACTCACGCCAAGCTGTTCGGCGGGAACGAGTTCGAGCAGATTCTCCACGACTGCCCGGCCAAGATGGCCGTTGGCTCCAGTAACGATAATCATGCTATCCTCCTGTGACTCTTTCATGTACTCATCATGCTGTTTGTTCAAAAGGTCGCTCTTGTTGTCATCTTTTCTTCGATCAAGCCAGCGCGGCGTAGGCAACACCGCGCTCACTTGTCTCTCTTTCTGGGGGTGAGAAAACAGGTTCCTCCTGTCCAGGATCGTTCAATCGCTGGCGAGAACGCCAGGCGAGTCATCTTGTCCTGAGAGAATCCGTTGACGGAACGGGTCTTTCCCTCTGCTCTCCTTCCTGTTGCCAGATGTTCCATCCGGTCTCTCGTTCATCCCACTTTCTCGACCGGGAACTGGATCTCGGTGAGCGCATCGTCAAGCTGTTCTCTCCGGTACAGAAAAATCTTGCGGCGTGGTCCCACGATGGTGTAGCCATTGTGTTCCATCCAGGTTCCCAGCGCTTGATAGGCCGAGAACGCCAGCGCGGGAGAGCCTTGATGGAGTGTACTGGCCATGTGAGGAACCGCTGGCAACTCACAGCGTGTCAGCCGTCCCTCACTCCGGGTCATCAGGGCATCGGCGTCTCTCCCCTCAACCGGTGCGACAATCTCTACAGAACCCAGGGTCTGCTCATCCTCACTCTCCAAATGAAGGACGAGCAGAGGATCGATGGGCGTGACCCCATAGCGCTTCAACAGGGAATTGATGGGGTCAATCCAGTATGCCTGATCCGCCATCTCCGTCGTCGTCAGGCGCAGAGAGACCCCGGTGATCGGCTTGATCGCTTTGAGCACGACTTCATAGATCGGCAGACCACGGCCTTGCTCAAGGGATCGCAGGCGCGCTTCGATGCGCACGAGTTGCTCCTGTTCCGTCTGGATATGCTGCTGGAGTTGTGCCTGCCTGAGCCGCAGCATCCCTTGCCATATCTCAGGAGAAAGTCCTTCGGAGAGAAGCTCGACGATCTGGGTGAGTCCCAATCCGAGCTCTTTGAGCGCCAGAATGCGATGCAGGTGCGGCAACTGACCCATCGTGTAGAACCGATACCCGGTTTCGGGATCGACCTGGATCGGCTTGAGAAGTCCGATCTCGTCGTAGTAGCGCAGGGTGGTCATCGACACCTCAGCGAGCTTCGCAAAATCGCGAATCTTTAACATCTCATTTCCTCTCTTCCAGCCTGTTTGCAGCCAGATGAACAACGCTTGTCACGAGCATACAACCTTCAGGTAGGGCGAAAGTCAAGAGGGACACGAAAAGCGCAAAACTCCATACCACCTTCACGTCTGAGCGAGACCCAGGCTCGCCTCCGCTTCCCTCAAGAAGTGCTCTCTCGAAGCTTTCTCTCTCGCTGAGAGAGCAGCCCGTTCGCTACTTCTACTTGCTGTTTGAGGGTACGATTCTCCTCCTCCAGCTTTTTGATCCGCGTACGTTGTGAGTGGTCCGTTTTGGGGATCTAGATTACGAAATGAATTAAGTCAAAGGACACAAATGTACCTGTTGAGAGATAAATAAGAGCAAAATGAGATGTCATATCGCAATATTTGCAACAAGCTCGCAACAAAACATCTTGAAAAAAGAGAAATGAATCAGTACACTAAGGGAACAGGGGGTAATTGATATTGCGAAAATTGCGAATAATTTCTCGTACATTGCAGTTGATTATCGTACTGACCACATTTTGCAAGATTGATTATCCATTTTACATATGTCTATGTTTCTCAGTGTCTCGTCTCTCTGGAGAATATTTTCTTCAGCCATGTAGATTGTCTTTCGGAGAGCTTCACTTGTTGAAACCCCGTAGAAAAGGGGTGTACAAATCTTGTAGGGAGACTAAATCTTAGTCTCATCAGTATATCCTGATGGTAGGACATTCTTCCAAGGAAGGAATTCAATGAAAAAACGCCTCTATCGATTTCTGATCCCAGGCATTGCAGCCCTTGTTGTACTGGTCAGTGTCGTGGCCACCATTGGCAGCGTTGGCACCATTGCCCACGCTGCTTCATCTTCTCCCCTTGTCCTTCAGTACATGCCTGAGGAGACGAGCGCGACCACGGACAAGATAGAACCAGAGTTTCAGATTGTGAACAATGGCAGCAGTAGCGTTGCACTCAGCCAACTCACGATCCGTTACTGGTTCACCGCTGATTCCTCAGCCACTCTGAATCCGGGCTGTAACTATGCGGTAGTTGGCTGTAGCAATGTCACCGAGACAACTGGCGCGGTCAATCCACCTGTGACCGGGGCCGACTCCTATCTCCAGGTGGGCTTTACTTCTGGTGCTGGCTCTGTGGCTGCTAATTCTACTGGTGGTAAAATCAAGTTGATCGTTCAAAAGTCTGATTTTAGCAATTTCGATCAGACCAATGACTACTCGTTTAATACATCATTCACGACGTTTACTAACTGGCAGAATGTGACCCTCTACCAGAACGGGACTTCGGTCTGGGGCATTGAGCCTGGTAGCTCTGGAACTCCTACCCCAACTCCCACTCAGGGTACGACTCCAACTCCCACGCCTGCCTCGACGCCCACGCCCACATCTACACCCTCTCCGAACTCCATCGACCTGTCTATCTGGCAGCTCCAGTTGCCGGACAACACCTCGGTTGGCCCACCGGCGACCTCCACCTCCCCGTGGTTCGTCAAGAACAGCGACGGGTCGTGGACCTTCGACGACCCCGGGACCGGGAGCAACTGCATCCCCACCACCAACTCAACGCACTGCCGCACTGAACTGCGTGAGGACGCCGCCGCCACCAACGGCACCAGGGGCGGCTTCTCGCCCGCCGGTACCAACACCCTGACCGCGACGGTGGCAGTCAACACCGACGGCTGGCCGGTGATCGGGCAGATCCACGCCGACCCCTCGGTCTCCGTCAAGCCGACGATCGAGCTCTACTACGACCACAACGGCTCGGGCAATGTGGTCGCGGGGGTGCAGACGGACTGTACCACGTCGGGGCAGACCGACACCACCCTGGCCCCCGACCCTCCGCTCGGCCAGCAGATGACCTACGAGATCAGCTACAGCAATAACCAGTTGATCGTGACCTTCAACGGCAAGACCTTCAACCTGAGCAGCCAGAGCGGCTGCCTCTCCTCCGGAGTCGGCGGCTACTTCAAGGCTGGCGACTACGGTCAGGAGAACACCCACTCGGTGGTCACCTTCTACTCGGTCGTGGTCAAACACAGCTAAACGTCCAGAGGAGGTGTTCCTCATCGAGCTGACAAAGTGGCCTCGCGCAGTTCGCGCGAGGCCCTATCTCCTAATGAGCACAGCCCAAATGACCTGTTGTCTGCTTGCAGGGATGCAAGTAACTCATTTCTTGATTTCTGTAAAGAAATCAAGAAATTGATCAAAGGAAGCGAGGAAAATGTGCATGAAAATGGTCTTTGTGCTGCTTTTGCTCGTTGTGATGGCAACAAGCGTTTTGGGGGGGATGTGGCGCTGACGATCAATTGCGTTATGATCCTCCACACACTTATCAGCAAGACAAATGAGGAAAGCTCAGGGCGTGTGAAATCTTCTGAAACTGGAAAGGCTGTGAGACGGGCTGTTCATGCCCAACTATCTCTTACCGTGCGAATCTCTCATCGCTCAGAAAGTTGTTGACCATCTGCATAAATGCATCGAATGTGCCGCCGCGATGTATACCATGGGTGGCTCCATTGATCTGTACAGCGTGGCTGTGGGCAGGCAGATATAGCTTCGCTTGCTGCCAGGCGGCATCGTCCAGTGGCGTCCCCAGATGGGAGTCAGCCCGGATCAAGAGCGTCGGTGCAGCAAGAGTGGCGAGCAATGGAAGTAGATCACCCTCTTTACCGGCGTCGATGTAGATGCTCTCCACTGCCTCTTTTGTTACTTTATGCAGCGCATCGATCCTTGCCTCGATTTCGGCTTCAGTCCAGTCAGGATTGCTGGCCGTGATTTCGGCGCGCAATTTCTGTGCGGGACGCCCGATATCCCTGATGACGGTTGCTTGCAGTTCTGGACTCACAGAGTGCAGGCCAGGAGGCGGGTCTCCGAGGATCAGATGAGAGAGCTGGAGTACAGGTTTCTGCGACCCGACTCCGCTTGCCAGGACAATTGCTGTTGCTCCACCCCAGGAATGCCCAAGCAGTGCGGGACGTTGCAGACCCAGGGTTTCTATAAATGCGATGGCATCATCGGCGGTCTGACGCAGGCTATAGGTACCTCGTGGGGGTTTGATACTCTCACCATGTCCGCGCATATCGAGGGCATAGACACGGTAGCGGTCTGCCAGGGCCGGGCCAACACGTACCCAGTTGAGAGCGGAACTTGTCATGCCGTGTAGCAGCACTATACCTGGGAGTTCAGTGTGCTCGGCTCCCCAACTCAGGTAATGAAAGCGACCAGAAGGTAAGTTGATCATCTGGGATTGAGCTGTCTTCTCAAGGCTCTCTGCCATACATCTCTCCTTGTCGATGGTTTTTGTATGATCCACATGATTATATCACGTTTTTTCCCTCACTTGAGGGCTTACGCGGCCAGATCCTGGCTTTCATTGCCTGTTACAAAGAGCCGCAATTCGATCATCGGGTTAGAAGTCCTGATGCAGAGCTGTCTAACATGGCGTAAAAAGAGGAGTGAGCATTTTGCATTCACTCCTCTTTTTGTTTACACACTTGACTCACTTTCCTCAACGCTCTATCCTAAAAGGAGAAAAGAGGCGACCCTTGAGAGAAATGGCGTTGAAGATCGCTGAAAGTAGAGTTTTGCCATGTACCATCCCACCAGTCGCGTCCTCACCGTGCTCGAATTGCTTCAGGCCAGGCCATCAATTAGCGGGCCAGAGCTGGCCGCTCGCCTGGAGATGGATGTACGCACGGTCCGGCGTTATATCACGCATCTTCAGGATATTGGCATTCCGGTTGAAGCAACTATTGGCCGACATGGCGGGTATCGGCTGCGTCCCGGCTTTAAACTGCCACCGTTGATCTTTACCGAAGAAGAAGGTACCGCGATCACGCTGGGTTTGCTGGCAAGCTCATGGCTACAGATTGAGCTGTCGCCAATGGCCATTGAAGGCGCGCTGGCCAAAGTCTCACGCGTCCTGCCAACGCGTGCGCGCGACCGTCTGCAAGCCGTTTCTTCCCATCTGGTGCTCTTTCCCCACAATCAGCAGGCGCGGCCCGATGCTTCTCTCCTGATCGATCTGAGTGGCGCGATTCAAGCTTCGCAGCGTATCGTTATCGACTATTGCTCGCATCACCAGGAGAGCACACATCGCAAAGTTGAACCATACGGTATTACTGGATGGAGGGGGCACTGGTATCTGGGTGGCTACTGTCGTTTGCGTCACGGATACCGCATCTTTCGCCTGGACCGCATACAACACGTAGAACTCCTCTCAGAGACATTCGAGAAGGCGGACGATTTTGATTATGAGGCGTTTGTGCGGAAGCAATATGATGATGCACGCGGCGTGCAAATAGAAGTCGAGTTTCAAGCTGATCTCTCGACTATGCAGCAAAAGATTTCTACACTCTATGGAACACTGACACCTACTCCAGACGGCGTACTCCTTCAGGATCAGCACGATGATATGGAGAGCATGGCCCGTTATCTGATGATGCTGAACGTTCCCTTTATTGTCCATCAACCGCCAGAACTACGCGCAGCCCTGCAACGTCTGGGCGAGCGTATGATCCAGATCGCAACCACACCGTAGCGGCGCTGTTTGCCTGCGCCCAATATCCATCAATCGAAGGCCGTGGAGCTTGCGGACAGGCCGTCTTTCGCATCCAGTAGTCGCACAGTTCCGCTCTCGCTCCACCGTGCGACTACTGGGTCTCTTCCTCGCGGCCTTCCGGGCATTTTATCTTCATGACCTTCTCTTAATCATCCGCCAGCCGAATGGCAACCTCGGTTTCCCATTTTGCCATATCAGGCTCGTCCCTTGGATCAGTGAGAAAGGACTCGAAGCGCGAACCAAAGGCATCGCCATGCGCATCATCCCGGCGGTCCCACACCAGCCCCTTCTCAGTTCCCCAGTCTATCAGTACCTTATTTCCAGCGATCCCATTTTCAACTCCCGTGTAGATGAGCGAGGCGTAGCGCCCCGCCGATAGCACACCCGCGCGAATACGCTCATTCCCTGACAACGCGCTGGCAACAGGCCAGCCCATCTCGATATCAAGCAAACCCGGCATATTGATGACATAATAGCGAATGAAGGGCGCACCGGCCGGGAACACGCCCTGCTTTTGCATCCAGGCGAACACTTCCTGATGGAGCCGAGGAATCACGCCGCTCCCCATCTCTTGCATGGGAACCTGGGTACGAATCCCCACATAGTGCTGCACCTCTCGCTCAGTGATTTGCGGTTCAGTGGTCTTCATCTGGTTTCTCCTTCATGATGGACAAACATACGGTTGACCTGAGGAAGCTACAAAATTGTATAGTTTAGCCAGCAAGCATTGTGTCAGGTGGGTTATCCCGATCAGGAGCTTTCTACCGCTTTTTCAACCGGATATTGAATTTCGGTAATATACGAGGGATTGTCTCGACTGATCGGCGTAGAGTTATATAGATTTATTTCGCGATCTGGTCCGTTGATCCGATAGCCATTGGCCTCAATCCACTTGATGACCGCCTCGTGCGCTTCGCCGATGGTGTCGTAGGAGCCATGATGGACTGTGGCAGTCATTGTGGCGGCGGGCAACTCATGGACATGCATGTGTCCGCTTTCGGGCACACGGCAGCGCAAGCGAAATGCAGCCGCTCCATCGACGTCCCGCTCTTTAAACTCAGTATCGTACCAGAGCACCAGCGTTTGCCCTCCCTCGCCTGGATGCGGACCAAGCGCTTCGTCTGCGTAGGAACCAAGCGCTTCGTACACTTCAGCAAAGAGAAAACTACTGGCGCTATGATCGGGGAGAATCTTGCGGACCGAGGCGACGAGGAATGGTTCGACCTGCTTCAAGATGACGTCATACGGAGATAATTGCTCCTCTCGTTCGATCTGTTGCAAACGTACTTCAACTTCAGTGAGCCGGTTTTGGGCCTCGGCAAGCTGCTGACTGATCTGGGCATGACGCAGCCGCAGCATGCCGCGCATCTGCTCCGGCGTGATCCCCTCAGCCAGCACCGTAGCAATCTGCTCCAGGGAGAAGCCGAGGCCCCTGAGCGCCAGGATGCGATGCAATTGAGGCAACTGGTTCATAGATAAGAGTTTAATTGCTTTCAACAATGCGATGAGGAACCAGGTGGGCTCTCTGGGCGAACCTGACCGTCTGAAAGCACTTGACCGTGTGAGACTACCGCTCCTGATCACTTCTCCTTCGTTTCAGGAAATTCTTACTGCGTATGAGAACAAAGCAAAGATTCAAAAGCAATATCACGAGCAAGAATGGGACAAGTTAGAAAAAAAACATAGCAGAGAACAGCGCAACTACGACGATCCATCTCCTGCCTACCAATCTCCTGACGTAACTGCCAGAGAACAGCGCAGCTACGATCCACTTCCTCGCTACGAACCCTCCTGACAACGAACCCGATCGGGGATTGGATGCCTGAGCGGCAGGGGGCCTCCAATGGTCTGTACCCGGTGCCCTTCGATCCCCACCCTTGTAGCGTTGCGGCTGGTCTGCAACCGGGGCAATGTCACGGAAATAAGGATGTGGTATTCGAGATGGCCGGTGGGGGCCGTGGATCGGCATAAAGCGCGATCCCTACCTCTGCCTTTCTTCGAGGGCGGGAACCACATACCCCTCCGTGCCTCACACGGTCCTGTTCCGCTCAACAGAACAGGTAGGGGCAGCGGTTTATCCCTGCCCGCGAGCCCCACCGGCCCTCTCGGCTCTTACGTAGACAAGCCGCGACGCTACGAGGAGAGGGACCGGGTACAGGCGTATCGACGTGACATTGGCAACCGGGGGCGACTCCCACCGCGTCGTCGACCCGGTTGCAGACAAGCGGCAACGCTACGGAATTGATGGGAGATTCTTCTAGTTCACGAGAGACGAATGATCGCACGTGCCGCACTCAACGCCGGTTGCTCAACTGGCACAACGATCTCGACAGCCTGCTGCTGGCGAACATGCTCCAATACCTGTCTCTGATAGTCGGCTTCACCGAGGAGAAGGCCGCCACCGAGCGCCAGCGCTATCCCCTGCTCGGGTGCATAGTTGAGCTTTGCACTTACCGTTTTTACATGCGCCGCCAGTTCGCTTGCTGCCCGCTGAATAATCGCGCTGGCAACCGCATCACCCTGACGGACTGCGTGGAAGACGAGGGCCGAGAGGCGGGCAATCTTCGCCTTATCCGGATTGGTGTAGACCTGACCGATGATCCCGTCTGCGTTCGTTAACTGCCATTCTTCCAGCACCTGCTCCCGCAACAGCGTCTGCTGACCACGTCCATCGGCGGCATGTGCAACAGCTTTCAGACATTGTAGTCCGATATCGTAGCCGCTGCCCTCGTCGCCCAGGATGTGACCCCAGCCACCCGCACGCGCCGTTTGCCCCTGCGCATTCCGACCCAGCGCAATCGAGCCTGTGCCCGCAATCAATGCAATCCCCACCGTGTTCTCCAGCGCGCTCAGCAAGAGTTCGGCATCATTCGTGAGATGCACCGAATCCGCCAGAGGGGCGAGATGCGCCATGAGCATGGTATAATCCTCCGGACGATCTACCCCCGCCAGACCAAGCCAGGCTTTGTGGAAGTGTACAGATGGATTTGCCTGCTCCTGTAACGTCAGGCTGGCCTGTTTGACGGCATGATAAATATTGCTCACCGCCCGCTCGAGTCCCACTCCTGTATGATTGGAGCTACCCGCTTGCCCGCGCCCACACTCATTCCCCTGCGCATCAACAATGATGGCGAGCGTTTTGCTGCCACCACCATCGATTCCGATGTAATATGTATCCACGTAAGCCTTCGCCTTTCTGTCCTGTCCGCGAATTATAGCGCTTCCAATGCGGCGCGTAGATGATCATTGTGCGCGGCAAGCTGTGCGCGTGCCACTTCGGGCGTCACGTTTTTGCGCCCGACGACAATTGCCGTGCGTGTCTCGCCTCCCGCCGCCTCCAACGCTACCCGGGCCTGTTCGCTCGTCAGACCCGTTGCCGTCTGCACGATTTTGATCGCGCGCTGCTCTAGCTTGTAGTTGCTCGCGTGCACATCGACCATCAGGTTCCCGAGCGTTTTCCCCAGCAGGATCATCGCGCCCGTACTGAGCATATTCAGGACCATTTTCTGCGCCGAGCCCGCCTTTAAGCGCGTGGAACCCGTAATAACTTCGGGACCAACAACGGGCGCGATCATAATCTCAACGGCCTGCTCAAGCGGCGTATGCGCATTGCAGGCGAGCCCGATTGTGCATGCCTGCTGCTCCCTGGCATATGCCATAGCGCCAAGCACATACGGTGTTCGCCCACTTGCCGCAATGCCCACGACCGCGTCATCGGCCCCCACATGTACCGCTTCGAGATCGGCTCTCCCGACCTCGACACGATCCTCCGTGCCCTCGCTCGCCAGCGTCAGCGCGCTCGGTCCCCCTGCAATGACGCCAACTACCATCTCAGGCTTCGTGCTGAACGTGGGCGGACACTCTGAGGCATCAAGCACGCCCAGCCGACCAGAGGTTCCCGCTCCAATATAGATCAGGCGACCGCCACGGCGCAATCTAATTGCTATCTCTTCGATAGCATGCGCAATCTGTGGAAGTTCTTGTGCAATGGCCTGCGCCACTTTCGCATCTTCTGCGTTCATCACCTGCGCAATCTCCAGGGGGCTCATGCGATCGATCTCTGTCGATGCCGGATTCATCGTTTCCGTTTCAAGCGCGTTGATAAAAAATGGTTCATTCTCTATAGGCATTGTAATCTCCATAGGCATTACCTGAATATCCATTCATCCCGTAGACGCGTGGCTGGTCTGCGCCCAATATGCATCAACTTGAAGGCCGAGAGGGGGAAATCGCCATCGCCTTCGTTGCTATTATCGCCTGCGGAGCCAGAAGCATCGTGCGAGTTCCCAGGCACAGTTCCGTTATCACTCCACCGTGCCTCTACTGGGCTCCCTCTCGACTTTCAGGTTGATGCGTATTGATCGTGCTTTATGCCGATCCGCGTACCTATTCATAAAGCAAAAATGGACGCCGCCGTGCGCGAAAATCTGCGCTTTGTTGCTCCCAACCCGCCAGAATCTCCGCAACCTCAGCCCCTGCATTAAAAGCCAGGCGCGGCTTATCGCTGCCAAACAGGAGATCCGCAAAATATGTGTTATTCTCCTTCCCCTGTATCCACGTAAAAGCTGGACCGAGCAAACCTCGTACCGCATGGAGCAAGTGCAAACCCAATTCCACCGCCTGTATGCTATTGCGATCGAGAATATGTACCTGTACACCGCCGCACGTCTGTTGGGCGCGCTTTGAGAAGGTCGGCGTAAAATAGATCGGGCGAAAGGCCACGCCGGGTATATCTCTCCGGTTGAGCTCAGCCACAAGCTGAAATGGATCGAGCCCGGGTGCGCCTACACACTCAAATGGCCGCGTCGTGCCTCGTCCCTCCGAACAACTGGTCCCTTCAAACAGACACGTTCCTGGATAGAGTGTGACCGAATCGAGCGTTGGCAGATTGGGCGACGCCTGTAACCAGGGCAGATCTGTTTCATCAAACCACAGATCTCTTCGCCATCCCCGCATCGATATCACCGTAGGCTCAGGCCAGTTATGTTCAGCCGCAAAGAGACGCGCCAGTTCACCACTCGTCAGGCCATGGCGAATCGGGATGGGGTAGATGCCGACAAAGGACGTGAAGGCGGGATCAAGCAGGTTGCCGTCGATCTGTGTCCCGCCGAGCGGATTGGGCCGATCGAGCACGACAAATTCCAGTCCCGCCTGTGCCGCCGCTTCCTGCACGTAGAGCAGGGTCGCGATGTACGTATAGTAGCGCACACCGACATCTTGAATATCGTAGATAAGCGCGTCAAGATCCTTGAGCATGTGAGGAGTAGGCCGTCGTGTGCTGCCAAAGAGACTGTACACCGGTAGCCCCGTACGCTGATCAAGCGCCTCCTCTACTTCCACCCCGGCCTGCGCATCGCCACGGATACCGTGTTCGGGTCCAAAGAGCGCACGTAATTGGATGCGCTCATCAGCCATCAGCAGATCCACGGTACTTTGCAAGCGACGATCAGCGCCAGTCGCGTTGGTCACGAGTCCGACACGTTTCCCCTGGAGTTGTGGCAGACCTGTCTCAAGCACTACTTCGAGCCCGGTCTGGACATGGTGCGGTATTGTCTGTTGCATGGAGCTAGCCTTTCACCGCTCCCATACGTACCCCGGTCAGGAAGTAGCGCTGGAAAATTAAGAAGAAGACAATCATCGGTAGCGCGGCCAGGGCCGCGCCTGCGAAGAGAATACCATAGTCGGTCGCAAACTCGCCCTGGAGTCCGGCAACTCCCACCGGAAGCGTATAGTTGCTGCTGGATTGTAGTACAATCAACGGCCAGAAGAAATCGTTCCAGTGACGGACAAACGTGAAGATTGCTAGCGCCCCGATCGCCGGTTTTGCCAGCGGCAAGATCATATACCAGAAGACACGTAGTTCGCCACAGCCATCAATGCGCGCCGCATCCAGCAATTCGGAAGGCAGCGTCTGAATATATTGACGCATCAAAAAGATCCCGAACACATTCGCCAGTCCCGGCAGAATGACCGCCCAGAGCGTATCGAGCAGATGTAAGTTCTGTGTCACGATATACATCGGAATGAGCGTCACATAGGTCGGCACCATCATCGTGCCAATGATAATCCAGAAGAGCAGGTTGCGTCCGGGAAAGCGTTTCTTCGCGAAGGCGTAGCCTGCCAGCGTATCAAAGAAGATATGGAAGACGGTAACCGATACCGCGATAATGATACTGTTCTCGCCCCAGGACCAGTAGTCGCTGGCCTGTGTCAGGAGGCGCTGGATATTGGAAAAATTCCCATGGATTGGGAAAAGATCGGGTGGCGTCTTAATCGCATAGAGCGTCGGCGTCAGTGCCGTCACAAACAGCCAGTACATCGGCCAGAGCGAGATCACCGCCGCGATCAGCAGGAGCGCCCAGGGCACCACTTTTCGCCATTTCGCCAGCCAGAGCGGTGTCGTACGCCGGGTCGCGGCCACCTTTACCATACGTTGTGCCATATTAATACTCCACATCGCTTTTCAACAGGCGGAATTGCACGACCGCGACCACCGCAATCATGAGAAAGAGAATGAACGCCTGCGCCGACGCAATCCCGTAACGGAACTGCTGAAAGCCATTTTCATAGATCTGCGTCACGATCACCTGCGTACTATTGCCCACGCCGCTTGGCACCATGATAAACACTTTCTCGAAGACCTCGAAGCTCGCGATCGTGTAGAGCACGACAAGGTAGAGCGTCGTGGACCTGATGAGCGGTAGCGTGACGTGCCACCAGCATTGGATGGGGCCCGCGCCATCCAGCCTTGCCGCCTCATAGTAGTCCGGCGGAATACTGCCCATCGCCGCATTGAAAAGCACGACTCCGGTCGCAGGCACCGTCAGGATCGTAGAAAGCACAATGCTGTTCAACACAATGTTTGGATCGGAAAGCCAGCGTATGGGCTGGATATGGAACAGCACGCCGAGCAGATAATTTAAGAAGCCGTATTCCGAATTATAAATCCACTTCCAGGTAATCGCGATAATCACGGCACTGGTCACCGCTGGCAGGTAGAAAGCGGCCAGGAAGACGGTTTTGGCATATTTATTGCGCCCCTGAATCAGCGCAGCGAGCACCAGCGCAATGAAAATATTCGCCACCACCGTCAGGATTGTATAGTAAAGCGTATTGATAATGGATTGGACAAAGACGCCGTTATCGGTGGTAAACGCATTCACGTAATTTTTGAAGCCAATCCATTTGCTGCTGGTGACGATATCACTCTCCTGAAAAGAGATGACGAGTGCCCAGAGGACCGGGATCAGGGTAAAAATGATGAAGGTGATCATGCTGGGGATGATAAAAGCATAGCTCCATCCATGCTCTTTGAGGAAGCGTTTCACCTTCGCGGTGGGTCCGACCGGGTGTACCGCCGAACGTGCTACTGGTAAGTCCGACATAGAAGCTCTCCTGTGTTCTGAAAGCGGCAAGAGACGTCTGCGCATTGCACGGTATGTGAGGAGATATTACACAACTACTGTCTTGCATGTGGCCGAAGAATCAGCCTGATCATGATGCACCGCAATGTGTCCTGCCGGAACCTGGAACAGACTGTGCAAAGGGGAACGGGATGGCAGGGACATCCTGTTCCCCTTTGAGCATTATTGATTGCCAGCCAGGATAGAATTGATCTCGCTGGCAGGATCATTCAATGCCTTTGCTGGAGTCGTCTTGCCAAGAATCGCATTCTGAAGCTGGGTGTGGATGAGCGTACGAATCTGCGCCCACTGCGCAATCATAGGTGGTAGATAGGTGTAGGAGACAAATGGTGTGAACTGGTTGATGGGATCTGACACGGTCACTGATTTACGTGCTCCCGGGGCCAGATAGTAGGCCGGAACGTCTTTTGCTACCTGGCTACCTGTGAGGTACTTCGCCAGATCCATGGATGCCTTCAACTTATTGGTGTCGCTCGTATGGCTGACGACAATCAAGCCAATCCCGCCCGTGGTGAACGGTTTCCCGAGCTTGCCAATGGGCATAGGCCGAATGGCAAAGTTCATCTTCATGGCCTGATATGCGCTGGACGATCCACTTGGCTCGCTATACATCGCATAGTTTTTGTTCTGGCTGAAGCCCGTGACGATTGCATCGATGGCCTGTGCGCCAAAATCGGGCGGCGTCACTTTGTACTTCAGGGCCAGATCGACCAGCTTCTGCAAACCGCTGATCCCCTCAGGCGAATTAAAGGTATATTTTTTGTTGTCCGCGCTCAGTGGCGTCCCGCCATCGCCCATGATGATGGGCCACGCATTCACGACCCCTGGATCAATAAGCGCGGTGTAGCCGTAGACCTTCTGCCCATTGGCACGCGTAAACGTCAGCTTTTTGGCAATATCGACGAATTCCTCATACGTCCAGTTATCGCCGGGCAGGTCAACGCCGCGCTCTTTGAAAATATCTGTGTTGAGATACATCCCAACCGGCGGAACCCAGAGCGGCCAGGCATAGATTTTGCCATTGTATGTGACGGCATCGAGCAAATAGGGGTAAATATCAGCTTTATCGTCGCTGGTTAAGTAATCATCAATAGGAGCGATCACATTCTGCGCTACGAGGATGGGCAATTCATCGGCCGGAAGGCGGAAGAGGTCAACGGAACTGCCACCGCGCACGGCCTGGGTGACTTTTGTGAAGCCCGCCTGATCACCTGTATAACCAGTCGTAGTTGCCTTCACGTTGGGATGCGATTTGAGGTAAGCGTTTACTGCTGCATCCGTGAGCACACCGGTCTGGTTGGCTCCATGCGGCTGATATCCTAAATTCCAATAGCGTAGTGTCAGTTCTCCCGAACTCGTACCTGAACCACCACAGGCCGCCAGAAAGGCAGCCATTGTGCCCGCACCCGCTACCACTTTACCCCCATCAACAAGAAATTGTCGACGCGTGATAGAACTCATCGTCCTCTCTCCTCGCTTCTTTTTTTTCCCCATTTGTGGTCGTTCTCTGATATGGCTAACCAGTTGTATAGACCACAAGATGAACGCTCTTTATGATCTCGTATAGTGCCATACTTCCCGGTACTTGTCAAGTATCACTAGCAAGGAAACAAAAAAAGAATAGAAAAATCTTTCGACTAAATGTGCATCGTTTTCGCGTAATATGGGCAAAATGAACACTGAAAAACCGTCATATCACAGAAGAAAAGCAGCTGAAAACCCATACGCCTTGTAATAAGTAGATCGCTATTTATAAAATGGGAGAAGTATATATGTAAAAAATGGAAATATACAAATAAATACGGGCTTATATTTAATACTATACGTAAGATAAAACGCTTTGTCAATTGCTGTATGTGTCTCCTCAGCGCTATCGGGAAGTGTAAAAATTGCACAGGGTAACGAAAAGGATGGAAGAATGTTATGTCGGATTTCTTAGCGAACGACAAAAGCAACCTCTTGATTTTTATAATAAGCGCGCATATAATATAGTAAGCACACTTATTATAAGTGCGCTTATAAAAAAGAAAGAGGTATACGCTCATGTGGAGCACTTCTGCCACAACATATACCACCGCTGCTGCTTCGCGCATCTGGGCAATCTATCGTGATACTGCTCACTGGCCTCATTGGGACCATGGGCTCGCCTACTATAAGCTTGATGGCCCTTTCGCAGCGGGCACTGCCGGGAATTTGCAACCGGTGGGAGGTCCAGATCTACCCTTTACCCTGATCCTTGTCGAGGAAGGGCATAGCTTTGTTGATCGTACCCCCATTGGAGCAGACTCTGCCATCATTGCTCGTCACGTATTGACTCCGCTGGCAGAGGGGACGCAGATCACGCATAGTATCGAGATCGAAGGGCCTGATGCGGAACAGCTCGCTCAAGAGATGGGCTTTAAGCAAGAGGAATTACTGGATACCGTCACCTCTCTGGCCCGCTATGCTGAGGAGCACTAATCATGGCTGAGACCCATTTCTGGCTGGGTGTCGTTTCTTATGAGCATGTTCAGCGAGGCGTTGAGTCAGGTTTTGCGCAACTCAACCATGGGAAGCGCCCCCCTCTTGCTCGTATGCACGAGGGCGACTGGCTCATCTACTATTCACCACGCACGAGTTACCCGTCCGGCACTCCCATGCAGGCGTTTACGGCCATCGGACAAATCACGTCTGCGGCCTCGTACCAGGTCACGCTCTCCGCTGATTTCCAGCCGTTCCGCCATACGGTTCGCTATCTCTCTTGTCGTCAGGTTCCCATCCAGGAAGTGCTTGCTGATCTGACGTTTTTGCCCGACAAACAGCATTGGGGCGCACGCTTCCGCTTTGGCCATCTCGCCGTGCCCCGTGCTGATTTCCTGCTGCTTGCCCGGGCAATGGGTGTGGATGTTGCTGAACTGGGGGAGGATGTTGATGCCACTCTCTCGTTTTGAGCAGTCCGATGAGAGCCCTGGCTTTTTACTCTGGCAACTCACTAACCAGTGGCAGCAGCGCATTCGTGCAGCGCTTGCTCCCCTGGGGATCACGCATGTGCAATTCGTGCTGCTGGTAGGTGTTGCCTGGTTGGAGCGCTCTGAGATGGTGGTGAGTCAGGCAATCCTGTCTCGTTATGCCCACACCGATAGTATGATGACTTCCCAGGTCGTGCGCACTCTTGAGGAGAAAGGCCTGCTTACACGAACCGTCCACCCCACTGATACCCGTGCCAGGGTAGTGTCGTTGACCGCAGAAGGGCGCACGGTCGCACAACAAGCAATGGCCGTGGTCGAGGCCGTCGATGAACAATTCTTTCACGAACTCGGCGAACAAGCCCCAACCTTTGTGCAATTGATGCGGCTTCTCATCCGAGCGCAGACCCCTTCTCCTGAAAAATGAAAAACCTGCGTTCTCTGGGATGACGAGAAACGGGGACAACGCTCTCCAGCGCCCGTTCGTACCGCCCAGCAGGGACGCCATGAAGCCGCAGCTGAATGGCGTCCGCGAACTCCCTCGACCCCTCTCGCCCCGCAGATGTGGCGTTCCGCCCTTCCCACGGGTTCGCTTGCCACAGAAACGTGTGCTACTACAAGGATGATTGACTCTCATTTTCTTGATTGTGCGCAGGATAGATGCCTACATAAGATAAGAAGAAATGTAGATAACCATTGCAAAATTTCTACATCTATTGTATAGTATTGCTGATATTATCGGGTGTAAAGATAGCCAAACGGCTTCTGCTGAAATAAAGAGCCGATCCAGAGGAAAAGGGCAAAGAGGCATCTTCTTTGCTCGTTCCAGAAAGCGAACATCAAGTTATGCCCATTCCACCGGAACCCAAACGAGAGCAACCCAGCACCTATTTTGTTCAGGATCGTGCCAATCGAGATGAGCTGAAGCGTTTGCAACTCCTGGATCGTACGACCACTGCAAGTATGGGTGGCGTCTTGCCAGAGCAGCCCGACCCGACTATGTTCCGGCGTGTGCTCGATGTTGGTTGTGGCACTGGTGGCTGGCTCATTGAACTGGCGCAAACTCTGCCAGACAGCACTTTGCTGATTGGTGTGGACGCGAGCCATGCATTCATCGAATATGCGCGTGAGCAGGCCGTAGCCGCGCAGGTCAGCGACCGCGTAGAATTTCACGTCGCCGATGCCCTGCGTATGCTCGAATTTCCCTCGCGATTCTTCGATCTGGTGAATCATCGCTTTGCGGCGAGCTGGCTGCGCACCTGGGACTGGCCCAAACTTTTGCAGGAGTACCAGCGCGTGGCCCGTCCCGGTGGTGTGATTCGTATCACTGAAGGCGATACCTGGGTCACAAAGAGCCCCGCTCACCTGAGTCTCTTTGGCGTTTTCGTGCAGGCCATGTATCAGTCCGGACACTTCTTCACTCCCGACAGTCCTGGCGTGAATGGCGAACTGGTGGGCCTGCTACAACGGCACGGTCTCCGGCAGGTGCAATCGCGAGCCTACAGCCTGGAATATCGTACTGGAACCCCCGAAGCACAGCACTTTTTTGAGAATATTCGCATATCTTATCAGACCGTCGGCCCATTCTTGCGCAAGTGGACGCGCGTGCCCGACAACTACGAAGCGATCTACCAGCAAGCAATCCGTGAGATGGACCAACCAGATTTCATGGCCACCTGGAACCTGCTCACCGCCTGGGGAACAGCACCACCCCTGAACGAGGAACCCGACGATCTTATCCTCTAACACCTATCGTCTCTACCTGTGGGTGTGGGGGAAGGAGGGAGGTGGGGAACGCGGATCGGCATGAAGCGCGATCAATACGCATCAACCTAAGAATGGTTCAGATGCCATGATGCAGATCAATAGAAAGCCGAGAGGGTCAATCGTGTCACACAGGATCGGGAGGAAAGAGGCATGAGCCCGAAAAAACCGGTCATTTGCGTTCCCCCACCGACCCTCTCGCCCATCCGCAGAGGGAGGGGATGTGTTTTCTACCATCCCACGCGACCCCCACCGACCCCCTTGCCCTTCCACGAACCCGTTCCGCCATCGATTGAGACGGGAGGTCAAACCGAACCTTTCTTAGGTTGATGCGTATTACTCGCGCTTTCTCCCGATCCTCGTCCCCCGTATCTCACCTGCATCCAAACATTCAAAACAACCGTTGCTGCTCAATCGAACTCTTCGTCATCTGTTCCGGCTCCTCAAGCGGGGGAAGCGGAACCAGCGCACGCATACGCGCATAAAATTCCTGGCAGATCGCAGGCGAATGCTCTTCATAGGGACAATGACAAAATACATACAGCGTCTTGCCCTCATGCCACCATTGCGCCAGTTGCTTCGCCCACATATCGAGAAAAGGAAAATTCTCGTCCATACGCGGATGGCCAATATAGCGCAAAAACACAAAATCGCTCGTGCTCACCAACGACACGGGCAGATCAGGCTTGCGTTCGCGTACCTGAAACTCCCGCTGCTCTTGAGCACTGCCAACGCGAATGGGACGCGTATCCATAATGACCCGGGCAACCTGAAAATCGCGTAGCAAACGATCCAGCTCCTCAGACTGCTCCCCGCGAAAGAAGTCGGGATGCCGGACCTCGACAGCCAGCCGTAGATCAGACGGCCAGAAAGCGAGAAAAGCGCGCAGTTGCGCCATCTGCTCGGGCGCAAAAGACGGGGGCAATTGCAGAAATAATGGTCCCAGCCGCGATCCCAACCCGCGCAATCGCTCCAGCACAGCGTGCGTTGCCTCCTTGCTCTCCGCGAGCAGAGATTCATGGCTGATAGTGCGGGGAATTTTCGGGCAGAAGCGAAACGAGTCGGGTGTCTCCTGACGCCAGCGAGCAACCATCTCGGCAGAGGGTAGCGCGTAGAAAATCGTGTTTCCCTCAACTGTGTTCAACCGCTGACTGTAGACACGCAAAAACGCATTGGCTGGCGTGCGCGGCGGAAAAAACGTGCCCACCCACGCCTTATATCCCCAAAGAGGACAACCGATATAGAACACCGTCCTGGCTCCTTCTCGCTTTTTTCCTGCTGATAGTTATCGCCACAGTATACCATACCCTCTATCAGGCTTCAGACTCATGGGGATATATTCAGGTCATTTCTTTTATCTATCGAGGTAATCAATAAATACTATTGCCCACATCTAGCGATAATGGGCAACGGGGCAGTGGAAAATCCACGTGGCAACAAACATTGTATGCCGCCACTGCCCTCAATGAGGAGTGCGCCTTAGCAACCGCGCTAAGTGCAAACGGTGCTCATTTAAGCACCGGGCTCTACTTCCAGCACAGCCTGCGCCTGTTCAATGGTCGCTTGCGCGAGCAGCGAGGCCTGATAGGGTACCTGGACAGATTCAATGAGCCGGGCAACCGGTGTAGGAGCGGTAATCAGGGGTGTCTTGGAAGGAATAACCACGGGCCGTGTGAGTGCGGCGTGCAACTGCACCTTCTTATACATCCGTGTATAATTTTCGGCCATGGCCCGCACGGAGAATTTGCGCTCAACATAAGCTCGAACCGCAGCACGATCCAGCTCAGGGATGCGCTCAACATAGCCAACCATCTCTTGCAAATCATGCGCCAGAAAACCACTCTTCCGATGTTGGACCAGCTCAGGTGCCGCCCCACGCGGAAATGTAATCACTGGACAACCGACCGCCATGGCCTCTATCATCACCATACCAAATGGCTCTTCCCAGCTGATCGGGTTCAACATCGCATAGGCCCGACTCAACAGGTCCACTTTTTGCGCATGGTTCACGGGACCAATATACGTGATCTGCTCACCATCAATCTGCGGCTTGACCATCTTTTCAAAATAGTCCACTGACTCCTGCAAATGATGATCAATTGTGCCTGCCAGGATTAACCTGCGACCTGCTCTTTTCGCCGCCTCGATTGCGACATGCGTTCCCTTCTCTGGGACCATACGCCCCAACCAGACAAGATAATCTTCCGGCTGCTCTACTGTCGGCTGAACTTGCGATATCGGCAAACCATGATGTACGACGCCAATAAAGTTCAACTTGAACGGCACTTCCTCACGCGATCGCTCACTAATCGCTACCATCGGCACCTTCTCCGCCCATTCCATATAATACCGGTCGGCATCCCCTGTCCATGGCTGGACCCGATCAAATGGAAAACGGCTGTGCAACGTTACAACAAACGGCGTCGCAACATCTGCCATGAGCGGAAAGATATACATGTCAGCACTGGAAGAAAGGTGTCCATGGACAACATCAAAGGTGTGCGTCTTGATGTATTCTGCGCTTTTGAACAGGTGATAGAACGCTTTCATATGCGCTTGCCATGGAATACCTGAATCAATCAATGATCTCGGGAAAAACGAGACCAGGTTGGCCGAAGTTCTGGCATCACCAGGGGCGAACAACGTCACGTCATGACCCTGTGCCACCTGCTCTTCAATCAAATGATAAAGAACATTTTCAGTGCCACCATAATTTTTCGGCGGGATAGCTATCCACGGCGGCGCGATATGCGCTATTCTCATGGAGTCTTCTCCTCTCTTCGATGCGAAAAGTTGTACTCAAGAACTTTCGCGCAAAAAAGCATCTCTTCTCAAGATGCTTCAACAACCACCTACTGTACGGAGCACGCACTTCAAATTTTTCTGTAACGATAGAACGTCGTTCCACCAATATAATATATTATAGCACACTCCACAAATATTAGCCATGAACTTATTTTGTGAGTTGTCGAATATACTACGATCCATCTATAACTTATATTCGATTTCTAATGCAATGTCTGAACTTCCCATTTTACCTCAACCATAAAAATGCCGCACATGGTTCATCAGGCTTGCTAAGACGCCTGACTCCCTCCTTTAAACAAAACTTTTACACAGCCGCACCTCAGATCTTGTGAAATAATGAAAAAAACCTCCTCTGCAAAAAAGCAGCGGAAGAATTTTTTTCAGGCATTTTTCAGGTATTTATTGAAGAGATCCGAAAAAATGTGAGAGCTTTGTGATATGCACTACACTCTATCTCACGCAATTTTCCCTTTAGCTAAGATAAGGGGCGCAAAAATCTATTCCATTACACCGCTTCCATCCTTCCCATTGCACCACTCCCATCCTTCCCTGTAGCGTCGCCCGTTTATCTGCGACCGGGGTGACGACGACGTAGGTGGTGGCCGCCCCGGTCGCAGACAAGCGGCAATGTCACGTCAATAAGACGCATCTCCCATCATTTCCGCCGTGTCAGCTTTTCTCAGTAGGGACGCCATGGCGAATCTGTCTTTTACCCACATCTTTTTAGCCATACTATTACGTGAGGGAAAGGCCCCTCCCAAAAATTCGGAAGGTATCTATGATCAACGAAAAACGATATTACCAGATCGAGCGGTATAAGGGGCACGTCTCTGGAGGGAAA
>DATJHM010000097.1:0-9408 GCA_035493895.1 Ktedonobacteraceae bacterium
AAAGACTGTTTCATTCTGATTCTCTGTCCGGTACATCAAACGCAGACCCTTGACGGCAGCGGCGGGTATCTGAAACACGATGGTGCCGGAACGCTGGCTATTGGCGTTAATCGGGCCATAGAATGAATCGGAGCTATTGGACTGCTTCCCAAAGGTGTCGCCCTCGCTCCCAACAAGCTGGAAAAACTCTGGCTGGTTCTGGATTGTCAAGCCTTTGGGGCTGGTATTCTTGACCGTTAGCGCCAAGACAATAGAGACCGAAGTAGGATCGGCACCATTTTGCTTCGTAGCACTAGTGATTAACAATATACGATCCGCAAGTTTTAGTTGTTGGCCTTTACCGTTACTGCCCGGAATAGGAGTTGGTGAAGTAACAATAGTTGGGCCTGAAGGGGGCGTCACATTGGTAGCCCCATTGCTGCCTGTCACAACCGTGGCATTTGCCGTTGTCACCGTTGTCGGAGCAGAAGTACCATTGGAATTTGTCTGGCCAGTTCCGGGAGAAGAAGTGGGGCCACCGCAGGCCGCCAACAATAGCGTCAGAGCACACAACCCACTTACTATTACAAGTTTTATACGCTTATCAAGCATTCCGTATTTCCTTTTCATAAACGACACAGTTTCGATTCTTACACACATAGTCTCTTGCTTCAAAGTATGCCTATTACCACACGTTTCCGCAATTAGTAAGTACCAATGTACCGATGCCAGGACGGGAACACGACCCACACTTTGTTACTACGTCTTACTCTGTTTGTTCTAGCGAGAATAAGTGCGGCGGAATTTCATCAGCCAGCCAGACCATATCATTGCCCAGATAAAAATGTATCCCCTGTTGCTCAGCCTGTTGAGCAGCAATTTTCAGGAGGACGGGCGAGGTCGTTCTGCGTCTGGCTACCTGGAGAGCGGTCTTTTTTTCCGCAGAGAGATGGACATACTGGCGTTCCATGGGCAATAAACCCTGTTGCCGAATGTACTCATAGGCCTGTGGCGTAGTCCCGTGGAAAAGGAACGTTGGAGGAGAAGATGGCGTATGCAGTATTTTCTGAGCAAGCGAGTGCCCATAATACGCGCGGATTCGGCCATCGCGCAGCTCAAAACGTTGTTTCTCGGATTGAGCCATGAGCGCCACAATATCTTCTTCACGCAGCTGGCTCCAGGCACTACGACGTTGTGAGAGAGCATGCAAGACATCCTGTACATCGACCCAACCTTCAGCATCTAATTGGAGGCCAAAGCTTGCGGGATCATGGCGCAAAGCATAAGCGAGTGTGCGGCTCAGTTGTACCAGCGATTGCTTCATGCACACATTTCCTCTCTTTATTGCCATATACGCAGCAGCTTGCGCTTTCGTTTCCTCAACCGACAAAGGGCACAAAAAACAGGTAGAGCAAGTGACTGCCTACCTGTTTTCTGCTAGCATCTATTTGACATTCAGAACAGGAATCTTAGAGACGCTCCAGCGGCTATTGGGGCTGGAAACCTCGAACTGGATCATCGAGATAGCGTCTGTAGGACAACGAACAATACACAGACCACAGCGGATACACTTCTCTTCATCGATAATCATATCAGCGCCACCGGTCCAGGACTCGGCCCCCTGGTGCATAGGATCGCCCTTCACCACGCGTGAGAGGCCCTCCATACTGATGCAGTCATAAGGGCAGATATCGACGCAGCCGGAGCAGAGAATACAGATCGAAGGATCGATCATAATATTCAACTGACATTGCAGACAGCGGCGAGCCTGAATCACAGCCTCTTCAGGAGTATAGCCGGTCTCAGTTTCCCGAGTATAGCTATAGCGTTCCTTGAGAGGAAGAGAAGAGATCAGCTGGTGAGGAATTGACTCATAATTATCGACCATACCACGGCGATAATCGGGCAGCTCAATCTCTTCAGCAGCCTCAGCGGGCAGATCGGAGCCGCCAAGATAGCGATTAATTGCAGCGGCGGCATCACGGCCATCGCCGATTGCCGAGATCAGATTGCGCGCCCCGGCAGTGTAGTCGCCACCGGCAAACAGTCCATCGCGGCTCGTCATCCAGGTATCGAAATCGACCAGCGGCACACCATAACGATTGACCTCCAGGCCCAATTCCTCGGCCTGGAGCCAGGAAGTATCGCTATACTGACCGAAGGCAGGAACAACCGTATCCACCTTGATCTCAAAATCGCTATTCGGGATCGCGATTGGGCGACGGCGACCGCCTGCATCGGGATCACCCAGCGTATTGCGCGTAAAACGCATCCCGCTGGCATGAACGCCATCCTCAGTAAGAACGGCCGTCTGAGAAACGAGATAGTGATACTCCACGCCTTCCAGAACCGCCTCATCGACCTCATATTCGTCGGTGGGCTGCTCTTCTTTCGAGCGGCGATACATCACATAGACCTTCTCAGCGCCGAAGCGGATCGCAGTGCGGCAACAGTCAATGGCAGTGAAACCAGCGCCCAGAATAGCGACACGTTTGCCAATATAGGCAGGCTCGCCATAATTGGTCTTCTCGAGCAAGCGGATACCATCTACCACGCCAAAGAGATCCGCGCCCGGGATCACCTTATTATCGGGTCCAGTGAGCGGATTCGGGATGTAGCAGCCAGCAGCGACATAGACAGCAGCATACTGATTGAGCAGATCAGTTATCTGGATATCGCGACCAACGCGAACATTATATTTCACGTCGACGCCGATGTCCTCCATATATTCATCGCACTCTTCGCGGGTCACCTCGCGAGGCAAGCGCCAGACAGGAATACCGTTCACCATCACGCCACCGGCGGTGGGATACTGTTCATAAATCGTCACAGCATAGCCCATCTCGCGTAGATCGCGGGCGCAGGCCATACCGGCAGAGCCAGCCCCGATAATCGCCACCGTCTGTTCCTTAGTGACAGGAGGACGTGGAGCGTGATGGCGATACTCGCGGTGATCGGCAGCAGCGCGTTTTAGCCAGCAAATAGCGATCGGCTTGCCATCGATCTTATTGCGGCGGCAGACAGGCTCACAAGGGCGGGCACAGACACGTCCCAGCACACCAGGAACAACGTTAGCATTGCGGTTGAGAAGATATGCCTCATCAAAACGTGCCTGTGAAATCAATCCAATGTAGGTAGATACGTCGGTATGAGCGGGACAACCTACCTGACACGGAATATTGGTCTGATACCAGTCGGGGGTCGTCATAACCGAGCGGTATCGAGGTTCCAATTCGCTATCAGGATCAATCATTTCTCTAAAGTCCTTTCCTGGGTACCTTATTCAAAACGCCGCAAGCGACGTGTCTATGCAAGGAACAGGGGAGACAGTATTGGCTGCAACGAGGCAGCAGGCATTACGCGTGGTCTACGTGATTTTCTCAGGGGACTGGCTAAGGCTGAGAAAAACAGATATGCGCTTTTTATAGACGCAAGAGACGCACGTTATAAATAATTTTCTTTATCGGATTATAGCATAACGTGACAATCACGAACAAGGCAAGAGGGTAGCAAGCGGTGTTTCGTCATCTCTGTGAGGAAAGCGACAAAAGTGATAAACACCTGCTGATCGGTTTATGCCTGAATAATTTGCACACGGTTAATTTTCCAGACACCCCGGCTATCCAGAATGAGCAAGACCGTCACCGTCTGAGATCTCCCACCGATGGCAGTGAACGTGAGCTCAGCATTGGCATCGCTATCCGAGATCGTGGGAGAGGAGTAAGAGCAACCAGTAATCTGACCTGAATTGATAGCAGAGATAAAGAGCGTTCTCTCATCCGTAGACTGACTTTTCAGGCCATCGCTCAACAGATTAAAAGCATCGCGGCCATTTTTGTTCCGAACATCAGAACAGAATGCATCCAGAGTTCTGGCAGGCGTGGAACGATTGAGAGAGAACAGAATGCCAACAATACTCCCTAGCAGAACGAGGAAAATGACCGCCGCCCCCACAATGATCCAGAGCATTTTATGGCTCTTTTGCGGAGGAGATAAAGGCAGAGGGGCGTTACTCGCCTCTTCCTGAGGAACAACAGCTGATTGTGGGGCAGGAGGAAGAGGGCTGGAATGCACAGAATATCCCTGGGAAGTGGGATGTACCCCTGACTGAGCCGGAGGAGAGTAGATAGGAGAGACGCCCTGATACTCTGGCTGCTTCTGTTGCGCGGATGGCAGTACAGAGTCTTGCGCCGTGATCGTCGGCAGAGAAGAAAGGGAGCCAGTAGTAGTTGTTGGAGTGGGCGGATTCTCGACCTCATAGATATAGCATGTATCGCCAATACGAATACTATCGCCGGTATGTAAGCATTGAGGGGTATAAGATGCGAGGCGTTGTTCATTGACAAACGTGCCCTCGGTACTACCGAGATCGACTACAGCATAGCCATCAGAATCGAGGCGGAGCTCAGCATGTTGGGGCGAAGCTTTTGCATCGTTGACAACAAGTTGATTCGCAGGTAAGCGACCAATCGTCAGAGTGGTCGTTCCGAGTTCGACACGTCCAGTAGGGCCGGAGAGGGCCGCATCCATAGTAGACTCCTCCACCAATTGAAATAGTCACAAGAGCAGCAAAGATCACGAGGGATACTCAGCAATTACACCATGCCCTCATTTCGTCATAGCTGCTGCAATGAGTCTAGCACACATGGAGAAGTTTTGTCCATGAAAGATCGCCATCATCCAAACGAGCATTCTCCCTCTTATGATCAGGAGAATGCTCGCAAAAAAGAGTGGGGGACAAGTTTATGAAACGCGCTGGAGATCATTAATCTTCCAGGCCCCCTGGCTATCCTTGGTGAGGAAGACCATATCATTATTCACGCCACGAGACTTATGTACCAGTTTCAAGTTCGTCGAGGTCATAGAACTGGCATCAGAGACGGGACCATGACTACAAGTAACCACCTTATCGTGAGAAAGAACCAGAGCAAAATCTTGTTCTGTAAACTGGCCTTGCAACGCAGGAGTAAATTGGCGATAGGCCTCATGGTAATTCTCAGATTGCAAAGCCGAACAAAAAGCATCCAAAGTTTTCTGAGGAGTAGGACGATCTACATACCCATAGATGGCCATAGCAGCAAAGACAAGCAGCACCAGAGCCAGACCGAGGCCGAGGCCGAGTTTGAACCAGAGCCGACGTTTTTGCGACGAATCGGGCAATTTTTCCGTCGAAAATTGAAAATCCGAGAGAGGAGGGGAGGCCATAGCAGGCAAAGTCCCATCATCGCCCTGTGCTGGTGTCGTTGGCAAAGTCCCATCCTGCTCTGGTGTCGTTGGCAGAGGTTGAGTTCTATAAGGGACATAAGGAACAGTCGAAGCATCATCATAGCTAGACTCAGTCGGAGCATCCTGGCTGCCGAGACTATGGTCCTGAGGATCAGACAAGCCGTGGAGAGGACTCTGATCGTGCATAGTAGACTCCTTGAAAGCGGTAGCTACCAGGAAACACATGGTATGGTACATTCTTCATTATGTAGTCTAACAGACAAGCAACATGATATACAAGGGAAGACAAAAAAGAAAGAAAAGACAGCAAAGGCCTGTCAGAGGAGAATACCATACGTAAAGGTACTTGTCAGCAAGAGAGAAAGCGTGCATACTTAACGAGATACGTAACGCATGTTTCTCCGTTAGCATAGAGAGCAAAAAAAGAGAGACAGGCATGGTAAAATAAGGTCCTACACTTCAATAGTAAGGAGCCGGTAGTGAATAGTATCATACCGCAGATAGATGGCATGCCAGTAATCAGCACAAGCCGCCTGACCAAGGTATTTGGCAACCTGGTTGCAGTCAACGACCTGCATCTTGAGGTGATGAGAGGTGATGTCTTTGGCTTTCTGGGACCAAACGGCTCAGGGAAAACCACCACCATCCGCATGCTCCTGGGGCTCATTCGTCCGACAGCGGGGCGTGCCATCTTGTTCGGCATGGATAATGCCACCCACCTTCCAGCGATCTTACAGCGTATCGGGGCAATCGTAGAGACCCCGGTTTTCTACCCTTACCTCTCAGGATTGGATAATCTCCGTATCATAGCCGCCGTCGCAGGAATGGTCTCTGGAGGAAGCAACGATGGGCGAATAGCAGAAGTGCTGGAGATAGTAGAGCTCAGAGCGTACGAAAAGCTGGCCTATCGTAAATATTCGCTAGGAATGAAGCAACGGTTAGGGATTGCGGCGGCCCTCTTAAATGATCCGGAACTGGTGATGCTCGATGAGCCAACGAACGGACTCGATCCAGCAGGAGTCATCGAGATTCGCCGCCTGATACTGCGATTGGCGGCCCTTGGAAAAACCATCTTCCTGTCCAGCCATATTCTCTATGAGGTGCAGCAGGTCTGTAACAGAGTAGCGATCCTACAAAAGGGCAATATGGTCAAACAGGGAAATGTCAGTGAGCTTGTGCGTCAGAACGAGCAGGTTGAAGTACGGCTTGATAAAGAAGAAGAGACCCATTACGCGCTGAATTTACTCCAACAGGCGAAAGAGCGAGGAGCGGACTGGCTGCGAGACATCCAGCTTCAGTCGGGACGGCAGGGGCAACTCAAGATCCTCATCAACGCGCCTATCAGCCATGCAGCAGAAATCAATGAGCTCCTGGCCCGCAACCAACTCTTCGCATCCGCCATCCATCCCCACGAAGGCAGCCTCGAAGAGCTCTTCCTGGAAGTCACAACGGCCGCAGGAGGCACAACGCGTCCCAGCTTAGGGGAGATACTTCTCGAGCCTGGTCTGACATCTACATCAGAGCAAGCCAGAGCAGAAATTTCAAGCGGGAGCACGAAAGGAAGCGTATGAGTAGTGTACCACAGACAACATCTGAGCAGCCGGTAACGCCCGTACAACGCAGCGAAAACGTCTTCATGGGGCATCAGGACTACGTCAGCGTGTTGCTCCGCCTGACGGGAGCAGAGCTTTACAAATTGCGGCGCCGTCCTATGTCAAAAGTTTTAAGCATCATAGCCATCTGCACCGTCCTGCTTGGTCTGTCACTTACCGGCCTGCAAGCATTTTTTGCCAATTCTGCCCCGGTCAGCGCCTATCTGGCACCACCATGTGGGAGTATTGCAGATACAGGGCAGGACTGCCTGAGCCATGCAGCGACTCAAGCCGATTATCAACAGGCTGAGGCTGCCAAACAAGCGAATCTGTATACGCTTTCCAGTCCGTTACGTTTACCCGAATCATTTCTTACAAGCAGTCAGATCATACAGGGATTAGGGCTTGTACTGATCATTATTCTAGCGGGCACAATTGTCGGGGGAGAATACGGGATAGGCACCATCCGCGTGCTCTACACACGTGGCCCGACGCGCACGCAATTCTTGCTTGCAAAGGCACTTAGCTTGCTGACCTGTACAGTCGTGGGAGTGATTGTCCTCACGCTGGCAGGAATCCTGATGGGGGGATTACTGAGCCTGATCCTTGGTCAGCCAATAGACTTTAGCTTTTTCACCGCAGAACATATGCTTCACGCCGCAGCCTATCTTGGCATAATTGCACTGGGCCTATTGATATATGCGCTTATTGCGCTTTTCATCTCCACACTAGGAAAAGCAACGGCGGCGGGCCTGGCAGGTGCACTCCTCTGGTGGGGTCTGGAAAGCATCCTGGGCGGCATCTTTTTACTCATGGGCAGCGTCACCAAAGGTATTCTCAGCAACATTTTGAAGGCAGTGCCCGACTACTTCATCAGCAACAATATCAATACATTGTTAAACAATCAACAGCATTATCTGTCAGGAGATGAAGCGGGAACCGGCTCTGACCTGCATGCCATTCTTGTGCTCCTCGCATACGTTATTATATTCATTGGAAGTGCGTGCCTGATCAACAAACGGAGAGATGTCACCAACTAGAGCAACTCATGGTTACTACACAGGCAATTAAAGAATATGCTTATACGCTCGGCTTCGACACCGTCAGAATCACGACGGCGGAAGCATTTGCAGAAGCCGAGCAGATCCTCAAAGAGCGTATCGCCCGAGGGTTGATGGACGGTCTGCCCTGGTTCACAGCCGAGCGGGCAGAGGTCTCCTGCCACCCTGATGCCTTGCTGCCAGAGGCGCAATCGATCATCACACTTGGCATGTGCTATCTGACTGAGCAGCCGGATGAGGAAGAAAGCGACTCCCCACGTGGGCGCATCTCACGTTATGCCTGGGGAGATGACTACCATGACCTGATCAAGGCAAAGCTCCAGCAGTTTGCAACCTGGCTTCGAGACTATACGAAAGAGGAGCTGGGAGAGGGACTGGAAACCCGGCTATTTGTTGATACCGGACGCATGGTAGATCGTGCAGTCGCGCAACGGGCTGGCCTGGGCTGGTACGGCAAAAACACCAATATTTTGACGAAGGGCTGGGGTTCATGGCTCTTTCTGGCTGAGATTGTCACCAATCTGCCATTAGCCCCTGATGAGCCTCTCAAAACGAATTGCGGCAGTTGTGAGATCTGCCTGCATGCCTGCCCAACCAGGGCTTTACCTGACCCATACAAGCTAGATACGCCTCGCTGTATCTCCTTCCTGACCATCGAACTGAGAGGGAGCATTCCTGTTGAGCTACGGCCACTGATGGGAAACCTGATTTTCGGCTGTGACATCTGTCAGGAAGTCTGCCCGGTCAATAAAAGCGCAGAGAGGCGCCTGGGTCTGCCTGAACGTACAGGCAAGGGTTCACCGATTCAAGCTCAACAGAGAACAGTAAAGATGTTTCAGGGACAGCAGGCTTTCCAGCCGCGAACACAGATTGGAACCACACCGGAGCTTATACCGTTGCTTGCTCTGACTGAAGAAGAGTTTCGGGAACGATTTCGGCGAAGTCCTATTAAGCGAACAAAGCGGCGTGGGCTGCTACGCAACGTCTGTGTGGCTCTGGGCAATAGCGGGGATCGACGGGCAGTGCCAGCACTTATGCAGGCCCTACGCCATGAGGAGCCGCTGGTGAGAGGCCATGCTGCGTGGGCGCTTGGTCGTCTGGGGGGCGAGCAGGCACTTCAGGCTTTACAGGAGGCGAGAGGGACGGAAGAAGATGGAGAAGTGCAAACGGAGATACGGTACGCGCTTTCTCTGATAGGATAAATAGTATCTAGTACCTGGCCTCTGTCTATGAAGGTTAGCATCATTATTTGCCATTTCCTGCAAGCATCGGTTGGAACAAGCGCTCCTATGAGATAGCCAATGAGACACAAAAAAGCCACTTATAGGATAACATTTTTACTGTTTCTATAAATGGCTTTTGTACACTGACATATTCTGTATCTTACCTCAATTTTGTTGAGCGCGCCTCCAAGATGAAGCAGCGAGCGCGCCACAACGCGTGCAAGTGAAACAAGCCGTACGATCATTAGTGTTGCTTTGCTTCGCCTGTTACCAGGTGTCCACCTGCAACCTATCAACCAGATTCTCTTTCTGGGATCTTGACTCTCT
>DATJHM010000098.1:0-40126 GCA_035493895.1 Ktedonobacteraceae bacterium
CCCCCCCCCCCCCCCCCCCCCCCGCCTCTACGGGGATGATTTGGGTTAATGATACGGGGATGATTTGGGGTTAATGGATACGGAGATGATTTGGGGTTAATCGAATGTCCATAGGGTGTAGAATCCATAGGGCATAGAAAAGGAATAGGGAAGATGCAACATTATCACATTGCGGTGCTACCAGGGGATGGTATCGGGCAAGAAGTTATTACAGAGAGCGTCCAGACGTTGGAAGTGCTCGCTGAATTGCATGGCGGCTTTCGTCTGGAGACGCAGGAGTTCGACTGGGGTAGCGATTACTATCTGCGTGAAGGGGCGATGATGCCTGCTAATGGGACATCTCTTCTGCAACAGGGAAAGTTTGATGGCATGCTGGTTGGTCCCGTTGGCGATCCACGCGTGCCAGACCATATTACGCTCTGGGGCCTGTTGTTGCCGATTCGCCAGCAATTCGACCAGTATGTAAATCTGCGCCCCATACGTCTGCTTCCGGGCGTGAAGAGCCCATTGGCGGATAAGGGACTCGCGGATATCGACATGATCTGTGTGCGTGAAAATACTGAGGGCGAGTATGCGGGTGTGGGTGGGCGTGTCCATCAGGGGATGGACGACGAGGTGGCCATTCAATCGACGGTCTTCACTCGTTCAGGTACCGAGCGTATTATTCGCTACGCCTTCCAGTATGCACGCGAACATAAACGTCGGAAGGTGACCAGTGCCACGAAGTCGAACAGCCTGCAATATAACATGGTTTTCTGGGATGAGGTCTTTGCAAAAGTGGCAGCCGACTATCCGGAAATTCCGCATGAGCAGCAACTGATCGATTCTTTAGCCGCGCGCTTCGTCTCAAGACCCGAGAGCCTGGATGTCATCGCCTGCTCGAATCTCTTTGGGGATATCCTTTCGGACCTCGGGGCGGCGCTTGCGGGAAGTATGGGCATAGCGCCGAGTGCGAATCTCAATCCCGAGCGGCGCTATCCGAGTCTCTTCCAGGCGATTCACGGCTCGGCTCCTGATATTGCGGGCAAGGGCATTGCCAATCCGATTGCCTCGATCTGGTCTGCGCAACTCATGCTCGATTTCTTTGGCGAGTACGAAGCTGCCGCTACACTGATGCGCGCGATCGAAGATGTGCTCACGGCGCGGCAGGCGCTCACGCCCGACCTGGGTGGTAGCGCAAGCACGCACCAGCTTGGAGACGCGATCCGCGCACATCTGCGCACGCTCGTGCACTGATCGCGTTCATGATACGCAGCGCGCTTCACACCTGAATGACAGTGATACCTTTTGCGCGCAAACTCTGAACCGTTTCCAGCGGGGTCTCAGCGTCCGTCACCACCTTATGCACGGCCGTGATGGGCGCGACGACCGCCGTGGAAACTTTGCCGAACTTGCTATGATCGGCGACCAGGATCACCTCGCGCGCGAGCTGAATGATCTTCCGATCCGTCATGGTCTCCAAGAGATTATGGTTGGTCAGGCCCTCGTTCACGCTGATCGCGCGCATCGACACAATGACTTTATCGGCATGCAGCTCTTTCAACGTTTGCTCGACGATATAGCCGATCATGGAAAGTTCAGAGTGACGCAGAACACCACCGGTAATAATCACGTTGATGTCGGAATTGCTGGCCAGGCATTGCGCGACATTGATCGCATTGGTGATCACAGTCAGGTTCTTCTTTTCGTGCAAGCAGCGGGCGACTTCCAGCGTCGTTGTTCCCGATCCCAGGAAGATCGTCTCGCCATCCTGGATCAATTGGGCTGTCGCCTGTCCGATACGACGCTTTTCTTCGATATATTCCACGACGCGCTGCGCAATGGGCGGTTCGGGCATTGCCTGCTCTACCGCACTTGCGCCGCCATGCGCGCGCCGTATCCGACCCATTTCCTCTAGCTTTTGCAGATCGCGTCGGATCGTTGGTTCGCTTACCTCAAAATATTTACTTAGTTCTGCAACTCGTACATGCTGGCGTTCGTTGATGAGGCGTTCGATGAGTTGCAACCTTTCGGTATTTAATTGCATATATCCTCGCGTTGTAGCGTTTTTCATGGATCTGCATCCTGTGCATATACTATACTACTGGCAACCATGCCGGAGTGCAAGTCGTTGCAATCAGATCTCTGATACCCTTTATACAGGTAGACGGCTCATTTGATAGGGTTACTTTCGGATAGATGACAACTATCACTCTGAAACGGTCAAAAGCGATCAATATTGTAAAGAACCGTGTCTGATTATAGCCTCGCCTCTCTTTCCTGTCAAGCAAATGTGGCAAAACCTGATGAATAGGTGATTCAACCATTGACATTAGCGCCAAAAAGGTGATAATACAAATGTGATGATTGAATATTTTTGATCATTACCTTACGGATTTGATCGATCATGGTTCTGGTGCACAATGATAGGGCGGAGTAAGCACTATTCGCGATGATGCACCGGTCATTGTGACGACAGAAGATCGATAGCACAAAGGAGCTAGTTTTGATGAGCGACCTCGAATACTCGCAATCTATAATAGAGCCTGCTACTACGCAGGAGAGCTATACCCTCAAGGAAATTCTGACGCAACCTGCTGCCTGGCAAGCGGCCTTGCAGGTAGCCGCAGACAAACAGACCACGCTACGAAATCTGTGGGATGCAGGCCAATTTTCAGACATTCTGGTCACCGGCTGCGGTTCAACCCACTATCTCTCCCAGGCTGTTGCGCCCCTCTTGCAGCAGCAGCTGGGTACGCGCGCACGCGCCGTCCCCGGATCTGAATTATTACTCTTTCCCGAAACGGTGACTCCTGCTACCAATAACTCCTTGCTGCTCACGATTTCTCGCTCGGGTCGTACGACGGAAACAATCCAGGCGGCCGAGCACTACAAAGCCCGGCACAACGCGCCAGTCGTGAATATTGGTTGCTACGGCGAGACGGAGCTGGTCGCGCAGAGCGATCTGGCCTTTGTGATCCAGGAGGGACAGGAAGAGAGCGTCGTGCAGACGCGTTCTTTCAGTGCTATGCTTGTGGCGGCGCAGGCCGCAGTCGCCTCGCTGGTCGGTGAAGAGCAGTTCCAGAGCATGAAGCAGCTCCCGGCGATCGGAGAGCAGTTGATCTCGACTTACCATTCCCTGGCTCAGCAGCTCGGTCGCGACGCGAGTATTGAGCGCTTCTACTTCCTGGGTTCTGGTCTGCAATACGGTCTGGCGAGCGAAGCGAATCTGAAGATGAAAGAGATGTCGCTGTCGGTTTCTGAAGCCTTCCACTTTATGGAATTCCGCCACGGGCCGATGTCCATGGTTAACGAGCATACGCTGGTCGTCGGTCTACTCTCGGAGGCGGCGCGTCCCTATGAACTGGCGGTCTTGCGCGAGATGCGTAAGCTGGGAGGGCGGACGCTGGTGCTGGCTGATCAGCCTGTGGCCGAAGATGTCGCTGATTATCAGGTCTGTTTTAACTCTGGCTTGCCGGAAGCGAGACGAGGAGTGCTCTATCTGCCGGTGTTACAGCTCCTGGGCTATTATCGGGCGCGCCAGAACGGGCTTAATCCCGACCAGCCACATAATCTCACGGCTGTTGTTGTCCTGGAGGATCAGCAGGGAGCATGATTTTAACGGTAGTGCCCAATCCGTCCCTGGATAAGACCGTGGTGGTTTCACATTTTGCATTGGGGAAGATCCACCGACCCGGCGAAGTGTTGACGCTTGCCGGAGGGAAGGGCTTTAACTTCGCCAGGGCGCTGCGCGTGCTCGGTGAGCGGAGCCTGCTTATCGGTCCGATAGGGGGTTCTACAGGGCAATATTTTCTGGATCTGGCTGCTCGAGACGCGCTGGAGTGCGCTCCGTTGCTGGTTAAAACAGAAGTGCGCTCCTGCCTGACGATCATTGACCCGGCAGCCGATAATCGTCTGACGGAGCTCTATGAGCGGGGCGCGGCGCTGGCTGAGGGCGAATGGGGACGCCTTGTGGAGCTTACGGCCAGTCATTTCGCAGAGGCGAACTTTCTGGTGGTCTGTGGGAGCTTTCCCGCTGGCGTCCCTGCAAGAGGGCTCTACGATCTGACGCTGAAAGCCCGGGTCGCCAATCTGCCGGTGTTGCTCGATACATATGGACCGCAGCTTGAGGGCGTGCTGGAGCTTGGCCCGGCTCTGCTCAAAATTAACCAGTTTGAAGCGGGAGAACTGACCGGGAGAGCAATAGCTACTCCCGATCAGGCGATTGCGGCTGCGACCGACTTGCAGAGGCGAGGTGTACGCGAAGTGGTCGTAACGCTGGGCAAGCAAGGGGCGGTAGGTCTGACGTTCGAGGGTCAGGCGTTTGGCTGGAGAGCGCCAGAGGTTGTCGCCATCTCTGCCACTGGCAGTGGTGATTGTCTGTTTGCTGGAATCGCCGCGAGCCTGACGCGCGGCCAGAGCCTGCAAGAAGCGGTGCGCTGGGGTGTAGCATCCGGTGCCGCAAACACCCTGCAAATCGGAGCCGGGCGACTGGAACTGGATGAGGTCCAACGCTTATTCCAGCGAGTCCAACCCCTGATGCTACACCCTTAACGACCCAATCAAATCCGTAGAGTCGCCGCTTGTCTGCGACCAATACGCATCAACCTAAAAAAGGATGAGATATTGGAGATGGCCGGTGGGGGACGAGGATCGGCATAAAGCGCGATCCCTACCTCAGCCTTTCTTCGAGGGTAGGAAATCATATGCCCCATGCCACACGCGATCCGGTTCCGCTTAACAGAACAGGGAGGGGCAGCGGTTTATCCCTGCCCGCGAGCCCCCACCGGCCCTCTCGGCTCTCAGGTTGATGCGTATTGGGCGCAAACAAGCCGCGCCTCTACACGCTAATGACGATGGGTGCGGTGTATCTGCGTCCGAAATTCATCACTATATCTATCATTGTAAGAGAAAGAATATCATGGCAAAGATAAAAATAAGCAAAGGGAAATTTGCAGCGATCCAGGCATGCATGAACGAGAGGGGCACCATCGCCGCCCTTGCCATGGATCAGCGCAGTTCGCTCAAGAGGACCCTGGAAAAGGCCGGAGCGACATCCGTTACTGACGCGACACTGGCGGCCTTTAAGCAGACGGTGACGAGCGTCCTGACGCGCTACGCCAGCGCGGTTCTGTTGGACCCCGAGTATAGTCTGTCGGCTCTGGAAACGCGTGCGCCAGGGACGGGCGTGCTGCTCTCGTATGAGCGCTCCGGCTACGATCCCAGCGTAAAAGGACGCTTACCTGCGCTGCTCACGCATTGGAGCGTGCGACGGCTGGCAGAGGCCGGGGCAAACGCGGTCAAAGTCCTCTTATATTACAATCCGTTCGATGAGCAGAGCATCAATGATCAGAAGCATGCCTTCATCGAACGTGTAGGGGCCGAGTGTGCGTCGCAGGATGTGGCGTTCTTCCTGGAGCCGCTGGCATATGACGATAACTACGATATTCTGAGCGCGGACTTTGCGCGCGTCAAGCCAGAGTATGTCACGGCGATTATGCGGGAGTTTTCCCGGGCACGCTATGGGGTGGATCTGCTCAAAGTCGAAATTCCCATTAATACCGCCTATCTTGCAGGTAGCAAAGCGTACAAAGGGGATACGGCCGTCTACGACTACGCCACTGCTCAGGAACATTTCCGCACCGCAGCAGCGGTCGCCGAGAAGCCATTCCTCTATTTGAGTGCTGGCGTGAATGACGATGTCTTTCGCGAGAGCCTGGAGATGGCTGCTGAGGCCGGGGTGAGCTTCAGTGGCGTATTGTGTGGGCGCGCGACCTGGAAAGATGGCATTCCGATATTTGTGCAGGGGGGCGCTACGGCTCTGGAAGCGTGGTTGCTGGAGCGTGGCGTACAGAATATCCAGGCCCTGAACGAGACGCTTGCGACTACGACTCAGCCCTGGTATAGCATCTATGGCGGTCTGGAGAACATCGAGATCGTCTAGTCGCAACCTAAGGCCTTCGCCCAGTAGAGGCACGGTGGAGTGAAACGGAACTGTGCCTGCGAACTCGCTTGATTCTGCTGGCTCCGCAGGCGAGTGCAGGCAACGGAGACGAAGGCGAGTGCAGGCACCTGTGTTTTCGACCACGGAGATCAGCGGCGAAGGCCCCGCTGCTCGCGCGTCTCTCCTTCTACGGAGCCAGCTTTGTCGAGCGAGTTTGCAGGCACAGTTGCGTTTCACTTCACCGTGCCTCTACTGTATCCAAAGTCTTGCCTGTTTGTGTGCTCCACCTGCCCTCTATGAGAGCGCCAGTGCAATAGCTCCCATGAGTCCCGCATCCTGGGTGAAGCGCGCCGCCAGCACGGGTGGCTGGAAGGGCACGAAGCGTTTTATATGTGCCTCGATACGTGGTAATATCAGCTCTTTAGAGGCCATCAGTCCGCCGCCGATGACGATGCGCTCTGGATCGAGGGCAATGGCCAGATTCGTGACGTGGAAGGTAAGTTCGGTGAGGGTGGCTTCCACAAATGCTCGCGCCTCCGCATTGGTCTGTGCGAGTTGAAAGATCTCCCTGGCCGTAGTCACGCCTGCAAACTGGAGGCGTGCCCGTTCGCCGATAGCTCCTCCGCCGAGAAACTCTTCCAGGGGAGCACGCTGTTGATGGAATCCCGTCTCCTCGTGCAGGTGTCGCAGATTGTAGGCAATCTCACCAGCGGCACCGTGCGCACCCTCGATGACGCGCTCCCCTACGATCAGAGCAGCCGCGAAGCCAGTCCCCACGTTGAGATACAGGCCAACGTCGCACCCCGCTAACTCTCCCCAGTGCAACTCGGCCGCAGCTGCCGCCTTGACATCGTTCGCGATCCGTATTTTGCTGGTCGAGAAAGACTGTTGCATGAGACCGGGCAGCTCAAGGCGATCCCATCCCGGCACATTGGGAGCCATTAAGACACGATCCTCCAATGTGATGCCCATGGTAGAGAGCCCTACCCCGGCAAGGACCCCTCCCAGCTCCGCTTGCGTTTGCGCTACAAGCTGTCGACCAGCCTCGATCACACGGCTCATGGCTTGCTCAGCTCCTTGCTCGGCAAGGGTCGGTAGCACCTGTCGATGGATGATCGTTCCATTAGTATGAGCGGTTGCCAGCGCCATCTTTGTGCCGCCAAGATCAATCCCTAAGACAAAATGAGCAGGACTTTCTTCCATCACAAAACTCTCCTCTTGCACGTTATTCGTGCCGTAGCCAGCGGGCCAGCCATTGGTATGCTTCCATACGCACTTCGTCGGGGAAGCCGTGTCCGCCAGCAAATTCTCTCAGGCGGAAAGCGTCGGGGGCTCCCTGTTTTTGATATGCCTCACCAGCCTGTTGTGCAATATAACGTACACCATCAACGGGAAAAATCCAATCCTGCGCACCCGCCGTCATCATCAAGGGGGTAGGCGCGATCGCGCTGATAAGTGCATCGATATCTCCCACAGTGAGCAGGCCGGGGACGTACGCGGCAAAATTGTGATTGATGCCATTGCGCTGAATCGCGGCAAACGTGCTCACACCACAGGAGCAGACACCTGCTTTAAGACGCCGATCGAAGAGCAGCGCCCAGCACACTTCCTGCCCTCCCAGCGAATGCCCAATCGTCCCAATTCGCTCAGCATCAACTTCTGGCCGCGAGACGAGCACATCGACAGCACAGGCGAGATCCCAGACATAGCGCGCCTGAAGCGTACTTCCCAGTAAATAATAATGCATATTGAGAAAGCGTTCATAGTTCTCGCCCGCAAGCACATCCTCATTCGTCTGCTGCCAGCGCTGCACATCCTCCGTTGCCGCCTGTCGCTCTTCGAAGGCCTCCAGGTCGGGCACGATGGTCACATAGCCACGCTGACATAACTCAAGCGCGTAAAACATGCTGGCACTTCCCGCCAGACCGGCAGGTTCGCTCTTCCCTATGTGAAATTCGTCGTTATGCTGATGAATACAGAGCACTGCGGGGAGCCGCTCGGACTGCTCATGGCGCGGAATGAACAGGTATGCGGGAACATCCACGCCGGGACTGGCCGTGTAGCTAATACGCTCACGTGTATAGTCATCGGTCTCATAACGCTCAAGTACCTGCACATTCAGCGCACAACTCTGCGGAAGCGAGCCTAGCTTTGCTAAAAATTGCTGACGCATCTGCTCATGCGTATCAATGTTTTGTACCATGATTTTTCCTCTGTATAAATAACCGCATCTATCTTGTGTAAAAAATATCCAAATACGCACCAACCGAAGAATGGCTGAGACATTCGAGATGGCCGGTGGGGGCCGTGGATCGGCATAAAGCCCGATCCCTACCTGTTCTGTTAAGCGGAACCGGATCTCGTGTGGCACGGGGGCATGTGATTCCCCACTCTCGAAGAAAGGCAGAGGTAGGGATCGGGCTTTATGCCGATCCACGGCCCCCACCGGCCATCTCGAATACCACATCCTTTTTTAGATTGATGCATATTAGGCGCAGACAAGCGCAGGTGACAAGAAACGGTGTTAAATGAACTTCGGGTCTACTTCTGAAGCGGACTCTTTGTCAAGGAACAGGCTATACTGTGGATGCGTTTTCAAGATCGTGGCGGGAACGGTATTGGTGACCTCTTGCTCGAAGAAAGCGCGGATGGCATTTGCCTTCGCTTTGTGGGGAACGGATGAGATAATGACGTCGCTTTGCAGAATCTGGTGAACCGTCATGGTGATTGCCTGTTGTGGGACGGCATCAACTCCGGGAAACCAGCCCTCTCGTACCTGCTGCTTTTTGCAGTTTTCGTCCAGGTTCACGACGATGTACGCTTCTTTCGTCGCGAAATCGGCGGGAGGATCATTAAATGCGATATGGGCGTTTTCTCCGATGCCGATCAGCGCAAGATCGATCGGCTCTTTGCGAATTTCACGGCTCAATTCTGCAAGATGCTCTTCGATATCTCCCTCGCCATTCACAAAATGCACCATCTGGATCGGCACCAGGTTCACAAAACGCTCTTGCAAATATTTTCTGAAGCTGGCTGGATGTTGCGTGGAAAGGCCGACATATTCGTCAAGATGAAACATCTCGACCTTCGTCCAATCAATCTCTTTTTTGACGAGCGCTTCTATGGTTTCAAATTGTGATGCTCCCGTCGACAGGACCAGACGCACCTTGCCCTTTTCGGCGATCCGCTCATTGATGATGTGCGCAGCCAGTGAAGCGGCTGTTTCGCCCAGTTCTTGAGCATCTTGTAAAATATGTACCTTCATGGTTCTCTCCTCCGCTACAAATAGAATCTGCGTTTCGCATTGATCTTGCAGGCTAACCTGGTAAAAAAAGCAATCCTCATTGCAAAGGATTGCCTGGGCGAGGCATATGCAAAAAACATGGTATTTATAAACACTCAAATGTGATCATCTTATTTGAATGTTTATTTTTGTTTGATTATAAACACCCTTTCTTTTCGTTGTCAAGAGAAACTTGTCCGCCCATTTCCTGAATAATGATGATAAACGCCTCTCCTTAGGAGAAGATTCGTAAGTATCTCTCTACTCGTTTTGCCCGCTTACCGGAAAACACAGCAACTCGAAGACAAAAGAAGAACACTGCCCCGCAAGTACTATGGGAGAGATGAGTGCCTCAGAGAGCCTCTCCAGAGGGATATTGAGGGAATCTTGTGCAAAATCAGGGAATTATCGAGGAAATCTTGACAAAGCTGAGGGAAAAATGTTACTTTTCTCTGAAAGAAATTGATAATCGTATTTGATTATTTTCTTACTATTTTGATCATTTCCCTATCCTGTCCATCCTCTTCCACGAAATGCGATGAATAGGATTTAGTCAGTGGATATCATTCCTACCGTCGTTGATGACCTCTATCATGCGTCGAGGCATGCTAGCAACTTCTGTGGTCTGGTTGCATTGAAAGGCAAAAGTGAAGTCATCATGGCCGAAAAAGGGAAAGCGCTTCTTTCCCCTGTCATAGAAGCATGTAGTGCGAGCTTGAGTCAATCAAAGGCAAATTCCTAGACCCCAATACGTCGGAACTCGTAACAGGAGCAATGTAATGAATGACAATGAGAGCACCTCGGGTGCTCAGCCACAAGCGGGGAAACCTGGATTTGTAAGAGCGCTGGGCCTGGTCCCGGCCACAGCAATCAACATGACGCAGATGGTCGGTATCGGCCCGTTTATCACTATTCCGGTCATCCTGGCAACGATGGGTGGACCACAGGCTATGCTCGGCTGGATATTGGGGGCCGTGCTGGCGATGGCAGATGGACAGATCTGGGCTGAACTGGGCGCGGCTATGCCCAGCTCCGGTGGAAGTTATGTCTATCTCCGTGAGGCCTATCAATATTGGACAGGCAAACTGGCACCTTTCCTATTTGTGTGGACGACCCTGCTGGCAACTCCACTCACGATGTCTACCGGTATGATTGGTATCGCGAACTATATCAGTTATTTCGTACCGAGCCTGACACCTTTGGAGTTACACTTTATCGCAGTGGGCTTCACTGTCATCACTGTTGCGCTGCTGTATCGGCGTATTGATAGTATTGCTCAGATCACCAAATTCCTCTGGGTTGGTATGATTATCACGGTCCTGATGATCATTATTGCGGGGGCAACCCATTTCAAAGCAAACCTGGCCTTTGACTTCCCGGCGAACGCCTTTTCGCTCACACCCCAGTTCTTCCTCGGGTTAGGCGCTGGCATGGGCATCTCGATCTATGACTATCTGGGCTATTATAGCGCGGCCTACCTGGGTGATGAGGTCAAGCGTCCGGGTCGCGTCATCCCTCTCTCCATCATCATTTCCATCCTGGCGGTAGCCGTCATTGACCTGTCCATTAGCGTTGTGAGCGTTGGCGTTGTGCCCTGGAGGGAAGCCGCGCAATCGTTAACGATTGGCTCGTTGGTCATGCAGCGAACCTGGGGTTCAACCGCGGCCACAATCATGACGGTGCTGATCATCCTGACGGCTTTTGCTTCGGGGTATACGGGATTGCTGGCTGGCTCACGCTTGCCCTATAATGCGGCGAAAGATGGCCTGTTCTTCAGACAGTTTGGTGTTCTGCATAAGCGCATGAGCTTCCCACATATCTCTCTGCTGGTGATGGGTCTGATCACGGCCATTGGTTGCTTCCTCAATCTGCAAACGCTTATCAATACGATGGTAGCCGCTACGATTCTTGTCCAATTTATCGGTCAGATAGGCGCGCTTTTCATTCTGCGTTACAAACAGCCGAAATTGCGCCGTCCCTATCGTGAGTTCCTCCATCCGCTCTGTAGTATCATTGCGCTGGCAGGCTGGATTTACGTTTTCTTCACGTCACCGTCCCCTTCTGTTCCACTCGCCGTGGGCTGGGTGGTATTAGGGATCGTGGCATATCTCATCTGGGCCTATTTCGAGAAAGTATGGCCGTTCCGTCCTATTGAAGTCCACGAGGCGTTCATCGGTGCTGAATCGCGAGATGGCGAGGTGGATGTCTCTGCCGAATTGTCTTCGGCAGATTAAGTTGTTTCTTCCTATGAGGACGTAAATCGTTTTATACTTGATGGTGTGGGCAAACAAGCTGCGTGAAAATGGAACGCGTGGTTTGCCTGACACCATCAAATTTTGGTTACAGGTGTACAACGCCGTATGAACGAATAGCGAACCGCATATCACGCCTACATCAAAGCACATTTCGCTAAACATCTCGCACCCTTTGCTACATCATCTATGTAGAGGCGCGGCTTGTATACGGGAATGGTGGGAACCTTTTGACGGGAGAATTTGTGTGAACAAGGAGACACTTGTATGAGCAACGACGAATTTGCCGGGAAGGCCGTGATCGTCACCGGAGGAGCCCAGGGAATGGGACGAACCATTGCGGAACAATTTCTTCTGCAAGGTGCACGCGTCCTGATCTTCGACCTGGATGCTAAACTGGCTGAGCAGACGGCGCGAGAGCTGTCACCGGATAGTAGTGCGGTGATAGGTTTCGGTGGCAATGTGAGCCTGCGTGCGGATGTGCATCGGGCCGTCGAGCTATGCGTTGAGCGCTTTGGTCGCCTTGACGTGATGGTTGCGCAGGCTGGTATTGGCGATGCTCAACCGTTGCTGGAAATTGAAGAGGCGAGCTGGCAGCGCATCATGGCGGTCAATCTTACCGGCGTCTTCCTCTGTACGCAGGAGGCAGGTCGGGTCATGGCTCGTCAGGGTGGTGGAACGATTGTCGCGATGGCCTCGACGAATGCCTTCCAGGTGGAAGAGAACCTGTCCCATTACAATACCTCCAAAGGTGGTGTGGTCGCGTTTGTGCGCTCGGCGGCCCTTGATTTGTCACGCCATGGTATTCGCATTAATGCGGTTGCCCCGGGCGTCGTCCTGACGCGTCTATCGGCGTGGATCACCGCCGATCCCGACCGCGCTACGAATTATTTGAAGCAAATCCCGCTTCGCCGTTTCGCCGAGACCATCGATGTCGCCAACGCGGTCCTCTTTCTGTCCTCCAGCAAATCGGCCTATATTACCGGCCAGATGCTCGTGCTGGACGGCGGCCAGACCCTGGGCATTATGGATGATGGTGCTCCTGCTGCTCCCATGCCGGGCTCAGAAAACCACGGCCTATCAGGAGATGAATAGGAAATTGCTGTTCTGCAAAAATTGGGAATGATCCTTGTAGCGGCAGGGGTTTATCTCTGCTGCTACAAGAATAACGTTGCTTATAGCGCTCCCAGAAAATCCAGCACGATCTGGTTGAACTCGGCTGGCTTCTCCATAAAAGGATGATGCGCTGTCTCAGCCATGATCACCTTTTTAGCACCTGGAATCTCTGCGGCCAGTTGATCCAGCGGATTTGGCACGTCCAGTTCTCCTAAAATGACGAGCGTCGGCACTCCGATCTCCGCCAGACGCCCAATGGCTGGCGGCTCTAATGGCACTGTTGGCGTCTCAGCCTGCGCTACATTATCCGGGCGCTCCCAGTTGCGAGTCGTCATCTCGCGTACCCGCTTGCGCACTTCGGGAGCCGCCTGACCCGGAAGTCGGCCCGGTCCATCCGTCCACAATTCGAGCGAGATCTCAACTGCTCGCGCAATGTCGTGCTGCGCGGCCGCCTCATTCAGGCTGGCATACATGCGCATGACATCTGGATGCTGTTTCATTGCTTCCTCTGATGGCCGAAATCCGCTTACTCCTGCCGTGATCGGGATCAGTGCGTCGACCATCTCGGGATGCTCAAGCGTAAAATCGATCGCCAGCACGCCTCCTCCAGAGACTCCCATGATATAGGCGCTCTCGATGTCCAGGAATTTCAGCAATTCGTAGAGGTCCTGACGATCAGAATAAGATTTCCCTTTCGTGATCAGCCCCGAATCGCCAAAGCCTCGCTGATCGTAGCGGATGACCCTGTAGTGTTGGGCGAAGACTGCGAACTGATCGTCCCACGATCTTCTATCCAGAAGGTGCCCATGTATGAGAACGAATGGATGACCCGTACCTGCAACTTCGTAATACAGCGTTGTGCCGTTTACTTCTGCAATGCTCGTCTGCGCATGTTTTGCGTTTGCCATATTGCCATCTCCTTTTTTTTATGCATCTTTTTCTATGATATCAGCGAAAGCGGTCAGGAACGACCCTGTATAGAGGCTTCAGGGCTATCGCGCGAGTTCGCGGGCGCGGCTCCATTCAAGGGCGAGAGGGGTGGAGCGAGTTCCCTGGCACCGTTCCGTTCCTCTCCACCGTGCCACTACTGGATCTACGCAGCTTCACTCTTACCCTTCACAACAATTGATGGGCTTAAAATATTGTGTCTTTGAAATATACCTTTCTTGCTTGAATAATGATTTATAGCATTGTCTATTATCTGTCAGGATGTAGAACGGCCAGAATAAAAAAAGCATAAAGATTCTTCTGTTTATAAAAACACCTGCATAATTCCCATATACACAAGACACAAAAATTGCTATACTTGCTGAGAGGCACATGTAATCCTTTATCGTAGCCCACTGCTATTACTTTGCTTATAAAATGAAGGTATACATTTTTTCTCTGAAGCCAACCTTTCTTGTTTCATTTAACGCAAAACATGCGCCTCATTATACGCAACAAGGGAACGATTCAATACTATTCAGGGAGGCTCTATCCTGAAAATATCTTCTGGCTCCTCAGCTTCGGCACGACAGGTTCATCTGTCAGGTAAATCAATGAATGTCGATTTTATAGAAAAATAAGGAGGGATTCAAGAAACCATGTACTGTTTACATCATTTGAGAAGAGGACGTGCCAGCATCTCTTGAGCTCTCCTGAGGTGAAAGGAATGAGAACGCTATGAGTTCTCCCCAGACAATTGAAGATCAGACCTCTGCTATCCTGCCATCTGAAACGTATGTTGAAAAGGCAATGCCTCAATTTTTGCAAACATTTGACCTGCTGGCGATGTTTATTGTGGCTATATTTTTTATCGTCAATGCGCCGATTGCGGCATCCGGTGGGATGACAGCCTATATGTACTGGTTTGCTGGCTGTCTCACATTTTTTCTTCCCAGCGTCATTGCGGTGGCTCAGCTTGGCGTCATTTTTCCGGGCGAAGGCTCATTGTATACCTGGACCCATCATGCGCTGGGTCCGTATTGGGCTTTTTTTGCCAGCACCTGTTATTGGTTTCCTATCCCACTGATCCTGGTTTCTTGTTCTGATACGATCGTGGGCTTCATTCAGGGGCTCCATAGCAACTGGCTTGTGGAGCCCTGGCAGCAGGGGCTCACGATCTGCGCGATCGTTCTCCTCTCGGGCGTGATTGCCTGCCAACCTGCAAAGGTGGTGCAGCACCTGGTCAACTGGGCCGCCGGACTGATCGTGTTCGCAATTGTCCTGCTTGTCCTGGCTACCGTGCTCTGGTTGTCTCATGGACGCATGATCATGACGAGCTTTCTACATGCTAGTGACTGGTCAATCGGTCCACAAAATTTCGGCTTATTTAGTCTGGTAACCCTCGCTTATTTAGGTGCGCATGTACCATTAAATTTAGGAGGCGAGATTAGGGGGAACCGCACAAAGCAGGGCCGAACTGCCATCTCCACGCATCTGCTCTGGGGGGGGCTGTTCGTCTTTGTCGGCTATATTGTGGTGACCATGTGCCTTCAGATCGTGCAAGGTCCGGTCAATGGGAGCGTACCGTTTGCGCTCGTGATGACGGTCGAGGCGACGATGGGCAACGTAGCCGGGGGCGTGATGGCGATTTGTATCATGGCGTTCTTCCTGATTGCGGCGGTGATGTATAACGCGTCTTTTTCGCGGATACTGCTGATTGGAGCCATTGACGAACAGATACCGGTCTCGGTCGGGCTGCTCAATAAAAATCGCGTTCCGGCCAGAGCGGTAATTTTACAGACGTCTCTTGCCCTCATCGTCGCCGTGCTTGTCTTTATCGTGGTTCCCTATATTTTCAAGATCGGCACACCGGCTGCCCTGGCGACCGAGTTCTACACGGTTGGGCAGGCCTTTGTTTCGATTATCTGGGCTCTGATCACGCTCTTCCTGTATATCAATCTGGCTGCTCTGAGCATTCGTGCCCCTGAGCTCTTGAAAGGGAAGCGCTTGTTCCCCTCTGGCGTCATCTGGTTGGCGATTGTGGTCGGGCCGCTGGGCTGTTTCGCGACGATTGCCGGGGCGCTGGAGTATTCCTGGATTCCGCAACAGATTCCCAATGGCATATGGGGCGGTATCATTCTCGGGCTTGTGCTCACGACGGCAATGATTGTGGGCGTGGGGAGCATCTATGCCACCAGCGTTGCTGCCTGGGAACGTTTGAGCAGCGAAAGCGGCTATAGCGCAGGGGAGGAATCGTCTTCTCAATGGCGAGAAAAGCTTGCGCAGGCGAGCATCGAAGAACAGAAGAGGGAAAGGAGCGAGGAACGACCCACACGCTTTTATTGATCTTCGCTAGTTTCGAAAAAGGAGAAAATTGTACGCATGAACATTCAAGATGTGTTAACGCTGGCACTGCAAAACAAGGTTCGCCTTGTACGCTTCCAGTACTGCGATACCGGTGGGATTATTCGGGCCAAGGCCGCCCATGCCCACTCACTGGCAGATCGCATAGAGACGGGCATCGGCCATTCCGTTGCTCTATCTGCATGGACTGGCGTGGAAACGCTGGCCGATATAGAGGGGATGGGCCCGGTTGGCGAGTATCGCCTTGTGCCTGATCCGGAGACGTTTACCCTCTTGCCCTATGTGCCCGCGCGACCGGACGCCAGTATGATGTGCGATATGATTGCGCTGGACAAACAACCCTGGGGAGCCTGTCCGCGCTCTTTTCTCAAACGCATGATTGCTCGTCTCGATTCTCAGGGGATGCGCATGGAGTCATCGGTTGAGCACGAGTTTTATTTTGCGCGCAGGGACGACAACGGGGCCTATGTGCCAGCCGATTACGCGCTCACCTATAGCACGACGGGTCTGGACGAGCGCGCCGATGTCATGAGTGCGATTCTCGATACGCTGGAAGCCCAGGGCATCTCGATTGAACTTTTCCATACGGAGCTTGGTCCCTCGCAACAGGAGCTCAGCATTCATCATGCCGATGTGTTGCGCGCGGCCGATCATGTCTGCCTTGTGCGCGAGACGATCCGAGGCGTGGCGCATACCTTTGGCCTGCTTGCGACGTTCGCGCCCAAGCCCTGGCTGGATCAGGCGGGCAGCGGTGCCCATATTCACTGGAGTCTGTGGGGAACGGAGGAAAGTGAATATCCCGCGAAGAATCTTCTCTCGGATGCAAGTCAGCCGGGAGGTTTGAGCGAGACGGGGCGCTATTTTATCGGTGGCGTGCTCAAGCATATTCGTGGTCTGGTCGCGCTCTCCTGTGGGAGCGTCAATTCCTATAGCCGCCTACAGCCGCATCATTGGAGTTCAGCCTATAGCGCGTGGGGATTTGATAATCGCGAGGCGGCGGTGCGTGTTCCTTCTCTCCAGTGGGGGCGTGAGACGCAGTCCACCAATCTCGAGCTCAAGTGCGCTGATCATAGCGGCAACCCCTATTTAGCCATGGGGGCGATTATCGCTGCCGGACTCGATGGTATTACCAATCGTATTCAGCCGGGCGAGCCAGCTGCGATTGATCCCGGGAATTATAGCGAAGAGGAGCGCAACCGGCGCGGCATTGTTCGCCTGCCGACCTCGCTTGACGAGGCCCTTGGCGAATTGGAGCGGGATGAGGTGTTGCTCGAAGCGCTTGGCTCGAGTCTGGCCACGTCGTATCTCGCCGTCAAACGCAACGAGATCGAGTATTTCCGCGACAAAAGTGCCCAGGAGATTGTTGACCAGCATTTTTATAAGTACTAACGTGCAAGGAAATTGAGAAAGAGCATGGAAGAAGCTAAGAATGTTGCCCTGATGGGAGATGAACTCCCCTCAGAGAAGATCGCAGGAGGCATGCTGCCAAAGATCCTCCATAGCTGGGATATGGTGGTGATTTTTGTGGCGATCGTTCTCTATATTACCAATGCGCCCGGTATTGCCAGCGCAGGCGGCGTTGCCTATATTTACTGGGCGCTCGGTTTTATCACCTTTCTTATCCCTGGTGCAATTGTGACGGGGCAACTGGGGCTGATGTTCCCTGGTGAGGGATCGATCTATCTCTGGACGAACAAAGCTATGGGGAACTTTATGGGGTTCTTCGCTGGCTTTTGTGCCTGGTGGCCTGGTATTCTTTCGCTCATTGTTTCCGGCGTCATCGTGGTGACCTTTATTCAACATCTGGGGAGCCTGTTTCAGGTCCCACTCCTGGCCGATCCCTGGCAACAGGGTGTGGTGATCCTGCTGGTCCTGGCCCTTTCGCTCTATCTGTCCGTGATCCGCTTCAGGGTGGCACAGAATATCATCAACGTGGTGTTTGCCGCGTACGGTTTTGGCATTGTGCTCATTTTGTTTGCCGCTCTCCTCTGGCTGCTTGGCGGCCATGCGCCTGTCACGAATCTGGGTTCGACCTGGGGGATTACCTTCGGCAGCTCGGGAAATTTTACCTTATATGGCTTTGTCATCACTGCTCTGCTGGGTATCGAAGTTCCGCTCAATATGGGCGTAGAGATTACCAATACGCGTGCGATCACCCGCTATCTCCTCTGGGGTTCTGCTGTCGTGATGCTTGCCTATCTGATTGGCACGTTCGGCGTACATATGATAATTCCGGCGGCTGGACAATCTGCGCCGACGGCGATCTCTGAGGTGATCCGCATCGGTTTTGGGCCTGTTGGGACAGTGTTTGCCATCATCTTTGATCTGATTATCATCGGGGCATTTCTTTTCAACTCGGCGGTCTATAACTACTCCTTTGGACGCTTGCTCTTCGTTTCCGGTCTGGATCATCGCTTGCCCGCAATCATGAGTCGGCTCAATACGTCGAAGGTGCCCTGGGTTGCCGTGGTCGTGCAGACGTGTATTTCGGCCCTCTTCACCATCGCCATTTTCATTATTGGTCCACTCTTTCCCTCCAGCCTGAAGCCCGGGGATCTCGCGACCCTGATGTACTATATTATTCTGGCGGCCATCACGCTGATCTGGACGCTCTCGATGTGTATTCTCTTCATTGATGTCATTTTCATTCGTTACAAATATCACGAGAAGTTTGCCTCTATTCAGCTCGCACCCACGCCCGTGTTTTACGTGTGTGCGGTCCTGGGACTGATCGCCAGTGCCGTCGCGTTCTATGCGACCGGGTCGGCCCCCTGGGTTCCCCTCATCGAGGAGCAGGGCTGGCTCGCGTGGGTCGTGGGCATCGCAGTCTTCTCGCTGCTCATTGGCGTTGTGGTCTATTTCGTCGGTCTGGCAACATTTGCGAGAGTCTCATCATCTCAAGAAGCGGTCATTTCTCCGGTCGAGGTAACGTCTTCTGAGAATGTCATAGAGAGCCTCTAGCCGAAGTTGTGCTGGGGGGGCGAAAACGTGTGGGGGACGTGACCCCAATGTCACGTAAATAAGGAGAATCCGCCTGTGTACGTGACATAACGGCTTGTCTGTACGCGGTGCCCATCGATCCCCCTTGTAGAGTCGCGGCTTGTTTGCAATGTCACGGAGATAAGAAAAATCCGCTCCGTACCCTATTGACGTGACATTGCAGCAGGTCTGTGCCCAATGCCATTAATCCCGTAGAGTCGCCGCTTGTCTGCGACCGGGGCGAGCACCTCCTACCTCGTCTGCGACCGGGTTGCTCTCCGATCGGAGATTCTCGTCATCGACCCGGTCGCAGACAAGCAGCGACTCTACGGAAATGATGGGAGATCTTCCTTATTTCCGTGACATTGCCCGCTTGGGGCTACTCGTCAGTCGTGACTTTCGCATGTGCTTTCTTCATGAGCGTTCCCTTTGCACCCGGTCGCGGGAACCGTGTGCTTCGAGGAAGTCGCTCGCGTTCGCGATTGACCTATCAATGCCAGCAGCAGAACAAGACAACCAGAGAAGAGCCAGAGCGGTCGGCAGGGGATGTGACGAACGGTGTCCATAAGGGAATCTCCTTTTTTACTGTGATATATCAACTGCTTCTAGCCTGGACGAATAAAAGGAATATTGGAGGTTTATAGGATCACCCACTACTTGCCATTGGGGGCAGGAGGAGGCATAAAGATCATACTCGTCCACTTGTCCATCTGCTCATAAGTGCTCAGATTGCTTACCTGCCATGCATCAGCCTCTGACTGAGAGACATTACTGGCCTGGACCATTGCTCGCAGGGTATCTACGAAAGCTCCTGTTTCGATCGTTCGCAGTTGATCCGGGGAAATGCCCTGTGTTGTGGCAATATCGGTCATACTCTTGCCCATTTGCAACTGTATCATGATCTGTTTTTGCGTGAGGTTTAACTTGTTGCTCATTTCCTGCGCCAGCATATTCTTATATTTTGTATTCTGGAGGAGCGTCGATACAGTGTCTTCCGGCATTTCTTGCACACTGTTCACCGCGACAGAGGAAGTTCCAGTCTGGCCAAAAAGTGAGTGCGAGGAATGGCTCACAGACAATGCGCCCATGATAAAAAAGCAGAGCGCGACAATGGGGAGGATGATCCACCATTTCTTTGAAGAGCGACGCATAGAGACGCTTGTGACCTTTTCTCTGGAAGATGTATCCGCGCCATATCCGTAAGGAATCTGCTCTTGTGGCGCATACGCCTGGGCCTGTTCGCGCAAGGCCAGCGGTGGTACGGTTTCATAAGAAGATGGATCTTCCCAATTCGCCATTTGCACGGTATCGTTGTCCTGTTGCATACGTTTTTTCTCCTGCAATTGTCCATATATGACCGCGCCCTCGACTGGCGAGACATGTTGCTGTAGGACATATCTGGCAGCCTCTCTTACCGCGTGATCGGTATCGTGGAGCGCTGTCTTCAACATTTCATCGGGCACATGTGGCCTTTGCTGTCCCAGTACAAATACCGCCGTCTCGCGCACATGCCAATCGGCGTCATATAATGCCCGCATCAGCCGGTGTAAAGGGGCCCGTTTGCCCATTGCATGTACTGCCGCCGCCCGCACTGCCCCATCTTCATCATCCAACGCGGATTCCAGCAGTTCTCCAGGAACCTCCGCTCGCTTACCCAGGAGACGCACGGCCATTGCTCGTTCTTCCCAATCACTGCTTTTCAACTTGACGACCGCTTCCTCAAGCGATAGTTCCTGTTGCGCCTGTTCAGGCATGAGGCCCAGACGATGCAGCACTGCTGGCAAGAGGGATGGTGGGACCTGAAGCGATTCTGGTGAACGAGCGGTATCGTTCATCTGCTGGCTGATAGTGTCCTTGTTCATGTTATCTTCCATAGTGGCCTCACCGAAATGTGTACTTTGTACTGAGCTGCATATCTATCTACATGATTGGGTTGCTACGTTTTTCTGCGCTTCTTCGTAAAAGGAGCATCCCACGATGCACATGTGATTTGATCGTTCCTATCGGCAGATTCAGCAGATCTGCTATCTCGCGATAACTGAACTCGTCGAAGTAATAGCAACTGATCGCAATACGGTACTGTTCCGGGAGCCGAGCGATCATCTCTTCGAGCTCAAGCAGAGCCTCTTTATCCTCCCATAACTGTTCTGGCTGCACGCGCTCATCATCCTCTATTTCGAGATGGCTGCTCTCTTCTGAGAGATCCAGCGATATAGACTGGAGCCGGGCGTTGCCCTTCTGACGATAGAAGATATTCAGGGTGATTTTATACAGCCAGGGTTGGAGCTTCATCATCCGTATGCGCTCTGGCGGATAGTCTGCCAGCGCATGATACGCTCTGATGAATGCTTCTTGAACGATATCCTCTGCATCCTGGGGACTCCCAGATTGGCGCAGCGCAAAAGAGTAGAGCCGCTGTTGATAGTTCAACATCAGTTGTGAGAAATACCCATTCAGGTCAGTTGCCAGCAGTTCTCCTAAATCCGGTAACGGCTCATTTCCTGGCGTCATAACGTCCTTCCCTGGATGTACAAACTCATTTTCTGCCCCTTCTATTCAGTAGAATACAAAAAAGTGCCCGGTGGTTGCAGTTCCCCTGTATGTGTGAATAGGACACAAGAAGGCCCGCCCCACGCTGTTGTGTGGGCGGGCCCTCTCTTCTCGCTGGTATTTACTGAACTTTTCCTCGGGTCGCAACCGGCCAGATTGCTTCCAGAATACCGTTGCGGTGAGCATAATAATAATCGTGCAGATTGATGGTGGTGTCGATATGGCTGGGGATGAGCTCGACACGATCGCCGACCTCCAATTTCACACCGGCTGACTCCATTCCCGTCAGAATGCCATGCTCATCTCCGCCCGGTCGATACGAGACGCCTGCGAGCCCTTTGGGTTCGGGCATGCCGCTATCGGTCGAGAGCGATTTGAGGCCAGCATCTACCACCGCTCTCGTGGGGGTCGCTGGTCGGCTGATGACGGTCGAGAGAATGGTCAAGGCATGCGCGTAGTTCGCAGTGCCGATGGCATTGCGGTAATCGACATCCATAAAAATAAATGAGCCGGGTTGCACTTCCGTGATGCCCCCAAAATCGGCACAGATCTCGGCGGTACCCGTCCCTCCGGTGGTCACGGTCTCGATGGGAAATCCTTCGGCGCGCAATTGTGCGGCGGTTGCGGTGAGCGCTTTCATCGCCTGCTGGCAACGTTGGACGCGCTCTTCTTCACTATGGACGTGCTGCAAATGGCCCTCGTAGCCATGAATGCCCACAAGATGAATATTGGCGAGCTTGCCACACGCGTGTGCCAGTGTGAGCGCCTCTTCTCCCGGCTGCACGCCCGTGCGATTTTGCCCGACATTGAGATCGAGCAGCACGTTCATCTCCAACTTTGCCTCACCCAGAGCCTTATTGAGTGCCTGCGCACCAGCCACACTATCCACTACGACCTTGATACGCGGGTGCTGTTGTGCCAGAGCGATGAGCCGTCGCAGCTTTGGGACTCCTACGATTTCGGTCGTGATCATGAGATCATCGATCCCCGCCTGCACCATGACTTCCGCTTCACTGACCTTAGCAACGCAACCGCCAACGGCTCCTGCCGCCAGCATGAGACGTGCCAGATCAGGACTTTTGACGGTTTTCAGATGCGGCCTGACGTCTACCTTCTTTTCCTGGAAGCGCTTCATCAGCCGGGCAATATTTTCCTCCATCAATGTCAAATCTACGATCATCGCTGGCGTGTCGAGGGAATCTAATGAATCTCCTATGTGTGGATGATACATACGCAAAAATGCTCCTTTGTCAAATGCTAAGGCAAGGTTTGCAGGTTCCGAAGATGTCGCGCTGCATCTTGAAAATCTCTCGGATGGTTTCTCCAGCGCCTGTCTTACTCTACTTTTCGTCGAGAGATGTGAAAATGATGCTCAGAATTAGAGGATAACACATAACCAATCTTCTTCTCAAAAAACTTCTCTGCTCCTCGCTGATTGTGAGTACGGCCCTTTGCTCAGCCATGAGGCAGGCGCATATTTTAGCTGGAGGAAAGAGAGCTTCTCAACGCGCTGGCATGGTGTTGGTATTCCTCTCGCGCCTCCCCTTTTTCTTCAGCCTCCACCAATGCTTTATTGCGCGCAAACATCTGTGCGAGATACATTTGCAACTGTTCCAATTCGGCTTGTCTCCGGCTGATCTCCTGCATCTTTTGGCGAAGAAGTTCCATTTTTTTTTGCCGAGAAAACTCATTTGCTTCCTTTGCCTGGATTACTTCTTTGAGTTCTGCTAACGTAAATCCTGCTGCCTGTATCTTTTTGATCATCCTCAGATGCGTCACTGCCTCCTCGCAATAGTCACGATAGTTATTTTCTCGACGTCGCACGTGGTGTGTATTGAGCAGCCCTTCCTGCTCATAAAAGCGAATGGTGGGAGCCGTTAAGCCAGTCTTTTGTGCCAACTCATGGATTTTCATGGGAATCTCCTCAAAAAGGACTTGACCTTCAAGTATACTTTATCGTTTACACTCTAAACGTCGAGCAGAACCGTGTCAAGAGCACTATGAGAGCAGGCTTCCGTCAATTCCGTAGAGGCGCGGCTTGTCTGCGCCCATAGGCATTCAGTGAAGCTCTATAGGTCCAGTAGCGGCACGGTGAAGAGGAACGGAACGGTGCCTGGGACCTCGCTCGATCCCTCTCGCCCTTCAAAGGAGAGATGGTTCACTTCATGTCCATGGGTACGGCGCGTCAGCGCCGGAGGACGACGGATGTTCTCTAGAATGTCTATGGGCGGAGCAAATTAGAAAGGGAAAAACTATGTCTGATACACAAAACCATGCGCATACGGCCCTTTTAGTAATGGATATGCAGGTAGAAATTGTCACGCGGTTTGCACAACCGGCGGACTTCCTCGCGTCCACAAGCGCAGCGATTGCCGCCGCTCGTGCTGCCGAGATTCCCGTGATCTATGTGGGCGTAGCCTTTCGTCCGGGCTATCCTGAGGTGAGTCTGAGGAATAAGGGCTTCTCTGCTATCAAGCAGCAGCTCTCTTCCCAGTCAGCCGCTATGACCACAGTAGAGATTCATCCTGCCATCGCTCCACAGCCAACGGATATTGTGGTTACAAAACGCCGTGTCAGTGCGTTTAGTGGGAGTGATTTAGAAGTGGTATTGAGAGCACAGGGCATTTCGCATCTGGTACTCTGCGGTATAGCGACCAGTGGGGTCGTCTTATCAACATTGCGGGAGGCGGCCGATAAGGATTATCAGTTGACGGTCTTAGCCGATTGCTGTGTTGATGGCGATGAAGAAGTCCAGCGCGTCCTGCTCTCCAAAGTCTTTCCACGGCAGGCTGATGTCATCCAATCTTCAGCGTGGACGACAACGCTGAAATCCGGGGAGATTCAGTAGCAGGGGGCAATGTCACGTCGATACATCTGTACCCGGTCAAGTGTCATGACACCCGTTGGTACCGCTCCCCAGGCCAGTAGGGACGCCATGAAGCCGCAGCGGAATGGCGTCCGCGAACTCGCTCGATTCCGTTGGCTCCGCAGACGTGGCGTTGCGCCCTTTCCACGGGTTCGTGTGCCACAGAAAACGTGTGCCTGCGTCCCACTGGTCTGTCAAGCTTCATTACGTCTTTTTTCCCACCAGGAACACGCGCTCGAGAAGCACGGAGGAGGGCGAGATGGCCGGTGGGGGGCGGACGCCATTCGCCATGGCGTCCCTACTGAGAAAAGATGCCACGACGGAATTGATGGGAGATTCCCCTTATCTACGTGACATTGGTCGCAGGGGGGCCAACAGGGTCTCACGCCACTTCCTTCTTCAGGCGTTTCTTCCAGTGTGTATTTCCCCATCTCACACCGGTCTGCGTTCTTCCACTTCATGGCCCGTCCAATGCTCTATGCCGTTTTGTTCACAGTACCACATCCCCCACGCAGCCATCTGGTACAACACCGGCTCTAAGCTTCGTCCGAGTTCCGTCAGCGAATATTCCACCTTTGGCGGCACCTGCGCATAGATCTGTCGGTGAAGTATCCCCGCCTGTTCTAACTCGCGCAATTGCAAGGTGAGCATTTGCTGGGTCACTCCAGGAATGAGCCGCCGTAATTCACCGAAACGTTTGGTTCCACTGAGCAAGTACCACACAATCAGCGGTTTCCATTTCCCTCCGACGATCGCGAGCATCACGTCCATCGGGCACACCGCCGTCTTCTGTTGCGACTTCATCATGCGTATCTCTCCAGTAGTATGATTTTCCATACTATGTCAGATCATTTTGTGTACTTGTTTCTCTTATTATTATCAGGTACATTCATTGTAACAGGAAGATATAGAGCTATGCAACACTTCTCGACTCGACCTGAGGAGCTGTGGTCATCCTGATTAGAGAAGAAATGTACGGTTCTCAAGATCTATAGACGGAGAGAGGCTCTCTCTGAAAGGAACAAGATTTATGCATTCGTTCACACAATCCCCTCATAAGGAATCGGGCGAGGTGCTGACACGAGGGCACGTCCTCAATTGGGGCTGGCGCTATGATCTGATGCTGTGGTGGAGCAACGTTCTACTGCGTGGCAAGTGGCAGGCGCTTGAGCAGATGATTCTCGATCTGGCCCGGTTTCAAAGGGGAGAAGCTGTACTGGATGTGGGGTGTGGCACCGGCGTGCTAGCGCTGAAAGCGTACGCTCGTGTTGGGGCAACTGGCCGTGTGTCAGGCGTTGATCCTGGACCCAGACAGATCGCTCGTGCCCGTTCCAAAGCGGCTCGACGTGGTTCCTCCATCGACTTCCAGGTCGGGGTGATCGAGCAACTCGCCTTCCCTGACCAGTCGTTCGATGTCGTGCTAAGTACCTTCGTGATGCACATGTTACCTGACGATCTCAAGCGTCAGGGCCTGACCGAAATTGCTCGCGTCCTCAAACCGGGAGGACGCCTGCTGGTTGTTGATACCAGACGCCCGGAGGAGCACGACCAACCTGGACAACCTGTCCATACCGGTCCCTGGAACAGTGGCATCCAGGATCAGCCGCAATTGCTGCAAGAAGCGGGATTCTCGCAGATTGAAAGCGGCGCGCTAGAGATCGAGGGGGCAAAACTTCCTGGCATCGGCTTTGTATTGGGGAGGAGATCTTCGTGAGCTCCCATAGGCATTCAGTGAAGTGACGTAGACTCAGTAGTGGCATGGTGGAGAGGAACGGAACGGTGCCTGCGAACTCGCTCGACCCCTCTCGCCCTTGAGAGGAGAGGCGGTTCACTTCATGCCCATGGGAGGCTTTCATGAGTTCCTTTTGTGCTTGAATCGGGAACAAGCAATGAATAGCCATACAGCGTATGCATGTAATAACCGCTATCCAGCCCTTCATGACCGCTTACGTAGCGCAGAACCAGATGCAGAAGAGCCGCTATTCTCTGGCGGGGTTGATGAGCCATTCCGTGAGCAGGATTCCGAATTTACAAGCAGCAAGAGATGACAAAAGAAGTTGCTAGTGGAAAAATGAAGCTCAATCTGCAACTCAGGCTTGACAAGTTAACGATATATCGTTATTATTATAATAACGATATATCGTTAACTTGTAAGAAAAGGAAAAATGATGTTGGAACAATCTGTTACTATTATCGGCGCAGGTCTTGGCGGTCTTACCCTTGCCAGTATACTGCACAGGCACGGTATGAATACGACCATTTATGAGCTTGAAGCATCGGCGACCGCCCGTCATCAGGGGAGCGTTCTGGACATGCATGAAGAGTCAGGTCAGCTGGCCTTGCGCAAGGCTGGACTTTTTGAGGCATTTCGAAAAAAGGTCATCCCAGGTGGTGACGATATGCGTATTCTTGATAAGACCGGGGCCGTGCGTTTGCAACAGCGTGGGGACGATGTTCGGCCAGAGATTGATCGCGGAGCACTGCGCGAGATCTTGTTGCAATCACTGCCTGCTCACTTCATTCATTGGGGAAGCAAAGTCACACGTGTCATCAAACGCGAAGGGGGCAGACATGAGGTCATCCTGGCGAGCGGAGAGACGTTCGCCACGCAACTGTTGATTGGCGCAGATGGTGCCTGGTCAAAAGTCAGGCCGATGCTTTCCGCTGCGCAACCGATCTATCTGGATATCTCCTTTGTCGAAACGTATCTCCTTGACGCCGATATGCGTCATGCGGAGTGTGCTGCTCTGGTTGGGCGCGGCTCGATGTTCGCGCTGTCCGACGAAAAGGGTCTGCTGACGCACCGAGACAGCGAGGGGCGCATCCATGTTTTTGTGGCGCTCAAAACTCCCGAGCATTGGGCAACTTCCGGTGAGATTGACTTTCGTGATACTGAGGCTGCCAGGTCGGCGCTGCTCAATCACTTTACTGGCTGGGATGATCGGCTACGTGCCCTGATTGCCAGAAGTGATACAGAGTTTCTTCCTCATGGTATCTACACGCTACCCATTGGTCACCGCTGGGAACGCGTCCCTGGAGTCACCTTGCTTGGTGATGCCGCTCACCTGATGTCACCCTTTGCAGGCGAGGGTGCCAATCTCGCCATGCTTGATGCTGCGGATCTGGCCGAAGCCATTCTGGCGCATCCGGACGATGTGGAAACAGCTCTCGCATCATACGAAGCAGCAGTCTTCCCGCGCAGCGAAGCCTCCGCTGACGAATCCGCCAGCAATCTTCTTATCAGCTTCCGCTCTGACGCTCCTCAGGGCATGCTTGAGCTGATGACTCACCATGGTCCTCAAGAAGGTTGAGTGCGAAATTGGTCTCATGTGTAGACTATGCGTCGTCCAAACAGGACGATTCTGATGACGTATCACCTGAAGACTTTAGCTGCCAGGAAAGAGAGAGGTTTTTTAAGCAGCATCGTCTGAATAGGGAAAGGATTCTGCGGTCTTTTTCAGCGAAATTATTTGAGAGAGAAGCGAATTTATTTTATGAGAATTATCAGGTATTCTCCCAGTCTGACCTGGAAGAAATCGAATGCGAGCTCGGATCGCGCTCACACAAGCGGCGAGCGCGATCCTGGCACACCTTTTATCCATAGACTTGCGGAACATTTAAAGGCGGCTTGGATACAGTGTCAGCTCAGCCACATGCGCGCGTGCAGGCAGTCCCATCACAAAGAGGCACGCGTCCGCAACATCCTCCGGTTGCAGCGCATGCGCCATTACCTCGGGGGGCGTCGGCACTGGTCGTTTCAAGACCATCGGCGTATCGGTCAGGCCCGGGAAAATGACCGTCGTGCGTATACCGTGCTCGCGCTCCTCTTCCATCGTACCGTGCGCCAGCCCGACGATCCCGGCCTTGCCCGTCTGATAGGAGATGCCGGAACGATCGGGCTTTTTCGCGGACGATGAGGAGATGTAGATCAGCAGCCCCTCCTCCTGCTTACGAAAAATCGGGATGACAGCCTGTGTCAGGTAAAACGCGGTCGTGAGATTAATTGCCATCATGTTCGCCCAACTCTCGGCAGTCAGCTCATCGATGGTGCGACGAGGCAGATTGGTGCCGACCGAGTAGACGACGGTGGTGATCCGGCCGTAGGTCTGCAAGATTGTCTCCAGCAGACGGTCTATCTCAGCCTGCTTCAGCAGATCCGTCGCGACCACCAGGGCTGACCCTCCCTTTTGTTTGATAGAAGCCGCAATCTGCTCAAGCGCCGCAGCATCACGTGCGGCAAGTACCACGTGCGCGCCTGCTTCCGCCGCCGCAATTGCCGTGGCTTTCCCCATACCGCTGCTGGCTCCCGCCACCAGAACTACCTGTTTACTGAGATTGTGTTGCTGTGTCATGGTTAAAAAACCCCCTGTCCACCATTAACTTCTATGGTCTCGCCTGCAATAAACGTTGACCACGGCGAGGCCAGGAACAGTGCCGCCCCCGCGACATCTTCCGGCTGGCCCTCTCGTCCCAGCGGCGTGCGGTTCACTCCCGCCTGACGACCCTCCGGCGTATTGAAGCGGTCATGAAAACGCGTGGCGATCAGGCCCGGCGCAATACCGTTGACGCGAATACCCTGTGGACCGACTTCTTTCGCCAGTGAGCGGGTAAAGGTCAGGATACCACCTTTTGTTGCCGCATAGTGCGCGGCCCCTGCTCCACCGCCATCGTGAGCCGCAAGCGAGCTGATCGTGATAATGACACCCTGCTTGGCCTGCTCCATATATGGTAGCACAGCCTTGCAGCTCAAGAATGTGCTCGTGAGATTGACGGCGATCGCTTGATTCCACAGCTCGAGCGAACAGTCCCTGACCTTCGAGCGTTGCAGGATGCCCCCGCTATTGGCGACCAGCACATCGATCTGGCCAAAACGCTCTATCGTCGCAGCCACGACGCGTGCAACATCGGCTTCTTGCGTCAGGTCACCATAGATAGCGAGCGCTTTTCCTCCTGCCTGCTCAATGCTTGCCGCAACCTCTCTGGCATCGGCCTCGCTGGTATAATAGGTCAACACCACGGACGCTCCATAGCCTCCGAACGCCTCCGCAATGCTGCGCCCAATGCCAGAAGCGCCTCCGGTGACGAGAACGACCTGATCCTTGAATGTGAAATCCATTGGTATTTTTCCTCTCTTTTTCTGTTCCAACAGTGAACGGATCGCGAGAATTTCCGTTGCCCATAGATATTACGATAAGAACCCCGTAGAGGCGTTGCTTGTCTGTAATGTCACGGAAAGAAGGCGAATCCGCCTGTGGACGTGACCTGACGGCTTGTCTGTACCCGGTGCCCATCGATCGCCCTTCTTTTCGTGACATTGCAGACAAGCAGCGATTCTACGGAATTGATGGGAGCTACCGCCCCCCAAAGCCAGAGATCACGATACCGCGCACAAACCAGCGTTGTGCGAAGATGTACAGCGCCGCAATCGGGATAATTGCCAGCGTTGCCGCCGCCATGAGTAGGTTCCAGGCGACTGCATATTCTCCCTGGAAACTGAGGAGCCCGACCGATATCAGCGACGTTGCATCGCTATTCGACATAATTAAGGGCCAGAGCAGGTTGTTCCACTGCATGAGAAAGACGAAGATCGCGAGCGTTGCCAGCGCGGTCCCCGAAAGCGGCAGGATGATCTGTATAAAGCAGCGCAGGCGGGAGGCTCCATCGATCCGTGCCGCATCTTCCAGTTCATACGGGATGGTCAGGAAGAACTGGCGTAGGAGAAAGGTGCCAAACGCCGTGAATGCCTGCGGAATGATCAGGCCCTGGAAGGTATTGACCCAGTTCAAATCTTTCATCAAAATGAAGAGCGGAATCACCGTGACCTGCGAGGGCACAATCAGCGTGCTCAGGTACAGCAAAAAGAGTACATTGCGTCCAGGAAAGCGCAGACGGGCGAAGGCATAGGCCGCGAATGCCGAAGTGATCGTCTTCAAAATGGTAATGCTGCCAGCGACCAGTAACGTGTTCAGTAGATACTGGCCAAATGGCGCAAAGTTCCAGGCCTGCAAAAAGTTCTCTGGATGCCAGACGCTCGGCCACCAGGTAGGCGGGATCAGCGAAAGCTCGCTTTCAGATTTAAACGCCGTTATGATCATCCAGAGGATCGGCACCAGCGTGATCAGCGCCAGAATGGTCAGGAGGAGATAGGTGAGAAGGACACGATAGCGCCTGTTGCGCTGCTTCCGCTGCATGGATCGGTGCATCGCAAGCCGTTCCAGGTTCATTGCCATACTGCTCATGTTCTTCCTCCTCTAATCGTAGGATACCAGGCGTCGCTGGAACCAGAACTGGATCAACGTACATACGAAGACGATAGCAAAAAGCACCCAGGCGATCGCAGATGCATAGCCCATGTGAAATGATTGAAAGCCCACCTGATAGATATTCATGACCAGCGTGGTCGTTGCCAGCCCGGGTCCGCCCTGCGTCATCACCAGTGCCTGATCGAAAATCTGAAATGAGCCAATGGTCGTCATCACCACCACAAAAAATGTGACCGGCGAGAGCAACGGAAAGGTCACATAGCGAAAACGCTGCCAGGGTGACGCCCCATCCATGAGCGCCGCTTCATATAGATGCTGCGGGATATTTTGTAGCCCGGCGAGAAACAGCACCATATTGTAGCCGAACGATTTCCAGACGCTCAGGAGGATCAGCGCAGGCATGGCCCAGACGGGACTGGTGAGCCAGGCCGGACCATGGATGCCTACCAGAGACAGCAACTGGTTCACCAATCCCGTCTCTGGCAGGTAGAGCCATTTCCAGACGAGCGCAATCGCGACCGTCAGCGTCACATAGGGCAACAGAAAGATGGCCCGGTAGATGTTCATGCCTGGCAACTGCTGGTTCGTCAGCAGCGCGATCCCCAGTCCGACGATCACCGCCAGCGGTACGCTGACCACGACAAAGTAGAGGGTATTCACCAGTGCCGCATGAAAAACATTATCGGTCAGCAGTTGCTTATAGTTGCCCAGACCCACGAAATTGGCTCCCAGGAGCAGGTCCCAGTTATAGAAAGAGATCACGAATGCTGCTATGATCGGTATCGCACTGAATACAAGGAAGCCGATCATGTTGGGAAACAGAAAAATGAAGGCAATGGAAGCTTCTCTCTTCCCTTGCATGCGCTGAGAGCGACGAAATCGCCTGGGCAACTGCGTCTCCGGTTCTATTGCGAGTGTATCTGCCATAACTATCTCCCAGATGGTCTGATGGCCCCATACTGCTTATAGTGCAGATGAGACCATCAGCTACATGTCTACTTCTGTATCAGTGATTGATGCTCTTGCAAAAGCGCATCAAATTTCGGTTTCACCGTTGCCACGATTTGTTCAACGCTGTGCAATCCCAGGAAAATAGGATTGAACTCCTGCGTGAACATCACCTCCGTTTCCTGCCATGTCGTCGTCGTACGGTAAAATTGCCCTCTGGCATTGGGAACAGATCCGTCAACGATTTTTTGAAAGATCTGAATATTTGCCTCTGGTGCATTTGGCTGGAGAAAGGCGCTCGTCGCCGAAGAGCGAGCGGGATAGGCACGCCCTACACCGGCAAGTTGTTTGAGCGACGCCGTACTGGTGATGAACTTGAGCGCCTGCCATGCCTGCTCGGGATACTGCGTGTGTGGCGAGATCCCAAAGCCAGAGCCCGATAAACGTGTGACGCTGCCCGCTTTCCCGGCTGGTATGGGGATGATATCCCACTTGAATTTGGCATTTGCCTGTATGTTGATTGCATCATATGGCGCTCCCATTACCATGCCGACATTGCCGGAGTAGAACTGCTCGGCTGCAAAAAGCGCGTTCGATAGATCGGTAATCGGGACCGCACATTTATCTTTGAGGATGAGATCCATGACAAAGTGGAGCGCCGCCAGCGCCTCTGGCGTGTCCAATGTGCTGGCGGTTTCGGCGGAATTCATATAGTCTGCACCGCCAGACCAGAGCCAGGGCACGATTGCGTCAAAGCTGGGCGTGATCACGTAACCATATTGATGTTTCTTTGCATCGGTCAGCTTGAGCGCGGTCTCGCGAAATTCGTCCCACGTCATTGGTGTCGTTGGCGATGGTAGTGCGACGCCTTTCGCCTTGAAGAGATCGCGATTGTAGTAAAGGGCGATCGGGCCGATGTCGTAGGGCAATGCATAGAGCTGATTTTTGAAGGACAGCATATTACGCATGGGCGGATAGAAATCATCAATATTGACACTCTTGTCTTTGTCAATGTCTGACTGAAGCGGCTGCAAGGCCTGACGCGCTGCGAAGGCTGGCATACGCAATCCTTGCATGCCAATAATATCTGCCTGCGTGTTGCTGGCAAGTTCTGTTTGGAGCTTGTCCCAGTAAGGGTCAAATGCGGATGTCTCCAGATTGACGGTAATGTTTGGATACGCTTTCTTCACGTTATCTGCCAGCGCCGCCCATGCAGCTTTTTCCTGCGGCGTCGAGACCCACATTGACCAGCGCAGTGTGACGGGACCATTGCTGCTGGCAGCCGTTCCTCCACAGGACGCAAGGGCGATCCCTCCCAGGGTTGCCATGCTGCTGGCAAGAAACGAACGACGAGATAATCGTTCCATAGAAAATCTCCTCTGCTTCACTACTTGGCTTTCTCAACATTGAGATAGGTTGTTTATGTGGACGATTTCTACAAAAAACTCACTGGGACAAACATTCGGTCTCTATTCTCCCGCCTGCAACGCGCGCGCTAAAATCTTTTCGGCCACTTCCATGGTTTTGAGGCAATCGCGAAATGGGGAAGTCGTGACTTCTTTTCCATATTTCAATGAGTCGATAAATTCACGACTTTTTGCCTGGAAGCCACCGTAAATATAAAACTGATCTCCTCCCGCCTCTTCCTGGGCATGATAGACTTTGCCTTCGAGATCTCCATGTTTATAGAGGCGCGCCTCCCCCTCCACATCTGCATCGACAAAGATGCCGGGCGCATGCATCTGCACCCGAAATACGCGCTTGCCACTGCTCCAGCTATTGATCAAGTAGCCTGTCGAGCCATTATCAAAGTGGATTTGCGCTCCGATCCAGTTAATATCAGGCACCCCGATGCGCTTGCAATGGCTTTCGATGGCCGTGACTTCTCCTCCACACATATAGCGCAGGGTATCGATCGCATGCGTGCAATCGTCGAGCATATGATCGCGCGCGTTGAAAAAAGGCTCCTGCGAATATTTATAGAACTCGCAGACCGCATGCGTAATCGGACCCTGCTTGAGACACTCCTCATGCAATTTGACCAGCATGGGACTGCTCCGGCGCTGGTGGCTGACCTGCGTTATGACGCCCTTCTGCTCGGCCAGATGGCTCAAGAGTTGCGCCTGATGCCAGGTAATCCCCATCGGTTTTTCAATGTAAAGATTCTGTCCCTGCTGCAAACACCAGAGCCAGATATCGAACATGATATGCGGTTGACCGATTGCGTAGACGCCATCTGGCGCGCACTCTTCGATCATGCGCTGGTAGCTGGTATAGCGATTCTGGATGTGATAGGTGTCAGCCGTCTCACGGAGCCGCTGCTCATCCAGATCGCAGATGCCAACGATCTCAACGTCGCTAAATGAGGTCAGGGAGGGATAGTGGACACGGTTGGCTAACTGGCCCGCGCCAATGACGGCGATGCGCACTTTTTCTTTTACGGTAGACTGCTCGGACATATATACTTTCCTTTCCACCTTGATAGGAAATAGAAACCATCGGAAAACGGCATAAGAGATCTATTTGTGCATCACGACAAAGAAGCTTATGCAAAGAGGGATTTCGCGAACGCAATATCTTCGGCGATCAAACGATCCACCGCAGGCTCGTCGCTATATTCGGCGGTCAGGCAGATGGTGCCGCTATAGTTGCGCTGTTTCAACGCGGATGTGAACCGTTTCCAGGAGGCGAGCCCTTGCCGTCCGCTCGTCCAGTAGTGGTCATAGGCTGCAACTGATGCTTCGGGTCCATTTGTGCGTACCCAGAGAGCGTTCTTCAGGTTCACCATACACAGATGCGACCAGACAATATCGAGGGCCAGTTCGGGGATCTCGCCATTCAGCGCGCAGTGCGCAGGATCGAGTACGGCTCCAATATGTTTGCGATCATACTTCTCGATAAGATGAAGGATGCCCATGGCATTGGCAACGCAGCGTCCATTGTGGTTTTGTATGCCCAGCGTCACGCCATATTTATCCAGCAGTGGCACCAGCTCGTCAAACTCATGGCGCTGTTGCTCCTCGTATGCGATATAGCTCATCTCTGTGGGGACATTCAGGCAGATGCGGATGGTGGGGATGTTCAACTCTGCACAGAGCGCGATCATGGCTTCGTTGGTCGGTCCGGCGACACTGTTGATGGTCAGGCCGTAATCAGCTAAAATACGAACAGCCTCTGGGAGTGTGGTACGCATGCTTTCCGGTGTAACCTGATAGCCCGGTCTTACTGGCAGTTCAATTCCATTGAAGCCCAGCTTCTGCACGAACGCTCCCAACTGTGGCAGCGGGGTTTTCCAGGGTTTCGTAAAAACCGTAAATGTGATCTGTGAAGTGCTCATTACCTGTTTCTCCTCGTTCTATTCGCTAAACATCATCGTTGATTCTTATACAGGGGTTATAGCTCACACTCTTTCCATAGGCACTCGCTCCTGACTCTGTCAAAAAGAAACGGTTGACAACCAACCCGATCTGTAATAACCTTAGTGTAAGGTTACACTAAATCGATACACTTTTCAAGGCCAAAAGTGGCTAAATTATGCGCGTTATTATGGTTACTCAATATTAGTGTATCGATACATCAAAGGGATAAGCACATGGTAAAAGAGAAAAAGAAGTCCTACCGCGAGGTGACGATCCAGGATGTCGCGCGGCTGGCGGGCGTCTCACCGACAAGTGTTTCCAATGTCCTCAATGGGCGTTTTGAGCGCATGGGTGAGGAAACGGTCGAGCGTATCCAGCGTGCGATTAAGCAACTGGGATATACACCCAGTCTGGTGGCCCGCCAGTTAAAGACCGGCTACGTGCCCATTATCGGCCTCATCGTCCCTTCCGTAGCCAATCCTTTCTGGGGTGCCTTTGCCAGCGCCGCCGAAGAGACCGCTTTGCGGCATGGTTTTCGCGTCCTGTTATGCAATAGCGAGCGCAATCTGGCGCGTGAGCAATCCTATGCTGAGGATATGTGGGCTCAGGGGATTCGCGCAATTATTTTCGGCTCATCGTCACTTTCACTCACGCATCTGTTCGGTCTGGTCGAGCGCGGTTTACACACGATTACCTTCGATCGTCACACGCTTCAGGACGATCACTTCGACGTTGATAGTGTCAGCATCGACAACATGCTGGCGGGACGTCTGGCAACCGAGCATCTCATTACGTTGGGCCATCGACGTATCAGCCTGCTCTCCGGTCCTATCCGCACGGTCAGCCGCATTGATCGTCTGAAGGGCTATCGTGCCGCGCTCACCGACGCCGGGATTCCGGTTGATCCTCAATTGATCTGGGAAGCGACACCCGATTCGCCCTTTGGTGATATCGAGGGCGCAAGATTAGGACGCATGGGCGCACGCGAGATGCTCAGCCTGGAAGATCCGCCCACCGCTATCATCGGCATCAACGATCTCTACGCGCTTGGTGCCTATGCGGGGGTGAGCGATGTCGGGCTCTCTATCCCATCCACCTGTTCCATCATTGGCTTCGACGACATCATGTTCGCCGAGATCGCGCAACCCCCGCTGACCGCGATTCGCCAACCATTACAAGAAATGTTGCGTGTTGCTGTCGAGCGCCTGATCGAACGCCTCGAAAAAACCGATGATTCTGGGAGTACTGTCCACCACACGTTTACCCCCGAGCTGATCGTTCGTGGTTCAACGGGTCCCGCACCCTCGTAGGAAATTGCGGCATCAGACATACATAGAGGTGCTGCTTGTCCGCGCCCATAAACCCAGTAGTGGCACGGTGGAGTGCAACGGAACTGTGCCTGCGAACTCGTTCCACCCCACCATGCCCTAGAGACGAGAGGCCCAATACGATGGGGATGATTGGCGCTCACTTCATGTCTATGGGCGGAGATAAATCCTGTTGCTACACAAAGGAACAACATTATCGCCGGACGCTTTGCGTTCCACATAGCGTGCACCGGGAAGAGGGGCACGCAGAAAATAGGAGATCAGCGTCAATAAGCATGGGTATTATCCATACCAATCATCGTAGTTTGTCCACCAGTCGATACCAAAGAGCGGCTCTGATCGGTCTAATGCAGCAAAACACTCCCGTATTTCCTGATCCGACAGGCGAAAATAATCCTTCCATACGCCCCTTATTTCTCTTCGCAAACCTTCATCTTTCTGCATAGTCCAATAGAGCATATCGTATCGTTCATAAGCATTGAGATATCCTGCGGCAAGACTGAAGAGGGCCATGTATCGTCCGCGCTCAGAGAGCTTCACATCATAGAATATCGAAAGATCTCCTCTTCTGCCTAAAGCATAGAACAGGGACGTCGGCGTATCAGAGTCATGCCCAATGCTGAATTGATGTTTGAGAGAGTTGATTCTCAAAAGAGCACTGCGGAGCACCTCTGTCATCTCTGGCGGCCCCCAATTTGCCAGAATTAAGGCTAAGAAAGCATAGTAGCGCTGATACCAGAAATCTGCTTCTGGTATCAGTTGGCCTGAGTCATCAATATCATCCTGTAGATAGAACTCTTTTAACACCGAGATGGCTCGCTCATCTCGTTTAACGCCCATCACGCAGGCGGCAGCGCAGCGTTCCAGGCGATGTGTGCTTTCCAGATAAGATGCAATGATATCCAGAGCATGTGGAAAAGAGCTGTAACCAAGCGCGAAAATAGCAGTTAAGCGATCTATTCCCCCATCTTCATGCAGTGCGCGCAGAAGTGCCGCTTCTTCCAATCCTCCCCAGCGTTGTGCAAACCTCTGCACGTTTTCTCGCATGAAATCTCCATAGTATTTCTGCTTCTTTGCTGCTTCGTCTTCTGCTTCTTGCTTCTCATCGCGAGTATCGTCAGCAAAAGCATTCATCCAGGCAAAGGCCCTGCGAATGTGAGGAGGATAAGCCATCAATTCTTCCTCTCCTCCCCATAGGAGAGTGGGTCCAACTTGCTTATGCCAGAGGCTCATGGCTTCTTGCTCCTTTTCGTGGGTCTGACCCATTGGCGCATATTGTTCGATAAAGCGCAACACGCGTTGGACGGCATCTCCAGGACCACATCCGGCGCACAGCAGCAAGAGAAAGCAGAGTAGTGTAAGGGACATGCGTTCATGCGTGAGTTCTTTCACAAATTGTCGCATTGAAGAACAATGGCGAGATTTAGATGGAACGAACGGGGGCTTACTCTTGCTAAGATCCGGTAAGGTTACTGGTAATTACTTTGTTCGTCATCTTTACACGTATTTCTAGTATAGAGAAAAGAAGCTTCTTGCGCAACTTGCTTCTTGTTGCTTGCAAGAAAAAATCATTTATAGAAGAATTGTCGTCCTTCTTCCACAACGACCCCACTTTTTGTGAGCTCCGTCGGCGCGCGCGTTTTAGATAGTACTGGCCAACCGTATTTAAGTATTGACTTGATAAACCCAATGGTTTATAATGTGTCCATGGATATGTTTGTTGCGCTCTCCGATCCGACACGACGGGCCATTTTAGAACTCCTTGCCAACTGCGGCGAACTCACAGCCACAGACATCTACGGGCACTTTCCTGTCAGCCCACAGGCGGTCTCGCAGCACCTCAAGGCCTTACGCGAGGCCAAACTGGTGGTGATGGAAAAACGCGCGCAGAAGCACCTGTACCGCCTCAATCCACAAACACTGTCTCAATTTGAAACATGGGTTCAGCAGACGAGACAGAGGTGGGAAGAGCGTTTTGAGGCACTAGATAAAGTGCTCGAACGGGAAAAACAGAAACGCGTGAAGGACGAACCAGAAAGCAGGTGAGAGGATGAATATGCATACGGAGGACCCCATGAGAAAAGTTCTTCTTTATTCTCTCAAACAGGGAAGAAAAGCTTGCGTGGGAGAATACAGAGTTGCTCGTGGTGAAAAGTGATGACGATCTGGTTGAAGTAGTACAAAAGATCAAGCAGCAGCCCGGAAAAGACCTGGGTGTGCCTGGCGGCATCCACACCGCGCAAACGTTTGTGCGGCTCGGCTTGATTGATGAATATGTGCTCATGGTTCATCCTGTCGTCATCGGCCAGGGGCAACGTGTGTTTACCACGAAGGTCAATCTGGAGAGGGTTCGCGTGAAGACATACAAGTCTGGCGTCATGCGCGTGTGTTACCGGCCACGCTAAATAGTGAAGTTTGAAAGGAAGCAACGAGAAATGGCAGGCAAGAACAAAACAATCGTTACCGCAGAACCGGGGAAACAGGAAATGATCATCACGCGCGAATTCGACGCGCCGCGCGAGCTGGTGTTTCAAGCGTTTACCGATCCAGAGCTTGTCCCGCAATGGTGGGGGCCGAGACGTCTTTCAACCCTGGTTGATAAGATGGACGTGCGATCTGGTGGCCTGTGGCGCTTTATCAATCAAGACCCTGACGGCAACGAATACGGCTTTCACGGCGTGTATCACGAAGTCCGCGCGCCCGAACGCATCATCGACACCTTTGAGTTTGAGGGATTGCCGGAAGCAGGACACGTGGCTCTCGAAACGCTCACCCTGGAAGCCTTGCCCGGCGGCAGGACCAGGCTTACCGCTCAATCCGTCTTCCAGTCGGTTGCCGACCGTGATGGTGCACTCCAGAGCGGCCTGGAAGAAGGACTCAACGATTCTTACGCGCGCCTCACAGAACTGCTGGAAACGATGGAGTAGCAGAGCATTCACAAAGATTGGAGAAATGCCATGGGAAAAGTGACGTGTGGTCTTTCGGTCTCGCTCGACGGCTTTATCGCCGATAAAAATGATGATGTCTCAGAAGTCTTCGCCTGGATGGGACGCGCGATGGAACATTTCTATGAGGTCATAGGCGATCAACTCAACGAGGGCGGCGTCGTGATTATGGGACACCGAAGCTTTCAGCAGATTGATAATGAGCAGGGGTGGATCATGCCTGATGGCACCCCTCTTCCCGGCCCGGTGATTGTCTTGCAATCGCAAGCTCGCGAACCCCTGAAACAGGGCCAGACGCAGTATTACTTTGTCACCGAGGGTATCGAGAGCGCGATTGCCAAAGCCAGGGAGCTTGCAGGCGAGAAAACTATTGCCCTGCACGGGGCCAGCGCGGTCCAACAGGCGCTTTCGGCGGGCCTGCTCGACGAAATCAATATGAGCGTGGCCCATGTCCTGCTGGGTGAGGGCGTGCGCCTCTTCGATCACCTTGGCCCAAAGCCGATTCACCTGGAACCTATTCGCACGCTTGAGACGCCGGGCGCGACCCATCTCTCGTTTCGCGTGGTGAAGGAAGGCTGGCTTCGTCTCTCTGAGAATGGAAAGGAGAAAACACGATGATAGATGACTCCACCCATATTCAGGCAAAGACGCAATGAGCAAGAATGGCAAGATTATTACTGGCCATTGGAAGAAATCTGCTGATGGCTCCAGGTGGGAGCACGACTTCGATGTTTCCTATACCAGGCTGAACCAGGGCTGGCCGCAAGGAGGGATTTTATGAAGGCGTACTCACAAGATTTACGCGAGCGTATCCTGCGAGTTGTGGACCTGAGTCGCCCCCGATGTCAGCGCCGACGTAAATGCGAGCCGATCCTAGCGCGTTTTGACTCAATGGCTCAGGCAGTGTAGCAGGCTTCTCACCTGCTACACTGCCTGAGCCATTGAAACGAAAAAAATAATCATTTCTTTCTCTGTTCAAAAAGCACGCATTGGAGCTCGACATCGGCTCGCATTTACGTCGGC
>DATJHM010000099.1:0-9538 GCA_035493895.1 Ktedonobacteraceae bacterium
ATTCCTGGCTGATGATGGAGAACCGCTTACCATGTGGGGAGTGGCCGCGCTGTTTAAGCGATTGAAAAAGCGCACTGGCATTGATGGAAAGAAAGTATCTGCTCACAATTGCCGTCGATATATGGCGACTACTCAGCTAGCTAATGGCCGCAGTCCCTTAGATGTCCGTCGTCAGCTTGGACATACTACGCTAAAGATGACAGATCACTATGCTTCTCTATCAGTCGATCAGTTGAGAAAATCACATGATAAATACTCTGCTCTGCGTGGTGATATCTCCCAACAAGATGACACCCAGGGGGAGGGTTATTGGACAGAGTGAGAGCTACTACTTGAGCAACGCCCATACAAAAAATAGTGCAACTGAGTGCTTGATGATAGGCAGTTGCACTATTGCCGTGAAGCCGCTTCACAGGCCGATCTAAGGCACATTAGATAACCACTAGTTTACACGCAGTAGGTCTGGGGTTCGAATCCCTAGTCGCCCACCTTTTACCCCTCCTAAATTGGCTCTGCAAGCCGCTCCATCTGGTATTAACCGTTCGGTTTTTTTTCTGCTAAGTCTCCAAAGATTACGACCTGAGACCAACTGGTTATTTAGACTGGCTGGTTTTTTTATGCTCTAAAACCCTACTTTTATGGGGTCATTGCTGGCAGTAGTGGTTGTATACCACTGTGGCGGACATTGCTAGGAATACCACCAGTACATATAATATAGCCGTTTGCGTCCCTTGGTGGCGTTGGTGCACCTAGACAGCCGGTATGTCTTGCTGAGAGGGCAAATGCTGTCCAGGTTGCTATCACAATGCCAAGAAGAAGACATAGGATAATGATCCATCGTTTAACAACGATCCTTCGCTCCATACGGCTTTGCTCCATATGGCTTTGCTCCTTTTCTAGAGGCATACATCATTGTGGTTCTTCTTCTATCAGATCACAAATGCTTACGCCTAGTGCTCTTGCAACCTTTTCTAAGGTGGTTGTGGTGACTTCCTTGTAAGGATCTTTATAGATGCGCTTGATCGTGGTGAAATGAACGTCTGCGGCGCGTGATAGCGATGATTGGTTGAATCCCTTTGCTTCTGCTATTTCTTTGATGCGTAGCCGTACCATAGCATGCTCCTCTGCTTATTGGGCACGATTGTACCAGTAAGCGTAGGTTGACAGTAGTAAGCTCGTAATAGTAAGCTACTATCGGTATGATTATATGCTTATGCTTGTGGGCTCAACCTGGGGGAATGTTAGCCTGAGTCGCTAAGGGAGGGTGTCATGGTGCCTCTGTTGTTTTTTGCACGGTAGTGTATATAGGCTTATGAAATGTATTACTATTTTTTAAGGTATATTGAAGATATTAGAAAATCTGCTATACTAGAGGATAGATGAAGGTCTTTGTGTAAGGGTGGAGGTAAGATATGTCAATTTACGATCAACAGCTTACTGCATTGGAAAAAGATGTTACAGCTATGAAACAGGATATTGTGTATAAGCTCGATGATACAAACAGTGCCGTCACAATCCTTAAAGGTGTCATGGGAACACTGGCTCAAGATGTGAAAGCCATGAAGGGCGAGATGAAAATCATGGAGAGCCAGATGAAAACCATGGAGAGTCAGATGAAAACCATGGATCTCAGGCTTGAAGGGATTGACGCACGTCTGGCTACGATGGGAGAGTCACAGATAGAGCAAGGTCAGGCTATTAAGGATATCAAGCGTCGCTTGGATGGTCAAGATAAGAAGTTGGATGGTCAAGATAAGAAGTTGGATGATCAGGGTAAGAAGCTAGACGATATTCTGGCTCTGCTTAAAGGCGGTCGTGATAATGGCTAGCGTAGTGTAAGGGTGGAGGTGTGATATGTCAATTTACAACCAACAGCTTGATGCGTTGGGAAAAAATGTTACAACCATGAGACAAGATATCCTGTATAAGCTCGACGATACCAATAGCACGGTAACGATGCTTATGGGCTTGATGGATAAAGTGGACCGCTCATCTCAAAATTAGCGTATATAGTGAAAATAGGTGGAGAGGGAGGAACAAATGCCTACATATGATGATCGTTTAGCCACGTTAGAGCACAAGGTGGCGGCTTTGGAGCTACGACGCCTCTATAATGAGAGTCAGGCGAGGGAAGATATACCGCCTGAACAGGGGCGCAATTTGCGAGAAATAAATGAGAATATGGCTATTCTCCTGGGAGGTATTGGCGAGCAGTGGCAAGATATTAGAACTCTCCAAACTGACGTCTGCGTGGTCAAAGAGTATGTGGAGCGTGTAGACCGACGGCTTGACAGTGCAGAGCGCAAGCTAGAGAATTTTGATCAGCGTTTCGTGGCTCTGGAAGAGAAGTTCGATCAAGTATTGCAGTTGCTCACAGCTCTTAAAGCATAAGAGAAGCGTATCTCCTGGCCATCGGCCTGAAATCATTTGAGAAGGCTCATCATAGCAAATGAGTAAATGCTATAGATGAGCCTTCTTCTGTTTATTTCACCTCATAGATTGATGATCTCTTTTTAAGAAAAATGACCAATCTATGAGGTTGTGCAATCAGTGCCTCTTTGTACTGTCAGGAAAATGGAATATCAGAATCTACTTATCCAAGGATGCTGCCAAAGAAGCTACTCAGGAATTCCAGAATACAGGTGATCATCGCCATTACTCCTTTCTCAGGAGAGCACGCTTGCTTAGATGTGCATATCGACATCTAAAGCTCCATCCCCCCCACTATATTTATCGGGTCTGATTCCTTTGTCACTCAGACACTATCTATTGTATGTGTATGACAAAATTGCATGTATCTATTTATTGGCCTGCACTGGGACGAAATGCAGTATTTGCCGGACTTCTGAAGGAGAAGTCCGGCAAATATGGAAGGTTTTGTGTATTGCCGTTTTTAGAGATGTCTGACGTCGGCAATGAATGTCAGCTGCTGAGCGTTGGGTGTATGGTTTGCGGGAATAGTGGCGTCAGTATGCATAGAAGGAGCGATCGGGTTGCCTGGCATAGGTACAGGGCCTGCACCGTAATGGTTCCAATCCTGGTTCTGTAAACGCGCTTTGACCTTAGAGATGTAGTCCTTCGCGCCGCTGTCCATCCAGGCGCCCGAGAACCAGTTGCCAACACAGCCCCATTCGTCCCCCGCATGATAACCATTTTTCAGAAAGAGAATGCCTCCCTCGAAACAGATACGACGAATTGCCATCATGTAGTCGACATTAAATGCCGTGCTGTTCATCGAGTTTGGGTAAGTGAAGGGGACATAGGTACGTTTCACCTGCATGATGCCGTAGCTTGCGCCGTTATCGCCCACATGGGATTGATGCCAGTCAGATTCTTGTACGGCCTGCGCACGGAGAATGTTCTCGTCAAAACCCCATTTGCAGGCTGCCCATTGCAAGATTTCATCGGTCGTACCTGTGAAGTTTCCGTCAATACGTGGCAGCAATTGGGTCTTTGCTTGCTGGCTGATTGGACCAAATTTGCTCATGTCTATGGTGAAGGAAGTCGGAAGTGTGTGGTTCGCTTTGTAGTTGTCGGATCGTGGCTCCCAGGAGGAATAGCGAACGCGCGCGGCACATTCCTGGTCACTGGGTAGCGCTGATCCCACCGGTAGCAGACTGAAGTAGGCATTGCCACCGCTTTGCTGATTGACGATGGGCGAGTTTGATGCGCTGCTTGTTGGTGATGGTGTTGGCGAGGGAGTCACTGACTGAATGCCGGGGAGAAGCTGGATGGCGTCAAAATAAGCTGCTGCTTGTTTCTGGCTAGTTGCATTCTGAATAAGAATTTCTGAGACTTGCTGCCTCTGTCCTGCCAGATCGCCAAGTGGGATGGTGTACGATGTCCAGCTTCCCGAAACTGGATCGCCACCATAACGCGTGAGTGGAACGACTGGCCGAATCAGATGCTGGTTTTGATCGTAGAGACCAACTGCGTAGTGCAGGCCGGGTTTGCTGGCATAGGCCACAAAGCTCAGGCTGGTATACTGGCTGATGTTGATGGCTTTCCCGACGTGCAGGGCCAGACCACTCCAGCCGTTCTTACCCGTCACAGAGATAGAATATTGGTTGCCTGAATAGACTGGTGAGGTGTTTTTGAAATTGATGCTGCTTCCCCAACTCCAGCTTTGCCAGCTGGACGATAAACTACCCTTATAGACGACGAGAGGCTGTACAGCAGCAGCCTGCGTTGCTACTTTTGAGATCACAAAGGGGATGATGGCAGCAAGTATGGTGACAGCCACAAGGAGGGCAAGGCCGACGCGAACCATACGTGGAGAGAGTTGCATAGTCTGGGCACTATCCTTTTCTCCTTCTTACAAAGAGAAGGCATACAGGCAATACAAAAGATGGCATGCACGCTATCACAACTTACAGCTATAATCTGCTCAAGCTAAAATTGTAGAGTCATGCTATTTAAGTGACGCTTATAAATTAACACGACTATATTGTAGGAAAGCCCGATGATGCATAAATTAGCAGAAAAGTACTTCTACGTGGTTAATAAGTTTTAATTGTGTCTATGATTTTCTCCCTCTATCAGATCTACTTTTACACAACCATAATGTGGATAAGTATGTGGACAAACGTTCTAGAAATGTGGATAACCCTGCGGATCCTTTGCTTAGAAGTTGGTAATGATCAGATGTTGAGCATGTTTGTCGTTTCGCTCTTGAAAGTTGACCAGGTATTTTTTATGAAAAGTACGGATGGTGAACCCATGGTGTTCATAGAGCGGGAGAATGGCGGCCGTATTTTTAATGACGAGCATAAATTTTGCCTGACAGTGCTGGAGGAGATAATCGGCAAGGCGCTGCTGATCTTGCAGGTGGAACTCGTTCTGTGTATAGGTACTAAATTCGCTATCATAGGGCGGATCGAGGAAAATGAAGTCATTCTTGCCCGGTTGATGTTTCAGCAAAAAGGTCTCGAAATCGAGATTTTCGATGGTGGTGCTTGCCAGCAGATTTTGCAAAGTGGGCAAATGCAGGTAGGCGATTTTCCGAGCCATGTTTTTGCGGTTGTACGAGATACCACCATAGGGCGCGTTGAACTCGCCGCGACGATTATAGCGGAACATGGAGGCGTAAGCATGCTCACGGACAAAGAAAAAGATCGCTGCCGCTGCCTCCGGCGGTATTTGATAGTGACTAATGTTGTTATATAAATGGCGTAAATGCATATAAAACGCGCTTCGCAGGGCACTTTCGATATTGGCAAGAACGTCAGGTTCTGAGAGCCGCCATTTACGCTGTTCCAGTGTCTTCATACGTCGTGTTTTGCTGAAGAGATTGCGTTGTAGCTCTTGAAAAAAGTTCTCTCGATGCTCAACAAAAAAAGTCTCGAACATGCTGGAAAATTCGCTGGTATGTTCGACGATAAAGTGCAGCAGTTTCTCCTGAATCTCTGGCTGTGAGCACTGGTTGGTTGAATAGGTCGTGTAGAGCTGGACCAGATGCGAGGCGCTATGCGTCAGGAGCGGCGTGAGGGATTGGCTGGCGTGTAAGAGCATTTCCAGTGCCGTAAAGAACGAGGAATCCTGGCGCGCTATCATGAGATAGAGATTGTAGAGATCGTAGGATTTATCGTTGATGTGGCTGCGTGGGGACTGAAGCGAAAAGAAAACTGCACCTCCTCCGACAAATGGTTCATAGTAATTTTCAAATGGGGGGACCAGGGGCAGGATATGCTTGAGTTCCCGCTCCTTGCCCCCGGCCCACTTCAAAAAAGAGGTCAGCTTTCCATTTTTTGCAATTACTATGTCCTGCATCGTCCTCCCGCCCAGAGCCGACGTGAGGTTCCACCCGCACTTTGCTCGCTTTTACCAGTTTTTCAAGAATTTGTTCGTTATACTTTATCAGTATACTCTAGAAAACGCAATCCTTCTATATAACCTCTTTTTTCTGCAAAAGCGAGCGAGAAGCAGATTTATAATGCAAAGATGCCAGCATCAAGAACCTGACCGGGGTCCCAGCGCTGTTTCAGGGCTTGCATGATGGAGAGCGCCTGTGGTTGGTAGCCAGCACGATCGATGTGCTCGTGCTGATTTATGACAAGAGCATACCCTTCCAGCCGTAATGCGTCCTGGCGTAGCGCGGAGAGCCAGGAGTTGCTTGCTCCTGCTTTATCGACCGGTTTGAGGGCATAGATGAGACCATTGCCCATATCGGCAATAAAGGGAGTTTCCTGTAGCTGTGCGGCGTGATCTTGCAGGTAGGCAGGCAGATCTTTGACGGGCAGACCGATACGTACGAGCAGATCGCGCTCTGTAGCCTGCGCGAGAAAGGCGGCCCAGGTCTGACTGCCGGTTGGCTCAGAAACGGTAAGGGGTTCTGGAGCTCCGCTGGCATGCAGTTTCTGGCGTACCTGGTCCAGTTCGACCTGGACATCCTCTGGCAGCCCTTCAACTGTATAGGCGAGTGTATAGGGCGTCTGGAGAGGAGAAGAGCCCTGCCCATTTTTGTACAGCACAATGGCGGAACTGATCAGCGCCAGGGGTAGAAGTTCGCGGCTCCAGCGTAGACCGTGACGCAGATCATCGATCGGAATCAATAATGTCTGTTTCACGCGAGGTTGTACCATGATCTTGAGCGTTACTTCGGTGATGAGGCCCAGCGAGCCATAGGAGCCGATAAAAGCTTTGGTGAGATCGTAGCCTGCCACGTTTTTCACGATCGGTCGACCGGTGCGAATCACCCGGCCATCGGCGAGGGCAACGGTGGTGCTCAGGACAACATCACGGATCGCGCCGTAGCGCATGCGTTGGGGCGCATTGACATTGGCAGAGATCAGGCCACCGATGGTAGCCTCAGGCCAGGGCGAGACCATAGCGAGCTGCTTACCATCCTGAGCCAGGAAAGCCTGCACTTCGGCATAGGTAGTGCCAGCGCCAACGATGACGTACAGATCATCGGGCGCATAGGTTTTGATACCTGTCAGAGCGCCTGTCTCGATTCTGACGATACCGGGCTGCACTGGCAAATCCTGGTTGGAGATCAGGGCTCGCCGTCTGGTATGAGCCAGGGCGCGTAATGCCTGCGCAGCCTCCTCGGCACTGGTGGGTGCCAGGACCGCGCCAATGGTTTTTGACAGGGCAGAGAGATCGGTGGTGGTATCCGTGGTCGGGCTGGTCATGTATCCGGCGTAAGGGCCAGACACGTTGTCATTGGGACGCGGAAAGACTTTGCCTGGATTCAGAAGATTTTGTGGATCGAAGGCCTGTTTGACATCCCACATTGCCAGCAGTTCGGCAGGCTTGTGCATCAGCGACATGTAATCGCGCTTCTCAATGCCAACGCCATGCTCGCCGGTCAGGGTGCCGCCCAGTTGCACGCTGCGTTGTACCATCTCGCGTCCAGCATGGTGAATCCGTTCGCGCAGGTTGGGGTCTTCGGGATCAGGAATCAAGATCATCGGGTGGAGATTGCCGTCGCCTGCATGCAGGACATGTCCGGCCCGTAACTGATAGCGTGCCAGAATCCGGTCAACTTCGGACAGCATTTCGGACAGGTGGCTGCGTGGCACGGTCACGTCGATAGTGAGATAGGAGGGTGCCAGACGCGCAACTGCGCCACCGACACTCTTACGGGCGAGCCAGATCTTGTACCGTTCCTCCTCGTTTGTCGAGACACGCATGTCATGGCCATTGTGCTGTTCCAGGATATGGGTAATCTCGTCGACCTGAGCATCCAGGCTCTCGGGGAAGCCGTCGATTTCAATAATCAGGAGGGCTCCAGCATCCAGCGGCAAACCGGCGTGTGCGAATGGTTCGACGATCGAGATAATCTGGCGATCCATCATTTCCATGGTGGCGGGTACCAGACCGGCGGCGATGATGCTCGATACTGCCTGACCAGCCTGCTCGATCGAGTCAAAAATGCCGAGCAGCGTCTTGACGCCGGGAGGGTTACGCAGGAGGCGCACTGATACGGAGATGATCAATGCAAGCATGCCTTCGCTGCCGGTGATCAGGCCGCAGAGGTCGTACTCGGGATAATCCAGGGCGCGACCGCCAACGTATACATGCTGTCCGTTTGCCAGGACTACTTCCAGGCCGGTGACATAATTTGTTGTGACACCATACTTAAAACAGTGGGGTCCTCCTGAGTTCTCGGCCACATTGCCGCCAATGGTTGAGGCGCGCTGGCTGGCCGGGTCAGGTGGAAAATAGAGCCCGGAAGGTTTGACGCGCTCATCCAGGCGCAAGTTGATCATGGCGGCTTCGACGACAGCGCTACGTCCTTGCAGGTCGACCTCACGGATCTGGTTCATATGTGAGAACTCAACGATCACGCCTCCTCGATCTGCAACGGCTCCTCCCGAGAGTCCTGTTCCGGCACCACGTGCGACCAGCGGGACATTATGTTCCACTGCCCAACGCATCAGTCGTACCAGTTCGTCGGCTGTGCGTGGAAACGCGACGCCATCAGGAGCACCTTTATCGACGCCGCCGTCTACCTCATAAGAGATAAGGGAAGATTTGTCGATAAAGATTTGCCCCCTGGGCAGAACCTTGAGTAACGAACTGAGAACAGTCTCTTGTAACATCGTTGTACCTTTCTCACATGAATTGATATAGTATGGATAGGGATGAACTGCCCGGATTATTCCTTTATATGGGTTGGGGAGCAGTTCCTTACCTGTATTGTATCTTCTATTGTATCGTTGGGCCAATGGGTAGGTATCGCTTGCCAGATAAAGGGGGCATGCATCTATGGATCGGACACAATGGCGACGGGAGAGACGCTTGTGGAATGAAGTTCCTACATATGCTACACACCCTACATAACCTACACTGACGCGCTACCAAGTTTTTTCCAAAAATGCTACACATCCTACATCACCTACATTGACGCGTTACCACATTTTTTCCAAAAATGCTACACATCCTACATCACCTACACCATGCCGACTTCAGCGAGATCTTCTCCTGATACGCTTCCCTATACCAGCACTGCACGTGTCCCCATGTCGATGTTGCACTGTCCCTCTCTCAGGCGACATCATGAGTGTGAGTGCCGGGCGGAAGGGAGTGTTTGTCCCTACTAATAGGTATATTCGGCACATGGTGAGATTTCTGAAGAGTCTCTGCGAAATTCTTTTTTTGGGAATGGATGTGTTGGAGTTCATGAGACAAGTCGCAATGTCACGGAGAGAAGGAGAGTTTCCTCTCAATTCCGTAGTGTCGCTGCTTGTCTGCGACCGGGGGCGACGAATACGCATCAACAGAAGAAAGGTTCGGTTTGACCCCCGTCTCAATCGATGGCGGAAAGGGTTCGTGAACGGGGGTCGCGTGGGATGGGATAAACCGCATCCCCTACCTGTTAGCGAGGGCAAGAGGGCCGGTGGGGAAACGCAGATCCCGCGTGACGTGATTTACCTTTTCGTCTTCCTATTGCAGGTAGGGGATGCGGTTTATCCCAATACTGTTCAAATAAGAAGAAGGCTCCAGATGTGGCATACTAAAAAGAAAAAATCTACCAAAAGCATGCCAGGAAGGAGCCTCCCCATGCCATATAGCGTACGCCAAATTGCTCCGG
>DATJHM010000100.1:0-56837 GCA_035493895.1 Ktedonobacteraceae bacterium
TACTGATCATCGTTTTGCCATCGGCGCTTATAGAGAGATTGGTAATAGCATCTGAATGACCACCAATCTCGGGCAGAGGTTCTTCAGCTCCAGGTCGCCATTCTTTAATTTCCCCGTTGCTGCTTCCGCTGAACAACCTACATCCGTCGGGTGTTATCGCGAGACAGTTCACGTCGCTAGTATGAGCAACGAATTCTTTCAAAAGCGTGACGCTTTCGGGCACAAAAGAGAACTTCTCTTGCTTGACCCATGCGAGGCGAGCTATTTGGGCTTGTTTCTGTGTCTCCTGGGCTAGCAGCTCGAAGAGGAGGCGTTTGTGTTCTAGGAATTGTGGATCAGGGGGAGGCATGTTGAAGGCGATGGCTTTATTTGCATAATCCAGTGCTTCTTCATAGCGGCCAAGTTTTTGTAGAGCCTGGCTTTGATAGTAATAGACATACGCACCAGTCTGACCATATTGGAAAGATCCATTGAAGCTATCGATAGCCTGTGTGTACTGTTGCAAAATAAGCTGGAGTTGTCCTACCCTGAAACGCTGGGATGGGTCAATATTGATCATCTGCATAAGCTGCTGGTAGGATGCGAGCGCATCTGCATGCTTGCCGAGTTTGTAGTATGTCTCTGCCAGGGCGATATGGTAGTCGGGATTCTCAGGTTGTAGCTCTATTGCATTCATAAACATTGCCTGTGCTTGATCATAGATATGCAATTTGGAAAGGAGAGAGCCTGTTTTATAGCAATAGTGAGCATTATCTGGCTGAAGCTGTAGCAGATTTTGATACGCCTTTAAAGCATTGTCCAGGTCGTTAAGAACGAGATAAATGTTTGCTTGTTGCTGATAAAGATCAGGAAGTTGGGGGTTATTATTGCCAATGAGAGCATCAAGCTGGGCGAGTCTATTAGCTTCCAGGCTTTCCGGGTAGCGTTCGAGATGTAGGAGGGCTTCCGCTTTCTTATAGCCGTAAGCAAAGGGAGTATCGAGTTTTTGCGCTTCTTCGTAGGCATGAAGAGCTTTCTCATACTGATGTTGTGAAAAATATATGTCGCCTATATTGTTATGAGCCATAGCGTGATCGGGTTTGAGTTTGATAATTTGTTGATAGAGTGCAATCGGTCGGGCATAATTTTCGAGAAGATTATCGAGATCATCCAGTGTTTGTATTTCGCGCTCAAGTTGTTGGACACGAAGATCAATAACGATCGGGTTCATTTGTTCTGCTATGTTGAATAGAGCATGGTCTTCACTATGCCAGTGGCTCAGATCGGCGACGGGTTTGTCGTTATTGGGGAGTTTTTGGAGTCTGGCGATGGGGGTATCTTTCCAGTAGGTTGGACGGATGAGGATGGGGATAACGCGCGCTTTGCCCTGTTCGTGGTACGTGAGCGCTGCCTGCATTTCGGGATAGTTGGAGCCCATGAAGTCTGGACTGATGAGGAGTAAAATGATGTTAGCAGTGCTTAGCTCTTGCTGAAAGGCTTTTTGCGCTTCGTCGCCGGGATTGATGTTAGCAGTGCTTCGTATAGTAATATGCTTTTGCATTGCCAGAGAGGTCAGGTGATTTTTTAATTTTTTGAAATACGATTTATCCTCCTGGGCGTAGCAGCAGAAAATTTTGAGCGGCTCTATCATAGGGTTCTGTGAGCACTCCTTAGCGGTGAAGCATAACAATACTTTAGAGAACGATTATGTGTGTATTGAGATTCATTGATAAAGAGTATACTCCAGATGAGTGAAGATGACAATATGGGTGAGAGGTTGTATGACGTATTGTGGTGGAGGGGAAAGGGTGATAGGGTGATATGATTAATTTCTAGGGGGACGGGGATTGGTATAGGGATGCAGGTCGGTGGGGATAGGGATGAAGCGCGATCAATACGCATCAACCTGAGGCCGAGAGGGGAATGCGCCCAGGCACAGTTCCGTTGATCTCGGTGGTCGAAAAAACCGGGGCCTGCAATCGCAGGCGATAACGGCAGCGGAGCCAGGGGAAGCGTGCGAGTTCGCAGGCACAGTTGCGTTCTCACTTCACCGTGCCTCTACTGGGTCTGGGCGCGAGCTCCACAGCCTCAGGTTGATGCGTATTGGATGAGGATGAAGGGAGAAGCGGATGTGTGTAGAAGGGGGGAGATGGCCGGTGGGGGCGGGCGCCATTCGACATGGCGTCCTGTTCTGAGGTTGATGCGTATTGGGCGTGTCAGCGGAGTGCTAACACAGAAATGGATACCATGACATGATATAGTGAAGTCTGGAGAGTATGCGAAATATATTTGGTGTATAGAGAGAAGGGCGATGGAGAGAGATGAGCAAGCAGAATGTTCCGCTCATTGCGAGTTATTTTGTGCGCGCACGATGGCGCTGGCACTATCTGAGAGGTGAGCGTCTACAGCAGTATCAGGAGAGAATGGTGCGGCGTAGTGTGGAGTATGCGCAACGTTATTCGCCATTTTATCGTCAACATTGGTCGCAGCATGATGTGCGCGATTGGCAGCATTTGCCCACGGTCGATAAGGCTTTGATGATGGAGCATTTTGCGACGTTTAATACGCTGGGGATCAGGCGGGAGGAGGCGATGGAGGTGGCGCTACGGGCGGAACGGAGCCGCGATTTTTATCCTGTGGTGCGCAATGCGACTGTGGGGCTTTCCTCGGGCACTTCCGGGCATCGCGGGCTGTTTCTCGTTTCGCAACAGGAGCAGGCGGGCTGGGCAGGTACGATTCTTGCACGCACGCTGACGCACCTTCGCCGGATGCGCGTCGCCTTTTTTCTGCGCTCGAATAGCAATCTCTATGAGCAGATCGGGGGTAGTCTGTTGCAGTTTCACTATTTTGATCTGATGCATCCATTGGATGAGTCGATCGTTTCCCTGAATATGTTTCGGCCAGATATTATCGTTGGGCCGCCTTCACTGCTCGGTTTTCTGGCGGACGCTCGGGAAAATGGGACGCTGCATATCAGGCCGGAACGTTTGATCTCCGTGGCGGAAGTGCTGGAGCCGCATGATAAAGAGCGCTTGCAGCAGGTTTTTGCGGTGCCGGTACAGCAGATTTATCAGTGTACCGAGGGCTTGCTGGCGATTAGTTGTGCGCATGGCTCACTGCATATTCAGGAGGATCTGGTGCTGCTGCAATTTGTCCCTCTGGATAAGCAGGATGGGGAGCAGGGGGGACGCGTGACGCCGATTGTGACGGATCTCTGGCGCAGAACGCAGCCAATCATTCGCTATCGCCTCAACGATGTGCTGCGGCTCGCCACGCATCGCTGTTCCTGCGGTTCCAGTTTTCGGGTAATTGAAGAGATTGAGGGACGTTGCGACGATATTTGCTATTTTCGCGCGGAGGATGGTGGTGAGCGTCCCTTCTTCCCGGATACGATACGGCGCATGGTTCTGCTCGCCGATCCGCGTATTACCGATTATCAGGTGGTGCAGGAGCAGGCGGGACAATTGCACATTTATGTTGCGCTCGAACCAGGTGTTTTGTTTGCCGAGATTGTGGGTGCTATACGGCAAAGTGTTGAGCGGATTATTGCGCAGTATGCTTGTCTTCCGGTCGTGATCGAGGTGAGCGAGGGGATACGGGCATTGGAGCCAGGGGTGAAGAGGAGGCGTGTGCAACGCGTGTGTGTATGAAGGTGATGTGGATGGTCTCGGAGGCAGGCGAGCGGGGGCTCATAGGCATGAAGCCTCTCCTCCAGGGGGCGAGAGGGGTAGTGCGAGTTCGCAGGCAAATATGCATCAACCGAAGGATCGAGGTGGCCGGTTGGGCCCACGGGCAGGGATAAACCGCAGCCCCAACCTCTGCGTTTCGACGAGGGTTGGGACCACATGTGCCCCGTGCCAAAGACGATGTGGTTCCGAGACCCAGGCCATTTCGAAGACTACGTAAACCCAGTAGAGGCACGGTGGAGAGTAACGGAACTGTGCCTGGGAACTCGCACGACAAAGCTGGCCCCGTAGGAGGAGAGACACGCGAGCAGAGGGGCCTTCGCCGCTGATCTCCGTGGTCGAAAAAACAGGTGCCTGCACGCGCCATCGCTTCCGTTGCCGTCATTACCTGCGGAGCCAGCTTTGTCGTGCGAGTTCGCAGGCACAGTTCCGTTATCACTCCACCGTGCCACTACTGGATCCAAAATCTTGCCTGTCTGCGAGCTCCACGGTCCTCAGGTTGATGTATATTGGTCGCAGACAAGCAACGATTCTACTAGGCTGGATGACCTTGCCCCTCGTTGAGAAACTTAAGCAGGCTTTCCAGCATGAGATAATTCCAACCCTTCGTGCATTGATGAAAACACTCCAGTTCTGGTGCCAGACCTATATGTGTCATTTTCACTTCAACGCTATCTTTTTGGGGCATTATTTCCCAGATAATTTTAGTACCCACCCATTCAGTAGGATTTTTCACCCAGCCTTGATAGGCATCGATAAACTCCCAGATTATTTTATGATCTGGCAGAATCTCAGAAACTTTCGCCTTATACATATCGCCACTACTAAATCTGACGGTAAACACATCCTCTGGTTTCTGTGATGTTCCTGCAAAATTTTTTGACCACCATTCTGAAACACGGGAAATCTTCTCAAACGCTTCTGCTGGAGAAATATTTGCAGTAATGCTGCGATGATAATTTTGTTCCTTCATGATGCGAAATCCTCCGTTCGGTAGTTCCTTCTAATACATATTATTCTAATTAGAAAGAATAAATTTGTCAAGAGGAGAGCAGGCTATTTGCAAAAAGTGGACAGCATCAGAACGCCCCCGCTCTGGATACTGCTCAAAGAGGCTACCGGGGTCCTTTTGCGGAGGGCGTGGTGAGGTGGAGGGTGCAACGTCAGATGTCCTGATCATTTGTGCGGCGTTGCACGATACGAAAGTGGCCTCCTTTTTCTACGCGGATAAGATTGCCGCGCCAGTGAATGCGCTGTGGTGAGAGGAGCGCGGCCAGCAGTTGCAGCGGCGTAAGCAGGCGGAGTAGAGGGACATACCAGGCAGTATGGAGCGGTGAGGCGTTATGTAAATACCAGTAATTGAAATGCGTAAATATACTGATGTCATAGCCAAAATAGAGGGCGACAAAAACAGCTTTTGTGCGTGACGGGCGGAGAAGGAGCGAAAGGACGAGAAAAAGGGGCAGGAATACCGGGAAGAGGGCGAGCCCGTACAGGATGCATTGTTCGCGCAGGCTGAGATGGCGCATCAGGGATTCGCGTGGGAAGATGAACCAGCGTTGTAGCAAACGGAGATAGGAACGTGGGCTATCGACCTGTGTGCTGATACCGTGGCGGAGCGGCGTCTGTATCAAACGTAGTCCGTGTTCGCGGATACGTTGAGCAATGGCAAAGTCATCGGCCAGCGTCTTCTCAAGTCCCGTGAAGCCTCCCACTGTCTGCAAGGTCGTGCGCTTCATGGCATAGAACATGCCATTAATCGTACAAGGTTCAGTGAGCAGGGTGTAAGGTATATAGGTCAACAGGCTGTTACTGTTCACAAAGTAAGCGACCAGTGCTGACCAGAGATTGGAAAAGTTGACATAGTAGGGGAGACCGAAAGCCAGTCCTATGCCCGGTTGATCAAGGTAGGGAAGGCATTCTTCCAGGCCATAATCGGGGAGCACCGTATCGTCATCGAGCACACAAATGATCTCTCCCTGTGCCACCCTGGCTCCGGCGATCAGTTTGACCATCTTCGGATTCGCCTGCTCACCCGGGGGGGACACGAGGATCAGCTGGACATTGCGGCGTGGGTAGCGTTGCATCAATTCCAGGCAGATCCGTTGCCCTTCATAGTCATTGCTATCGACCAGCCAGATATATTCAAGCTGATAATGGCTCAGCAGCTGTAAATTTTGTTCCAGGCAACCCCCAAGCGTTGAATCTCCGCTCAAGATCGGTTGTAAGATACTGACCAGTTGTGTTATTGTTGATCGAGGGGGGATGCGCCGCTCAAAGAAGCGGACGACCATCCAGTGTTTCCAGATTCGCTCGCCAAGCATCAGCAACGCGAGTATGTATTGTAATATTTTTGCAAATACTTTCATTCTATTTGTTTAATCCTTGTCTCAAGTCTGGAATATATGCGGCCCATCAATCCTCCACGATGTACACATTTTCAGCGGCCCGTGTTGCCATAATAGCATAAAATGGCCCGGTCGTCATGAGCATAGGAGGGATCAGTTTTTAAAAGTGGCGAGGGCACGAAACGTGTATTGGGCGAAGGTGTCGCCTGTAAATCATTTGTATAAATTGTGTGTACAGGTTGTGTTGTATATGTAAGATAACTCTTCAGATTAGCTGAAGAGTTATGAAATAATTATATCACAAACATAAAAATTGTCCCTCTTTCCTTCTAGTATGGCCAGTTTTTTTGAGAGTATTATGGAACGGACTGTCTCAATACGGACAGCGAAAAACTTGAGATATTCGTATTGAGACAACGAGAGGAGAACTGCAAGTTGTTTACGAGCGAAGATCTCTTATTGGGGAACCAGGGAAATATCTCTATTGCAGGAGCTAGCAGCCCTCTGCAAAGTCTTATATTCAACAGTGTACAACATGATAGTCGACAATGTGGACCGGGCGATCTCTATATGGCAATCAAGGGTGAGAGAGTTGATGGGCACAGCTTTATCCCGGATGTGATACGCGCCGGGGCGGCTGGCGTCCTTTGTACGCAACCTCATCCTGATGCCCCGGCAGACTTTCCCCAGTTTGTGGTACCAGATGTCGTGAAAGCAGTGCAGGCCACGGCCCGTGTGCGGGTACAACGGCAGCCAGAGACGCTCAAGATAGGAATTACAGGCAGCAGTGGTAAAACAACAACAAAAGAGGCCATTGCAGCCGTATTGAGTAAGGTTGCACCGACGTTGAAAACATATGCCTCCTATAACAACGAGATCGGGTATCCTCTCACCTTGTTGCGATTGGAGGCTGAGCACCGTTACGCCGTCCTGGAGATGGGGGCTGAATGGGTGGGAGAGTTACGCAGTCTCTGTGAAGCGGTCACGCCCCCTGACTGGTCACTGATTACCACCGTAGGATCTGCGCATTTGAAATACTTCGGCTCACAGGAGAATGTCGCCATTGCGAAAAGCGAACTGGTACAGGTTCTCTCAGAGGAAGGCATTGCCCTGCTCAACTATGACGATCCTGCGGTACGAGCCATGAAAGAGAAGACCAGGGCGCGCGTAATCTACTATGGACGTGACCCGCAGGCCCATGTGAGCGTTACAGCCCTTGAAGAGTTCGGTCTCTTCGGCACACATATTACCCTGCGTATTGAGCGGGAAGAGATACAGGTGCAACTTGCGTTGCCTGGCATGCATGGTGTGACCACAGCACTGGCAGCCGCAGCCGTTGGTTATGCGGCAGGTGTGCCATTGCCCGATATTCGTGATGCATTAGAGACGCTGAAGCCAGCCAGTGGGCGCGGAGAAGTCAAGCCGGGGGCGGGTCCTAATGGAAGCACCTTGATCGATGATACCTATAATTCAATTCGTCAGGCAATCATCACAATGATGCAAGCACTGCGAGCGACCCCGCTGTCTGCTACAGGGAAGCGCTGGGTGGTTCTGGGAGAATTATTGGAACAGGGTGAGCATACCCAGGAAGAGCACTACGCTTCAGGTAAAGCGCTCAGTACCTGTGACTATCTGGTCGTGATTGGTGACTATGCTCGCTATTTTGTGAGCGGCGCGCAAGAGGCTGGTATGCCAGCCGAGCATATTTACTATTTTGAGGCCAATCCTGCCCAGAAGGCCGAAGTAGAAAAGGCAAAGCATGCCGTGGCCGAACTTCTGCAACAGAAAGTTACGAGCGAGGACCTGGTATTAGTCAAAGGCTCACGTGGAATGCGTATGGAAACGCTGCTTGCCATGTTCCAGGCAAGTACGAGTATATAGGAGAGAAAAATGAGTGAGAAGAAGCGTGTAGGCGTTGTTTTTGGAGGACGTTCTGGCGAGCATGAAGTCTCGTTGGCCTCAGCGGCATCGGTCCTGGAAAACCTGAATCGAGAAGCCTACGAAATCATTCCCATTGCGATTACGCAACAAGGAACCTGGCTCTGGGGTGTAGAGCCCCGGCAACTGATACAGGCGAAAAATGACCCGGCGTTGTACGAAGAGTTGCAGCACAATCCTGCTGTCACATTACAGATAGGTGGTTCCGGTCCTAAACGTTTGATACCGATCCAGAGTGCCGAGCCGCTTGCACAGGATGGGAAGTTGGACGTACTTTTTCCCGTTTTGCACGGTCCCAATGGAGAAGATGGTACAATTCAAGGGTTGTTCGAGATGGCGGACGTGCCCTATGTCGGCTGTGGTGTGCTGGCCTCGGCGATTGGGATGGACAAAGAGATCATGAAAAGGATCTTTCTCATGGCAGATTTGCCAATTGTCGATTCACTCACATTTAAACGTCATGCCTGGGAGCGTGCGCCCGAGGAGATATTGGAGGCAATAGAGCAGGGCCTCCCTTATCCTTGCTTCGTGAAGCCAGCCAATCTTGGTTCCAGCGTTGGTGTCAACAAGGCGCGAGATCGTGAGGAGCTCCAGAACGCTGTGCAGCTAGCATTCAGCTATGATCGGAAGATCATCGTCGAGCAGGGTCTCGATGTGCGTGAATTTTCTTGCGCAGTCCTGGGCAACGATGAGCCGAAAGCTTCGGTCGTCGGTGAGATCCTGCCCGGTAGCGAGTTCAGTGATTATAATGACAAATACATCAATCACACGATCCGCTTTGACATCCCCGCATCGCAGATTCCCGGTGAACAGGCGCTTGCACTGCAAAGCATGGCACTCAAGGCCTACCAGGCACTCGACCTCAATGGCCTGGCACGCGTCGACTTTTTCCTCGACAAAGTTAGCGGCAATTACTTTATTAACGAGGTCAATACGCTGCCGGGTTTCACCGATATGAGCCTGTATCCCAGACTCTGGGCCGCCAGTGGTCTCTCCTATCAACGGCTTCTTGATACCTTGATTGAATTGGCCCTTGAGCGCTATGCAGATCAGCAGCAGCGCCGTTTTAGCCATTAAATCAGGCAAGTAGTTTTTTAAAAGAAGAAGAAAGGAATATGCTTAATGGAGCAAAATGAAATGCAAGCCCCGTTTATTGTCGGGCCGCGTCTCTATCTGCGTTCACTGGAACCGGAGCAGGACTTTGAAAAGGTGGCACGTTGGAACAACGAAGAGGAGATGCGTAGCTATTTCAATGTCTATCCCACCAGCTATACACGTATGAAGGAGCGATTGGGCCAGTTCTACCAGAGTTTTACGCATATCTTATTTGGAGTGGCTCTCAAAGGTGAGCGCGATATTATTGGGATTGCGGGCCTAAAAGACATCAATACGCTGAACCAGAGTGCGGAGTTCTACGTCAAAATTGATCCTTCGCAACAGGGCAAGGGTTATGGAACTGAGGCCACAAAGCTGACGTTACGCTATGGGTTTATGGAGTTGAACCTCAACCGCATTCAGACGCAAGACATGGAAGAGAATATTGGGGGCTGGCGTGCTGATGAAAAGGCCGGTTTCAAGTATGAAGGGACGCTACGTGAGGCCATTATGCGCTTCGGCAAATACCATGGTGTGCGTGTCTATAGCATTCTACGCTCAGAATTTATGAAGCAGGATGAAAGCAAATAAGAAGTAATCAAGAGAAAAAATGGTAAAGATGTTTCCTTCTAAATTTTATCAGCATGTGGTAGTGACACCTTTTACGCGTTACCAGGGGCCCCTTGCGCCACAAAGCGAACTATGGTTGAAAGACGAAACACAGCAGGTTGGCCATTCCTTTAAATTTCGCGGCACCTACCATCGCCTGTCAGAGGAGAAGCCGGGGACAACAGTCGTCACGGCTTCGACAGGGAATCACGGCATAGGAGTTTCCCTGGCCGCGCAAAAGCTTGACCTCAACGTACAGATCTTTGTGCCCGAACATATCTCTGATGTCAAATATCAGAAGCTTGTCGACCTGGGAGCAAGCGTGAGAAAGGTTGAGGGAGGCTATGATGAGTGTGTTCAGGAGGCATTGCATTTTGAGGCCGAAACCGGAGCACCTTATATCTCCAGCCTGGATGATCCATCGGTGACGCGTGGGCATTCGAGCCTGTTCTATGAGATTCGTGAGCAGTCAGAAGATCAGCTCGATGTGCTTTTCCTCCCTGTAGGAGGTGGTGGGCTCTTATCGGGGTGTCTGGACGCCTATCATGGAACAGATATGGCAATCATTGGTGTTGAGTTGGACTGTGTGCCATCGATGCAGATCGCCCTTGCAACCGGTGAGCGTGTATTGCTTCCCCCGGCTAGAAGTCTGGCTGAAGGAATGCTTGTGCGGCAAGCTGGAGTCGTGCCACTTAAAAAGGCGCGGGAATATGCACATTTCTCAATAGAGCTGGTTTCCGAGGCAGAGATCGAGCAGGCGATCAGCCTGTTATTGAGCCATAACGGCATTCGAGCTGAGGGGGCAGGAGCCTCCGCAGTGGCCGTAGCGCTTCGCTATCTGAAACGCGTGCCCGGGCAGAGAGTCGCCGCAGTGATCTCCGGTGGTAATATTGATGAGAATGTACTTCAGGAAGTACTCGCCAGACAACTCGCCACTTCTTAGCCTATTGAAACATGGCGCAAACGTCATGCGCCTATGAAGGCCGAGAGGAGGACCCAGTAGCGGCACGGTGGAGTGTAACGGAACTGTGCCTGCGAACTCGCACGATGCGTCTGGCTCCGCAGGAGGGAGAGACGCGCGAGCAGAGAGAGGTGTCTTCGCCGCTGATCTCCGTGGTCGAAAAACAGGTGCCTGCAATCGCCATCGCCTCCGTTGCCGTTGTCGTCTGCGGAGCCAGCGGAATCGTGCGAGTTCGCAGGCACAGTTCCACCGTGCCTCTACTGGGTCCCGGCTTTCGGTATACTGATTGCTCGCGCTTTTACTCGGCGGTATTGATGCATTGTTCGGTCTGGTACCAGGCGAGCGTCTCCCGTAAGTTAACGACGTGCCCGATAACCGTCGTAGCGGGAGCAGTAAGACCCGCAGTAGCAGCGTCCTCGGCGATAGTCGCAAGCGTGCCAGTGATGACGCGCTGGCGTTCAGTTGTGCCATTCTGGATCACAGCGGCGGGTAGTTCGGGAGCGAGTCCGCCTGCGATGAGGCGTTGCGTAAACTCAGGAAGCGTTTTGACGCTCATCAGGATCACCAGCGTGCCACCAATGCGTGCAACAGCCTCCCAATCCATCTGTCTTGACGTGAGAGAAGTGCTTTCATGCCCGGTGATAATAGTCACAGCAGAGGCATGGTCACGATGCGTGACCGGAATCCCCGCATAAGCAGGCACAGCGATGGCGGAAGTAACGCCCGGCACAATTTCGAAGGGGATATCGGCCTTGACCAGAGCCTCCGCCTCCTCGCCTCCTCGCCCAAAAATGCAAGGATCGCCCCCTTTGAGGCGGACGACTTTGCAGCCCTGACGTGCATACGTAATCAAAAGCGTATTGATCGACTCCTGATCCATCGTATGTTGTTTGGGACCTTTGCCCACAAAAATCTGGACGGCCCCTTTACGGGTCTCCTCAAGAAGTTCAGTATTGATCAAGCGGTCATAGAGAACGACATCAGCGGAGCGCAGATAGCGCAGCCCTTTGAGGGTAATGAGCTCGGAGTCACCAGGTCCGGCCCCGATCAGATAGACTTTGCCCTGGCGAGGTTGCTCATCATCTTCATCAATCTTTGTCATACCATCGGACCAGTCATAGTGTTGCCTGGTTATCATAGTTTGCTACCGCCTCTCTCAGATCTGCTGTAAGGGATGCTATAGAGATTTCGATATTATAGCGCCGCAGCAGCTCGACGGTGAGCGCCAGGGCCAGAGTTTCCTCGCCTTCCGTGAGAAGTTTGAGGATATCAGAAGTGAAGAAGTCGCCAAAGAACGTATCGCGTGTGTCGTAGGAGAGGCCAGCGTTACGCATGTAAGCACGTACGACAGCGGCAAGCTGCATATAGGTGGCGTAAGTGGGGGGGAATTGAGCCTCCAATTGCTGACGGATACGTTTGGCGAGACTGGGGCTTGCGCCCTCTGTAGAAACGGCTACGGTGAACTGACCCCGACGCAAAATCGAGGGCACAATATAATTGCAGTAAGCAGGCACATCGACGACATTGAGGAGTTGATTGTGCTCCTGTGCCTCCTGCCAGATCTGCTTGACCAGAGCTGGTTCATTTATTGCCGCCACGACCACGAACGCGTCGGTGAGATCCCCCGGCTCGTAAGCTTTAGAGAGTAGAGAGACCTCATTGCGTTCAGCCATAGCAAGAAGTTCAGGACAGAAGTTCGTCCATTGCACCGTCACTTTGGCCCCGCTGGTAAACAAAGCGCCAGCTTTTTCTGCCGCAATACGTTCACCGCCGAGAACAAGTACCCGGCGTTCACGAATATCGAGCATAATAGGATAATAGTTAGGCATCGGAAAACCTCTTCCTGAAACTGCGCAGATTTTACTGTGCTATGCTACTGGTGAGGCTTGCGACCTTTGCCTGAAGAGCTTCAATGCCAATGCGTTGGCAATAGTCACCGAAAAACTCACTTCCTTCGCGCTCCTCCTTCCAGAGAGTCAGGAGGGGACGCAACGTGTGGGCCAGATCACTCAGGCGCACAGAGGCGGCATAGAGTGTATTCAAACGGGTATTCTGCATGTCACCGCCGACATAGATATTATAGATGTCTTTGGTGCGGCCGACAAAGCCGATATCGCCCATATAAGGTCGAGCACAACCATTGGGGCAGCCAGTCATACGAATACTGATGCGTTCCCCGGCCAGTCCTAGCTCGTGGAGATCGGCCTCAATCTGGCGTACCACGTCAGGATGGACGCGTTCAGCCTCGGCCACGGCCTGTCCGCAGGTGGGCAGAGCCGGGCAGGCCATAGCAAAGCGATAAGCGCCGATGGATTGCGGATCCGTCTCAATGCCATAATCGTGCAGAAGCGCTTCAAGCGCAGAACGTTGTTCGGCAGAGATGTCACAGAGTAAAATGTCTTGCTGGGCAGTCAGGCGAACGCCAGGGGCAAACTGCTCGAGAACGCGGCGGAGGCCACTGCGGAGACGCTGAGATTCCGTATCTCTGACGCGGCCATTTTCTACATGGAGACCGAGGAACCAGCGTCCATCGGCCTGCTCGTGCCAGCCCAGATGGTCGTCGACATCGTGCATTTCAACGGGGCTGGGAGCGGCCAGGGAGCGGCCTAAGCGGCGCTCAACCTCGGCGCGAAACCAGGGAATGCCACGCTCTTCAACCACGTACTTCATACGCGCATGCTTGCGATTCTTGCGGTCGCCATAATCGCGTTGCACCGTGACGATAGTCTCTGCCAGCTGTAAGACCTCATCAACGCCGATATCGCAGAATGGTTTGGCCAGCAAGGGAAACGTATCGGGTTTGCCATGGGTCATGCCCATGCCGCCGCCAATGACCACAGTAAAACCGACCAGATCGTCATTTTGCACGCGCGCGATCAGACCGATATCCTGTGTATAGATATCGATGCAGTTATCGCCAGGGAAAGCGACGCCAATTTTGAATTTGCGGGGAAGATAGGTATCCCCATAAATTGGCTCCTCTTCGGGGGCCGCGTCAAGATCCTGTTTCTCGCCGTCGATCCAGATCTCGTGATAGCCGCTTGTCTTTGGGGCAAGGTGCATCGCAATGGCGTGAGCGATCTCTTCGAGTTGCGCGTGCGCGCGGCTTGCGCTCGGTGCGGGACAGGCCATGACATTGCGGTTGACATCCCCACAGGCAGCCAGTGTCGAGATTAACGATTGATTGATATCATGAATAGTGGCACGCAAGTTGCTTTTCAAAACGCCATGCAGTTGGATGCTTTGACGCGTTGTGATACGTAGCGTGCCGTTGCCGTAGTTACTGGCAATATCGTCTTGAGCAAGATACTGAGCAGCAGTCAAGACACCGCCAGGGATACGCGAGCGGATCATGAACTGATAAGCCTTCTCTTCACCAGCGGCTTTACGTGCCTGACGAAGATCGCGATCTTCCTGCTGATAGGAGCCATGGAACTTGAGCAACTGAATTTGATCCTCGCTAAAGCGCGAAGTATTCTGCTCTAGCTCCTCTGCCAGCTGCCCGCGCAAGTGACGGCTGTTGATTTTAATTTTCTCAACCTTGCTCCCCTCACCTTGACCCAGAGTAATGAGATCAGGTGCGTTCTGCTCTGGTGTTGGCATAATTTCTCCTTCTGGTAACGGATTGAATGAATGCAAAGACCTGCCTGGCGGTGAACATTCACACTAAGAAGAACCGCGTTGTTCTCTTCCCCCAGATCAAAATAGCACTGCACAGTAGTTGTAGATCGCTCTCTCCATGAGAAATGTAGTGATAGTGACTATTGTATCTCGCTGTTCCATTGTGCTATTATAGTTGATATTGTCGATCAACAAAATATGATGACTCCTCCTACTATATGAGGTAGAGAGAGAGAATGTCAACCCTTTGAAGCAGAATGAACAAGTATTTCATAGAAATATGTGAGGAGTAGACATACCAGTGAATATTCTCCTGAGTTGTATTTCAACGAAGCATTCCATGCTCAAACAGCATTGGTCCGAAACGAAAGAAGATACGATCTCCTGTCCCATAACCGTCCTGGGGAGCCGTGAGAAACCGAAGGGAGATCAGGGCGGTTTAGTTTGCCTGCTGAATGACCAGGGTAAGCTCCAACAGATTGTTGAATTATCAATGCCTGCTGGTATGGTTCGTTCAGACAATGGGATCTTCGTTGCGTCGATTGATACTATCCATGAGTTTACCACCAACCTGGTCCCTGTGCAACAGGACATCGTCAGCTTGCCTGCGTTTAATCTTTTGCACTCGCTTTCGCGTTCGCAGCATGGATATCTGGCGGCAAGCACCGGTCTTGACGTGATTCTCGAATTTGATCGTACGGGCCAGCTTCTCTGGGAGTGGTGGGCGACCGAGCATGGTTTTGCGCATACGCCAACGGGCGAGCTGCGTGAAATCGACAAGAGCGTTGATTATCGTGGCATCAAATTTGGCACATTGGCGCAGACAACGCATGTCAATTCAGCCAGCGAACTGCCAGATGGGACGATTCTGGCAACCTTGTTCCACCAGGGAATGATCATCGCGATCGATCGAGCCACGGGGAACTGGCGGCCAGTGTTGGAGGATCTGGATCATCCGCATGCAGTTCGTGTGCTGGCGGAGAATTACATCTCCGTTGCCGATACGAAGCGTGGGCGCGCCTTGCTGGTTCGCTTAGACGAGCAGGGGAAGGGGCATATCGAGCATGAAGTTGTGATCGATTGTACCTGGTTACAGGATGCCTACTATGATCAGCGTAACGATATGTGGTTCTTAGTGGATGGTCAAAATACACGGCTCGTTTTGCGCAGTGGTCCTTCCGGTGAAAAAGTAGTGAATGAGATCCAGCTTGATCCCGAGTGGCGTCTGTATGAAGTTTTGCCGCTCTAGTTTTGTTTCTCCGCAAAATTGCGGTAATGGGCCTACAGTGAAAATCTGTAGGCCCATTATTATGCATGGGTTCGTCGTTGCCGATTGATCTCGTAGAGCAGAATAGAGGTTGCGCAGGCGACGTTCAGCGAAGAGGCAGCGCCCGCGATGGGAATTTGCACGATAGTATCGCAGAGTTCTTTATAACTTGCACTCATCCCCCAGGTTTCATTCCCCACGACAAGAATAGTGGGTTGCGCAAAATCCTGTTCCGCAAGATCGACGACGGCCTTTTCATCGCTGCCCACGATTTGCAGACCGCTGGTACGGCCACGGATCTGATCGAGCCAGGGGAGCAGTTCTTTCTGCGAAGGGAGACGAACGGTAGGTAATGCGAAAAAAGAGCCGGTCGTGGCGCTGATCGTTTCGGGATCATACAGATCGACGCTATGCCCGGTGATGATCAGGCCATCGACGTTGAGCGCATCGCAGGAGCGAATGATGGTCCCCAGATTGCCAGGGCTGGCCGGACGATCGAAGACGATAACAAGCAATCGCTCATGGACGGGAATACGCTCCAGATCATCCTCAGGCATCGCCACCAGGGCCAGTAGCTCGGAAGGTTCGCTTTTACTGCTCAGCTTTTCGAGAAGATGTAGAGGCATCTCGTAATGGGTCTGAGCACGTGACTGGCGGAGAATATTTTCCGCCCAGTCCGAGAGCTTTTTCTCGCGTGTATAGGCAAAGGCGTTGATTTGCCAGTGATGACTCAGCGCCATATTGAGGGGGCGAACCCCCTCGACGAAAAATTCCCGGCTACGCAGGCGTTTCTCGCGTTTGCGGCGTAGCGTCTCAATATATTGAAAGTCATTATTTTCAGAATAGATTTTGACCAGCCGTGGTGGTCGGATTGGTGATTGTTTCATATGCTCCACCCCCTGGCGCGAAGTATAGCATGTTCGGCGGGGATTTTTGTAGTATTTTTCTCGAACTCAGCGATTTTTTTTGCGTAATCTCAGCATAAGATACCGTGTCAATCGCCGTATTTTTGCTGCGGGCTCACATCTACGTCAGAATAGTGGTGCCGCCAACGTCTTGATTTTATGGAGAGAATCAAGTACGCTCGAGCTATATGAGGGAGGGAATGTCCATGTCGAAACGACCGTATGTTGGTGTTGGGGTGATTATCAGGAAAGGCGAGCAGGTTCTACTGATGAAGCGTCAGAACTCGCATGGGGATGGGACGTGGTCGATGCCAGGTGGCCATGTAGAGTTTGGTGAATCGCCGGAAGAGTGTGCTGTGCGTGAGGTTGAGGAAGAAACCGGTGTATTGATTGCCGATGTGACCTTCCTCACGATAACCAACGACCTTTTTGAAGTAGAAGGGAAACATTATATCACCCTCTGGATGGAGAGTAGATATGTTTCTGGAGAGGCGCGGATGAACTCAGCGCGTGAGATGTCGGCGATTGGTTGGTTCTCCTGGGACGCATTGCCAACGCCACGTTTCCTGCCATTAGAGAACCTTCTGGCCGCGGGATATGTCCCGGGCAAAGAAAATTGATATGCAATAGATCGGCAGGAAGCGTGCGGAAGGGAGAGGTGGCCGGAGGGGGAACGCGGATGGGTAGGAAGCGTGCGGAAGGGAGAGGTGGCCGGAGGGGTACGCGAATCGGCATGAAGCGCGATCCCTACCTCTGCGTTTCTTCGAGAGTGGGAATATTGTGCCTCCTCCGTGCCACACGCGATTCGGTTGATGCGGATTTGGCGCAGACAGGCAGCGCCTCTACGACAGGGGAAGAGACGTATAGTTAGTGACAAGGATGTATGTGAATATGACGAGCAAAGAAGCAGTGAGCGGAAGACGTTTATCCGTTTCGACCTGGAGTTTGCATCGGACACTGGGCAATCCGAGATCTTACGGCGTTGAGCAGGATATTCCTGTAGAGAGCCATGGCAGGGGAGCGATTACCCTGTTAGAACTGCCGCAACGTCTGGCAGATTTTGGCATTCATACGCTGGAGATCTGTCATTTTCATCTGCCGACGCTGGATGTGGGCTATTTACGTGAACTGCGTGGAGCGTTGGAACAGGCAGAGATCGAACTTTTTTCGTTTCTGGTGGATGATGGCGATATTACCCATCCTGATCCGGTAGAGCTCGAGCGCAATATTCGCTGGATCAACCAGTGGTTCGATGTGGCGAGTCAGCTTGGAGCGCGCTGTATACGCGTCGTTGGTGGGAAAGCGGCACCTTCAGCGGAGAGCCTTGAGCAGAGTGTGCGTGAGCTGGAGAAGATGGTGGAGCGAGCACAGGCTCAGGGGATGCGGCTGATGACGGAGAACTGGCTCAATCTGCTCTCGACGCCACAGGCTGTGCAGCGTGTTTGTGGGCGGTTGGATGGGAAGGTTGGGCTGTGTTTTGATTTTGGCAACTGGCGTGGTGAGGGGAAGTATGCAGATCTGGAGCAGATTGTTACTTATGCTGAGTCCTGCCATACCAAAGCGCATTTTGCTGCGCCGTTCGAGCTGGATCGCGCCGATTACGAGCGCTGTCTGGAGATCACGCGCCGGGCGCACTTTGCCGGACCTTACACGCTGATCTACGATGGTCCCAATGCGGACGAATGGACGGGGCTGGCGTTGGAGCGTGATGTCGTGCAGACGTATTTGCAGTAAAGCGAGGGGCGAGAGGGTCGGTGGGGAAACGTCAATGGCCGTCAGGGGGCTTGTCTTCCCTTTTCGGATGGAAAGGAACACGTCAATGGAAAATCTCCAACTCACACAGACGCCAGTTGCAAAAGCGGAAATGTTGATTCGGAGACCAGTTGCAGAGGTATTTGAGGCGTTTATCAATCCTGCTATAACAACCAGATTCTGGTTTACCAGAAGCAGTGGTCGGTTGGAACCGGGTAGCCAGGTCCAATGGGATTGGGAGATGTATGCTGTCTCTTCCCAGGTGAGTGTCAAGGCCATTGAAGAAAATAAGCGCATTCTCATCGAATGGTCTGGCTACGGCACACCTAGTCCGGTCGAGTGGATTTTTACAGCGCTCTCCGATGACACCACGTTTGTCAGCATCACCCACACCGGCTTCCGTGGGAATGGGGATGAAGTTGTCAATCAGGCAATTGGTTCAACTGAAGGCTTCACATTGGTGCTCAGTGGGCTCAAGGCGTTCCTTGAGCACAACGTCATATTAGATCTTGTAGCTGACCGTTTTCCCAAGCAGCTTGAAGATCACTAATGTCTCCAGAGTTGATCCAGATGGCAAGGAAATTGTATCGCAAAGAAGATACACACATGGGTTCATTTCATCCATAGTGGGCACGATTTTTTGCCATGATGGGTAGAGAAACCGAAATTCCCATCAGAGGGTGGCGTACATGTGTCACCCTCTGATGGATAGTTTCTTGAGAGAAATGGTGGGAAATGAGTCTCTCCCGATGATAGTTTTGTATTGATTACACACGGACGTTGCGTCGTGTGGTGTGCTGCTGGAACGGCAAGAAAGGGCCGCTGTGATTGGTCGGGATGTGCCCGCGCATATGCGTCCCCTCCTCCTCGTATTCCTCGCTTTCGATCGTGCCGAAGCGGTGCAACTGTGCTACTAATTCGCCGTGATCGTAGGGAATGATGACATCGAGCGCGACAAACTGTTCTACCAGCGTCTTGCTGATGCAGCGTAGTAACTCTTCAGTACCGGTGCCCTGAGCCGCTGAGATTTGCACTGTTGGCAGCTTGCTTGATATACCCTGAAGTTGCAAGGGAATATCGGACGGTAGCAGATCCATCTTGTTCAGCGCTACCACCATCGGCAGGCCGCCTGCGCCGATCTCTTCCAGGACCTGTTCGACCGCCGCAACCTGCGTATGGACCTGGGGATGAGATGCGTCAACGACATGTAGCAGCACGTCAGCTTCGGCCACCTCTTCCAGCGTGGCACGGAAGGCGGCGACCAGCGTCGTAGGAAGGCGCTGGACAAAACCAACGGTATCGGTCAGCAAGAACTCCTGGCCGCCCGCCTGACGTACACGGCGGGTAGTGGGGTCCAGCGTGGCGAAGAGCTTATCTTCGGCGAGTGTGTGCGTGTCATTGGCCAGACGGTTGAGCAGGGTCGACTTCCCGGCATTGGTATAGCCGACGAGAGCGACGACGGGCGCGCCAGTGTACTTGCGTCGTTCGCGATGAATCTGACGTTCGGCACGTACGTGCTCGAGATCTTCCTCCAACTGGTCCTTCTGGCGGCGCAGCATACGGCGGTCGACCTCGATCTGTTTCTCACCTTCACCGCGCTGCTGAGTGCCGCCGCGCTGACGTGAGAGGTGCGACCACTGGCGGGTCAATCTTGGCAGATCATATTCGACCTGAGCAAGCTCAACCTGGAGACGACCCTCGCGAGTGCGAGCACGCTGTCCAAAGATGATCAGAATCAGGGCCGTACGATCGAGGACCTGAACTTCCAGCTCGCGTTCAAGATTGCGATGCTGACCTGGTTTGAGCTCGAGATCAAAGATCACGGCGTCACAATCGTGGGCATGAACCAGCTCGCCGAGCTCTTTCACCTTGCCCGATCCCAGAAGCATACCGGGATTCGGCTTTTGCAGACGTTGCACCATGCGGTCCATGCAGGCCACGCCAGCGGTTGTAGCCAGTCGTTCCAGCTCATCGAGCGACTCATTGACGGACCAATCAACCTCGGGCATCTCAACACTGACCAGAATCGCCCGCTCAGGGGCACGAGAGAGCAGGCCGTCAAGGGGCCGCTCATCATTATTTGTATTTTTTGCAGAAAATTGTTCAGCCAAACCCAACTCCTCTTTCCTTGATGCCGGTACAATTGTATGTATATCTTTTGTCAATCGATGCGAGATGCATGGTATGCTGCGACGATGTATGTTGTTAGCTATAGTTCCCTCTGAGAGAAGTGTACCGACGAAAAGTAGTGCAGTTATGGGTAGTGAGTGTAGAGAACATGTTGATTTGTTCTGGAAGAAGATACTCTGGAAAAGAGTGGTGTGCGAAAAAAGGTGAGAGGCTTTTATCGGAGCCTGGGGTATCTTCTCAACTAACGTACCATAGCTCACTCCTTCTTCTCTGAAGTGCAGAGAACAGGCAGCTAAGCCAGCAGCAGCATATGCCTATGATTGGTACAGATTAGTTGAAAGTTATCACTCGTGGCATCTCCTGATGAAGTCTATTTTGTGGTTAACGTAGTCAAGTATACACAACTTTTTGCGAAAAGTCAAGGGAGTGGAATGATGAAATGATGAAATTATGGTAAAGGTGCTGTTTATCTGTCCTATCATCTCCGTAGAGGCGCAGACAAGCCGGAAATAAGCCTGTACCCGGTGCCTATCGATCTCCCCTCAATCCCGTGACATTGCAGGCAAGCAGTGCCTCTACGGGGATGATAGAGGACCCACCCTGACCACGTTACAGGGTGGGTCTTCCATTTGACGTTAAGCGCGTTGGAGTAGTTCATCATATTTTTCATCGTAGACCACAATGCGGCCTTCTGGCATGAGAAGTAGCGTATTAGGTTTTAGATGTTGTACAAACTCGACATCGTGCGTCACCGTAATGATCGTTCCGCTATAGCTGCCGAGCGCCTCGCCGATGATCGTGCGTGAGAGCGCGTCCAGGTGGGTCGTGGGCTCGTCCAGCATCAACAGATTGGGGCCAGCCAGGACCATCTTGGCGAGCGCCAGGCGCGTCTTCTCACCACCACTCAGCGTGCCGATTTTTTGGAACACGCGGTCACCGTTAAACAGAAAGCGACCGAGAATGCTGCGTACGCGTTTTGTATTCTCGGGAAGAACCGTCGTCGCCTCATTGATAACCGTATTCTCATAGTCGAGGCCCTCGCTCTCCTGAGCATAGTAGCCGATCTCGACGCGGTCGCCGATCGTGACGCGTCCGCTCTGTATTGGTGTGAGATCGAGCATGGCGCGCATCAGCGTTGTTTTACCGACGCCGTTGAGGCCAACGATGACCATACGCTGACCACGCTCAACCAGGAAGCTCACATTGCGGAAGATCTCTTTTGTATCGTAGCGTTTAGAGAGTCGATCGGCCACGATCACATCCTGTCCGCTGGGCTGGCGAACGGGGAAATCGATCTTAATGCGACGGCTGTTTTGTGGCAACTGGGGCTTGCTCGTCTCCAATTCCGCGATACGTTTATCAACAGCGATACGTTGGCTGACGCGGGTCGCGCCATAGCCGCGCAACTTCTCGGACGTTTTGCGCAAACGTGTAATCTCGCGTTCCTGCTGATGTTTCGTGCGTTCCATCAAGGCCAGTGCATCGCCAGTAACGGTCAGATAGTTTGAATAGGTGCCGCGATATTCCTCAAGCTTGTGCGTAAATTCGTTGAGGCGTAGCACTTTGGTGATACTGCGATCCAGCAGGTCCAGATCGTGCGAAATGATCAGAATGGCCCCTTTATAGGTCTGGAGAAATTCCATGAGCCAGTTGCTTGCCTCGACATCCAGAAAGTTCGTGGGTTCGTCGAGCATCAGGAGTTCAGGATTCTGGAAAAGCAGGCGTACCAGAGCCAGCTTGGTTTTTTGTCCGCCGCTCAGCGTACTTACCTTGCGATCCAGCGTCACGCCACCGATATTCAAACCGGCAATCAGCTCTTCACAGCGCGCATCAGCCTCATAGTATCCCAGACTTTCCAGCGCCTCCTGAGCCTGAGAAAAGCGCGTAAGAAGCTGCTCCAGATCATCATTCCCCTCAGCCATACGTGCCGAGATCTCTTCATATTGAAGAAGCGCCTTATCCAGACCTGTGCTGGTAAAGACGAAGTCACGCACCGTACTGCCCTCGGCGACCGACGTTTCGTGCGCCACATCCTGCGAGAGATAGCCATGAGTGCGAGGAAGAATCGCCGTGCCTCCATCGGCCTCAAGCAGACCGGCAACGATTTTTAGCAAAGAACTTTTGCCAGCGCCATTGACACCGATGAGACCGGCTTTCTCGCCGGGAGCGACAGTAAAGGAGACATCATCAAGAATACGACGTGGTCCATAAGAGAGTTGAATATGATTAACCTGTAACATTACCCTGTATTTTCCTTTATGAGAGAAGTGTGCTTCTGCTGCGTAAACAATGGTCGGTTGTGTGATGCCGGAAGCCTCTATCGGCCCTGAGAGAGGCACGGGATGCGCGGGCGAGCGTGCTCTCGTGCATGGATGTGGCGGGAAGCACACGGTGTCGCGAAACATACCTTAGGCAGCGAGAGGATCGATGCTCGGCGCGACACACGCCATGAAGAGAGTGAAACGGTGAGAATGGAGGGAGAAGATGCCAGAGCAAAAACATCACTCACCGACATTGTGAGTGAACAGCATCTCTATAAAGAGCCATTTTCGACCGCATGAGCCCGGCGTGGTCGCTCATGCGGCTATTAAAACTGGAAATGGTAATCCCCGTTTCATATACATTCCTGTGTAATATACTGTGAATACTGCAACGAATAATTCCTGCATTATCATAGCAGTACTGTCAAGAGATAGGGATTGAAGCTCACGAGAAACGACAGCGGTGGGCTTGCGTTTAGCAGGATAAATGCAAGCCAAGAAACGTCTGGAAATGCCAGTGGGAATGATTAGCCGTTCCATTCCTGCGTGAACTTCTGCGTAAGATTAAGATACTCGTTGCCCCAGGTGACACTCGGCTCGATTTCCGCGCCCTCGAACCATTCGTTGAAGCTGGTGATCGTAATCCATTCGGGATTGCTACTCATCGCAGCCTCCCAGCTGGTGGTATAAGTTGCTCCGTTGTCGCGTGGCACAATATACGCGCCAACACGTCCGGGAACACGCGTATCATCATAACCAGGGATAATGCCAGCCGCCCAGATTTTCTGCGTGCCATTGGCCTGATTATACGCAGTAATCTTGCTGCGGAAGCCCTGATCAACCGCAGGCATCGTATTATGCTGGAGACCCCAGTAGCCGCCACTGAACAGATGAAGGCCATCGAAGACCGTGAGCAGGGTCATGTCCACCCCCTCAGCTGACCAGATCATCTGATGATTGGGGTCAACCTGCTGGCGAATACTTGCCCAATAGCTCAACGTACGCCCATTACCCAGCGGGTCCCAGAAAAAAATGACCGGATGGCCATTCCAATGAAAAAAGTGAGAATTATTCATATAATGGCTCGCGAGATAGTCGAGGGCACTCACAGTCTTGGCACTCCCCTGAAATGCGGGCGCATCCGTCTCAAAATAAATGCTTGAGGCGAAATTGTAGCCCGTGCTGCTCTGCAACGAGGCAGAGTCGCTCAGCAACTTCTGGAAATTCGTATCCGTCTGATCGCCTGCTCCCCACCAGGAACTGATGAAGCCCGTGAGACCTGCCGTTGCGGCCCAGTTTAGTTGACGTTCAATCGTTGTGTTATCGCTGGAATTGTATTTAATCGTAGGTTGGTCGGACATCTGGCAGGTACACCATGTCGAAGTTGAGTACCAGGGATAATAAAAGGCCAGCACCGGACGTACGCCATTATGTTGCACGGGAGGGGGAGACGTCGAAGTTGGCGGCGTAGGCTGGCCTGTCTCCGTGGCTCCAGGGGTGGGAGTACCAGGGCCCGGTGTAGCGCCAGGGGTTGAATGTGACCCTTCTGACGGAATGTTTATTGGGCTTGCAGCCGCAACAGGCGTCATAGAAAAGCCAGCAATTGGAGTAGGTATTTCCTGAGATGATTGCTGAGTAGGCTCTGACTGGCAGGCATCGAGCCCTACAGATATTAATAAACCTACAAGGACCAGAAATAGTGGAAAACGAACCTTTTTGCGAATAATGCCCATTATACATCCCCTATAAAGATAAATATATCTCTGCAAGTGTACAAAAAAACAGGGATAAGGTGTAGAGCTATAGTACGTTTGGGGTAGTAATGATTGGATGTGTTTGGAGTCATAGAGAAAGTGGAATAGGGAAGCATGAAGCGCTTATAAAAGAAAAAGAGACATCATTTTATCCTGCAAGAAGCCCTTGTAAAATCCCCCCATTTTATGTATGGGGATCGTTTTTTGGAGAATGAAGCGGAAAATGGGTAATACCATGGTGACCTTTAGCCTGTTAAAACAATATTTACATTGATTTTAGGGTATGAAGGGATTAAGATAGATTTGAGGTTTTCAGTATATATATGTAGCAAAGGAAGTATTTTATGGCATTGAGAAGAAAAATTGTCGCATCAAGTCTTCTAGTAATGGCCGTTTTGAGCGTTGGAGGGGCAGGCTGGTTTCTGCCGTCATTTCTCAGTCCAAAAAGTGTCGTACATGCTGCTGCAACGTTGTTCTATAATACCAGAGCTAACGGGCCCTACCATGTGAAAGGAAACACCATTGTAGGGGCCGATGGGCAGCAATATGTATTTCGTGGCATCGGGCGTGATGGTTTGGAATATAACTGTTCCGGTCAGGGTCCGCTGGACGCAGCGAGTCTGGCACATATGGGTTCTGGAGATAGCGCTAAAGGAGGCTATTACTGGGAAGCCAATACCGTGCGTTTGCCGGTTTCTGAGGGGTTCTGGCTCAATGGGGCACCGGGATATCCCTGTACAGCTGCGCAATATCAGGCGTTGATCAAGAAGACGATCGATACTTTGACGTCACAACATATGAATGTCGTGCTGGATCTGCAATGGGTAGATGCCAACAGGCAATCGTTGCAGGGAGGTGGTCCCTGGCCTCTGCCGGATGCTGATAGCCTTACTTTCTGGACGCAGGCCGCGACGATCTATAAAAATTATACCAATGTCTTGTTTGAAGCTTATAATGAACCACATGTGGCCTCGTGGGCCTGCCTCGTCAATGGTTGCCTCGTCAAAGACACGGATTCCTCGGACGATTGTAAATGTGCGAAGACGCTCTCGTATCAGGCCGTGGGCATGCAGCAAGTAGTGAATACGATACGTAAGACGGGGGCAAGCAACCTGATTCTCGTCGGAGGGAATAACTGGGGATTTGACCTCAGTCACGTACCGTCGCAACCAATCAGCGGGAGCAATATCGTCTACGACACGCATCCCTATCAATATGCAGATAAAGCGCCGTCCACCTGGGATGCTGCATTCGGCAAAGTGAGTAGTACGTACGCAGTTATTTCTGCGGAAAATGGTCAGTATGATTGCAAAGCGGACTATCTCTCCCAGTTGTATAGCTACCTTGATAGTCATCATATTGGCTGGATGGCCTGGTCATGGACTGCCGGTGTGGGTGACGTTTGCGCGTACCCTGCGCTCATTACCGATTATCAGGGGACGCCATCAACGAGCACAGGTCAATTTGTGTATCAGCGTTTGCATAGTTATGTCATTTCTGCTGGCCCAACGGCCAGCAGCTGGTATTTTGCAGAGGGACGTGTGGGGGCAGGTTTCCGGGAATTTATCACGCTGGGCAATCCCGATCAGAATAACGCGTGCGTCGTGCGTGTGCAATTTTTGCAAGAGGGCGGCAGTACCGTCTCGCGACAATATACCGTCAATCCTTCCAGCCGCAAAACCGTCGATGTCGGGGCCGAGCTGGGTACGACCGCGAATGGCAGAGGGATTTCAGTGGCTACCGTCGTGAAAAATGATGCAAGCTCACACTGTCCAGGAATCGTGGCCGAGCGTCCGATGTATTTCAACTATCATGGGATTAACAGTGGTAGCGATGTGATGGGAACGACCCATACGGCGACGACGTTTTATTTTGCTGACGTAGCGAGTGGTGGTGGCGGTTATACCTCCTTCCTGACTATTTTGAATCCGCCGGGAGGACAGAATGCGCAGGTCACCGCTACCTATTATGCTGGAGGCAAACAGGTTGGCACACAGAACGTAAGCGTGGCGGGTGGTACGCGTGCGACGATAGCTCCCGCCGCAATCTCTCTGCCGCAGCACACCGCCGTTGTCGTACATGCCACGCAGCCGGTCGTGGTGGAGCGTCCAGCATATGCCACACAGGTAAATGGAGGGGTTGCGGGATCGATCACGGGAGCCAGTTCGCTTGTGGGTGCGCAAGATCTGGCAAAAGAGTGGTTTCTGGCCGAAGGTTTTGCGGGCCAGAACGGTGCGGGAGGCGCGACCCAGGAGAACCTGGCGATTGCCAATCTTGACCCGGCGAATATGGCTGCTATAGTGACGATCAACCTGGAATATATCAATGGCACGAAGAAGCCCTATACCGTCACCGTTGCGCCTATGAGCCAGATCATCTGGAACGTCAACGCCCAGAGCGCAGGTGCTCCCTCGAGGGAAGTGTCCGCTGATATTGTGTCGACGGGCGCGAACATCGTCGTTGCGCGCCAGATGTATTTCAACTATACGCACACCATCAATGGAAACACGCAGCGCTCTACGGGTCTCACCGACGTAACCGGGCAGACTGCAACCTACAAAGCATATAATTTCGCCGAGGGATACAATAATAGCGGCTATAATGAATGGCTCACATTGCAGAATCCGACCTCAACGCCAGAAACCATCTCTATCACGCTGGTGAATAGTATGGGGATGAGTAGTATCGTCAGCATTCAGCTTGGCAATAATACGCGTGCGACCTTTGATGTCTCAGCGTATGTGCGGGCGAACATGGTCAGAGGGAGTTCATTCCAGTACTACGAGATCGCGATGACCGTGCAGACGTTGGACGGATCGCTCTTCGTCGCCGAACGTCCGCAGTACTATAACACCGTGGGATCGGCTTTACCTGTGCAGGGAGGCACCGTAGCCTTTGGCTACAGTGGTAGCTAGCGGACGGGCGCAGACAAGCGGCGATTCTACGGAATGCTTGTATGGTGTGGAAAAATCCCCTTGTTGTGTGGGATAGTACGAATAATACATAGGGTAGACGGTTCCCATGTTTATAACATATAAACTTCTTCAATCCTGGCATTATTCGCAGTTGTGCTTCTTGACAGGGTGGGAAGAGCATGGTATAACTTGTTACAACCAAGGTAAATAAAACCGATATGCAAAAGCGCCGTAGGGACGAGTAGCGGTTTCCCTGACAGACAGAGAGCGGGCGGCAGGTGGAAAGCCCGTATGACAGAGCCGTGAATAAACCCCGAAAAGCCGCAAGAAGAAATCGCCCAAAGCGAGAGTAGAACTTGACCGGAAGCCTCCGTTAACAGGTATGTAGAGAGTTCCGAAGAAGAAAACAATACAGATATAATAAGTAGGAGCTCTGTACGCAAGGTCGCAGGCTGTGAAGCTGCGGCGAATGAAGGTGGTATCACGAGAGTCGACACTATAGATTATGCGTCTATAGTCCCAATGAAGAAGTCGCTTTTCGTCCTTCTCCAGCAAAATGTAGGATGTGCAGGATGAAGGGCGTTTTTATTTGCCCTTTATCGTAAAAATATCAATAAGAACTCAAGAAAAAAGGCAAGACGGGACGAGTAGCGGTCCCCCTGGACAGACAGAGAGCGGGCAGGTAAGTGAGAAGCTCGCATGACAGAACCGCGAATAAAACCCTGAACGCTGCAAGAAGAAATCGTTGAGGCGAGAGTAGAACTTGACCGAGGGCTCCGGTTATCGAGCTGAGAGAGATGACCTGTGCGTCGTCCCTGATAAGGTCAGCAGTGTAAGCTGCTGGCGAATGAAGGTGGTACCACGAAAGCCTATACACGCTTTTCGTCCTTCCCCATGAGTGAAGGATGAAAGGCGTTTTTTTGTTCGCTGTTATAGCAACTGAGCGATGAGAGACTGAAGGAGAAGAAAGATATGGCGCATTGTCCTGAGTGTGATGCAGAGGTAGCATTACAGAACGTGCTGATTGGCGAGATCATTTATTGTGCAGATTGCAATGCGGAACTAGAAGTATTGAACGTCGAGCAGCCTGAGGTCGGACTGGCCCCCCAGGTTGAGGAAGACTGGGGAGAATAAAGCTATGCGTCTGGCTATTTTGACGTCACGTATTCGCGTTGAAGAGAAGCTGTTGGTAGAGGCCCTGGAGCGCCGCGCTATTTCGTTCGAGCTGATCGACGATGGAAAACTGCTGCTGGACCTGGCGAAACCGGGTGAGCAGTGGCGCAAATATGACGCTGTACTGTGTCGCAGTCTGAGCCAGTCGCGCGCGTTAGCTGTTCTCCACGTTTTAGAGCACTGGGGTCTGCCCGTTTTCAATTCAGCGGCTGTCACCGAGATCTGTAATGATAAGTTGCTGACAACGCTGGCACTGCTCCGTGCTCAGGTGCCGACGCCAGAGACGTTGCTGGCTTTTGCAGCTGATACCGCCATTCAGGGAATTGAACAGCTTGGATATCCAGCGGTACTGAAGCCCGTAACTGGCTCGTGGGGACGCCTGCTGGCCCGCGTCAATGATCGTGATGCGGCAGAAGCAGTGCTTGAACATCAAGAGACGCTGGGTTCCTATCAGCATCACATTCATTATATACAGGAGCATATTCGCAAGCCGCAGCGTGATATTCGCGCGTTTGTGCTGGGCGATCGTACGATCTGTGCAATTTATCGTCACAGCGAGCACTGGGTGACCAATACGGCACGCGGAGCCGTTACCGACAACTGTCCGGTGACGCCCGAACTCAACGAACTCTGTGTGCGAGCAGCGCAGGCGATGGGCGGTGGTATTCTCGCCGTCGATCTTTTTGAAGATCCTGAGCGTGGTCTGCTGGTCAATGAGATCAACGCCACGATGGAGTTCCGCAACAGTATTGCGCCGACCGGCGTCGATATCCCGGGCGAAATGATCGAGTACGTGCTCAATCATACGCGGGAAAGGGTGGCCTGAGCATGAGCCGTATTCGTGTATCGATCGTCGGTGGCTCCGGCTATACCGGTGGTGAGCTCATTCGTTTGTTGCTCTTCCATCCGCAAGTCGAGCTGGCGCAGATCGCATCGGGCAGCCGCGCGGGACAATTCGTGCACAGCAGCCATCCCAACCTGCGTAAGCTCTGCACGCTCCGGTTCTGCCATCCCGACGACCTGACAGCCTGCGACGTACTCTTTCTCTGCCTACCACATGGAGCCTCTGCGGGCACGATTGAGCGCTATCGTGGGCTGGCTCCGCGCGTGATCGATCTCTCGGCGGACTTCCGCCTGCGTGATGCCGCTCTCTATCAGCGCTGGTACGGAGCAGCCCATCCGGCCCCCGCACTGCTGGGCGAGGCCGTCTACGGGTTGCCAGAGTTGCACCGCGAGGAACTGGCCGAGGCAAGTCTGGTGAGCGGGACCGGTTGTACTGCGACAACGTCGATCCTGGCTCTGGCCCCGCTGTACCGCGCAGGCATCGTCGATACTGCGATGCCGCTGGTTGTCGAAGCAAAAGTTGGTTCATCGGCAGCTGGAGCGACACCGGGGGCGAGCAGCCATCATCCCGATCGAAGTGGAGCCGTGCGGTCCTTTGCGCCAACCGGCCATCGTCACTCTGCCGAAATGATTCAGGAGCTGGGACGAATTTCCAGTGGCAGCAACTTACAGCAGACAGTGGCTTTTTCGGCGACCGCGATCGAGCTGGTGAGGGGCATTCTGGTGACCGCGCATGTCTTCACGAAAGAGCGCATAGAAGAAAAGACGCTCTGGCGCATCTACCGAGAAATGTATCAGAAAGAGCCATTTATTCGGCTGGTGAAAGAGCGCACTGGAGTGTATCGCTATCCCGAGCCGAAGATCCTGGCTGGCAGTAACTATTGCGATATCGGCTTTGAGCTTGACGTAGAGCAGCAACGCATCGTGGTGATTGCGGCGCTGGATAACCTGATGAAGGGAGCCGCTGGCAACGGCGTCCAGGCTCTCAACTGTATGTTTGGCTGGGACGAGATGCTCGGCCTGAGCTTCCCCGGCTTGCATCCCGTGTAAGGGCCGGATTTCCCGACCTGAGAGGCGAGAATTTCGAAGAGAAAGAACGGAGTTGTGGAATGACGCTGGTAGTAAAGATTGGCGGTGGCGCTGGTGTTGCTACTGCTAACATTGTGCAGGAGCTGGCGAGTTATGCCGCTCAAGGAGAACGCGTTGTTCTGGTCCACGGTGGGTCTGATCTCACCAATACGCTGTCAGAGCAACTGGGCCATACGATCCGCATGATCAAATCGCCGGGCGGCATGACCAGCCGCTACACGGACAGTGAGACCCTGCGCATCTTTGCCATGGCCGTTGCCGGTCAGATCAACACCGAACTGGTCGCGCTCTTGCAGCAACACGGCGTGAATGCGTTGGGGCTGGCGGGCGTCGATGGGCGGCTCTTAGTGGCGAAACGCAAAGCCGTCGTCCGTTCTGTCTCACCCGAAGGTCGGGTTCAGATCTTACGCGATGATTACACGGGACAGGTTGAACAGGTCAATGCTTCTCTGCTTCAGACATTGTTAGATGCGGGCTACTTACCCGTCATTGCACCGCTTGCTCTGAGCCATGAGGGAGAGCGTCTGAACGTCGACGGAGATCGCGTAGCCGCTGCCATTGCTGCGGCCTTGCACGCTGATACGCTGGCGATCATGACGAACGTACCCGGTTTGTTGACTGACCCCGCCGATCATACAACCGTTATTTCGTCCATCCCGGCGGCACAGTTAGACGATTACACGCAATATGCACAGGGCCGCATGCGTAAGAAGTTGCTCGGGGCGCAAGAAGCCCTGCGAGGCGGCGTCGAGCGCGTTTGTATCGGCAGCACTTCGCTCCTGTCGGTTCTGGCGGGAGCAGGAACAACCATTGAGAACAGAGCGCCCCAGCAAGAGCTGAGTAGCAGTTCTTCCGAAAGAGTATTAGAAAGGAGTCGCGCATGACCACGACTATTGAGCTTGAAAGTACCTACACCAGTGGGGTGTATGGCAAACGACAGTTGGCAATCGTGCGCGGCAAAGGAGCCCTGTTGTGGGACGAAGAGGGCCGCGAGTACATCGATTGCGCTGGCGGTCACGGTGTGGCGAACATCGGCCACGGGCGTAGCGAGATCGCCGCAGCCCTTGCCGCTCAGGCCCAGCGCCTGATCACCTGCCCCGAAATCTTCTACAACGACGTACGGGCTCGCCTGCTGGAGCGCCTGGTCCAGATTACGCCTGAAGGACTTTCGCGTATCTTCTTCTGCAATAGTGGTACCGAGGCGATCGAAGGAGCGTTCAAGTTCGCACGTCTGGCGACCGGGCGCACCGGCATTATCGCAACACTGCGCGGCTTCCACGGCCGTAGCATGGGAGCCCTCGCCGCCACCTGGGAGCCGCACTATCGTGAACCATTCGCGCCGTTGTTGCCGGATGTCTCGCATATTCGCTATAACGATTTGAATGCAGCCGAGCAGGCAATCAATGAAAATACCGCTGCTGTGATTATCGAGCTGGTGCAGGGCGAGGGTGGCGTACACGTGGCGAGCGAAGAGTTTGTGGCTGGTGTAGCTCGACTCTGTCATGAGCGTGGTGCGCTGCTGATTGTCGATGAGGTTCAGACGGGTTTAGGGCGAACCGGACGACTCTTCGCCTGTGAGCATTATAATGTGCAGCCTGACATCCTCTGCCTGGCGAAGTCGCTTGCTGGTGGCGTCCCAATGGGCGCGGTCTGCCTGGGCGAACGCGTTATCAATAGCGGTCGCATCAACAAGGGAGCGCATGGGAGCACCTTCGGCGGCAATCCGCTGGCCTGCGCTGCTGCTCTGGCGACGTTAGAGATTATCGAGCGTGAGGCTCTGCCGGAGCGAGCGGATCGCCTGGGGACCTATGCTCTTGAACGTCTGCGAGCCTTGCAGATTCCGCTTATTCGCGAGGTGCGCGGGCGTGGCTTACTGATTGGTATCGAGCTCACGCGCCGCGCACAGCCATATCTGGAGGCGTTGAATGAGCATGGGGTGCTGGCCCTGCCTGCTGGACCGAATGTCGTTCGTCTGTTGCCGCCGCTGGTGATCACTGAAGAGCAGCTCGACCGGGTGCTGACAATTGTAGCCCAGGTTTTGAGCACGCCTCCTGCGTCCGGCAATGGACGTGGTCCGGCCCGGAATCCTGGACAGCGCAGTAGCACGCCGACCAGCGAGCAGAGTACAACTGTCGCTCCTGTGCAGACGCAGAGTGCGCCGACGATCGATAGTACACCGCGTGGGGGCGTTGCCGTTGCTGCTCCTCCTGCTCCGACCGCGACTACCACGTCGTTGGCGATGATGCAGGCGCTGACCATCGCGCAGAGTGCACGTGTGGGCACCACACCTTCTGTAGAGCTCCTTCTCAATATGGTCACTATTCCGAGCCTTTCGCGGGAAGAGAGCGTTCTCGCTCACTTCCTGGCCGAACAGGCTCGCTTGATGGGACTCTATGCAGGAGTTGACGAGGTCGGCAATTTTGTGGCCTGTACGCACCCATTGGATGCGCAAATGCAGCCGCAAAGCGAACTGCAACCGGTGATCCTGCTGGGGCATATGGACACCGTCCCCGGAAACATTCCCGTGCGCATTGAAGATGGTATTCTGCACGGACGAGGGTCGGTTGACGCGAAGGGGCCGCTGGCCTCTTTTATCTGCGCAACAGCCCGCCTTGCGAGTTGCGGTCCGGTCGAGCGTCCGGTGATGGTCATTGGCGCGGTCGAAGAGGAAGCGGCAACGTCGCGAGGCGCGCACGGTGTGGTCAATAAATATCGACCACTGGCCTGTATCATCGGGGAGCCAAGTAACAGTCAGAGTGTTACGATTGGCTACAAGGGCCGCATGTTGCTCAACTGCTCCGTGACCCGTTCGTCCAGCCATAGTGCCGGACCACTGGGAAGCAGCAGCGAGGCCGCCGCAGCCTACTGGGAGCGCATTCGTCAGTATGCCGAACGCTGGAATGCCGAGCATTCTCCCAATTCAGCATTTGCCTCTTTGCAGCCCTCGTTACGCACGATTAATAGCGAACAGGATGGACTGCAAGATCGAACGCTGATGACCATCGGTTTCCGCCTCCCGCCCAATTTCGATATTGAAGCATTTCGCCAGCAGTTGAGCGATTGGGCTCGTGAGGACGAAGTAGAAATGAACCTATCCGGTGTTGAGGTTGCCTTTCAATCGAATCGTACGACGCCACTGGCGCGAGCCTTTATCCAGGCCATTCGTGCGACCGGTTATCAGCCGACCTTCAAAAATAAGACCGGTACATCCGATATGAACGTCGTAGGACCAACCTGGGGACAAAACATTGTCGCATATGGACCAGGGGATTCGCGCCTGGACCATACGCCACAGGAGCACATCCGTCTTGACGAATACCTGCATGCAATTCAAGTGCTCCAGAACGTGCTCCAGAACCTGGCTACCGGGGGATGTACAAGCGCGAGCGAAGCGAGCAGAGGATAAGGAAACGCGATTATGAGAAGACTTACCGTACTCGATTCGACGCTGCGCGAAGGTGAGCAGTTTGTCAGTAGTTACTTTACATTGGATCAGCGCCTGGAAATTGCTCGTTTGCTCGATAGAGTCGGCGTCACTTTCATCGAAGTGCCAACACCGGTTGCTTCAGTAGAGACGCGCCGGGCGATCGAAGAGATTTGCAAGCTCAATCTGCGCGCACATATAGTGACGCACGTGCGCTGTGCCGAGGCTGATGTTGAGGCGGCCCTGGATACTTCGGTTTATGGACTGAATCTCTTCTATGGCACCTCTGAAACGCTCCGTTCGTATAGTCACGGACGGCGCGTGGATCAGATCGTGCAGGAAGCGGTGCCGCTGATCCGGCGCATTCGCGATGCCGGACGCTATGTGCGCTTCTCTGCTGAAGATGCGTTTCGCAGTGATCTTGTAGATCTGTTGACCGTCTTTGATGCGGTGGTCGAGGCTGGTGCGCAGCGCATTGGCCTGCCCGATACGGTCGGCATCGCCACACCAAGACAGGTTGAGCGTATCATTCGCCTGTGCTCTGAGCGCTACCCGGATGTCGGCATTGAGTTCCACGGACACAACGACACCGGTTGCGCAATTGCCAATGTTATCTCCGCTTATGAAGGTGGTGCTGATTGCCTGGACGTCACGGTCATGGGCATCGGCGAACGCAATGGTATCGCCTCACTGAGCGGCCTGATTGCACAACTCTATATTCATTATCCTGAACAGCTGGCAACCTATGATCTGACTCAGCTTCCTGTGCTGGACCAGTACGTCGCAAGTTGTTTGAATATACCCATTCCTTTTAATGCTCCGATCACCGCCCCTTCTGCGTTTACGCACCGGGCCGGAGTACATACAAAGGCAATTTTGCAAAATCCACATGCCTATGAAGTCCTGAATCCAGAAGATTTCGGTCTTGTGCGGCACGTTGATGTGGGGTCCCGCCTGACTGGACGTTATGCGGTCGGGCACCATGCTGCATCGCTTGGGTTGCAGCTCAGTAATGACGAAATTAACCAACTCACCCGCGCCCTGAGGGAACGTGCCGAAAGCGGTGCCCTGAACCAGGACGAGGTTAATAATTTTATACATCAATGGTATCAGGAACAGCAGAAAGGACATCTCGTATGGGAACGCTAGCCGAAGAGATTTTTAGTCACAAGCTTGGACGTACTGTCGAGCAAGGCGAGACGATTGTTGTCGATGTCGATCGTGTAATGAGTCATGACACAACAACCCCTCTGGCCATTCAGGCATTTCGTAAGTTGTCTGCACAGACAGGCGGACGCGTTTTTGATGCAAAGCGTTCACACTTCGTCTTCGATCACATTATTCCAGCGGCGACAATTGCCGCCGCGACCTTGCATCGTGATATCCGTACATTTGCTCGTGAGCAGGACATCTCTATTCTGCAACAGGGTATTTGCCATCAGGTCATGCCTGAGATGGGCTATATCGTTCCCGGTGACGTCATCGTTGGAGCAGATAGCCACTCCTGCACGTATGGTGCTCTGGGAGCGTTCGGCACAGGCATGGGCTCGACGGACATCGGCGTGGCGTACGCAACCGGGCGCACCTGGTTCCGCGTGCCTACCACGATCAACGTGCACATTACCGGCGAATTGCAGCCTGGCGTCTTCGCCAAGGACGTGACGCTGGAGATGGTTCGTCGCATTGGCGTCGACGGTGCGAACTATCGCGCTCTCGAATATACTGGCGAGACCATTGAGCGCATGTCACAGAGCGAGCGCTTCACGTTCAGCAATATGGCGATCGAGATGGGCGGTAAGGCTGGTTTGATCGCAGCAGACGAGACCACCCGTGCCTGGTTGCATGGCCGAACTGAGCGCGAGTATCCGATGCTTCGCCCGGTCAACCCACGCTACGAGCGGGTCGTCGAGATCGACGCCTCGAAGTTGCAGCCTTCCGTGGCCTGTCCCCCGGACGTCAATATCGTCAAGCCGGTCGGAGAGGTCGAGAATGTCAAGATCGATCAGGTGTTCCTGGGTACGTGCACAAATGGACGCCTGGACGACCTGGAAATCGCCGCTGGCATTCTGAAGGGCAAGCGCATTCACCCTGATATCCGTATGGTCATTGTGCCCGCCTCACGCGAGGTCTATCTCGAAGCGATGCGCCTTGGCTATCTTGAGATCTTCGCCGAGGCCGGAGCTTCCGTTGGCACTCCTGGTTGCGGACCCTGCATCGGTCGTCACTTCGGCGTCCTTGCTCCGGGTGAGCGCGCTTTGACCACGATGAACCGCAATTTCACGGGCCGCATGGGCGATCCGACCGCTGAAATCTATCTGGGCAGCCCGGCCACTGTTGCCGCAACCGCGCTGACCGGCCATATTACCGATCCTCGTAACTATCTCTAACGCGCATGATCCAGAGGAATGTGCGAGATGAGAAGGCGCATTCCAGGATGCTTGAAAACGCTGCCACTCAGGTCGCTGCCGCGGCCTGAATGGTCTGCAATGTGAAAGGACCAAAAACTCATGGCTCGCATCTGGAAGCTTGGGGACAATATCAATACTGATGTGATTATCCCTGGACGTTATAATGTCACAACCGACCGCGCACAATTAGCGCGCTATTGCCTGTGTGAAGTATTGCCGGAATATCCTACGACGGTTCAGCAGGGCGATGTAATGCTGGGAGGGCACAATTTCGGTTGTGGTTCATCCCGTGAACATGCCCCGGCGGCCTTGCAGGCATCCGGCTTGAAGGTGATTATCGCGCGTAGTTTTGCGCGTATCTTCTATCGTAATTCCGTCAATATCGGTTTGCCCGTGCTCGTTTGTGAGGAAGCGGTATTGAACAGTGAAAACGGTCAGGAGATCGATGCCAACCTGGAGACCGGCGTTATTCGTAATCTGACGACCGGCCAGACCTTCCAGTCTGATCCGCTCGATCCCTTTGTCGCACGTATTGTGGCAGCAGGGGGAATCATCAATCTTATTCAGCAGGAAGGAACCCTGCGATGAAGCGGCCAGATCTTCAGCGGCCCCCGCAGGTCTGTGTGGTTCCCGGAGATGATGCGGCCCCTGAGGTTGTGCGTCCGACGGCAGAGCTGTTGCAGCGTCTGGTTCCAGAGATTCGCTTTACTGAGGCCATTTGTGGACGTGAAGCGCAGGCACAGTATGGCGAGGCCTTCCCCGCTCAGACAAAAGCTGCTATCGATGCCGCTGATTGTACGCTCTTTGGCGCAAGTGGTGGCCCGAGCAGACCCATTCTCTGGTATCTGCGCTGGGGAAAGCAAACGTACTCCAATATTCGTCCCGTACGCTGGCTGCCTGGATACAGTAGTCCGATGCGCAATCCCGAGCGTATTGACTACGTGATTGTGCGCGATAACCTGGAGGGCATGTATCCGCCACGTGAGGGGGATATCAGCGAACTGAGTGCTCTGACGAGCAGTGCATCCTGGTGGTTGCCCGTGCCGACGGATAAGCAGGGCGCGTACGCCATCAAAGTTTCTACGGATGAGCAGATGCGACGTGTGGCGGTCACTGCTTGCGAACTCGCAGTGCAGCGGCGCGAAGCTGGTTATCCCGGTCGGGTAACGTTGGGCGCGAAATACTCGATTCAGCCGCGCACGGATGGGCGTTTCCGCACGATCGTGCGCGATGCCGTCAGTGAGTATCCCGAATTGAGCTACCAGGAATTTCTCGTGGACGATATGGCGCGGCGCATCGTTGCAGTGCCCGAGACGCTGGACGTGGTTGTGCTCAATAATGAGCATGGCGATATTCTGGCGGATGCTGCCAGTGGCACGATCGGTGGCCTTGGTCTGTGTCCGAGTGCCTGTTATGGTGCGGACTATGCCTACTTTGAGCCCGTGCATGGTTCCGCTCCTGATCTCGCAGGGAAGAATAGTATCAATCCTACAGCGATGCTCCTGACCGGAACGATGATGCTGGAGTATTTTGGCTATGATGAACAGGCCAATCTGTTAGCTCGAGCGATTCAAGAGGTGTATAGTCAGGGTGAGGTACTTACCAGCGATCAGGGTGGTCAGGCCAGTACCAGCGATTTCTTCGCGGAAGTGCGCAAGCAGTTGTTTGCGATTGCCTGATAGCAAGCCGCACGAGCCCGTCCGACAGACAAAAGATTTTTCATGTTTCTCGTTTATAATGCAATGAGGGTTGCCAGCCGCACGTTGGCAGCCCTCATTGCATTATACGTATTACAAACACGAGTGAGCACCACTAGAACAGTACGCAAGAAAAGTTTGCATATGGCGTTCTCTCTATGGAGTCCAGAAAGAACTTCTAGTTTCCGTGTTTTGAACGCATAATCTGTATCATATTGTTTCAATAATACCCTTTTTATGTGACCTTTCCTGCGCACCGTGCGTCTCAATAGAGAGAAAATCAATTGGCGTAGGTGGCGTTGTATGGGTGGTAGATGTATGTTGACTTTCGCGAAATGAAAAATATAAGCAAATTTCCGAAGGATAGGATATGAATATGCTTATGAGAAGGAATGGGAACACACCGCTTTTTTTAGGCTTCTCGGCCTTTTTTTTCTGTTGTAGTGCTGCTTTTCTTTGTTATGTAATCTTCTTCAACACAACCTCAGGATTGTTGTACCTCGTCTGCCAGTTATTAGCGGCTCTGGCTGTGATTATGCTCATCAGTAGTATGATGGTGATGACAGCCATTAGTAGCAGTAGAATGACCTTGAAACAAAACAAGAGATAAGGCTTGATGCGCATTGATGGCATTAACCCCCGGGACCAAAGGGCGATATGTTGGCGGCATGCTGCGGTTGGCTCCAGAAAAGCAGCACTGCGAAGATCACTGCCGCCAGCATGATTGCGATCGTAATCACGAGGACGAGCCGTATCAGAAACATCTTATCTACTTTAAAGAAAATGGCGATCCTATTCTTCATGGTATACCTCTCCCTTGCTAGCATCTTTCCTCAGAATGGCAAATCACATTACACAACCCGCTTGCTTGTAGTATAGCAACTCAGCTATTCTCTCGCGTATAAAGTGATCTGCTTTGCACTCTGCTGGTTGTTATCAAAATAGTCCTCTACTTTTTGTTGGCGATGTTATGCTATGATAAATAATATCGATAGATTACAAGTGGTGACTTTCCGGGTTTTCCTCTGAGATCAGAGAACACAAGAAGCTACTGTGATAAAATAAAGCAAGAGCATAGATGCTGAGAAGAAGAAACGGCTGTGCTGCTAAATAGGGAAAACGACGATGGATTTCTTGACGATGTTAGAACGTGGGCTACTGCTGCGTTGCCCGGTTTGCGGTAAGGGCAAACTGTTCCGGGGCTTTTTTAAAATGAATGAGCGTTGCCCATTTTGTGGACTGGTCTATGAGCGCGAGGTGGGCTATTTCAGCAGTGCCATGGCAATTAACCTGGTAGTAAGCGAGCTGCTGATTACGGCGGTTGTTTTGCCATTAGCCTGGAATGCGCAGATACCTCTGGTACCCCTTCTGCTATTCGCCTCTCCGATGCCATTTTTATTGCCTGTGCTGTTATATCGACACAGCCGCTCCTTCTGGTTGAGCTTCAATTACTATTTCCACCCGCTGAATAGTGATTTATAGCTGGTATAACTATCAGGGGAATGTTTCCGTCTGCTGTGCTGTTTCTAGGTGAAGAGTATCTCTCCAGCAATACAGGAGAGATTTTTATTGTGGACTGTAACAGAAGAGAGAAGGATCTGATGGGCGTTATTTCGCAGGAACATCTGAACATTCTTGAAAGCACGGCGCTGGCTCATGTGGCAACGATAGGCCCTAAGGGAGAGCCTCAGAATACGCCGGTCTGGTTTGCTTGGGATGGCCAGTATTTGTTATTTAGCCAGACGAAGGGACGGCAGAAATATCGCAATGTGAAGCGCGATCCGCATGTCGCTCTCTCAATTGTCGATCCAGCCGATCCTTATCACTATATTGAGATTCGTGGTAAAGTTGTGCGTATCGATGAGGACCCGGATCTGGCATTTATTAATTCTATGGCGAAGAAATATCTGGGTGTGGAGAAATATCCTGGACATCGTCCCGGAGACGAGCGCGTTGTGATTGTGGTTGAGCCTGAACGCACTTCTTCGATGGGCTAAGCGCGTCTTTGTAAGCGAAATCCTGCAACGGCATTGTAGAGGTGCAGCTTGTTTGCAATGTCACGGAAATGATAGGAGATTCCCCTTATTTCCGTGACATTGCGGCTTGTCTGCGACCGGGTTGCTCTCCGATCGGAGATTCTCGTCATCGCCCCGGTCGCAGACAAGCGGCGACTCTACGGGATTGATGGGAGATTCCTGTATTTCCGTGATATTGCAGACAAGCCGCGCCGCTACGGGGACGACAGGTGCCAGCTATAGCCATTCCACAGCCAGGTTTGACTGTTGCCGATGGTTTTGTTGGGCGTATGGACGACATAGGCTACGATCTCCTGCTGGTTGCTTTGATAAGCGCCCAATGTGTAGAGGCCGCCGGGAGCCTGAGCGCTGATGCGCTGTGTCCAGTTAGTGCCATTCCAGGTCCAGGTATCATTGAGATCGGTTGGCGCGCTGCTTGCTCCAGCGAACAAGACGGTCTGGTGATGAGCCTCATCGTAGACCAGCGCCGCCCCCGAGCGAGCTGGTGGCACAGTCTGAGGATGGAGCTGTTGCCAGTTGGAGCCGTCCCAGGTCCAGGTCTCGTTACTTGCACCGGAGAGTGGATTGCCGCCGAAGAGCAGGACATAGTGTTGAGCGGCATCATAGGCCATACTGGCGCGAACCTGAGCGGGTGGACTTTGCATGGTTGCGAGCTGTTGCCAGTTGGAGCCGTCCCAGGTCCAGGTCTCATTGCTGGGGGGCGATGCGCTATCGGTACTGGCTGCTTCGCCACCGAAGAGCAAGATACGCTGATGGGCGGCATCGTAGGTCATGCTAGCAAGCGCACGCGCAGAAGGTGCGTTGTCAGGGTGGGCCTGTTGCCAGGTCGTGCCATTCCAGATCCAGGTATCGCCGAGCAGAGCGCCCCGGGCATCGACCCCCCCGAAGAGCACGATCTGTCCATGCACTGCGTCATAGGCCATACTGGCCTCTGTACGTCCGGGCGGGTTGGTGGCAGGATGGGCCTGTTGCCATGTGTGACCATCCCAGAGCCAGGTATCGTTGCGATCACTGCCGCCGAAGAGCACCGTGACGCTACGTCGGGCATCATAGGCGAGCGTCCCTTCCAGGCGTGCCGGGGCAATCTGAGTATGCTCGACTGTACCAGTAGCTGCTGGTGATGTAGTTGCCTGCGTTGTTGGCTTCGCGCTTGCGGCAAGGTTGGGTGTTTCCTGGCCACAGGCTGCCAGCCAGCAAGGAAGGCAGCATATCGCTAGCAGGAGTGCCAGGGACTGGCCGCGTGAACAAAGCTTCATCGAAGAGTGCATCCTCTCATTTTTTTCAGCAACAAATAAACATCTATGCAAATAAACGCACAGATCGCTCAAAACGACTTATTTTTTGAGCTTCTCTAGCGTTTATGCAAAAAGAGATGCAGAGATATCCTTGCTTATTGTATCTCTGCATCATGACGTATTCATCTGTATGTTGTGGATACCTGTGCCCCCTCAGGAATAGCAGGAACGTGATTGACCATATCTGCGGGGCGTATCACCAGAATTGGTAGCCGTGAGGCCCGCAAAACACGCTCAGTGATGCTGCCAACAGCCCAGCGCAAAAGGCCACCATGACCATGTGTTGTCAGAACTAGCAAATCACTGCACTCGCGAGGCAGCGTGCCATCACCGTGTTCTGCAATGGTGAGTATCGTTTCTGCCACGTCGTGACTGACAACGACCGAACTGGTGAGGTGTGGTATACCAGTGGAAGGCAGCTTTGTTTGTGTCTGATCGATCACCATATGCAGGTACTGCTCGGCCCGTTGAATGCGCTGCGCCAGCTCGATAGGCTGATGCGTCTCTTCATCTTCGTGCTCGACGATAGGCGGTTTGACCACGCGCAACAGATGAACTTCTCCCGTTGTCTGTTGAGAGAGTCCCGCTACCAGTTGCAGAGCTGGCTCCAGGGCACTGCGCGCTCGTGCCGAACCATCCAGCGGCAACAGGGCACGGAAGCTACGCGCTGGATCAGTATGAGAGTGGGTCAGAGGGCCTCCCTCATTTAAGATCAGGACTGGTATAGTGGCATGGAGCGCGACTTTTTCGGCAATGCTGCCCATCAGCCAGCGTTTCATTCCGGTATAGCCGTGGCTACAAAGCACAATCAGTTCGGTCGCATAAGATCTGGCGAGCGTGAGAATGGTTGAAGCAACCGGACCAATGATGGCGACCGCTTCGGTTTCTATCTCTGCCAGATCGGGATGACGAGCCATTCTATTGAGGTACTGCTTCGCCTCATCCAGGTCTGCATCTATTACTGTTTGTACCATAGATTCAGGCTCTGTCGCCATATAGGGCCAGTACTCCGTTGAGGTGCTCACTACGCGCACCAGCACTATTTTACCGCCAACGGCACGTGCCAGTCGCCCGGCTGTAGGAATGGCCTGTTCAGCACGAATTGAGCCATCCAGTGGAACGAGTAGACGCTGAAACATGATCAAATCCTCCACAAAGCATTAAAAGCGTGCTTGCTCTTGTTTGCTGTTATCCTTTTATTTATCATACTCGACCAGGGTAATCAGCCCTCCCATCTGGCTTTCCGTCTGCCCCGGGTTCATTAAATGGGCCAGGATATGGCAGTGGAAAGGATAGATGCTGCCCGGAGCGCCTGTACCCTGGATGGTCAGGTCATAGGTCTCACCAGGGGCTAACTGGATGGTGTCTTTCTCAATAGGGGCGCTAAGCATATGCCCGTCTTCCGCAATGATCTGAAATGGCTGTCCATGCAGGTGCATTGGATGCATTGTCTCGCCAGCACCAATCAGGCGGATATGGACAGTCTGGCCATGTTTGAGCTTGATTGGCTGGGTATCAGGGAAGGATTTGCCATTAATGACATAATAAGGGCCCATCTCACTGACGATTTCCGTATATTCAAGGTCGGCGTGAATGGCCTGCTTTGCTTCCTGGCTACCAGGGCGTGGATCGACAATAAATGCGCCGTACAGGCCACCAGGAACCTGGCTATTATCATTGTAGTGGCTGTGGTACCAGTGCGTGCCGACATCCTGATCATGCACAGTAAAGTCATACGTAAAGGACTCATTCTGCTGGATCGGTTTTGTCATGCCCAGACCGACAACGCCATCTTGCGTTTCTGGAACTACCAGGCCATGCCAGTGTATAGCCGTACCCTCGGACATCGTATTGTGGAGGGTGACGCGAATATGGTCGCCAGCGGTCACGCGAATAGCCGGAGCGGGCACCATGCCATTAATGGTATAGGCTTTTTGTGGCTGGCCGCCCGTGACCGGCGTCCACATGACCTCTTTAGCGGTAAAATTGAAGTGTTTGGCCCCGTCTTTATCAAGGGTATAGTGGGCTAACTGGCCTCCCTGCGCCTCCGTTGCCTGCGGAATAGTGCTATCGCTGCTCGACGATCCGCCCATATTCATATTAGTCGTTGACGATCCACTGGATATGTCACTGCTGGATTTCGCAGTGTTGACTCCTAACCCGAGACTGAAACTTACAATGGTGAGCATAATAAGCACGGATATAAATAAAATGCCCAGAGGAGATAAAAGCTCGCCAGCCACGCGACGTGTGCGCGGGGAGAAGGGAGGTGGTACTGAGGGACTTTCTGGCTCAATACGCTCTACGTGTGCATCTTGCGCTGGCGCAGTTTGGGCGCTTTTGTTGCCGACTTCCATGTCGTGGTCCTGAATAGCCATGTGTATTTTCTCCCACATGTATGGCGGATACATTACCGTATTTCGCTGCATACTGATTTTTATTTTCCTGCTTGTACTATAGTTGTCGCAGGTCACATGGCTATCACAGGAAGCTTTTCAGTAATCACGCATGTGTCACAAGGGGAGAAGATGGTGATACATGCGTGATAAGCTATTAATTTTTTACGCTATATCCCAGGGACACGAGCGATTCTTTCACGTTTCGCATGATCTCGGAAGAGTTTTTCGTGTCACTGTGCACACAGATCGTCTTGATCGTTTTAGATGCGGGATTGTTCAGCAAGCTCTCTACCCGTGCACGGATATCCGCGTATGTGCCGATTTCAGCATATGTCCAGCCGAACATTTTTATTTTTCCCTGCACATACGGGCGGTCCGCAAAGAATTCGCGGATCACCGTGAGATTGGCGGCTGTGGCGCTCAGATCTGCCTGAGAATTTGGCAATGTATAAATTTCCAATTCAGGATTGAATGCGGCCACAGCTCGCACGAACGCATCCGCCAGCTCTTTCTGCTCCGCAGTCATCATATATAATGCACCATGCATCTTGACGTGGGACATGGGCATATGTTTTGCGCGCAGGAAAGCATCCAGTGCGCCGAGCTGATAGAGTGAATATTCATATAGTTCCTGAGGGGTCAGTTGTATATAGCGTCGTCCAAAGCCAAGCCGATCCGGCAGGCCAATATGCGCGCCGACGCGAACACCGTAGTGTTCGGCCAGCTCCACCGTCTGGTGCATCACATGCGGATCGCTGGCGTGAAAGCCGCAAGCGACATTCGCAGAGGAGATGAAAGGCATCATTTCCTGATCTAAACCGTAATTGTAGACGCCATAACTTTCGCCCATATCACTGTTCAGGTCAATATATGGTTTTACTTGCGTTGTCATAAATTACCTTCGGTTTGTAGCGCTCATCGCACTGAATTGTGGTGCTTTTCTTGGTTGAGCATGTTTTTCATAAGCATAAGCAAATTGTAACAACTGGCTTTCGGCAAATGGTCGCCCGACCAGCTCGAAGCCAACCGGAAGGTCATCACTGCTAAAACCAGCGGGAATCGACATGGCTGGCAGACCGGACTGCGAGGCGATCACGGTATTTGTGGGGAATTCCAGACTCGACCATTTTTGTGAGTACAGGTCTTCTCGTGTCGGCGGTAAGACCTGCACGGTTGGGAAGAGCAGGAAATCGACCTGATTGGCCGCCATGAGGTTCAAAATGGTGCGGCGGAACTCTTCCTGACGTATTCTCATTCGGTAGTAGTCCCCATCGGTCGCCGGATCTTCTGGGCCATTGGCGATATCGTGGAACAGATCGTTCATCGGATGGAACGCCTTATTGTTATAGATTTCCATGAACGTCTTTGCCGGTGCGCCCGGTCTGCGGCTCAGGAAATTGGTGATATCCTGTTTGGACTGTCGTCCGTAGAGGGAAGTGCCCTGAATCCATTGTTTGACGTCGGGCAGCGTCAGACCATCGACTATCGTGGCCCCGTGCTTCTTGAGCAGTTCAACGGCGCGAAAGATCACTTCATTCACGGGCGCGGCATCGGGATCGTCGTCAGGGCCAAAGACATTGCTCAGAATGCCGACGCGGAATGATTTCACCCCGGCGTTTCCCAGTAAGGCTTCGTAGTTGCCAATATCTCGTGTGTAACAGGTAGCCGCCGTGAATGGATCTTTCGTATCGTAGCCTGCAATCACATCCAGCAATTTCGCGACATCCCGCACCGTTCTGGCAATCGGACCCGGCGTATCCTGGAAATGGATGAGCGGGGGAAAGCCGCTGCGACTGACGAGTCCAGTTGTGGGACGCAGGCCGAACAGGTTATTAAAAGAGGCAGGAATGCGGATAGAACCACCGGTATCCTCGCCAATGCCGATGAGTCCTAAGTTCGCGGCAACGCCTGCGCCTGTGCCCGCGCTCGACCCGCCCGCTTCTCGCTCCGGGGCATAGGGATTTTTCGTATGGTCGGTGAGAGAAGAGAAGGAGAACCAGCCAGCTGCGAAGTCGCACATCGTCGTTTTCGCCAGAATGACCGCCCCGGCATCGCGCAAGCGTTTGACCAGCTCCGCATCTTCTTCCGGGACATAATGTTCAAAGACTTTGCTGCCGAAGGCCGTGGCGATGTTCTTTGTTTCCGCCTGATCTTTGACGAGGACGGGCACGCCGTGCAGGCTTCCTTTGAACGTTTTATGCTTTGCATAATAGTCATCTTGCGCTCTGGCTTCCGCCAGGGCATTGGGATTCATCGTAACGATCGCGTGAAGTTTCGGGCCATTGCTATCCAGCTCCTGAATGCGTTCTATATACCATTGCACCAGCGACTCGCTTGTGACCTCGTTGTTTTGTAAAGCTGTATGAAAAGATTCTACCGTCGCTTCCAGAGAAGGGAATTTTTCGTTCGACATATAACCTCATACTTCCAGGCGCAGACAAGCCGCGCCTCTACATAATGTCTAGGGGCGCGTTGGAAGCGCCCTTTGAACGATTATTGATCAAGTTTTGTATTGGCTGATACGGCAGCACGCGTTACCGCCTGCGATTTTGGTGAGATGGCCCAATAAGCAATGGCGGAAACGACGATGCCGGTAACAACCGTCGAAACCGTGGGGAACTGATAATTGGCTATCAGGGCGACTGCGGAACCAATAATCCAGGCAATAAATGGTTGATAACGGATATTGGAGACCGCGTCAGAGAGATTTCTGCGCACGAAAAGTTGATCCAGCACAATGATGGTGCCGATAGGTGGTACAATCACGCCAAGCAGATTTAGCCAGTTGACAAAGAAGTTATAAATGCCCAGCGCGGCAATAATGATCCCGATAATGCCCAGAATAAGCGTGAGTACGCGCATTTTGCCGCCCAGGATGAAGGACCAGCCGACAGCAGCATTATACAGGCAGTGCGAACATACGGACCCCAGGTTGACAAACAGGAAAATCACGGCAATAACAGCGAGGAAGCCACCGTGTGCAGCAATAATGCCAAACATATCGCGGCCAGGTGCCACAGCTGCGATGATGCCGCCGATCAGCATAGCGATCAGGTTTGCAAAAGGAAAAGCGCTAAACGTTGCGATCCAGGCGTGCTTCTTATTTTTTGCCCATCTGGTGAAATCTGCGGTCATTGTGCCAGAGTCGGCAAACAAGGCAAATACCAGCGTAACCGCAACGCCAAATGCCAGAGGTTGACCCGGGATGCCATGATAGTTCCAGACTGAGGGCGCATGTGTGCTCGCTTCAACCACAGCATAGATGCCCAGAATCACAAACAGCGGAGCGGAGATCATGCCAATGAAGGATAACGCGCGAATGCCGAGGAATGTCAACAGGAGGTACAGAAGACCGGCTATCACGACAATCAACGTTTCATTGACATGAAACGAGCCGACCATACTCACGCCCGTCAGTCCAGTCTGAACAGCAAACCAGCCGACAACCAGCGTAGAGAGCAAGGCCGAGGAGACCATGTAGCCTTTCTTGCCGAATGTCCTGGTGGCCAGAAGTGCGAACGTCAGGCCAGTTTTTGCCCCGAGCATACTTAATAAGCCAACGTACGCAAACAAGAGTAAATTTCCGATAATCATTGCCAGGATGCCACTGGCAAAGCCGAGGCCCTGCACAATTGTCGCCCCTGTTACCGCACCGGTAATGATCATCGGAAATCCTACCCAGACCGAAGTGATCGAGAAAAGCGACTTTCTTTTTTCAAGGGGAACCGGCGAATGCTCGTATTCTTTTTCAAGCAATTCTTTTTCTACGTATTCGCTCAATTACTTCTCCTTCGTTAAAGGCATAAATGGTTATCTCATTGAATGAAGGTTCATGCCAGAGAGATGCTCGCTATAGACGTACAGTGATTTCGCTGCATGAAATGTTGAGCATGACAAACAAACAGCGTTTGCATGAATAATCTGGAATCAAATCAGGATGGGATTGCCATCGTGTTGCCCCGGATCGCAGAATGGGGTGGAAATGGAATGAACGATTGTGTTTAACCCCTTACCTGATCAATTTTCGAGGATGAAGTAGTGCTTCGCAGACAATGTGTGAGGTGTGCTCCATATGTTCTGTGATTTTCTCCACCAGCTGAGCAAGATCGCGCTTTTCAATCACCTTGAGGATCTCGGCATGCTGTTCTTGTGCCTCCGCGAAGTCTTCAACGAAAGAGGTATAGATGGCCATATAGGGCTCTACTTTATCCCAGACATTCTTGATGGCTTCGATGATGTGGGGAGATTTCGCACATGCATAGAAACGGATGTGAAACTCTTGATTCAGTTTTCTCCATTCCTTCACATTGATATTTTCCCGATCCATTTTTTGAAGGATGCTACGTAGTTCTTCGATGTCCTTGTTTGCCACTTTCCCAATGGCCCATTCCGCAGCCAAAATCTCCAATCTTTCGCGGATCTGAAAGATCTGCTTCACTTCTTCGACTGATAATTGATTCACCGTGACGCTACGCCGCTCGAATGTGACGAATCCCTCGGCTTGCAGTTTTCTTAACGCTTCGCGCACTGGCATCGTGCTGACTCCGAACGACTCGGCTACCGACCTGATGGAAATTTTTTGGCCGGGTGCAATGTTTCCAAGAGTGATTCGCTGTCGAAGACGATCATATACTTCATTGTTAATAGATGAGACTTCGATTGTTTCGGAATTCAAGGGTTCACCTCGCTGTGTGATCTGTGATGTGTGATCACAAATATCTTCTGTTTGTAGTTTAAGGATTTTATATTGATTTGTCAAGATGTTTCAAGATGTTTCAAAAAATGGCAAATCGATCACTGCTATGTATCCTGGATGCGCACGAGAGGAGCATTGATAGTGCTGAAATACGAAAAACGGGAGAGTGATACTGCTCTCCCGTATGAAATTGGATCGTGATGTTGCTGGCAAATGCATGTTGCCGAACTAGGCTGATACTCCATTGCTCTCAGGCTGTGAAGAGAGTAAATAGCCAATACCGACTTTTGTGAGCACATAGCGTGGATGTGTATAATCAGGCTCAATCTTGCGGCGCAGGCGATTGATATTCACCTGAAGCATATGTCCCTCGCCAACGTACTCCGCTCCCCACACATGTTCCAGCAGCATAGCCTGTGTGACGACACGTCCAGCATTTTGTGCCAGATACGCGATAATGCGGTATTCGGTTGGCGTGAGCACGATTTCTTTCTCATTCATCGTGACCATGTGTTGCGCAAAATCAATGTGCAGGTTCCCTATAGTCACCTTTGCGTTCATCATCTGTGCCTGCTCCTGTGTAGTAAATTGCGCACGACGCAGGACTGCACGCACACGTGCCAGTAATTCATCAATACTAAATGGTTTCGTCAGATAATCATCGGCTCCCAGATCAAGCCCTTTCACCTTATCCTGATCCTGTCCCCGCGCAGTAATAATGATAATCGGAATTGCGGAAAATTCGCGTACCCGCTGACAGACAGTAAAACCATCCATTTTAGGCATCATTACATCTAATAGGACAAGATCTGGTTTCTGTTGCTCAATGAGATTCAGAGCCTGTTGGCCATCGCTGGCCGTTAATACTTCGTACTCCTCAAATTGCAGGTTACGTGCTATGAGACGCAACAACTGTGGATCATCATCCGCCGTCAAAATAGTAGTTTTTTTTGCAGGCATAAATGTTTTATCCTTTGTCTCTAGTATAAATGAGAAACATGCCTAAATACTTGTACGGGCATCGAGCGGGAGGCGCAGATAAAAGGTACTTCCGCGTCCAAATTCACTCTCCGCCCAGATAATGCCATTATGCAATGTAATAATGCGTTTGCAAATAGCCAGGCCCAGACCCAGGCCATTGACGTTACGCGTCAGGCGCGTATCCACACGATGAAAACGATTGAATATCGTTTTGACGTGTTCAGGAGGAATGCCCGCTCCTGTATCACTGATGCATATCTCGATCATCTGTTGTGGTAATTCGTCTGCAAAAACGCTGACCATGTCTTTCTGTTGCTGCCTGAGGACATCGGGAACCAGAATAGGACGTAAAGTGACGCTGACAGTCCCGCCATCGGGCGAATAGAGCAGAGCATTCTCTAGCAGGTTATCCAGAACCTCGCGTAGCCTGCGCCAATCGGCAACCGGCGTCGGGAAGGTGATAGCAGGCTGACCGGTGCTATCCTCAATGCGCAATTGAAAGACGAATTGGGGAAATGCCTCGGTTGTATCCTGTACGTGTGTGCGTCTCATGTGTTCCTCGGCAGCAATCAATGCGTCTCGTACTAACTGTACAATATTGACCGGCGCATACTCCAGTTGAATAGAGCCGGTGTCTAATTGAGACATTTCCAGTAGCCGATCAACGACGACCGTGAGCCGATCACTGGAATTGTCAATCGCGATCAGAAATTCGTGTCGCTCTTCAGGTGAGATGTGTTGCTCGTGTCGCAAGAGTGTTGCGGCATAGCCTTTGATGGAAGCAAGAGGGCTGCGTAACTCATGACTCACCGTGCCCAGTAGTTCGGCTTTCAACAGTTCCATCTCGCGTAGCGAGGCGTGTTCCGCAGCTGTTTGCAACTCCTGATTGCGCATGCTTAATAGCAGGTTCGTGAGCATTGCGCCAATGCCTTCCGCAAGGTAGGAAAGAAGTTGTAGAGCCTGTTCTTGTACGGAAGGAACATCTCGCTCTGCCAGCATAGACTCAGCCGTCCAACCCAGAAAGAGATAAGCAAACGTTGGGGCGGTCGCATGGAAGGAGTAAGCGGTGATAACCTGTTCCGGAACGTCATCCTGGAGCGATTCAGGTGAGGGGGTAACAAGTATCCTGTGCAATAGCCACGGCGAGCGGGCCGAAATTTTCTGTGGTGTACCTGTGCCCTCAAGCATATTTTGTGCGAGTAGTGTATATGCTTCATGCTCGTCGACCTCAACAAGCGCGAGTGGATGAAAAAGAGCTTTCAAGGGAAGCGCTATGTTTGCACGTTGTTGTGGGTCAATGGATGAGGAAGGCGTGGGTAAGAAAATTGCTCCACGTTGTGCCGCGCAAAATGTCAGAGTGCGTTCCAGCAGTTTTCTTGCAGTGATATGTGAGGGCGTCAATACGCTCTGCTGTGTAAGATGTGCAAAATCGATAAGCGCAGCATTGATTTTAGATACAAACGCTGGATCTATTTTCTCACTATGCGCATCCATCTCTCTCCTCCTGATGATGAAAACATGCCCGGGCAATCTATGATTTGTTGATTCTATTATTGTGTTTTATTATACGGTAAAAGGGCTCACAAAACGGACACAGATGGGATACCCATGTCACAATCTCATCACAATCCATGAGAAGAAGATGATGAATCCAGACGAAAAAGGCTTATAGCTGCAACAATTTTGATACATTTTATTCACAGTATTTTTACAATCCCCTGTTATACTTCCCTCGTGGCAATCAATATGGCTGTTCACATTGAGTTCAGAAAAGGAATGATGCTATGTATGCCGGGATAGTACCACAGCACGACTTTTTTATCTACGTACCTCTCATCCGGGAACAGCAGGGAAGCGCGAAGAGCCAGACTTGCTGTAATATTGTCCTTGCGGAACATGAGAGCAGGGAATGCGAAGAAAGAGCCTGCCCTGTATTGACACGCTGGACAAGAGTGGCCTTACCGGGACAACTGACCGTGTATACTCATATCTGTGGCGACGAGGAGTGCTAGCCATTTTGCCACAGATATGAGACAAAAAGTGCCCTTGCAGCGTTGTACAAAGCAGAGTCAGGATTATGCCTGACCTGAATGTCTCGTCCGCTGCTGATCTGTCAGGCTGAGGACGTGGGAATAGTGCGGAGGCGGAAGAACGTATGCGAAAATTACGGTTTCCCTGGACCCTCGTTATTATTGAGTCATGCGCACTCATCGGCCTGCTTATATTCTCTCTTCTGTATATAACCAATCGTGAAATTCAATCTACGCCTGTGAAAGCGCAACAAGCGGTTAACCACATTCCCCAGCCCCTTGCGCATGCCAGTACGCCAGAAGCCGTGATCAATGCTGGTGCCGATGGGGACGATGTACAACAGGAGATGCGCGAAGAATTGGCCTGGCAACGTCTCTTCTACGGGCCAGATGGCTGGATGTGGCGTACGACGCTTCCCACACATCGTCTGGTTATCTACTATGGAAATCCACTTTCAGCTGCGATGGGACCAATAGGCAGCTACGATGATACAGAGCTGCTCAATCGCTTACAACAGCAAGCTCAAGCCTATGCCACGCTTGATCCCACACATTCGGTTATTCCCGCGCTGGACTATGTGACGCCCGTGGCCCAGCCCTATCCAATGGCTGACGGCTCCTGGGTCTCGCGTATGCCCCAGGCATCGATTGAGCACTATATTCAACTGGCGAATGCGCATCATGCGCTCTTCTTTTTTGATATGCAGATTGGGCATAGTACTATCCAGCATGAGGTCAATGTCTTGCGGCCTTACCTCGCCCTACCTGCTGTGGATCTCGCGCTCGATCCCGAGTTCGATATGGCTCCGGGCGATACTCCCGGTCAGGAATTTGGCCGTATGAGTGCCGCTGAAATCAACTGGGTGATCGGTCAACTCTCGCAACTGGTGATACGCGATCATCTGCCACCGAAGATCTTGATTATTCATCAATTTCGCGAACAGATGCTGCCTGATTGGCAAAAGATCAAATCGACCGCCCAGGTACAGATCATCACGTGCGTCGATGGCTTTGGCAGTCCCGGCTCCAAACTGGACGATTATCGCATGTTTGATCATGACCAGCTTATTCAATATCCCGGTGTGAAACTTTTCTATACGCAAGATAAACCGTTGATGACGCCTCGCGATGTTCTCAATATGCAACCGGTGCCTACGATGGTCATGTACCAATAATTACCTTGAGACGTTTAAACAGGGGGAGTAGTACGAAAAACGTGTATTGCCCTTCCATGTGCATGCTATGATTCAAAGAGGGAGGCAATACGTGTCTCGCTCAACTGAAAATGTGATGCAGAAGAGAGGTACAATAGATGGCTCATATTCAGGTGAAAAGTGAACGGCTGGTGAACGCCAGCCCTGAAAACATATATGCTGCCTTGATAGATTATGTAAATAAGAGACCACAGATTCTGACAGCAAATTTTATGGATTATAGTGTTGAAAAGGGCGGACATGGCAAAGGGACGATTATTCGCTATCGTCTGCATGCTGCCAATCGTGAGCGAGATTATCGTTTGCGCATTGATGAGCCCGTGAAGGGCAAGATTATTACCGAGCAGGATACCAATTCTACGCTGGTGAACACCTGGACGCTGGCTGCGGCGAACAGTGGTACGCGTGTCAGCGTCATTACCGAGTGGGAAGGTGGACATGGTGTAAAGGGCTTTTTTGAAAGAACCTTTGCGCCGATGGGCGTGAAGAGTATCTATAGTAGCGTGTTGGATGCGTTGGATCAGCTCGTCTCGAATGATTCTGCGAACAGCGCCAACAGGAGCATACTCAAAGAAGAGGAAAAGCGTGGAGTGAGTGATCGGCTCGGCCTGCTGGTGCTTGTGTTGAGTAGTGTTGTGGGCGTTGCTTTTTTAATCAGTTACTTCCAGAAAAACCATGCTTAGCGGCGTTATCTTACTGGAGGGAAGGTTCATTTGTCGCCTAACAGGCAAATGAACCTTCTTTCTTTATATCGCCACGGAGAATAGTTTACAGACAGACCTCAGTGTACTGGCTGGCAACGAGATAGGTTGCCTTTGCCTCGTCAAGACGACTTGCGGCCTGTTGATGTTCAACAGGAAAGTTCTCGCTGGTAAATAGCTGCAAGGCCTCCTGATAGCATGCGATGGCCTGTTTCAGATAGCTCAAGTGCTTGTCAGCGTAGCGTTGATGATGAGCCTGACCCAGACAATACTGTGTTGCTGCATATTCGACGGGATAGGCATCGATGGTATAGACCTTCAACGCGGCCTCACAACAGACGATAGAACAGCTTAGCGATATATCATGTTGCTGCTCATTCGTACCAGCGAGCTTCTGAAAAACGGTAGCAAGCTTGGTATGAATATCGGCCCACTCATGAGGGAATTCCTGTTGACTGTAGACGTGCAGTGCCGTGCGATAGCAGACGAGAGCGCGTGAGAGATGCGTGAAAAGATCGTTGTCCTGGCGCAATTGATAGGTGTCGCCGAGATTGACTTGCGTGCGGGCCCAAACCTCTGGATAGACATCTTCCTGTAAGGCCTGTAAAGCCGATTCATGGCAGAAGGTCGCGTAGTTCAGATTGTCCTGTACGCCTCCGGCATGGCGGAGTGCATAGACATTGCCCATCAAGGTCTGGAGCATACTCCATTGTTCGGGATACTCGTTGCGTGTGTAGATCCACAGCGCCGATTTATAATAGCCGAGCGCCTTCTCGATCTCTTCCTGAGAATCGAGAATATACCCATAGCGCTGAAGAGCCGCTCCAAGGTAAATACAGGTGCGTGCATATTGTAACGGATAGCGAGCGTACGTGTAAATCGCAAGCGCCGCCTCGTGGCTGGCGATTGCCTCTTGCAAAAGATGGAGATGGTCGCTGTGCTTCAGGGGAAGTGGTCCTTGCAAGAGCATATATCCCAGCTCATTTGAGAGTTCCGCTACGATCTCCGGGGCCACTTCAGTATCGAGCTGAGCGTGTGCCAGGGCCTGCCGTAAAAGCTGGATATGCGTTCTCGTCGTGCGTTCTGGCCGCCGCAGACGATGCAGTTGGGCGCGTTGCTGCTCGATGACCTCTAACCAGTTGGGGAGATCAAGCGCAAACCCACCATACACATTAATATACGCTTCACGAATTGCAGTTGATGTGCCGCCTCGCCTCTTCGCCGTTCGTAACAGCTCCTGGTGATACTGCATCTGTTGCTTCATTTCCACTTTTTCCTCCACATGTGCGGTGATCAATCGCTCCAGTTCCCGTTCGATCTCTGTTCGCAGGAGTACCTGATTGGACTCCAAAAAACGTCTTCCCCGACGATATGTATGCATGCTCGTTCCTAGCCAGATAACAAGCTGCTGGAACAGGTCAAATGGTAAGAGGTATGGTGAATCAATCATAAGGTGGCACTCCTCTTCTACTGTTAACAACAACTATCATACGAGCCTTTATTGATGTGCATAAATATCCCTGACGCTATCTTCCTGGATACTGCCGTGACTTCGTAATGACGTTCTCCCAACGTGAATATTACCTTACCTCAGCCGGGAAAAACATATCATCGATTTAACATGTGTATATCAAGTTGTTGACATTGCATAACAATAATTGCTCAAAACGTAATAAATATAAGTCGTTTGTATATTTGCATACTGTCACGTCTGCTGCTACGCAGGCGTGTTTACTCTGTGAAGGATGAATTCCCTGTTTTTGTGATTCGCCAGGAGAGGTAGGAAAGATATGACGACAAATTATGTGCATACGGTTGTGCTTCCGCCTACCGAGGATACTTCTACTCTCGCGCAGGGCTCCCTCTTCTTTGTCGGGACGGCCACGCTGTTGATACGCTACGCTGGTTTTACTATCCTGACTGATCCCAACTTTTTACATCCTGGTGAACTGGCTCACCTGGGACTGAGACAGCGTTTCGCTCGTATTGCGAATCCCGCTATTGATTTCGCGGCCCTCCCTCCTGTTGATCTGGTATTACTCTCTCATCTGCACGAGGACCATTTCGATCGCCGGGTGCTGCGTAAACTGGCAAAAAATATGCCCATCGTCACTACCCCTCAGGCCGCTCATGCTCTCGTGAAGAAGCGTTTTCAGATCCTTCACGCTCTCGAGACCTGGCAGACCCTTTCTCTGGTGAAAGGCGCTGGACAATTGAACATTACGGCACTGCCTGGCAAACATGCTCCCGGATTTCTCAGTGCTGCATTCCCTGCCGTGATGGGAAGCATGCTGGAGTTTCAGGTCCCCGACGAAAAAAACGCGTATCGTATCTACATTAGCGGCGATACGCTGATCCATCGGCAGATGCGCCAGATTCCCAGGCGCTTCCCTGAGATCGATCTGGCCATTTTACATCTGGGCGGTGAAATGCTCTATGGTATTCAGACGACGATGGATGGCAAACAGGGTATAGAAGCATTGAAATTAATCAATGCAAAGGAGACAGTGCCTGTTCACTACAATGATTATCCTTGTTTCACCTCTTCTCTGGAGGATTTTCGGCTTGAGGTGACAAAGGCAAAGCTGGAGCGACGGGTCAGGTATCTGGGACGTGGCGATGCCTATTCGTTCCGGATACCCAACTGAGGATAAGTAAGCAAGTGATGAACTTGTGTTACGATTGTGCGGCAAATGCTGCTTTGCCGCGCACGACTGGATTGCGCAGCACGCCCAGCTGGTCGATAGAAATTTCGACGATGTCTCCGGCTTCGAGCGTGAATGGATAATCGGGGACCAGCGCTGTGCCGGTGCAGAGCAGGACGCCTGCCGGGAAGTCGTCTTCGCGGAAAAGATAGCTGACCAGTTCGTCCAGGCGGCGTTTCAGTTCGCCTGTGCTGGTTTCTCCCTGCCAGATGATCTGCCCGGCGCGTTCAATGCTGAGGTGCATGGTCAACTTGTAGGGATCAGCAATTTCCCAGACCGGGGTGATGCCAGGACCTAATGCACATGAGCCTGCATAGACTTTGGCCTGAGGCAGATACAGTGCATTCTCGCCTTCGATGCTGCGCGAACTGACATCATTGCCGATGGTATAGCCGATAATCTCGCCCTGCGCGTTGATTGCCAGGACCAATTCTGGCTCGGGCACGTCCCAGCTCGAATCGGCGCGCACGACCACGGCCGTCTCGGGATGGGCCACGCGCCGGGCGAGTCCTTTAAAGAAGAGTTCAGGACGCTCAGCGTGATAGACTTTGGTGTAGATATCCGGCGTCCCGCTCTCTTCCATGCGCGCATCCATCGAACGTTTATAGGTGACGCCCGCTGCCCAGACCTCGGTCTCTCCATCGATGGGGGCCAGGATCTGTGTTGCAGGCTGTGTTTGGGCCTGTGCACTTTGCGCAAGAAGTGTGCGCAGCTCTGCCGGGGACAGGCGAAATAATTCCTGCATACTGCTCACTGGCAGCGGTCGTAGACGATCAGGCTGATCCGTCTCTACCAGCAAACCAGGAACAATGTCACCGGAAGGGCCTTTATAGCGAACAATCTGCATGAGAGAAATCCCTTCATTGCTATTTCAAAATCATTGTAATATCTATCTTATTGTTTTTATGTCTGGAAAGCAACCGCT
>DATJHM010000101.1:0-18917 GCA_035493895.1 Ktedonobacteraceae bacterium
GCTGAGGCGTGAGCCATTCCAGGAGTTGGAGTCCTGGCTCCACTCTTTTCGTCGCCTCTGGGAAGAACGCTTCGATCGTCTTGACGACTACATCCTGGAATTGCAGGCCACCGAGCAACACACCAGCAACCGAATTGAGGACACCAATGTTTGATTACCTATCGCTGAGCCCTCGTATTGGGGAACAGGAATTTGTCGTGGAACGGCAATTCACCGCACCCCGCACGCTGATGTTTCAAGTGTTCACCCAGCCGGAACATCTCAAGCGCTGGTGGGCGCCACAGCCGTACACCATTCCCGTCTGTACCATCGACTTGCGGCCTGGTGGCATCTGGCACTACTGCCTGCGCTCGCCCGAGAATCAAGAGCAGTGGGCGCGCAGTGTGTACCGCGAGATCGTGCCGCCGGAGAAGCTGACCTACACCACGACCTTTGCCGACGAGCATGCCAACCCCATCGAGGGGATGCCGGAGCACCTGACCACCTTGATCTTCACGGAAGAGGCCGGGAAAACGAGCGTGACTGCTCATGTCCAGTTCGCGAGTGCGGCGGCGCTTTCTGTCGCTGTCGATATAGGTATGCTGCAAGGGATGAGCATGACCTGGGAGTACCTGGTCGAGTATGTGCGAGGGTTGCAAGCCAGGTAAAGGAGAAGACCAAGTCCACCGTCACCGGCCTGGAAGTCGCGATTTTGACGAAAAAGGACGATGGACTTTTTAACTTTGAGTGAGCAAGATTGGAGAAGTTTTTTCGCATCTCTGCCAGGTATACTGTTTGTTACGAGGCAGTTGTTAAGTAGTATAGCATTCACAATGATTGGAGAACACCATGGGAAAAGTCATGTTTGGCCTTTCGGTCTCACTGGATGGATTTATCGCTGATAACAAAGATGATGTCTCAGAAGTCTTCGCCTGGATGGGAAGCGCCATGGAACAGTTCCATGAAGTTGTGGGCGACGCGCTGAGCGAGAACGGCGCGGTGATCATGGGGCACAGAAGCTTCGATCAGATTTACGGTGAGCAGGGGTGGGTCTTTCCTGATGGCACAGCTCCCGACTGGCCGGTGATTGTCTTGCAATCGCATGCACGAGCATCAGAGAAAAAAGGCAAGACGCACTTTTACTTTGTCACCGATGGCATCCAAAGCGCGATTGCGAAAGCCAAGGAGCTCGCAGGCGAGAAACATGTGGCCCTGCATGGGGCCAGCTCCGTCCAACAAGCCTTGAAGGCGGGGCTGCTCGACGAGATCAATCTCAGCATCGCCCCGGTGCTGCTGGGCGAAGGCGTTCGCCTCTTCGATCACCTCGGCCCAGAGCCGATCCACCTGGAACATATTCGCACGCTTGAGACGCCGGGCGCCACCCATCTCTCGTTTCGCGTGGTGAAGTAAGACTGGCTTCGTCTCTCTGAGAATGGAAAGGAGAAAATGCGACGAGCGGGAGCCAGAACGAGAGAAGCGCTGGAAGCAGTAATGAGTCAAGCGTTACTCACCATTACCGCTCAAGATGCACAAGGGTGGTTCCAGCATTGTGGCTATGTTCTCACCCACGAAAGGAAAAGCTAAATAAAAGCTCAATCTTTGAGCACACCGCTGTAAAAGGGCGCGGTACGGAGGTTCCATTGGCATGCGAGCGCACACTTGATGTATACTGATGATTAATGTATGGCAGCTTAGAATCCGTCATTGATAGAGAGAAAAGGCCATATATTTTAAGAAGCAGAGTAGATCAAAAAAGTATGCTGGAGAGTATTATATGAGCTCGTCATTATCCGCTTTCACGCCATTGCTGAAGGGAAACTATGCCCGCCTGACCACCTTCCGTAAAAATGGCGCGGCAATTGCAACACCCATGTGGTTCGCTGAAAATGCCGGTGTGGTCTATATGTATACCGACGCGACTTCCGGGAAGGTAAAACGTATTCGTAACTCGGGTCGCGTCACGCTGGCTCCCTGTACTGCCAGAGGCAAGGTGACGGGCGCGGAGGTTGAGGCTCAGGCAAGAATCGTGAGCGATTCCCAGGAAATAGCACGTGCTGAGGCTGCGCTGGCAAAAAAATATGGCATACGGCGGCGTCTCCTCTATTTTGCCTTCTCTCTTATGAGTATGGTTCGACGCCAGACCAATGATACCGATGTATACCTGGCTATCGAAGCCTGATAGAGGCTCCTTCTCCGCAGTGTGGATGCTTTCTCTCTGCATTTGCCATGGCGATGCTTTCCAGCAGGCTGTGTACACCGGCACGAATCCGCTCCGGCGAGTAGCCGCGTATATTGCGCTGGAAAAGATAGAGGTCGATATCGAGCGGTGCCAGCAACGCATCGGCAAGATATTCCGCCTCGTTCAGCGAATCGTTGTGCCGAGAATGTTCTCCGCTACGTTTCAGTAAATCAAGCGTGACCTGATATTCCCACTGATAGCGGGGACAATGATACATGGAAAAGTCACGTGTTCCTGATTCCTGATTGCGAATTGCCCTCAGCAGGGTAAAATGCTCCTCATTAAAAGTGATGAGTTGATCCATGAACCAGCTGAGCAGCGTAAAGGGAGACGCGCTCGGCTGTGCCGAGTCCAGATACTGCTCGACTTCCATCTGCAACTGATTCTCGTACGTTTCGAGCAAGGCGAGGCATAATGCTCCCTTATGTGCATACTTGCGGTACAATGTGCCTTTCCCGACGCCTGCTACCTGCGCGATCTCTTCCATCGTCACCGCACAGATATTGTTGTTGGCAAACAGATATTGGGCTGCGGCCAGGATGCGTCGTCGTCCCTCGGCTACATCCCGCCTCTCGGGACGTACTGAGGTGGGTGCTTTGTCGTCCAGATGTTTCATGACTTCCATTGCTTTCTTTTTTTTAAGCTCATTATTCTTATTGTACGCTTAATTCCTGGCAACGTGAAGCCGGTGGGCTCTTTTTCGGCTTGACAAAAGTGGACGCTCGTACTATATTTTACTTACAAACAATATAGTACGAGCGTCCACTTTTGTCAAATGGGGGAAGTTTGACCGCCAGAGATGAGTGAGCGGGGCATTGTGACACTCCGCATCTATTGAATAAAGGAAATTTGCTATGGAGCCGTGCAGGCAATCGTCAGCGATCTCAGCATGTTCAGGAGGAAAGAAAACTGTTCGAGAAGAGAGAGACAAGCTGTCAGCTTGTCACCACATGATTTCCCAGCACTATCAACAGGCCATCAATCTCATCGGGAGACGCTGGGTACTACAGATCCTGACCGTGTTGCTGACGGCCCCGCACCAGTTTATGCAAATCGAGGCGTTGATCGGGGGCATTAGCTCCAATATGCTCGCAATACGTTTGCGCGAACTCGAGCAGGAAGGCATGATCGAGCGTCGGGTGCGAGAGGAGACTCCCGCACGTGTTGAATATTGCCTGACGGAAAAGGGCCGCGCTATGGAAGAGGTAATCTCTGCCCTCAGATGTTGGAGTTCGCGCTGATATGCAATCGATTATCCCTGTAGAGGCGCGTCTTGTCTGCGCCAGGGGTCGCCTCCTCAGTCGCGTTTGGCTGGGGCCCCCGGCGTAGACAAGCAACGCCTCTACAAAGGGTATATGATTTACGAGATGATAACCCACGCAAATGGAATTACTTGTACCCGTTAATGTGCCGCTTGCCGGAATTGCCAGTTATCCGCAAAGAGATCGAAGAAGACATCTTTGCGCGTATGCTCAGCAGCCAGCGCCTCATTCAGCTTGACTCCCAGACCCGGCGCAGTCGGCAACGGGAAACAACCATCTTCGCGGGAGACCTCAGGTGCGCCCTCGACGATATCTTTCACCCACGAATCCGCAAAATCGTTGAAATGCTCCTGAATTTTGAAATTCGGCGTGCAGGCTGCGAGATGCAGCGCCGCCATCGTGCCAACGGGACCACACACATTATGGGGCGCAATCAGCATGTAATACGCATCCGCCCACGCCGCCAGCTTCTTCGTCGCCAGAATGCCGCCGAAATGGCTGATATCCGCCTGCACAATATCGGCCGCCTGAAGCTCAAATAACTCGCGAAACTCATACGACGTATGCAGACGCTCGCCGGTCGCAATGGGAATGCCGAGAGGCGCAGCCGCATCGGACACCTTTTTCAGTACGGCCAGATTCTCTGGCGGGACCGGCTCTTCAAACCAGCCGGGCGAGAAGCGGGTCAATTCCCGCATCAATTTGATGGCTGTTGTGGCATTAAAACGTCCATGCATCTCCACGAAAATCTCGTTCTCGTCGCCGATAGCATCGCGTATGGCCTCGATGAGCTGAATAGAGTGATGCGCTTCTTTGCGCTCCAGTTCGTAGAATCCTGCCCCAAAAGGATCAACTTTGAGCGCGTGATAACCGCGTGCGATGACGCGTTTTGCGGCCTCCGCGAAGCTCTCAGGCGTGCGTTCTACGGTATACCAGCCATTCGCATATGCCGGAATACGCTCGCGAACCGAACCTCCGAGCAGTTGATAGACGGGGACGCCGAGGGCCTGCCCTTTGATATCCCAGCACGCCATCTCGATCATGGCAATCGCTGTCATCATGATCTCGCTCGGGCGTGCGAAATCTTTGCGAAACATCCGTTGTACAAGATCTTCAATCTTCATCGGGTCCGAGCCGAGAATGTGGTGTTTCCCCGCCTCCTGCAAATATCCCAGCAAAGAGTCGGTGTGATTGACCATACGCGCTTCACCAATGCCGCTGAGCCCTTCGTCCGTTTCCACGATCAGATAAGTGAGATTGCGCCACGGCGTACCCACGACGAGCGGTCTGATAGCACTGATCTTCATAGAAATCTCCTTCTCTACTTTGAGTTTATGCAACGCGTAAGACAATTTTGGTGGCCGCAGCCTGTCCACCCACAAGCTCAGCAAATGCATCACCGCCTGCTGCCAGCGGTCGCTCTTCTAGCCAGTTTGTCCCGGATTGGAAGATGCCCTGCTTCAGGAAGGTCAATGCCTCCTCAAAATCGGCGCGGTCATAGCTAAAGCTGCCGCTGATGGTTATCTCTTGCCTGACGAGGTAGTTGGCAGCTAACGGTGAGGCTTCGTCGTGCAGACCGATGAAAACGATGTGCCCGCCCGGCATTACGACCTGAAGCGCCTGCGTACGCGTGATCGTCGCGCCGACCGCATCGATGACGACATCAAAGCCCTCCGGTGCCGCTTGCTGAAGTTTCTGGCTGGCGTCCGCCTCGCGCACATTGATCGTGGTTTGCGCACCCCATTCCTGCGTGACACGCAGACGCGGCTCGGAAAGATCGCTGACGGTCACGTTTTGAATGCCCATGGCGCGCGCCGCGATCAGGCAGAAGAGGCCGATTGGCCCGGCACCCTGGATCAGCAGACTCTGACCTTCTTTGATTTGTGATTGCTTTACGGCACGGATGGAGCAGGCAAGGGGTTCGGTTAAGGCTGCGACTTCGTAAGAGAGGGTGTCAGGCAGAGGATAACATTGCGCGGCTGGCACGGCCACGAATTGTGCGAATGCGCCGGGAGCGTGAATGCCGATGATTGCGCGCTGACGGCAGAGATTGACCAGCCCTTTCCGGCAAAGCGTACAACTGCCGCAAGCGATCAGCGGGTTAAAGGTCACGCGCGTTCCCACGCTGGCGCTACTGCTATCCGCTAATGTGCCGCCGTTCGCCTGTACAATCATGCCGCTGGCCTCATGTCCCATGATTAGCGGCGGTTTACGTAAACTATTTTCACCCAGATAGCCGCTCAACTCTGATCCACAGATGCCTGCTGCCTGGACGGCAATCAGCACTTCAGCGGGACGCAGCTCCGGCACCGCAAGCTGTTGCATCTCCATCGCACGAGGCCCTGTCCATACCAGGGCTTGCATCTCTTTTTTCTGGCTCATCACGTTGCATCTTTCTTTTTCTTCATTGAATCGTCCTGGCGCATTTGAATGGGGATGGTGGGCATGTGCTTCGCGCCTGAAAAGTGGTAAGATGATTTGTCCAAAATATACCACCCGCGTCATTCCGCTGTCAAAGCGTTGAGCCGCCTGGGAAGGCCTCATAGGGGATATCTATGAGCTCAATGGGTCGGGGTCGGCGAATCGTTTGGAATGCACGCGGGGGGATAGGCGAGTGGTTCGAGGGCGGTAATTCCTGTTTGCGTGGCGGCCCGCATGGACATCATGAGGGACCTGACTGCGGCTCCCTCTTCAGTTAGCATCCTTTGGGCCGCCTCTTCTATTTTATACATTTCTATTGAGTTTGACAAGCCCCTTTTTCTAAGAAGACAAATTTCCCTTGCTTGCTTCGGCCTTGCGCAGATACTGGCTATCGATATGATGTTGCCAGAAGGTGAGAAAGGATTTGCGGTACTTTGGCAGTCTGGCCCGTCCTCGCCAGGTCGATCGGTCTGCAAAGCTTTTGATTTCGGCTGACGGCGCAAAATAAGCGATGGCGTTGTCTGCCGAGAGCACAAAGGGCGCGAAGCCATAATACATCGTAATCCAATCCGCAACCAGCGCGCCAGTGCGGTGGTTCCCTTCAATATAGAGCTGCGGATAGCCAAGAATGCTCACATAGATTTCCGCCGCCAGCTTGAGAGGATAATCACCATGCTTTCTGTGCTCCTCGTACCACTGTTGCAGCGGCCAGATATGCTGGTAGAATTTTTCCGCCGTTGCCTCACGCGCTTTGACATATTCAGCGAGCAAGCGTTGATCTGTCCCGTAATGAACGCGCTCATTCAGTAGCAGCATGTGCGCGATGCTTTCGGACGAAAATGGCGGGATGCGCTGTGCGAGCAACTCATCCAGATAGCTATAAGCGCTCAGCATTCTCATCCTCACGGTATCCGTAAAAGGCGTATCTTTGCGCCCGATCCCGCGCAACTCCAACTCATCGTCGATCTTCTCCCACTGCTCCTCGACGGTCTTGAGGGAAGCATCGATACGCTCCAGATACAATCGCTCAGGATGAGGCTTCACTCTTGCCCTTTTGTGCTGCTTGATCGATTTCTGCATTTGCTTTGCCACATTCTCCAGACGGGATGTTGCAGTATTTTCTATACAAACCGACGTTCCGGCGTGAACCTGACGAAAAGCGTACCACTCACTCTACTAACTCTAGCATATATTTGGCACGGTTGCCTGTTTCCTATCTCATCAACAATTGACAGCCGGTAATTTCCTGATTATACTTTATCCAGTATACTGGATAATGGAACGGAGGGTGGGATGACGCTTTTGGATACCGAAGACTTCTTGTCTCAGACTGGCAAGGTGACGCTGGGTCTCGCCCGATTGCTGCTGAATTGCAACAAAGGCGAGAAGCTGCCGCGCATGATCGATATTGCCCGCACGCTCAAATCCGGGAATGGGACCATTCAGGAAGCCTTCAATAATCTGGTGCGCCTGCGTGCCATTGCCGTAGAGTCACGTGGATCGCAGGGTTCCCATCTGGTCGAGGTCGATTATACGTTGCTCTGGCGCTATGCGGGCAATGAGTGGATCATCGGCTCGATGCCACTCCCGTACACACATCGCTATGAAGGGCTCGCGACCGCGCTCTATGCACAACTGGAGCAATCAGGCGTACCGTTCAATATGACCTACCAGCGTGGTGCGCTCTCGCGGGGGGAAATGGTCCGGCAAAAACATTATCATTATGCCGTGATGTCTGAACTGGCCGCCGAAGCATTTAGCAAAGACCATCCCGAGGTCAGCATCGTTGTCACGTTGCCCACACAATCCTACGTGGCTGAGCACGTTCTGATCAGCCGCGTGCCACGCGAGCAGATTCGGCGCGTCGGCGTCGATTTCTCCTCGCTCGATGAGGTGATCCTGACGCAAGAGGAGGCCGGTATCCAGCATAACTGGCAAACGATTTCGGTCACACGCGCTCAGGTGCTAGATCTTCTGCTGGAAGACGAATTTGATGCGATTATCTGGAATCGCGATGGCGTTCTCTCTGCTCCCCGGGATGTGCTTGTTTTGCCTCTCCAGGGCGACGAGCGCAAACGCGAAAGCGCGACCAGAGCGACGATCGTTGCTCGGCGCGATGCTCCCGTCTGCAATGTCCTGCTGAGCCTGTTTCAGCAGCAGACGATCACTGCTGTACAACAAGAAGTATTTCATAAGCAACGTTTCCCACGTTATTAACGGCGCACAGGCCTGCTAGCATGGTTGATTTTCACGATTGACTTTCAAGGAGGATTGTATGGATCAGGATATTCAAGTTCGCTTGAATGTGTATGAACAGGAGGAACTGGCCTCACCAGCGGTCGTTGCGTTTGTCCGTGACCTCCTTCTCTGGCTTGAGCAGACCTCGCATCATCCATGCACGGAAGAGACGGCGGGAACTTTCGCCAGCCATCTGCTACTGGCCCTGACGCGTGTGCAGCGCGGCGAGGCTCTCGAATCTCTCTGGGATCAAGGTGTACACGAAGAGGCTGAGAAGTTACACACGCTTGATTCCTGGGTTACCTCCATCCAACAACAGACGCAAGATGTGCTGGGTCTGACCTTACCTCGCGAAGAGGTCGATTTTGTCTTACTCCACCTGGGGACGTTCCTGATGCACTATGATGATCCCCTGGTTTCGCATATCGTCGCATAACGAGGTCGTGCATATCGTTATCATCTCTTTATTTAAAAGGAGGAATACTTCTATCGTCGGTTCGGTACCGATCCATTTCCCGTAGAGGCGCGGCATGTTTGCGCGGGGTGCAACAGAGACTTTATCGCAAGATTAGCCTATTGAGGAGTAGCACTATGGCAACTATTTATATCGGTGGCGTTGGTAAATCAGATCTGAAGAGACTCTTAGAGCAACGTCATGATCCAAATCTCAAGTTTGTGGTGAGCAATGACCTTGAGGCTGGCCCCATTCTCAAACGCACCACTGACACCTATTATATCGGCACCTGCCACACTGGCGCTGGCGGCTCCCTTGGCGCGATGCTCGCCTTTATGGGACGCCAGAGAACGCATACGTTCGGACGCCAGAGCCGTACCACTCCTGAGGATGTCAGGAAGCTCCTCGCATCCAATGTCCGCGTCTTTGGCTTATCAGTAGATCAAATCAATGCTATTGTTCCCGTACTGGTTGATGCTATCCTGGCACATCAACCTTAAGGAGAAGAAAATCGTATGACCCTTCATCTCAGCCCTCTTGTTATTATTTTTACGATCTTGTGTACAGCCTATGCCGCCTTTCTTTCTCATTCTGCGCTGGCTGTGTTTAACGATGGCGTGCGTCCCTTTTTGCTCGACTTCCATCGCGGCGAGTTGTCGCGTAGCCAGATGACGGCAATCGCCTTCGGCCTGTCCGCTGGTTTCATCTTTGGTCTCGGTGTGCCGATCGCGCTCTCGTCGGGCGTGCTCAATCCCTGGATTCTTTTCTTGCCTTCGGACATCCTTGGTATTCTTGCCCCGAAAAAATGGTTGGCACCCATCCTTGGTGCGGCCTGGGGTGCCGTGCTTGTCTTTGGCTTGAATGCTGCGACGACTGCGGTCAACGGTCTGCCTGTCAATTTCTTGACTGCGATGCAGCAGATGTCGACTCCCATCCTTTACTTATTTGCCTTCTTCCCTGTCGTCGCAATTGCGATGCAGTTCAGTCGCCTGCGTGCTGTGATTGCGTTCCTGGTGACGCTGCTGGTGATGCTCATCGATATGAAATGGCTACCTGCTGTGACACCAAGCGCACTGGCCCTGGCCGCTGGCATGATTATGCTCGTCATTTTTGCTGTCATCGAAGAGATCAAAAACCGGTCTACCGCACATGCGGATGATAGCGAGCCTGTCAGCGAGGAAGAGCTTGCCGCAAAGAAAGAGACGGATTCGATTTTTTCCGCAAATGCGGCACGCCTGCGCAAAAATATTCCCTGGTTCATGGGGATGGGTCTGCTGCTCGGTGTGCTGGTCAATACGCATATGCTTGGTGGGGGTGAGGCGACCAGCTATATCCTGGCGAAGGGACAATTTGCGAATGCTGCCCAGGTGGATTTCTATCGTGCGCTTGGCTTCATCCCGTTGATTGTGACGACCGCTGTGGCTTCCGGTGCCTATCAGATTGTCGGTGCAACGCTGATTTATCCAATTGCCTATCTGCTGCCTAATCCCATTCTTGCAGCTATCGTTGGTGCGCTATTGTTTGGCGCAGAGGTGCTGGTGCTCAGCTATGTGGCGAAAGGACTCGGCGCTCTACGTTCGATTCGCGATGCGTCGGACAATATTCGTAATGCGATTAATGTAACCCTGGAGGTGGCTATTCTCTTCGGCTCTCTGGCAGCTGGCAATGCGATGGGAGCCGGGGTAGGTATTGCGATCGTTGGTGGTATCTACGCGCTGAATGAAGTCCTCGGACGTCCAGTAGTGCGTATGGCTTCCGGGCCCGTAGGTGTCATTATCGCCGGTATTCTTCTCAATATCCTGGCCTATGCGCATCTCTTCACTCCGATCGCTATCAAATAAGCACCGTGCTCGCGCTCCATATCGTGCACCTGCATGTCTGTGCCCACGCGTCTCGAAGAAAGGTAGAGGTAGGGGCAGCGGTTTATCCCTGCCCACGCGTCTCGAAGAAAGGTAGAGGTAGGGGCAGCGGTTTATCCCTGCCCGCGCCTCTACAGGGATGGTCAATTGAAGGAGCCTGTTTTTCCAATGTCTATTCAACCGATTCTGGTCCAGACAGCCGATGGCAAGCAGCCATTAGCCGACGGTATTATCTACGGGCATGAGCATCTCTGGCTCGATCTCTCGACGCCTCGCGATCCCGAGGGGAAGCTCGATCAGTACGATCTCATTGTGGACGAGATCCGCGAGCTCAAGACGCTCGGCGTTGCGGCGATTATTGAGCAGACCTGTCTGGGGATGGGCCGGGATATCCAGAAGTTGCGCGCTATGCAGCTGGCTACGGGGGTACAGATTATTCCCTCCACTGGCTATTATTATCATACCTTCCACCCCCGCACGATCCAGCATGCGAGCGTCGAGCAGATTATGCAGACGATTGCCCATGAGCTGACAGATGGCGCAGATGATCTGTCGGTCTATCCGATGGTGCTCGGTGAGATTGGTGGCTCGGGACCTCCATTACACCATGATGAGATCAATGTCTTTCGCGCGGTGAGCCGTCTCGCTAACGACTATCCTGTGGTCGTGACGACACATGCGCATCTGGGCGGCGGTGGTCGCGATGAGCTGGAACTGTTGCTTGAGCATGGCATGAGCCCGGAACGCATCCTGATCGGCCATCAGGATCTGTATGCCGATCTTGCGGAAGTGCTGGATCTCGCGCGTCGTGGTTCTTATATCGGTTTTGATACGATCGGCAAAATAAAATACGCTCCCGACGAGCGCCGCGTTTCCTCTATTCAAACGTTTATCGAGGAGGGATTGGCCCATCGTCTCATCCTCTCCTGCGATATTTCTCGTAATGCGTATTTACGACAGCGAGGTGGACAGGGGTATGCCTACTTATTGCAGACTTTCGTGCCCATGCTTGAGCAGGCCGGTATCGCTCCGTCGATCATTCAGCAATTGCTGATTGAGAATCCGCGACGCTTCCTCTCCGCCTCTGCTAACTAATTGCAGTACCCTCGAACATTGCAGTACCCTCAAACGGGTCGTGCAAGGGCCGTGGTTCCTGCCACCTCTGAGGAAGAAGTATATGCTGTTATACCTGAAAAAGTCAAGGAAAAATGTATTAGGGAGTCTTTTATGTTGAATATTTCACGCCTTCCCACGCTTTCGTTGGCGGAGGCCAGTCAACTCCAGTTTCGTCTTGTCGCCGCGATTACGCAGGAGTTTGCTGGTGCGACCTGGCTGACGCGTGGGGATCTCGGCGTTAATAGCGATAATCTGGGCAGTCAGTATACCCGCGCTGCCGAGCGTGTGCTTGCGCGTATGTTTGGGACCGAGGATGCCGTTTTTGTGACGGGCGCAGGCACGGGCGCGATTCGTGCTGCTCTCTTTGCGATGCTGCCACCGCTCAGCCGCATCATCGTCCATGCCGCACCCATGTACTCCACTACCGGTGTGACGTTCCGCGCCGCTGGCTATCAGCAGGTTGCCGTCGATTTTAACGATCTCGCTCAGTTGCGCACGGCCCTGCAAGCGGACGATATTCGTGCGGTCTATATCCAGCACACGCGTCAGCAACTCGCCGATCACTATGCGCCCGCCGAGGTGATCCAGACGGTGCGCGCTCTGCGTCCCGAAATACTGATTGTGGTTGACGATAATTATGCGGTGGCGAACACGTTGCGCATTGGCGTCGAGCTTGGCGCGGACATCAGTGCGTTCTCCTCTTTTAAGCTGCTTGGTCCCGAAGGGATTGGCATTATCTTGTGCTCACATGAGGTGGCACGCCGCGTCCGGGCCGATATGTACTCTGGTGGTACGCGTGTACAGGGTTTTCAGGCACAGGATGCGCTTATCGGGTTAACGCAGTCTTTCGTGCTCAACACTATTACCAAAGATACGGCTGAAGAGATCGTGCAGCGTCTGCAAAATGGTGCGGTCCCTGGTATCACCGAGGCGTATATGGCGAATATGCAGTCGCCGGTGATCCTGGCTCATTTTGCGCAGCCAATTGCGCCCCAGGTCTACGCTGCCTCCAGCAAATACGGTGCGGCCCCTTTTCCTGTCGGGGCGATGTCCCGTTATGAATTGATCCCCATGTTCTATCGCATTTCAGGTTCGATGATGGCAAGTCTGGACGCAGGCGAGGAGGCATACTGGATTCGTATCAATCCTATGCGGGCTGGTGCGGAGACGGTGTTGACGATTTTGACACAATCTATCGCTGAGATCGTGGGTAGAGAGGTATAGAGAATGTTTCTAGATGCTGTACAAAGGCGTAATCCCGGGCTGATCCGTTTCGCGACGAAGCTGCACCGTGCCGGGATTATTCCCCCCAATACGTTTGTCATTGATCGCGGCGCTGTACGTCGCAACGCTGCCCGCTTAGCGGCGAAGGCGAGCGAACTCAATCTCGATCTGTATTTCATGGCGAAGCAGATTGGCTACGATGAGCATTTGTTGCGTGCGATTCGCGAGTCTATCCCGGGTGCGGTGGCGGTCGACTGGATGGGCGCGGAGACGATGATTGCGCAGGGCGTGCCGATCAAGCATGTCGGCCATCTCGTTCCCGTCCCATTTCACTCGATCGGGCACATTATGGAGCAGGGCCGTCCTGAGGTCTGGACTCTCTTCGATCTCGAAGCGGCTGAAGCGGTCAATAAAGCGGCCCTGTTGCTCAAGAGACAACAACCCGTTCTACTGCGTATTGTTGGACACGATCTCTTTCCGGGCCAGGAGGGCGGTTTCACTCCTGAGGCGGCTCTTTCCGTAGCCGACCAGATTTCGCGTATGCCCGGACTCCGGCTCGCGGGCGTGACCTGCTATCCGTGCTTCACCTGGGATGAATCGCATGAGGAATATGTGCAGACGTCTAACCTCGCTGCCGTGCTCTCTGCGGCCACGCAATTGCGTGCGGCTGGCTATGAGATTACACAGATTAACGCGCCCGGCAATACTTCGCTGAACCTGTTGCCTCAGCTTGCTCGCTATGGGGTGACGCACGGAGAGCCCGGGCATGCGCTGACGGGTACGACTCCGGAGCAGGGATTGGGGAAGAGCGCGGAAGAGCCTGCGGTGGTGTATGTGAGCGAGGTTTCTACGGTGCTTCCTTCGGGTCAGGCTCAAATCTATGGCGGGGGTCTCTATGCTCGTGGACACGCGAAATCCGCGCTCGTCGGGGGCAGTATCGAGGCGGTTCTCCAGAGCGCCCCGGTCCCGGTCGCCTTTCCTCCGGCACAATATATCGATTATCAATGCCTGCTCGATGCGCCCGCCGCGCATGTCCAGGTTCATACGGGCGATACGGTGATCTTATCTTTCCGCTTTCAGCTCTTTGTGCTGCGTAGCTATCGCGCGATTGTGGATCAGAAGGCAAACGGGGATTGGGAATTTGTCGCACTCCATTCTGTGTCGCATGCCTGATATCTCTCTCTCTATTCATGAAATCAAGAAAAAATGTTGAAAAATAGCGAGCTCAAACAAAAGAAAAAAGCACTCTTATTAGTCCTTGATGGGCTGGGTGTCGGCGTAATGCCAGATGCACCCGCGCAGCAAAAGGGCGCAAATACGGTTTGTCATATTGTCTCACCGGAGCAGCAGGCGCAATTTCCCATGCTGCAACGCCTGGGTTTATTTCATGTCGCCGAGAGTGGACGGACGAGCAGCACGGCTACGATTGCCGGACTCGGCTATCCCGGGGCCGATAGCTATCTGGGCCACAATGAGATCCTGGGCGGCCACGCTCCGGATACGCAGCCGGATACGGTGCAGAGCCGCTTTTCCGCCATTGTAACCGCGCTGGAGCAGGCAAACTATACGGTGCTGCCTCTGTCTGACAATCGTGCGCTCTGGGTCAATGGCGGCGTTTTGCTCTCGGACAATTTAGAGAATGAGCCCGGTATGGCGATCAATCTGGCGGGGACGCTCGATGTCGTGGATATGGAGACGCTGGTGAGCATGGCGGAGGTGGTGCGTGCTCAGGTGCGCAATCCGCGTGTAATCGCCTTCGCCACGCCAGAGATGTCGCCCGCTGCGATCCTATCGGCGGTTCACACGACGCCTGAAGGTCTGACCGGGATTGATACTCCGGCGGTGGGCTTCTATAAAGAGGGCTATCAGGTGCGCCATCTGGGCGTGGGCTTTGATGCGCATCAGGAGCTACCGCATCTGCTTGTGCAGAAGGGCTATCCGGTAGAGCTGATTGGCAAGTTTGCCGATGTTGCCGCCTGGAGCGATGATGCGATCCCGCGCCGTCCCATCGTCGATACTGCCGCTGTGCTCGAGGATACCGCGCGTACCTGGCAACATCTCTCGCAGGGCCTGATCGCGGCGAATGTGCAGGAGACGGACCTTGCGGGCCATGCCCAGGATGTGGCACGCTCATTCCAGGTATTGCATATGGTCGATGCCTGGCTACAAGATTTCCTGCCCACTCTCGACGCGCAGTGTTTATTTGTCCTGACTGCCGATCACGGCAACGATCCGACCTATGGACCCCATCACACCCGCGAGTATGCACCGGTGTTGACGTGGGGACCGCTTCCCTACGCGCTTCAGCCCATGAGCGATCTGCGCGGCGTGGCGCAACTATTGTATACGTTTTTTGAGAAGTAGCTTTGGCTGGCTTTGCTGGCTTCAAAGGAGAGTTATCATGGCAGTTTCACAAGAGGTTGAGGTTCAACATGTCCTTGGTCTGCATGCCCGTCCTGCCGCGACGTTCGTTAAGGTGGCATCCACGTTCACTTCGCGCATTACTATCGAGAATACGGACAAAAATGCAAAGACGTTTAATGCGAAAAGTATTATGAGTGTGATGCTGGCAGGCGTGAGAAAGAATCATCACATCATGATTGTGGCCGATGGTGAGGATGAACAGGAGGCGCTCGACGCCCTGGTTGCGCTGGTGAATGACAACTTTGGCGAGGCGGAGTAACGGATATGGCAAGCACTATGATATGTGGTATTGGAGCTTCAGCCGGAATTGCGACTGGCCCCGTCTTTCTTTATAAATCATATAAGCCAGTGCAGAGCGCGATTGCACATATAGACGTTCGGGCTATCCATGATAGTAAGGCGGAATGGACGCGTATCGAGCAAGCGCTACGCCAGGGCAGGCGGGAGATACAGGCGCTGCGCCAGAAAGCGAGCCGGGAAGTGGGTGAGAGTGAAGCTGCGATCTTTGAAGCGCACGAACTCTTCCTGGATGATCCCGAGTTCCTCCAACGGGTGCACGACGTTCTGGATGTCACGCAGTCATCCGCCGAATATGCGTGGCAGGAGGGCGCAACGCAGTTTGCCCGCGAGATGCGCGAGATCGGTGATGACTATCTTGCGGCGCGTGCCGATGATATCGATGATGTGGCCCGACGTGTGTTGCGCATCCTCAGCGGCGCTCCCGACGAGACGACGCCGATCACTGAGCCGGTCATTCTCGTGGCCGACGATCTCACGCCGTCCGACACGATCACGCTCAATAAAGCTATGATCCTCTCGTTCTGTCTGGCCGAGGGGAGCGCGACCTCGCATGTGGCAATTCTGGCGAAGGCGCTCGGCATCCCCGCGATTGTCAGTCTCGGCGAAAATATTCGTCAGCTTCAGTCGGGTATGCAGGTGATCATCAATGGCGCAAATGGCGAGATCTTCATCGATCCCGATGAAGAGACCCGCGAACGCTACGGTCAGCAGCGGCAGGCGCTTGAGCGGCAGCGTGTGCTGGCATTCCAGTGTGCGTTCCAGCCCGCGATCACCCGTGATGGCAAAAGGGTCGAAGTTGTCGCAAATATTGGTGCGCCCGAAGATGCTGCCGAGGCCCTTAACGCTGGTGCCGAGGGCATTGGCCTGCTACGTACCGAATTTCTCTTTCTCAACCATGAGCAGGCACCGGACGAGGATGAGCAGACGCGTGTCTATCGGCGGATTTTTGCGCAGATGGGCCAGCGTCCGGTTGTGGTGCGCACATTGGACATTGGCGGCGATAAGCCCGCGCCCTATCTTACTATGCCTCACGAGCTCAATCCATTTCTGGGCATACGCGGTGTGCGCCTGACGCTGGCCTATCCCGAGCTCTTCCAGACGCAACTTCGCGCCCTGTTGCGTGCGGCTGAGGGCCGTAATCTCAAATTGATGTTTCCGATGATCGCCACGCCGGAGGAGATCCGCTCCGCACGCGAGCAGGTGGCCCTGGCTCAGAAAAATCTAAAAGCGCGAGGGGTATCCTTTGCCCACCATTTTGAGATTGGTATGATGGTAGAGATACCTGCCGCCGCGGTTTTAGCCGACATCTTTGCCAGAGACGTTGATTTTTTTAGTATTGGCACCAACGATCTTGTACAATATACACTGGCGGCTGATCGTACCAATGCGGCGATCGCTCCCCTGGCGGACGCGTTGCATCCGGCAGTTTTGCGCCTGATCTGTCTGGTCATCGAAGCTGCTCATCAACGGGGACGCTGGGTGGGCGTCTGTGGTGAACTGGCGGGCGATGTGCTCGCGGTCCCGGTCCTGCTGGGGCTGGGACTGGATGAATTCAGCGCCACGCCAAAACTTGTCCCTTTCATCAAGCAGGCCATTCGCAACTATCGTACCGACGAAGCGCGGCAGATTGCCGACCACGTGCTTACGCTCGCCAACGCCCACGAAGTTCGCGCCTACCTGCAAGCCCAGGGACAGTGCTAGCAAGGTCAAGCATATGCCCCATGCGCGCATATGGTTAGGTAAGAGGAAAGCATACATTATGACAACGCAACTTGAACAAGAGATTATGAGTCAGCCCGAAACGATTGCTCGCCTGCTGGATCACGAGGTTCAGCATATCAAAAAGATCGTTGCAAGTCTGCCATCGTTCCAGTATATCTTGATTGCCGCCCGTGGCTCTTCAGATAATGCCGGAATATATGCGCAATATGCCTGGTCCACCATGGCGGGCTATCAGGTTGCGATGGCAACGCCCTCAGTCCAGACCCTGTACCACACTTCGCCGCGCATGACGGGCGCGCTGGTCGTCGGCATCTCGCAATCGGGCCAGTCGCCGGATATCGTCGCCGTATTGGACGAGGCAAAACGCCAGGGCCGTCCCACGATTGCCGTGACGAACGATGGCACGTCCCCCCTTGCAAAGGCCGCCGATCACGTTGTAGAACTGCATGCCGGAGTGGAGAAGAGCGTCGCTGCCACCAAGACCTACACCGCGCAACTGGCCGTCATGGCCATTTTCGCCGCCGTGTGGAGCGCATCCGAGCAGCATATGACGGAACTGCATCAACTCCCCGAACTGCTGGATGCAACCTTGCAGGGGTCAGTATCTATCCAGCAAAAGGCCGAGCGCTACCGCTATCTCAGCTACTGCTCGGTCATCGGGCGCGGTTACAACTATGCCACCGCCTTTGAGCTGGCGCTGAAGCTCAAAGAGTTGAACTATATCATCACCACGCCCTATTCTTCCGCCGATTTCCGCCATGGTCCCATTGCTACTATCGACGAAGGCGAGCCGGTTGCCTTAATCCTCCCCAGTGGTGCCGTGTTGGAAGACATGCTCGATCTGGCTCGCACGCTCAAAGAACGCCGGGCCGAATTGCTCATCATCTCGGATAACGCCAGCGCCCTGGAGCTTGCCACGACACCGTTGCCCCTTGTGCGTCCAGCCGCCGAATGGCTCAGCCCACTCAGCGCCATTATTCCCGGCCAACTCCTGGCCATGTATACCGCCATGAGCCGTGGCTATCAGGTGGACACGCCCCGAGGCCTAAACAAAATCACCCTGACAAACTAACGCCGAAGGCCCATCTTCGTAGATGCGCGGCTTGTCTGCGCCCAATACGCATCAACCGAAGGGGCCGAGAAGGGAATTTCGCCCGGACTCAGTAGTGGCACGGTGGAGTGAGAACGGAACTGTGCCTGGGAACTCGCACGATAAAGCTGGCTCCGCAGGAGGAGAGACGTGCGAGCAGAGCCGCCTTCGCCGCTGATCTCGGCGGTCGAAAAACAGGTGCCTGAGCTCGCCATTTCCTCCGTTGCCATCATCGCCTGCGGAGCCAGGGGAATCGCGCGAGTTCCCTGGCACAGTTCCGTTCTCACTCCACCGTGCCACTACTGAATCCCAAATTCTACTTGTCCACGAACTCCACGGCCTTTAGGTTGATGTATATTGATCGCGCTTCATGCCGATCCGCGTCCCCCCCGGCCATCACGTCGATGCGCAGAGGTAGGGATCGTGCTTGATGCCGATCCAATACGCATCAACCGAAGAATGGTTCAGATGCCATGATGCAGGTCAATAGAAAGCCGAGAGGGTCAATCGTGTCACACAGGATCGGGAGGAAAGAGGCATGAGCCCGAAAAAACCGGTCATTTGCGTTCCCCCACCGACCCTCTCGCCC
>DATJHM010000102.1:0-11007 GCA_035493895.1 Ktedonobacteraceae bacterium
GAAGAGATCTGCCCGTTTGTGTAGACCGGATGTCCCCCGACCAGCGTCAGCACTGCTTCCAACGTTGGAATTGACGCTTCCGGAACGGTAAAATAGTCATCGGACAGGACGACCAGATCGGCCAGTTTGCCGGGTTCCAGCGTGCCAAGGTCATTCTCTTCGCAGGAGAACCAGGCGCTCCCCGCTGTATAGAGGCGCAACGCCTCCATGCGCGTTAAACAGTGGCGCGTGTGACGGGCAGGTGCGCCATCGAACGAACAGCCTGTGATCATCCACCAGAGCGAGACCCAGGGATTATACGAGGTGACGCGCGTCGAGTCCGTGCCTGCGCCAACGGGTATCCCGCGATCGAGCATATCGCGTATGGGGGGCGCGCCGTGCGCCTTCTCCTGTCCCCAGGCCCGGGAAGAATCGGCGGAACGAAAAACCAGCCGATCCTGGATCGCAATGCCGATGCCCATGCGTTGTACGCGTGCGAGATCAGATTCGGTGATCATATCCGCATGCGCGATTGAGAAGCGCCTGCCAGCCAGTGGAAATTCTCGGTCCACCTCTTCCCACACATCCAGAATGGCGGAGATGGTCGTATCCCAGACCGCGTGAATGTGCATCGGCCAACCGGCCTGCGCGACCATGCGCGTGATTTCGTAGAGCTCGCGCCGACTTGCGGGCGGAACCCGAAATGGCGTCAGCCCCTCCAGATCGTGGTAGCCGAGCTCAATCAGTTCACCCGCGCCGGTGACTTTCAAATAAGCATCGCCAGATGCGAGAGCAAATCGCTCAATCCATGCAGCGATCTGCTGCCTCTCTTTGCCACGCTCAGTCACGCCAAGATAGAGGCGTGTGCGGACGGGAAGTTGCTGTTGCTTCCAGATCGCGAAGATTGGCTCGTAGATGGCCGCAGTCGCGCCCAGGCCGCCTGCGTCAATCGCGGTGGTCAGTCCCACGCGACTGAATGCGCGCAGCATCGTGCGCGTTGAGGCGACCTGTTGCTCGCTGCTTGCTGATCCCATGCGTTGAAGAAAATAGTTGAAGGCTGGCACGCCACGTACGCGTCCGGTCGGATTGCTCTCGCCATCGCGCTCAAAGGTGCCGCCGGGAGGATCGTCGGTTTCGGCCGTCACGTTGCAGATTTGCAGAGCGGCATCGTTGACGATTGCGTCCTCGTAGAGCTGCTGCACATAGACGGGATGCTGGGGAGCCAGCGTGCTCAATTCCGCACGCGTTGGCAGACGCTTCTCGCGAAATTGTCCCGGATGCCATCCGCCAACGACGCGAATCCAGGTCCCGGGCGGCGTCTGTCGCGTGGCCCGTGTAATCAGAGCGAGCGCCTCATCCAGACTGGCAATCCCATCCCAATGCAGCTCATCATTCCAGGTCAGGCCCGCCCGCACCAGATGCATATGAGAATCAATCAATCCAGGGATCACCCTGCGTCCACCAACATCAATAATCGTCGTGTGCGCATCGGCCAGAGCCAGCATCGCTTGCTGCGTCCCCACGGACAGAATGCGCTCCCCCCTGATCGCCAGCGCCTCGCACGTTTCGTCTCCGCGTCCTGTCGTCACCTTACCGTTGATCAGGATGGTATCGGCTATACGGCTGTGTATATCCTGAGGAATATTTGACATAAAAGCAGCTCCCTTGAATGCTTATTTGCCAGCTATGCATAATCATCACCTCAAAGAGTTGGTGTGATGAAAAAATAGTAAAAGTATCATAGCATTATCTGAAGCATTTTGTAAGTATATTATAGCTTGTTGAAGCGGGTGCGCGTGCCGGTTGGGAATATGGACGTGCATGAAATCTCTTCGAAGGAGATTACAGGTAGAGGCTGTGCTTTATGCCAGACCAATACGCATCAACCTGAGAATGGTTCAGATGCCATTATGCAGGTCAATAGAAAGCCGAGAGGGTCAATCGTGTCACACAGGATCGGGAGGAAAGAGGCATGAGCCCGAAAAAACCGGTCATTTGCGTTCCCCCACCGACCCTCTCGCCCATCCGCAGAGGTAGGGGATGTGTTTTCTACCATCCCACGCGACCCCCACCGACCACCTTGCCCTTCCACGAACCCGTTCCGCCATCGATTGAGACGGGAGGTCAAACCGAACCATTCTTCGGTTGATGCGTATTGGCTGTGCTTTATGCCAGACCTGTGCCGTTCGAAGGACACATCTCACCTGACGCCTATGGGGCGCAGATAAACACCCTCCCTACGACCATCGTGGGATCGACTCACTGTTCTTGTCTGCCAAGCGTGCTGGCTCGTGGTCGCAGATAGAAGGGAACTTTCATGGATTGTGGGGGTTGTGTATTCTGGCTTTTGATGCGCTCAACGAGCAGGGTGACCGCAAGGCGCGCCGCATCTGATCATAGATCCCGACCAACCGTGGGAGCAGGGCTATCAGGCCACATCGAGCTATCCAGTCGCTGAAGGTCCTGAAGCGCTCTATCACAATGGCCGAACTTTTATTGTCTATTCGGCCAGCGATACCGGTAACTATAACTACTGTCTTGGCCTGATGAGCTATAAAGGCGGTGATCCTCTTGATCGCAATTCCAGGGAGAAGCAGGGGCCAGTGTTCCAGTATAGCAGTGAGAACGGCGTCTTCGGTCCTGGCCGTGCATATTTTACTACCTCTCCCGATGGCAAGCAGTCCTGGATGGTCTATCACGCCAAGACAACCCCTGATTTTACCTACAGTGGGCGCGAGACGCGTGCGCAACCGTTTACCTGGAAGGCAGATGGCACGCCCGATTTCGGGACTCCTGTAAGCCTGAAGGCCGCGCTTGAGCCCCCATCGGGCGAATAAGAGGTAGTGCCAGGATCTCTGGTAAATTGATTGCAAAGCAAGGTATTTATCATTTGGGCGGAGTAAGAATCCCCATCAGAGGATATCTGATGGGGATTTGCTCCCTGGAAAGTGAAACGGTAACAGTCTGGTGGCGCAATTTCGTGCCGACTATGCCCGCTATCCGGATGATGCCTCTTTTTGTGAAATTGTTGAAGACCTGCAACTGGCCAGCCCACAATTTTGCCGGTGCTGGGAACAACAAAATGTGCGCGGTTTGCCCGATGGACCACGTGTCATAAAGCATCCCGCGCTGGGATGGCTGGAATTTGACTATGTGACCTTCCAAATGCCCCTTTCCCCAGATCTACGTGTCAACGTCTACTCAGCCTCTCCCGCAACGGCATCCAAATTGGCGAAAGTTTTTGCATTCAGTAATGGGGAAGCGCTGTGATCCTATCGAGAGGGAAACTGGTTGCTTTGTGATTTTTTTGTGTGCTGTAAAATATATAGTTGTATCTATAATTACATTTTATTGTCAATCAATGTGCTTATTGTTGTATTCCATTTGTATTCAGTAGATTTGCGATGAACACACGGAGCGATTCATCGTTCAATACGTTGCTACTCGGCTTTCATAAAGAGGAGGTATTCTCATGCCGTGCAAAGAGAGACTGGAGGCATACTTGCAAGAACATCAGGTGCCTTTCCAGGAGCAACAGCATGCCCGTGCTTTTAGTGCTCAGCGTATTGCGGAATCTGAACACGTTTCCAGCCGCAAGGTTGCGAAGGCCGTGATTGCCGTGGTCGATGGGAAGATGATCTCGCTGGTCCTTCCCGCTTCCTCTCATGTGGATCTGGAACTGGTACGAACGCTGCTGGGGGCAAGGTCGATTCGGCTGGCTCATGAGGCGGAGTTCGCGGCAGCTTTTCCTGATTGTGAGGTTGGTACGATGCCGCCCTTTGGGAATCTTTACAATATTCCCGTCTATGTGGAGAAGAGTCTGGCCTCAGAAGAGACGATCATCTTCCCTGCCGGAACGTATACCGACACGATCAGCCTGAATTATGTCGATTTTGAGCGTCTGGCGCACCCCCAGATGATGGAGTTTGCAAGACCACTGCCGATCGCCTGAAAGCTGCGAATCGGCAGTGGTTTGCCCATATTCTTGTAGCTGCACTGCCTGTCTGCGTCGGGGGTCATTGGGTAAACACGATATGGCACGTTCACCTGAATCGTGTGGGTTCCCTCCCGGGCGCAGACAGGCCGCGCCTCTACACAAATCGATGTTATTGGTACTGGCTTGTGTTAGCGCAGGGCGTTGCCGTTGAGATGTAAATGTTTCCCCAATCGGCTGGTGGGATCATATTCTGCGCGTTATCGACCATGCCCACCACGCACGATTTGCGCACCAGCGTATTGGTGTTCTGGTAGATGGGAACCCAGGCCACATCATCGACCAGCTGTTGTTCCGCCTGATTGTACTGCTTCATACGCTCGGTCGTGTTTGGATTGGAGTCAGCCTGCTCCAGAAGGCGTTGCGTTGCCTGCTGTTGCGCGGCATCCGACGTATGGTTCTGTCCATAGTTGCCAGCGTTCTTGGATGTTCCTTTATCAAACAACAGCGTCAGCCAGTCCTGGGGATCGGGATAGTCGGCGATCCAGTCCAGGGTGTGGAGCTGCAAGCCGTTGGGATTATTGACCGTCGCGGTGCGCAGGGTGTACAGGTAAGGGAGATCGACATCGTGGATCTTGACCTCAACTCCCAGCACGCTTTTCCACATTTGCTGGAGCGCGGCATACTCATTTCGCTTATCTGTTGCTCCCTGTGAGGCCGTGGTGAAGGTGATGCTGGGAAGCGTTGCCAGCGTCAGGCCCTCTTCTTTTAAGCCCTCTGTAAACAACTGTTTGGCAAGCTGAGCATTTCCACTCGTCTGCTTCTGTCCCTGTGGTCCGGTCAGATTGGGATTGTAGCCGGGCATGCCAGCGGGCACGATATGGTTGGTCGGAATGACTGTGTTGTGAAAGACGTTCTGTGCGATGGCATCTTTATCGATTGCCAGAGCGAACGCCTGCCGAATTTTGATGTTGTCGAACGGCTTTGCCAGATAGTTCAAGCTCAAATAGTAGGTGTCCAGCAATGGTTGCTGGTGGAACTGGGAGCCGAACTGCGATTGCGCGTTGGCAACCTCCGTCGAGGGGACGGGGGCGGAATCTACCTGATTGACCTGATACTGCTTATAGGTGGTGTCTCCTTGCGGGACAAAAGGCATAACGACCTTCTTGAGCTGTGGCTTAGGGCCAAAGTAGTGGGGATTGGGAACGAAGTCGATCTCCTGATTATGAATATACTTCGAGACCATCCAGGGACCCGATCCGCCAGCCCCGGTAGTCAGATGATCGGTAAAAGCATTGCCATATTTATCAACCAGGCTTTTTTCTACAATGAACGAGGTTGGATAGGTCAATGTTTGCAGAAAATAAGCGGCTGGCTTGCTCGTTTTGATGATCAGTGTCTGTGGATCAGGTGTGAGCAAGCTATCGCCAATGAGAGACTTGATCTTGCCAGTGTTGCGCAGGGTGACGTCCTTGATCAGGGAGAGATAGTAGGGGGCAACGCCGGATTTCAAGGCAGGGGCGAGGGCGCGATCGATGCTATAGGCGACATCTGTCGAGGTGAGCGGCTGATTATCGCTGAACTTGAGGTTCGGCTTCAGGTGGAACGTCCAGGTTGTGCCATCTGCGGCGACACTGTACGAGGCGGCGAGTTCTCCCTGTACCTGGAGTTTGTCGTTGAGCGTGACCAGGCCGGAATAGAGCATGTTGTCGATGCTCAGGGCTGGAATCTCGTCGGCGAGCGCGGGATCAAGTGTCTCAACATCGGAATAGCCGCTGACAGGCTGCACGAGAATTTGCTGATTCGCCGCAGCTTTGGCGTTCTTTGCTGGTGTCGTCGTGGCCGATGTTTTCGCGTTGCCACATCCCACCAGTACGAGTAGAACGACTACGTTGCATAAGAAGAATGGCAGCTTTGTCAGCAGGCGCTTTCTGCCTGAATACATAAAGATCTCCTTTTACGATTGAGCACAAGCAGCGCAAATAAGGGAGCCTTTACCACTGTGGTAGTTCATGTGGGCTGTCAGAAGGGGCAGATGTGTGAGGATATATTGTCAATATATGTCCGCTTGTAAAGAACGACCTGCTATCCCTGCATCGAGATTGTGACAAGAAATAGGTATATACTTCCTGGTATGAACAACGATAGTAATCAATATATGATTGGGTTGCCTTGTCCGGAAAGGCGATATTATTGCTTGCTTGCATATTGGATAAACCCATCTGCTATCAATAAACAGAACTTCTTTTTGCTTTATTCCCGAGTTTGTGTATCTTTATACTCAACTTTATGTATTGAGAAGTGCCGCTCGTGTGTTATGCTTGTCAGGTGTCGTTGCATGGATGAAATTCTCAACAATAGCGTCATTCAGCCCGTGGATCGAAGGGACACCAGTTGCGCGGCGCAACGAGCACCACGGTGCTGCGATGCCAGATACGAGCCAGAGGGAGATAAACAATGGAAAACCTGGAAATTCGGGCCGCCCTGGATCGGCACTGGGCCGCCTCCGCGGCTGGTGATATTGAAGCGGAACACGAGATCTATCATGACGACGTCCTGGTCGAGTATCCTCAGTCGGGCGAGCGAATCCGCGGTCGTCACAACATTCAGGCCCTTCGCGGACACCACCCGGCGAAGCTGAGCTTCACTATCCGGCGCATCCTGGGGAGCGGCGATCTCTGGATCACCGAGTACGTGCTCAGCTATAACGAGCAGCCAACGCAAACCGTCAGCATTATGGAGTTTCGCGATGGCAAGGTTGCCCGCGAGACACAGTACTTTGCCGATCCGTTTGAGCCACCTGCCTGGCGAACTCAGTGGGTCGAGCACCAGGAGAAATAGTTTGGTAAAAACTGCGGAGATCTCTATTTTATGGGATCTGTCAGGTTTCAGGGCAAAAACTGCTCACATTTCTTCAGGTCATTTACCATTGAGAAGCGCCGCTCGTGTCCTCTTACCAGACGTGCGGGACCTGAGCCGTGAGGGGAGGCGGTGTGCTACCAACGTAGATCAGCAGACTTCTCTGCCGATCTACGTTGGTGATAGTTTCACTCGACTAGCTAGTCTCGCCAGTCGAAGATGGTCGCTAATTTTTCCGGGGGACTTTGTAAAAGATTCCGGTAGATCTGGCCTGCGTGCTGTGGATTTGCTACTGTGTACAGATTGCTGGTATCGAGGCGTCCCTCGCTGAGCCAGTGCAGGGCGGCATCCAGGTTTTCCCAGATGCTGTTCTGGCGGAACTCGGTGGCATGCATGGGCAGTTCCCACTCCCAGCCGCTGCGGAGGACGACATAACGATGGAAGATCTCCGAGAGCAACGGGTGAGCGAAAAGTTCGGTGCGACGCTGCCAGGGGAGCCCGATCATGACCACTTCTCCGCGCTTGCGCACGATGCGGCAGGCATCCAGGACGGCTTGCTCATGGCCGGAGCACTCCAGGGCCAGCGCCACATTTCCGACGACCTGAGGGTCATTCAGAGGCACTTCAGGAACGGTCTGAATGCCTGGGATGCCCTGGAGCAGGTGCCGTCTGGCTTCAATGGGATCGCTGGCAAGCACGCTATAGCCGCAAAGCGCAAAGACACGCGCGGCAAAATATCCCACCTGTCCCAGCCCGGTCACGAGGACCGTGGCGGGCGGGCGCGCCGTAGTGGTCGTGAGTGTGGACATCGAGACGCTCATCATGCGGGCAAAGACGGCGGACTCGGGCGTCAGGTCAGCGGGCAGGGGCAGCAGCTTCTCCCGTTCCATGCGCTGATAGGAGCTGTGTGGTCCCATACAAAAGGCGAAATCTCCAGGTCGAAGATCATTGATCTGTTCGCCAACCTCTGTCACCTGGAAGACAGCCGCATAGCCTGGACTGGGGCCGAAGCGGTGCGCTGGATTTTGATAGCCTGCGAGCTCTGTCCCCGCGCTGATCAGCGAGACCAGCGTACGGCCGATGACCTCGTGTGGTCCCAGGGGCGTCGTGGGAATAGTTTCAAACAGAAGCTCGGCGTGTTGCGGCTCTGTAAAGATCACCCGATGGATTTCAGGCACCATTGCCTCCTTTGGCTGCTAGAGCAGTGAACGAATATAGCTGGCTCCCTGGATATAATCTTGCTCGGCCCCCATATGTTCAAGCATCAGGGGGGTATCGGGGTCCAGGCGAGCCATCTCGGCCAGGAGCGTACGATAGTCCAGCGTGCCCTGACCGGGGCATGCTTCATCCAGATGGACCGTCAACGTGTCACTCAGACGAATATCTTTGGCGTGGCAGCTTTTGATCCAGGGACCGAGGATCTCAAAGCACTCACGCAGCAGGGCGCTGTTCGAAAAATAGAGTTGTGGGCTGGAGATCCAGTTGACGGGATCGAGATGGACCGCGAAACGGGGACGATCAATGGCCTTGATCAAGCGGAGATAGGACTCAGGCGTATCGGGAAATGCCCAGGGCATTGCCTCCAATGTATAAAAAGTACGTGTGGGTTGGACGGCATCGATAATCTCGCGAACAGTCTCCACGATCAATTGAAAGGTTTCTTCGTTCAGGTTATCCGGGTGTGGGGCGTCCCACTGCGTGGTACTACGCGAGCCAGCAATATTGACGCAACAGCGTGCGCCGATCTGTTCGGCCAGAGCAAGCTGGCGCTGGTTGAGAGCAATAGCCGCCTGACGTGTCTCTTCATCGGGACTGAGGGGATTACTCCAGGCACCGACTTCGGCGATGAGAATATCGGCCTGTTGCGCAGCTTCTGCATAGGTGCGTACCTCGTCAGCATTGGCAGTTCCGTTTACGGGGCAATATGCAGCTCTACAACCAAGTTGTTGCAGGGCGGTGATCCAGGCTTCCGGGGTCTTGCACTCGCGCAGAATAGGCATTCCTAACCTCATCAGAGCTCCTTTCGATGATCCCGATCCACACAAGGAAATCGGGCAATAGCAGGCATATATGAGTATTATAGTACTAGCCTCATGCGAGAGTGCAAGCAGGGTTTGAAAATTATGCTACGTTGAGGGTACATGGTCAAACGTTTGCTACCGCTTCCAACACTTGCGCAACTGGTGGCAAAGAACGTGCAATAGGGACGGGGCTTGCGGCGAGACTTGCCCAGAGATGATGGGTCGCATAGGCGCGCCAGGGACGCCACGCCTCGGCCTGCTTCTCGATACTTTTCGCATTGACGACGATTCCTTGCTGTTCGAGAGCGCGCCGCAAACCAAGATCGGCGGCCGGGAACGCATCGGGATCGCCAAGGGCGCGCATCGCAATATAAGATGCCGTCCAGGGTCCTATGCCTGGAAGGTGTTGTAGTTGTGCGATGGTGCTCTCTCGATCGGCAGTGGGATCGAGAACTAAGCCGTCTTCCGCGACCGCATGCGCAAGGGCTTGCAGGGCCTTGATGCGCGCGCCCGTCAGTCCAAGACCACCAAGGTCTGCACACGCGATGACCTGCGGACTCGGAAAGAGATGCGTGAGCGCTCCCTGTGGCTGTTCAAGAGGAGCGCCAAAGGCCGTCACAATTCGTCTGGCTAGCGTTCGCGCGCCCGCTACTGAGATTTGTTGTCCCAAAATGGCTCGTACTGCGAGCTCAAATCCGTTGATCGTCCCCGGGATACGCAGGCCGGGGCGAGCGGCGATGAGCGGCGCGAGCAGTGGGTCGGCTGCCAGGACCGAGGCCACCGAATCCGGGATAGAATCGATATCAAAGAGTTGTCGACAGCGTTGAACGATCAGATTGAGATCGCTGAGGTCCGTCAGATGTAAGTGCAGCAGGACGGAATGGGTTCGCTCCATCGGCTCCAGTTCGATGATCCCGTGGGAGTGTGGGAGCGTAACGGTGCGTCGATAGCTTTTCTCACTTGCCTCCTCGACCCCTGGAACTGCCCGCTTTTCGAAGTACGAGAGAAGATTGGTGGCGTTAAACGGGGGACGATACTGCAAGCGTAATGTCAGCTTGCCCTCTCCTCGCTGCTCAGATTGTGGGCGTCGACGAAAGTCCGAAGGCGCGCAGCCAAACGCAGCATGCATGGACTCGTTGAATTGCCGGATGCTACTAAAACCGGCAGTAAAGGCGATGGTCGTGAGTGAAAGATCTGTCTGATCGATCAGGAGGCGAGCCGTCTGGGAGCGGCGTGTGCGTGCCAGTGCCAGTGGACCGACGCCCACCTCCGCCACCAGCTCACGATGCAGATGTCGCTCGCTGACAGCCAGACGCTCTGCCAGACCAGCAACGCCCTCGGTATCCACAACGCCCTCAGCGATCAGCCGCAACGCGCGAGCAACCAGGTCCGCGCGCACATTCCACTCAGGCGAGCCGGGACTGGCTTCCGGGTGGCAACGGCGACAGGCACGAAAGCCTGCCGCTTCTGCCGCCGCTGCGCACGAATAGAAGCGTACATGTGCTGCATAGGGAGTCCGCGCCGGGCAAATCGGCCGACAGTAGATTCCCGTGGTCGTGACCGCCGTAAAGAAAAGTCCATCGAAGCGAGTATCACGACTACAAAGAGCACGATAACAAAGGTCGAAATCTGTGATGATATGTCGTGTTTCCATACTATGTAGCATAGTCGAAAGATGGCGATGGCGCTAGCGGTTTTCGGACATCGTCACCTATCCCTCCGCTGCAAAAACACAGTGATCATGTCCGAAAACCGCCAGACACTGTTTGTTTTCAGGTGTAGGATAAAGGGTACCCATAGACAAGCCGCGCCTCTACGGTGGGCATTGGCAATCATCGAAAAGGTGATATCTACGTTTTACCACATCGCGAAAGGTGGATACTGGTGAAAACATTATACTACGATTCTTTCGATTCTCCGATTGGAACTATCGTACTTGTTGTCGATGGCGAGCAACTCTGTTCGCTGGATTATGCGGATTATGAGTCGCGTATGATGGCTCTGTTGCAGAAACGCTATGGGAAGGTTGATCTGATACAGACAAGCGATCCATGTGGTTTTAGCAGCTGTATGCGCGCATATTTCGCAGGCGATTATCGCTGCCTGGATGATATTCCTGTGAATACAGGAGGCACCGTTTTTCAGCAGCAGGTCTGGTCGGCGTTGCGTACGATCCCGGTCGGGACGACGATGACCTATGGCGGGCTGGCAGTA
>DATJHM010000103.1:0-60442 GCA_035493895.1 Ktedonobacteraceae bacterium
CCTGTATGTGCAGGTGAGCTGGTGACAATAGCGAAGAGGGTACACCCGTTCCCATCCCGAACACGGAAGTTAAGCTCTTCAGCTCCGACGATACTTTGGGGGCAACCCTACGGGAAAATAGGACGTCGCCGTCTCACCCGCCCACATGGGTGCGTTTTTGCGATACAAAATAAGTCAGGGTATCCTGTCTCATTGCAAACAAGCTCAAGCAGAAAGTGCCTGAGCTTGTAAGTTTTTCCCCTGGGAAAGGCGTAATTTTAGTGGTGGAATAACCTCAGCCCGGTTGAGACCATCACCATCCCATACTCATCACACGCACTGATCACATCCTCATCCCGTATTGAGCCACCAGGTTGGATCACATACTGCACACCGCTACGAGACCCACACTCAATGCTATCGCTGAAGGGGATAAATCCGTCCGAGCCAAGGGCAACGCCATGCAGCGTATTGAGCCATGCTCGCTTCTCTTCCGCCGTCAACTGCTTCAGTTCTCCGTCATACTGTTCGGCCAACTGCCGACTTTCAGACGCCGTGAGATCATCGCGCAAGAACAGGTCGATGGCATTCACCTTGTCCTGCCGCTTCACTCCTTTTTTCCAGGGCAGGTTCAGGACCGTGGGATGCTGACGCAGATACCAGATCTCGGCTTTGGAGGCTGCCAGGCGGGTGCAATGAATGCGCGACTGCTGACCAGCACCAATCCCGATGCTCTGTCCATCCACGGCAAAACAGATAGAGTTGGATTGCGTATACTTCAGCGTGATATACGCCACCAGCATATCCCGTTTGGCCGCATCTGAAAGCTCTTTCTGCTTTGTCTGAATATCCCCCAGAAGATCATAACCTGGCACCACCGTATTGCGCTTCTGCTCAAAGCTGACGCCAAAGACTTCTCGCGTCTCCACATCTTCTGGCTCATAGTCCGGGTCAATCTGGAGGACGAGGTAAGATCCCTGGCGCTTCTTTTTGAGCAATGCCAGGGCCTCCGGCTCATATCCCGGAGCGATCACGCCATCCGAAACCTCGCGGCTCAGGATTTGCGCCGTGGGCAGATCAACGATATCGCTGAGCGCCGCAAAATCGCCAAAAGAGCAGAGCCGATCAGCTCCACGCGCGCGAGCATACGCGCTGGCCAGCGGGGTCAGTTCCAGATCTTCTACGCCACATGCCTGTTTGACCGTCTCGCTCAACGGGATGCCGAGGGCTGCTCCTGCGGGACTGACATGCTTAAAGGATGCAGCTGCTGGCAGCTGTAAAACGCTCTTCAGCTCTTTTACCAGTTGCCAGGCATTGAGTGCATCGAGCAGATTAATATAGCCTGGAGCGCCGTTCAGGACGCTAAAGGGCAGTGTACCCTGTCTGGCATACACCCTCGCAGGCTTCTGGTGTGGATTACAGCCATATCGTAGGACAAGTTCTTTCTCGTTCATGATTTCGCTTTCTTTGTTTTGCAACAAAAAAGGCACCTCTGATTTCAGTGGTGCCTCCAGCCCAGGCGAACGGCTGTGCCTTCCTCTTCTTCAGGCTTCCTCGTGGTTGCTCCACTCTCTTTCGCCAGTCGCCTGTAGAATGCTCTCAATTGTTAAAATAAACTAGTAGTGGGGACGGCCATGTTCGGTCATCCACTACTAGTAGTATACTACATTTTTTGGAGTGCCTGTGCCAGCAGATCGATCTCTTCTTCGGTGTTATAGAAACCGGTCGAGACGCGCAAGGCATGGGTCTCGGGGATGCTGCGGATCTGGATAGTATGCTGCTCAGAAAGCGTTTTTACGACCTCTTTCTCATCCTTGCCCTCCAGGGTAAACGCAAGAATGCCGCTCGCTCCGGCCTGTGGGGTCAGCAGCGTCAGACCTGGCACCTGCTTCAGAACCTGGTACGCATAGCTGTTGAGCTGTGAGATGCGCTCGAACATCCAGGTATAGCCTACAAAGTCCTCTAACCAGCTCAGGACCGCGCTCTGTCCACTTAAAGCTGCTGTCTGTCGTCCACCCAGCTCAAAGCGTTGAGCGCGTTCGTGCAGGGCCCACTCGATACCCTCTTCGTGTTTGATGGACCAGTAGCCGACATAGGTTGCATGCACTTTGTGCAAGGCTGCATCGCTCACATAGAGGGCTCCCGTCCCATCGGGTCCACAGAGCCACTTCTGCATGGGAAGCGCGTAGAAATCTACACCCAGCTTTTTGACGTCAAGTGCAATCGCACCTGCGGATTGCGCGCCATCGATCAGGACAAGGACGCCATGCTCGTGTGCGAACTGTGCTACCGCCTGGATATCAATCACGGCTCCAGTCGTCCAGGTCACATGGGAGATTGATATGAGCCGCGTCCTGGGCGTGACCAGTGCTTGCAGAGCCTCGACCACAGGCCAATCCGCCTGCGGTCCCAGATCAGCCTTGCGGATGACGATGCCGTAGCGGTCGCGTAACTGGTAGAGTGGGGCCAGGGCACTGATGTGCTCGTGATTCGTGGTAATGACCTCATCACCCTCCCGCCAGTTCAAACCGTAGCTGACGATGTTTAAGCCCTCGCCTGTGTTGTCCGTAAGCGTGATCTCTTCTTCGCTCGCATGCAGGAAACGTGCTACTTTCTGGCGTGTGCCGTTATAGATCTCTGCCATGCCCGCGAACGATTGCGCCCCTAAACGTCCAAGCTCAAGTTCTCTTTGCAGGCGCTCTTGCATCGTGCGGATAGCGATCGTGGGGAGTGGACCAAAGGTGCCGGTGTTCAAATAGTGCTGGATCTGTACAGCGGGAAGTTCCTGGCGGATCTGTTGAAGATGGGTAAGGTCAGACACGTGAAAACTCCTTCTGGCTATTCTAACTCGTTCGTTTCTGTATCTCACCTCTCGGCCCTGATAGGTGAAACACAGCTATCAATATCATACATCGAAACATAGCAATAGGAGTGATTTTAGCATAGAGTCTCATGTATCTGATGTCAAGCGAATACTTACTTGCTTCTGCTCGTTCGCAGGTCTGAAGAGGATATAATAGGAGAAACACGATGTTTTTGAAGGGGAAAAGTGAAACGATGCGTATACGAAGCTATAAACAGCGGGACAGTGAGGCCCTGCTTGCCATTGCCCAGCGTGCTGCTGAAGTAGATGAAACGACTCCTCCAGAGCCTGAGGCGTTTGCCGCCTGGCTTGCTGATCCTGCGCTCGATGCGACCGCCAATGTTTTTGTGATCACAGACGATGATGATGAGCTACAGACCTGGGGTCAGGCGGGCACGTTAGAGGGAATTGAAGGTGAAATCGTAGGCTATACGGTCCTGCAATTGCAGCAAGATCACACTGGCTACACATTCCTCTGTCAGGGAGCGGTTCACCCGGCGTTTCGTCGGCAGCATGTGGGTAGCATATTATTTGTGGGGGCGCTCAATCGGGCGCATCTGCTCGCCCTTGAGTTCGATTTTGAGGCCGAAGAAGCAGGTCTGCCCATCTATTTTTCCGCATTCCTTCCTCGCAACGATCCTGCCGCAGCGCATCTGGCTCGTCGATTTGAAATGGAGCCTGTCGCATTGCCAGCTCCTTCCGGTTTGCAACTCTATCGCCAGAAATTATAAAAAACTACCTCATTCTCTTCCTGCAAAAAGAATGAGGTAGGGAACAGACAAATGCTGGCAGGTGACACCGCACGCCTCTGTATGGCAGGATGATGGGCCCTCCTGTGCTCCTGATGCCTCGGGAGTTGGTCACACCTGATGATTGCTCATCCTTTTCCGCACCACAGAGGAGCGGGAGCATTTCCTGGCTGCCGCCTGGGGAGAACCTTCAGCGGCATGTGGGCGCGTTGCGTTTTGTCACAGATCAAAGAAGGAACAACATGAACCTTATTTGAACACAACCGGTCATCAGTGCCATACGTTGTGCTACAAACTAACGCAACGATTCCTGTGATGAAGCCAGTAATGCTTCCAGCGTGGCGCGGCGGATCCGATACGCCTGGCGTGCACCTCGGTGGGGGAGAGTGATCGCCTCCAGTACACCATTTTTGATCCAGCGCCGAACCGTTGTGTCATCGACACGTAATTGTTTTGCTACTTCGCGAACCGTGAGCAGGTCTGCGTCATCTTTTACCACAGGGTCCTCTTTCTGGTCTCGTACTTCACGGGGAACGTTAGACCGTGTTTTATATTGTCTCGGCGGGAAAACCACGAAGACTTCAGCCTCGTGGATGAATCGCCGGGTCTACTCATACCCGAAAGGAAAACAGTAGACCCATTGACTCGAAAAACGCTGCTTACCCAGGTGATGCGTATCTTTTCCCTGTCACCAGAAAAAGAATCTTCACCTCAGTCCTCTTCTCATGCGAGTAAGCCCTGGACTGCCCATTTCTTCTCTATTTGACTATAATGACGAACAACCGGCATGGCAGTAACTACTGTTGTAATTACTGCTTCGTCAGGTTTTGCCTGTAGTCACGAAGGACTGACCCTGGAGGCCTTTTTGTGTCGTTAGCCACCGATCATAGACATACTTCGGTTTGCGCGTTTAAAGCGCTTGTCCCCGATATAATGTTTAAGTTCTTTGTGCCAGACGGCCTGGCGAATGCTGGTGGCTAATGCTTCATCGCTCGCATCGGAGCGCAGAACTGCGCGGAGATCAGTCTCTTCAGTTGCAAAGAGGCATGTGCGGAGTTGTCCATCGGCGGTAAGACGAATGCGATCACAGCTTGCGCAGAAAGGTTCGCTAACAGGATTGATGAAGCCAACCTCACCTTTGCCATCGCTAAAGGTGTAGCGGCGTGCTGTTTCTGCCGGATCTTTTCCAACGATTGGTACCAGGGGACCATATTCAGCTTCGATGATTTGCTTGATTTCTGCTCCTGTCAAAATATCTTCTTTGCGCCATGCCTGGTCAGCATCCAGGGGCATGAACTCTATCCAACGCACGGAATAGGCTTTTTGCCGGGCCAATCTGGCAAAGTCGAGGACTTCTTCCTCGGTGAATCCCTTCATTGCGACGGCATTGATTTTGATTGGGTGAATAGATGGATAGTTCTCCAACTCGGCCAGCCCTTCCAGAACATGATCCAACTGGTCGCGGCGGGTCATCTGGGCGAACTTTTCTCGCAATAACGAATCAAGACTGACATTAATACGCGTGAGCCCTGCTTCTGCCAGAAGCTTTGCCTGATGTTTTAAGAGGATGCCATTTGTAGTGATACTGAGGCTGTGTAACCCTTCAATTGAGCGTAGTTGACGCACAAGTTCGGGGACATCGCGCCGCACCAGCGGTTCGCCACCGGTCAGGCGAATCTGCTCGATTCCGATGCTGACTGCTACGCGAGCAATACGCTCAATCTCTTCATATGAAAGAATCTCCGCCTTTTTCAGCCAGGGCAGTCCTTCTGCGGGCATACAGTAAGTACAGCGAAAATTGCACTTATCCGTCACCGAGATTCTCATGCTTTTAATGCGTCGTCCGTAGCTATCTACAAGCGGTTCCATATGCCTCATCTCCGTTGTTCTACTTGCATCAAATACACTCGATATTTTATTTACTATAGCACATTTATGCTCACTTTACCAATCTTTCGTACTTGCCTGGTTGCTGAGCTTTGCTGAAAAAGGGCAGCATAAAGAGGTTCGTCACACTTCCTCGTGTATACGAACCTCTTTATGTGAGTACTTTCCGTAAGAAGAGTTTTTTTATACGTCGTAGTAGAGAGAGAACTCAATCGGCACGGGGCGCAGGCGAACTTCGTCAGCCTGGGCTTGCTTGAATTCGATGTACTTCTCGAGCACATCGGCGGTGAAGACATCACCTTCCAGCAAGAAGGCATGATCGGCTTCCAGGGCTGCCAGGGCCTCATCCAGCGAGCCGGGGACTGAGCGGATCTCGCGCAGTTCCTCTGGCGACATGCTGAACAGGTCGCGATCGACCGGACCGTAGCCGTGCTCGCTCGGGTCAATCTTGTTACGGATACCATCCAGTCCTGCCATCAACAGAGCGGCGAAGAGGAGGTAGGGATTGGCGGTTGCATCAGTTGAGCGGAACTCGATACGCTTGCCCTTAGGATTGTCGTTCAAGGGGATACGTACGGCGGCGCTGCGGTTGCCCTGTGAGAAGACCAGGTTGACTGGTGCTTCGAAACCGGGGACCAGGCGCTTGTAGCTGTTGGTGGTTGATGCGCCGAAGGCCAGGATGGCCGGGGCGTGGGTCAGGATACCACCGACATAGTAGCGAGCGAGCTGCGAAAGACCGGCATAGGCATCTTTCTCATAGAACAGAGGCTTCTCGTCTTTCCACAGGCTCTGGTGGGTATGCATACCGGAACCATTATCGCCGTAGACTGGTTTGGGCATGAACGTGGCGGTTTTGCCATATTTGCGGGCCAGGTTTTTGACGACATATTTGTACAGCAGCATCTTGTCGGCGGTATTCACCAGGGTGCCGAAGCGAATATCGATTTCGGACTGACCAGCGGCTGCAACCTCGTGGTGCTGTGCCTCGACTTCGATTCCGAGATCCTCAAGCATCAGGGCCATCTCGGTGCGCAGATCCTGCAAGGTGTCATTTGGGGCAACCGGGAAATAGCCTTCTTTCACGCGGTTCAAATGGCCCATGCTGCGAGCACCATTGTGATAGGTGGAGCGTCCACTGTTCCAGTGTGCCTCTTCGGAGTCAACCTCAGCGTACTGCTTGTACTCCGTTGATGCGTAGCTTACCTGATCAAAGATGAAGAATTCTGCTTCTGGTCCGAAATACGCTGTATCGGCAATACCGGTGGATCGTAAATAGGCTTCAGCTTTCTGGGCGATGTAGCGAGGGTCGCGCGAATAACGTGGCTGTGCACCAGCAGGACCAGGATAGGCGATGTCGCATATCAAGCTCAGAGTGGGAACAGCGGTAAACGGGTCCAGAATAGCAGTTTCGGCATCAGGGATAATCGTCATGTCGCTGTTGTTGATCGCCTGGAATCCGCGAATGCTCGAGCCATCAAATGGCACGCCTTCTGCAAATAAAGATTCCTTCAGTTCATGGGCAGGCACACTAAAGTGCTGCCATGTACCTGGCAGATCGGTGAACTTGAAGTCCACCATTTTGACGCCATTTTCTTTGGCGAATTTTACGACTTCCTCTGGGGTCATGTGTTTGTACTCTCCTCTTACGTTTATCCCCGCATCTTTGTCGGTGCTATGGGCAGACGCTGCCGGATTTTTTTCTGGATATTGTGCATAGTGTATACATATCGGCCTCAGTGTACCACTGAGTTTTCTTATCTGCACCTATGATATGACGCTAGCCAAGGGTGATACTACAGACACATTACCCGAAACTTCTCTATCTCTGATTGTGCAGATTGTACAAATGCGTTTTGGTGATGAAAAACCTTGCACCTTTGCCTCTAGAAGTAGTAAGATGAGTTAAATATCCGATGAGGAGAGTGTGATGGAGCCGCCCAAGTACACTTCTGCCCCGCAGATGGGAGGGCCACCTGCACGGCAGATGAAGCGTCCTTCTGTTGCCCCCGCGTCTTCTATGCAGCGTTTTGTTTTTCCGTTCCTCGTATTTATTGGCGGCGTGCTTGTGGGTATCGCCGGACTTTCTCTCGCGGTCTTGCTGGGAAATGGGGATCGGCCTGCTGTTGCTGTGCCTCCAACTGCCCAGGATGCAGCGCTTGTGGTGCAAGCCAGTTCTACTTATGTGAATCAGATTGCTCAGCAAAAAGCTGGCACGCTTGGTATGCCGGGCAATGTGAAGAATGTTCATGTTACTTTTGTCCATAATGGACCCGTTGTGGTGACTGGTGACGATGAAATCGGCCTGCTTGGTCTCACGATGACCAGACATTTTACGCTGAATGTGCAACTCTACGCCAATGCGTGTAAACCCACGATCCACGTGCTGCACGCGAATTTCGATGGTATCCCGATCACCGGTTTTGTGGCCTCTTTTGAGCAGAATATCAACGAGCAACTCCAGAGTAATCTCACGGGCCTTCCTCCTGGTTTTATCTACTGTATAACGTCGATTCGTACTGAGCCGCAGGGGCCCGTAGTAACTTTTTCCGCGCAACCAATGCCCTGATCCACGAAGAACAAACCACCCCTCCTCTCTTTCGAGAGAAGGGGCGTTCGCATAGGGGAGAGGCGCAGACAAGCTGCGCCAGAAATGCTATTTCACCGCTCCCTGGGTTAGTCCTTCCAGAAACTGACGCTGGAAGAACAGGAACATGATGATGACGGGAAGTGACGCAAGGGCAGCACCTGAGAGCAGGATACCGTACTGGTAATCATAGGGGCCAACCAGCGAAGAAATACCCACATTCATCACAAACATGGAGGGGTCCGTGGTCACCACCAATGGCCAGATGAAATCATTCCACAGGCCGGTGAAGGAAAGAATGCCAAGCACTGCCAGGCCGGGGCGAACTAAGGGCAAGACGATCCGCCACCAGATGCCAAATTCGGAAGAGCCATCGACACGTGCAGCATCTAAGAGTTCGTCAGGCACCGTCATCGTGTACTGACGCATCAGGAAGATGCCGAATGCGGTCACTGCACGTGGCACAATGAGCGCCTGGTAGGTGTTAAACCAGTGGAGCACGCGGATGATCTCAAATTGTGGCACGATCGTGACTTGATAAGGGATGAGCAGTGTCGTCAACATGATAATGAACAGGATATTCTTAAAACGGAAGTTGTATTTTGCAAAGGCAAAACCTGCGAGCGAGCCCAGCAGTACAGCCGTGGCCGTGCCGATGACGGCGACGACAGCCGTGTTAAGGGCCCAACGGGCAAAAGGAAATTGTGTCAGGAGAGCCTGCATATTTTCCAGCGTAGGTTGAGCCGGAAAAAAGGTAATGGGCGTGCCAAAGATCTCGGAATTATGCTTAAAAGCGCTTGCGATCATGTATATGAAAGGGATCACGGTTAACAACACCAGCCCTATAAGCACGATATTGAGCACCGCCGAATTTGTCCAAAATCTCACTTTATACGGAGAGAAACGTTTTCTCTGGCTGAGTGTTGTATTTGCTTGCTCTGCATCAGACGTGACAAGATTAATATCGGCCATGAACTTTACCCTCTCTTTTCGCGAACATCGTAACTACACGCACAGGATAAGCATTGACGTTTCTACCCGGTCTAGCTGTTTGTATTAGATCCGCCAAAGAGCTTGAGATTGATCAGCGACAAGACGAGGAGTATCACCGTCATCGAGTAGGCTATCGCGCTGGCGTAGCCGACATTAAAATTGCGGAAACCCTGATTGTACACATACAGGGTAATGGTGAGAGAAGCATTAGAGGGTCCACCGTTGGTGAGCAAGAGCGGTTCAGCAAACAGGTTGTATGAACCGATGAGCGCCTGAATGATCACAAAGAGCGTTACAGGCCGGAGGAGAGGGAGGGTAATCTGCCAGAATGATTGCCAGTTATTGGCACCATCAATGGAGGCTGCCTCGTAAAACTCTTTGTTAATGCCATTCAAACCAGCCAGCCAGAACAGCGTATTAATTCCCAGGTAGGTCCAGATTGCCAGAAGAATAAGGGAAATCATGACGACATTCGTATTCGTCAGCCAGCCAATCGGCGGGATATGGAACCAGCCCAGCAGGGTATTTAACAAACCATAGTTCGTGTCTAGCACGCGTGCAAAGATGATCGCAATCACCACTGACGATGTAATGACTGGAAAGAACAGTCCCGTCTTAAAGAAGCCTTTCCAGCGGACAAAACGAGAATTGATTGCCAGTGCGACTAGCAATGCCAGTGGCGAAAGAATAAATACGCTCCCAAGGGCGAACTTGGTGGTGTTTGCTACTGCGATGATATAGCTGGGGTCCTGGAACATATGGATATAGTTCCCCAGACCAAAGAACGTTTTCTTATCAAAACCAAAGCCCTTGAAGAAGCTGAGCTCAAATGAATAGAGGATGGGGTAGATCCCAAAGACAGCGAAGAGGATAAAAAACGGTGAGATGAAGAGATAGGGCGCAACCTTGCGTCGATTGCGTTTCCACCAATTGTTACTTTTCTGATAGGTTGACTGTCTAGCAGCTACGTTTGCTTGTATCACGGCCATGGTGAAACACCTCCTTGTGTAATATCGGGCGTGTAAGATTCAGGCAGTCTCAAAATTGATGGTACTCTGTGTCTGACTCTGGGCCATATCTAATGCCTGTTGCGCTGAAACGTCGCTTTTTTGTATCGCGGGAGTGATGGCGAAGGTTGTGCAGGCATTGGTTGTTTCTGGCCAATAGGGGGAATTATACCATTGGTTGATCTGAGGTGAGAGGTCTTTGATCAAATCCCCCACACGCTGGTTATCGAAGAAGTCCAATGGTCCGCTCAAGCGGGGGTCCGCAAATGCGGGTTTGTAGGTAGGCCAGACCTGTCGCACCGAGAAGTCGTGCAGGAGCGCTTCAACGTTCGTATGTTCGTAGAGAACAAAATCTAACGCTTCCTCAGGATTTGTCCCTGTTTTGAGCACTGCGACTCCAGTTCCTCCGTGTGTTGCAGTACGAGAGCCATCGGGGGTGGGCCAGGCTGGTAGTGCTTGCAAGTGCCATTTGCCTTTTGTCTGTGGGATATTTTCCTGGATAAAGCCACTGAAGTTCCATGAGGGACCCATCAGGCTGGTGACGGTACCCTGGCTGAGCGTGGCATAGTAGGACTGGCCTGATGCGCTGGGCGGACGAACGGTGGCCCAACCATCTTTGATCCCTTGCTTTTGAAATTGTAAGGTCTGAATGTTGATTGGATCATTCAGAATAGGCTGTCCCTGGGAATTGAAGAAGCCGCGGTGTTGCTGCTGCGTCATAATCCACCAGCTCGCCCAGTCATCGAAGGGGAAATCGATGAGATAGTTGCCTGTGTCTTGATGAAAGCGTTTGGCCTCTTCGACAAACTGATCCCAGGTATTGATGGGGGTCTGAATCTTTGCTTTCTCCCAGACGTCCGAACGGTAGCTTAAAAGGACAGTGTTTAACTCATTTCCGATCCCATAAACCCGGCCCTTCCAGCTCCAGGGATTAGTTGCTGAAGCCTGGTAGAACTTATCCATAAGGCCTCGCTGCTGGAGTGGCTGGGTGATGTCGACGAAAATAATGTCGCCTTTGATAAAACGTGCGAACTGGCTGATCTCAATGTCTGCGATGTCTGGCCCGCCAGTTCCGGCCTGAGAGGTAATGAGGATCTGATCATGCATCTGAGCGTATGGAAAAATTGACCAGTTAATCTCGAAATCGGGATTGCGCTCCTTTTTGTACAGCTCGAATGCATATTTCTGCCAGATAATACGCGTATCCGAAAATGCCCAGAAATTGAGCGTTTTCTTCACGCCACGATTAAAAGCAGGTGCCTCGCCGCAACCCCCGAAAAATAAACTGCCAGCCGCAACGCCGCCAGCAGCCTTGAGAAATGTTCGGCGGTCCACTTTGTTCATGTTAGTCCATCCTCCTTTTAGAACACAAATAAGCGTCTTGTGTGTCTATATAATGCTATCGTCCATGATAACAGGAGATCGTTTTCGCTGATATGAGGCTAACAGATACTCGTTTTATTGTAAATTAAAATGTAAAATTATGCAAGCGCTGTCAATAGTATCACAGGCCATTTTACCTCAGCTTTTGTGTGAAAAATGAGAAAGCCAGTAGAGCAACAAACGTTCGCTCTACTGGCTTTTCAAGTGTTGGGCTAGCAAAAATGCGGAATTGCGTGCATGACCTGCTCTTCACCTCGCCAATGCCAGAGATGTTGTAGATCGCGTATAGTGTCGACGTCGAGAGCGACGCCTTTACTCTCATAACGGATCACGCTCAGATCACGCTCTCTGGCCGCCTTTTCATGCAGTTGGAGACTGCCGGGGCCAAATAGATAGGGCAATGCCAGCGGTGGGCGCACGAGTAGCGCATTTGTACCGGTTCCCTCCTGTGAGGCTCCCAGTACGACCCGATACCACTGCGAGAGTTGCAGCATGTGCTCAATTTCACTCTCTTTTACTAAAGGGAGATCCGCTGAGATGGTCAGAAGGGCGCTCGCGCCGGAGTTGAGCTCTTTGCGTGCTGCCGCTTCCAGGGCCGGATTGTGCCCATGTTGTTCTTCCTGGTAGGCTTTGACGCCCCAATTTGTTGCCTGTTGCAGGACGCGCTGATCAGGGCTGACGACAGCGATGGAGGTAAGTGTCTCAATATTTTGGAGTACCTGTATCACATGCCGCAACATCGCCAATACCAGCTCTGCGCGTTGCTCCTGACTCAAGTCTGTGGCCAGCCGACTTTTGGCCTCTGTCAGACTTTTGACCGGAATGAGTGCTCGATATGTCATGTGCTTTTACTTTTCCTATCCATCACTGTTCGTCTGTTTCGCCTTATTGTTTCTGCTGGCTACTGGCTCTCTTAAGCAATCCCTGCGGCCTGTAAGACCGTGCGGGCAAGGGCCGCTTTGCTTTCGGCATCTTTCATAATGGTATCGGTAACCACACAGGGAATGCCCAGATCCTCAACTGCGCCCGCCAGCTCCGCATCCTGTTGATCGATGACCATGACGTCGAGAAAGTCTCGATAGCAGCGTGTAACACCAACCGCAGAAACATCAAGTCCCAATCCGCGCATAAGCTTATCGGCGGGCCCTTTGATTGGCGCTCCGCCCACGATTGGACTGACGGCGACAATCATGCCGCTTGTTTCATGGAGCGCATCGTGAATACCAGGCACTGCCAGGATGCTGCCAATGCTGACGATCGGATTGCTGGGCGCAATCAGGATCGCTTCTGCCTGCTTGATGGCGTCAATCACACCTGGCGCTGGTCTGGCCTGCTCTGCTCCCACGAAGACGACGTTTTGCACTTCGTCGGCGCTCCGTCGCTGGATCATATATTCTTCAAAATGGAATAGCCCTGCCGGTGTTTGAATATGGGTGGCGATGGGCTCATTGCTCATGGGAATGATGCGCAGGTTCAGCCCCAGTTTCACTCTGAGGTCGTCTGCGATCTCGCTTAATGTCTTCCCCTGCCGTAGCAGATTGGTGCGGTGAATATGGGTAGCGAGATCACGATCGCCGAGCAAAAACCAATCTTCGTTCCCGTAAGCGGTGAGTTGTTGCATCGTGTAGTAGGTGTCGTCGCGTATGCCCCAGCCGTTCTTTTCGTCGACGAGGCCCGCCAGCGTATACAGGACGATGTCGGTGTCGGGCGAGACGTTCAACCCGTAAAATACGCGATCATCGCCGGTATTGGCAATGACGGTAAGTCTCTCCTGGGGGACGACCTGGACGACGCCCTGCAAAAAGCGAGCGGCCCCGACTCCTCCAGCTAAAACTACGATCATTTCTCTCTACCTCAATCAAATTGTACGATGAGGCGCTCTAAGGGGAGACGCGCTCGTCGTTTGGGATCAGCTGCGGCATAGCCAATGCTGATCAGGGCCTGCGGAATAAGCTTTGTATCGAGATCCAGCGCCTCACAGGCTACCTCCGGACAAAACAACGGTGCACACATCCAGCCACCGTCCAATCCCAGATCGTAGGCCATCAGAAGCATATTTTGAATGGCGGCCCCGATGCTTTGAATAGCCATCGTCGTTTCATCCGCCTGCCTTTGCACATCGGGATAGATGTCCAGATCTTCCAGATACAGGCAGGGCATGATCAGAGCCGGTGCGGTCAGTATCCGCTGTCGCGATTTCTCCAGGCGCAGGTCCACGATCTTTTGATCCTGCCCATCCATCTCAAGATTACGTTGCCAGGTTTCTCCCATGCGATCAGTGAGCCGTTGCTTTGCTTCCTGCCTTGTTAGAACGACAAATCTCCATGGCTGCCTGCCATGCGGCGAGGGGGCCCAGCGTGCCGCTTCGAGGATCTGCTCGAGTTGTTCGCGCGTTACTGCTCGATCCTGATATTGACGTACGCTGCGTCTTCCTCGCAAAAGTGTGGGGAGATCCTGGCTGCGCTCTGGCCGGGTTACTGCTCGCGTTTCTGGATGTAGTGCCACCGTTTAGTAACTTTCTTATTGTGCTTTTTTAACGGAACATATCAGTTGCGCTATCGCGGACCATCGTTTTGACGGTTCCTGGGCTGGAAATATAACGATATCCGCGGATGAGGGCGACCGGTATCCGTTCGATTTTTCCCATCACGAGCTCTGCGGCTGACGCAAGCTCGTCTGCTACGGCGATTGCGCTGGCATGGAGTTCGTATCCATAGGGATCGGTCTGGCCCCGATAGTCGGCGATTGCCTCTAATCCTGCCACGCCTATTGCCATATTGACCTGTCCATTGCGCCAGGCACGTCCCCAGGTATCAGAAATAATCACGGCGATGTCGAGGCGCTCGCGGTTCTTCTCGCTCGCTGCCAGATCCTGAAGTCGTGTGCGTAGTTGTTGGGCCGAGGCGTCGGGATCGATTGGAAGCAGGGCGAGGACATGTTGCCCTCCGATATTGGATTCATCGACGCCCGCATTGGCACAGATAAAGCCATGTTGTGTCTCGCTGATCACCACTCCGTGATCCATGCGTACGATGCGCTTGCTCTCTCTCAGCACAACTTCGACGTGCCGGGGATCTTTATTGCCTGCCAGGGCGATGGCCTGGGCAAATTCGGACGGCTCTATCTCCGTCAGATCGACGAGCCTGCCCTCTGCTTTTGAGACAATTTTCTGGGTGACAACCAGAACATCTCCTTGCTCAAGCGTGAGTTGTTGCCTTTGCAATGCTTCAAATAGTAATGCACCCAGGTCTGTTCCCGGGGGAATCTCACCAATACTGGTGAGCGGTATAATGCGTAGCTCTGTGTCCATGTGCCTCCTTGTGTTGCTATTATATCCCTCGTCGCTTCCTACTGCAAAGAGGGCGTGAGGAGAGAAGGCAAAAAGCGATTCACGCGTCTCTTGCAAAAATACTATGGCTTATGCCATAATTACCGCAAGAGACCTTCGGGGCAGGGTGCAATTCCCGACCGGCGGTATGGCCTTCCGGCATGATGTCTGGAGGCTAAGCCCGCGAGTCCAAATACAAATTTTGTATGCAGGACAGATTCGGTGTGATTCCGAAGCCGACGGTACAGTCCGGATGGGAGAAGGTTTATAGATTGATCATAGGAACCTGTTGCACAGAGGTAACAGGGGTTGTTGCGTATCTCTTAAACTACTCGCAACACCTGATGATCTTCATGTCTCCCTCAATGCCTCCCCGAGTCAGTTACATTGGCACTTCCATCTTCTCTGTGTCGGAAATGCCAGTCGCGCAATGACTGAGGGATGTTTTATGAGCACTAGCACGTTTCATCGTGAAGAGGCATCGCGGACGGTGCCATCTTCGACGCAGACGGTCTCGTCCGAGCTTTCTAGCCAGACGCAGCTTCTGCCACATTCTGCCACGGCGCGTCCTGCCCGGCTCCGCGCCACTTTACGCTCTACACTGCTTTCTATCCTGCCTGCTCTGCTGGTGGCCGCTCTTCTGCTGGTGGTCTGGTACAGTGTGACGGCAGCCCGGCTCCTCCCCAGTATTATCCTACCGGCGCCGGGGGACGTGTTCTCCAGTCTTATCGATGGCTTCAGTTCGGGTCTGTTTCTGAGTAATCTGTGGGTGACGATGCAGGAGAGCCTGCTTGGCTTTCTCGTGGCTCTGTTGATCTCGCTCCCGCTCGGGTATGCTCTGGCGAAGTTTCGGCTCTTCGCAGTTGCCTTCCATCCTTACCTGGCTGCTGGTCAGGCCATCCCGGTACTGGCAATTGCGCCTCTGCTGAGTATCTGGCTCGGTTACGGACTTTTTACCAATGTCGTAGTGAGCTTCCTGGTGGTCTTTTTCCCGCTGGTGGTCAATGCGATGCTGGGTTTGCAGCTCATTGATCGCTCGTTAACTGATGCGGCGCGTGTTGAAGGTGCAGATGGCTGGTCGCTTCTGCTCCATATCGAGTTCCCGCTGGCCTTGCCTCCCATTATGGCTGCCTTTCGCACCTGTCTGACGCTTGCAGTCGTGGGGGCTCTGGTGGCAGAATTTGTCATTGGAGGTGATCAAGGTCTTGGCAGTCTGGTGCTCGAGGCCAAGAATCAATACAATTTGCCGCTGATGTTTGCGAGTTTGCTGGTCCTGGCAGCTCTGGCCGCTCTCTACTACGGCCTTGCCTGGTTGCTTACAAAGCTGACTGAAGCGCTATTCGCATAATTTTAATCCCTATCTGATTGGAGACGTACGTCGATGTCTATTCGTCATCGCACAACGTTGTTGTGCTCTATTTTCGCGCTTGTACTCCCACTTCTGCTGGTTGCTTGTGGTCAGCAGACACCGGCTACTGGCGCTACGGGAGCTTCTTCGGCCAATTTGAAGAATGTTTCAATTGGCCTGGGCTACGTTCCCGATATCCAGTTTGCGCCGTTTTATGTGGCACAAAGCAAGGGCTATTATAAGGCTGTGGGTTTGAATGTAACTTTTCACCATGGAGTTGTGCCCGATCTGGTCGGTTCGATGGTTGCAGGCAAGAATGATTTTGTGTTTGCAGGCGGCGATGAACTACTGGAGGCTCGTGATAAGGGGGTGTCGGCTGTGGATGTCGGGGCAATTTTCCAGAAATACCCGGTCAGTTTGATTGTGCCGCAAGACTCAGCAGTGAAATCTCTTGCCGACATCAAAGGGCATACGATCGGGGTGCCGGGGGCCTATGGGTCCACCTATACTGGCCTGCTTGCGCTGCTCTATAAAGCGGGTCTTTCGCTCTCGGATGTTAAGATAGAGACGATCGGTTTTACGCAGGTTGCCGCGCTGATGGGCCATCACGTGGATGCGGTGATGGGCTATTCGAATAACGAGCCGCTCCAATTGAGCAAGCACGGCTTTGCGGTGCGTACGTTTAACGTCTCCGATTATCAGCCGCTCATTTCTAACGGCATTGTGACGACCGAGACAACCTATCATAATGAGCCGCAGGTCGTGAGCAATTTTGTCCAGGCAACGCTGAAGGGGCTGAAGGACGTGATTGCCAATCCTGCTGAGGCGGTGAATCTCAGTAAAGCGTATATTCCGGGGATGGATGCGGCCCAGGCGCAAACGGTCTTGCAGGCGACGATCCCTGATTTTCAAGACGGTTCTGCCCCGCTTGGCACGAATGATAGCGCTACCTGGGAATCAATGGCGAAGTTCATGGTGGCGCAGAAGTTGATTCGTCCGGTTGCCGATGTCTCCCAGGTCTACACCAATCAAACAATCGGCCAGAAATAAGCGGCAAGGAGAAATTATCTGCGTTGTGCAGGTGATTGGTGGGACACGATACATGTCCCAGAAACTGAAGAAGCGCCCTCCCGGAACGTTCCAGGAGAGCGCTTCTCTGTGTATATGCGTTTCTTACGTAAGAGGATAGACTTCGAAGTTCTTGAAGGTGACATCGGCACCGGCCCCAGCCGCCAGACCAACATTTCCTGTCATGTATGTGCTGCTTTTCGCATATCCTTGCTCATTGCCATTGATAAAGAGCACGTAGGTATCATTGGCCACTAACACATCAACGGTAAAGGTGCCAGTCAGTTGTATTTGAGTTTGGATATTTGCCAGATTTGTTGGCGCTCCAGTTATGTCCTGATATTCATCCATATTCCAGGTATTAGGTGGCGTCAGCAAAATGGAGTCAGTCCCTTGATGTTGCTGTCCTGGCTGATTGCGGAAAAATACGCCAAATTGTCCAGACGAGTCGGAGTGGACGGTAACATCCACCTGAAGGACGTAATTATCCGGTATCGTCTTCCCTTGAGGCAACTCACCCAGAAAAGTCCCGGCCAGCACGTTCTGGTCATTATTGTGCAGGATCAGGCCCTGATTGCAACTGATCTGGGCATTTTGTGTATTGCTCCATTGCCCTCCTTGCTTATCGCAGGTGCTGCCAGGCGTCGTTGTTCCATAGAGAAGCGGCCCTAGCGCCGGAACATTTATCCCGGCTCCATTATTAATGGGAGTTCCTGGTCTGGGCATCATTGCCGGAGGTAGTGCTGACGGGCTCTCTGGAGTAACGGAAGCCTGGGCTTTTGGCGTGGCTGTACCACTGGCGTGAATTGCGGGAGATGGCTGCGTTTTTTTCGCGAGAAACTCCACATAGACCCCTAATCCTCCCACGACAATGATCAGTGTAAGAAAACTACCCAGGAGCATCATGCCAACGTGCTGGAGTCCGCGCCTTTTCTCCGGTCGTTTTGCCTCTCCTATCATCGGCTGAGCGGCAACGGCTGGCTCTGGCAATTGCAGCTTTTTGCCGCGCTCACCTCGCTCATAGAAATGGTCAGTGTCGGGAGTATAGGCCAGCGCCTGCGGTATCTGGGGTACCAGTCCGATACGTGGTGTCGCCTCTGTCTCATCGGCATGCGGACCATGCTCGTTGATTTGTGTTTCGTAGTTTTCAATGGGCGAGTCGAGTTTTTCTTTCAGCGTGTCTTCTTCGTCTTCGCTTTGGATAGGATCAGTGTGAGCAGGATCGCTTTGAACAGGATCGGTTTCAATCTCAGCTTCGAGGGCCTTATTTTCTGGCTCTTCTTCGCTTAGCGAATCAGACGGCTCGCCATCTTCTTCTTGCTCGTCTATCGGCATTGGTGGTTTGGTGATAACCGTCTGGATCTCTTGTACTTTCTCCCGTACTTTCACATCTTTCGCCGCATCTCGCAGGGCGCGTGCCAGTTCACCAGCGCTGGCATATCGCTGCTCTGGTGCCTTAGCCAGAGTCTTGAGTACGATTTCTTCCACCAGTGGAGGAATATCGGGATTAATAGAGCGCAATGATGGCGGGGCTTCCAGTGCATGCTTGAGCGCTATAGCCACGGGGGTAGCGCCGGTAAAAGGTACTCTGCCAGTGAGCATCTGGTACAGGACGACGCCAAGCGAGTAGACATCGGTGCGATAGTCTAGCTCCTTGCCAGTGCCCTGCTCTGGCGATAAATATTCAGGTGTGCCAACAATTGTCCCCACGCTGGTAAGCTCGGTCTGCTTCCTACCAGTCTCATCGGAAGTGTCCCTCAGTACTTTCGCCAGACCAAAATCTGCCAGTAATAGTCGTCCATCGGCGTGGAACAGCATATTTCCGGGTTTGAGATCCCGGTGTATAATGTTTTGTCCATGCGCGCTATCGAGGGCCGCGGCGGCTTGCTCAATGATGGGTACGACTTCTTCCAGGGGGAGAGAGTGACGTTTTTCGATAACGTCGCGCAAGGTCCCACCGGGTATGTATGGCATCACAAGATAGGCAATGTCTTCTTGCTCGCCATATTCATAAATTGGCATGATATTCACATGATCAAGGGCGGCAATCGCATCAGCTTCTCGGCGGAAGCGTGTGAGAAATTCCGCACGGGACTTCTGCTCCATGATCATCGATGGCATGAGTACCTTAACGGCGACGGTTCGTCTCGGTCGTGCTTGACGCGCCAGATACACGGCCCCCATACCACCCCGTCCGATAAGACGTTGGAGTGTACATGATCCGAGCGCTTTTCCGATTAACTCGTTGCTATCAATTAACACGCTCGTTCCTCTCAGAATAATAGAGTATCTGCTTTTTAGCCATTTGTCATGATAGCAGAATAAGATAGAACTGTTTTGTCTATTGGATATGATTATATGATTTTTTAGACCTGAGATCTACTATCACTGCTGCTACCAGCCAATTTTCTCTAAAATGACGCAGGTAAAGTTGCAAATGCCTGTCAGTTTCTCAGTCATTATAATAGACAGGATCTGCCTGTGACAAACGCCGCAGTCTCTTCAGGACCTGCGGCGTCCCTCTCTCTGCCAATTGCGTTAGCCGAGAGCTACGCGAGTATGTAAAGGTCCAATTGCAGGCAGCATTGGTGCCCGGAAAGATTTCTCTTGATGGTACATCTTTATGCCTCCTGGTGTCGATGGAGCAGGCTGTATCTCTGCTTACGATGATGCCAGATTAGATAAGACAAAATCGCTGGCCTGTATGCTGGTTCCTGGACTGACGACCAACCCGACTGTTCCTGAGGAGTAGGTGCTATCCGTGACGCTGGTGAGATATTGCCCGTTGATATACACGTTAAATTGAGAGCCATTGGCGACAACGCCCAGCTTCAGTTGCGAATGGAGATCTACGCCGTTGAATTGTCCACTTCTGAGCAGGGTGGATGCGCCGCTGTGGTTATCGTAAACGGTAACGCTCCAGGTATTATCTGAATGTACCAGAAATGTATAGACGCCCTGATTCTGGGCCCCTGTCTGGTTGCGGAAGTAGATCCCGAAGTCCCCATTGGTTGTGTTCTGTTGTATCTGGACTTGAATAACATAATTGCTTGGGAAGTTGTCCTGGCCAGGTATGTCAGAAAGTAACATGCCCTGGAGCGTATTGTTATGACTGGTATTGGTAAGACGCACGCTACCGCTCTGGCAACTATAATTGGCTCCATTATAAGGGGCCCATTGCCCACCGTCCTGATCACAGTCCGGCCTGTTTGTTGCATAGAGTTGACTGCCTGCCGGTACTCCAGCTGGCGTCGGGCTTGGTGTGGGACTGGGCTTGGGCGTTGGCGTGGGACTCGGGGTCGGCGACGGAGTCGGACTCGGAGTGACTGTCTTTTGCACGTTAGTGGTCGTGGGAGTGTTTTGCCCTTTGAGGAGCAGGCTCCCGAGTGCAACGCCTCCGACGATAAGAACCAGTAGTACTGCGACGCCAATGATAATTCCCCACGGCTGACGCTTCTTTTCTTCCGGTGGGGGATATTGTCCCGGTGGAAGTCCTGGATAGCCCGCCCCGGATTGAGCTGGTGGAAGCCCCGGGTAGCTGGTTCCGGATTGAGTTGGTGGAAGTCCTGGATAGCTGGTTCCTGATTGAGCCAATGGGAGTGCCGGATAGCTGGTTCCTGATTGACCAGGTTGCCCGGTTCCGGGTTGTCCTGGTGGAAGTCCAGGTTGACTGGTCCCAGTCTGTCCCAGGTTGCTCCAGGTTGCATCATTCGGTCCCCGGCCTAGCAAGCCAGAAGAGCGTGTGTTAGGGGGAGCTGCGGATAAGATGAGTGGCTTGCCCGCGGACGGAGGAAATGGGGGCAGTGGTGCAGATGGTGCATCTATTCCCGTATTGTTATAGAGGCCCGTTGCGGATACAGTGCTGGCCTGACGAAGTGCCTGTGCCATCTCTCGTGCTGTCTGGTAGCGGGCGTCTGGTTGTTTGGCGGTGGCCTTTTGTAGTACGGCATCTATTGTAGCTGGCAGGGTGGTATTTGTGAGCTGAATTGATGGTAGACGCTCCTGAATTTGTTTGATGACGATGGTATAGGGAGTAGTACCGGAAAATGGTACCTGCCCGACGAGCATCTGATACAGCACGATGCCCAGCTCATAGATATCGGCGCGAAAATCGATCACGCCGCCGCTGGCCATTTCCGGAGCCATATATTCTGGTGTGCCCAGGATCGTGCCCGCACTGGTCAGGGCCGATCCCGATACGACGCTCTCTTCCATGATGCGAGCAATACCAAAATCGGCCAGCACCAATCTACCGTCTGCGTGCAAGAGGAAGTTTGCGGGCTTGAGATCGCGGTGCACCACGCCCTGTGCATGTGCATAATCCAATGCGGATGCAGCCTGATCGATGTAGGTCATAACCTCCTGCAACGGCAGGGCACCACGCTTCAGGAGCACATCTTTGATGCTCCCCCCGGAGATATGAGGCATAACCAGATACGCAATGCCGTCCTGTTCGCCATACTCGTAGACTGGCATGATGTTGACATGCTCCAGGCGGGCAATCACATCTGCCTCACGACGGAAACGAGCCAGGAACTCTTCATTCCCCTGGTTATCAGTTGCCAGGTGGGGATGCAATGTTTTTACAGCAACGTACCTGGCTGGTCGTTCTTGCTTTGCCAGATAGACCGCGCCCATTCCTCCCTGCCCGAGTAATTTTTCGAGGGTGCAGTTTCCTAGTTTGCGACCACTCAGGTCACTATTTGCCATCTTTTAGCGCCTTTCGTCTCTTAAATCCCTTAATCAATATATTCGTGTTATGTATCATGGCACGATCAACGCGCATAGTATAACTCTCAAATACGTATTTTCTGTCACTGGTTGATCTGCAACTACCTTCAGCTTCCTTAGGAATAATTAGGGGATAATATCGATTTTTGCCTACTCTAGTATAGAGCCCTCCTCTATATCACGCAAGCGAAAAACAGGGAAGGCTACCTTATCTTACTATGAGCAAAGTAAAAACAAATTAAAAATAAATCGAAAACACGTAATGGAGGTTAGATTGTTTCTTTGAAATGGTTCATATACCTTTGTGAGCCATTTTTATTGTTCTCTACTTCTGTTCCTGGATAATGCAGGTATACTATGATAAAATCGATAATTGTTGTATAGAACAAGGATATTAGTCGTGTGGTGATGTTCATTCATGATGTGAATGAACGCAAGAAAGGAGCATGAGATAATGCCAATCTCACCTGAGCCCAGGCGCGAGCAACCCAGTACCTATTTTATACAGGATCGTACTCTGCAAGAGGAGTTGGACCGCTTACGAGTCCTCGATTACATGTTCACTATGACAATGGGAGGCGTGTTGCCGGAGCAGTCCAATCTCACGAGCTTTGAGCGCGTGCTCGACGTCGGCTGCGGGACTGGTGGCTGGCTCATTGAACTGGCAAAAACGATACCGAGCAGCACCACACTGATCGGTGTGGACGTGAGTCTCACCTTCATCGAGTATGCGCGCGCCCAGGCCGAAGCAGCAGGGGTGAGTGACCGTGTGAAGTTTCACGCCATGGATGCCCTGCGCATGCTCGAATTCCCCAACGCCTCCTTTGATCTCATCAATCACCGCTCGGCGGCAAGCTGGCTACGCACCTGGGATTGGCCCAAGCTCTTGCAAGAGTATCAGCGCGTGGCCCGTCCAGGTGCTGTGGTGCGTATCACCGAACCTGAGTGGGTGATAAAGAGCAATAGTCCGGCCTATGCGCGCATCCAGGAAATGAGCGTGCAGGCATTTCACGGGGCCGGGCACCTCTTTACCCCCACGAACGAGGGAGTGACCGGCGAACTAGTGCGGCTATTGCGCCAGCATGGGCTGCAACAGGTGCAAACACGAGTCTCTACCCAGGAATATCGTGCAAATACTCCCGATGGGCAGCGCTTTGCGCAGAGTATCCAGCTCACCTACCGAAACGCTCTGCCCTTTCTGCGCAAGTGGATGCATGTGCCAGAGAACTATGAGGAGATCTACCAGCAGATGCTCAGCGAGATGCAGCAGCCGGACTTCGTGGCAACCGGAAGTTTGCTGACCGCCTGGGGAGAAGTTGCCAGCGTGTGAAATCCCCGTGGGAAAAGCTCAGGTGACCATTGAGCTCACCTCCATCACAAATCGATCACTATTATCCCTTATAGACAAATTCTCTATATCTTCTCAGTGAGGACAGGAAATTTGCTGGTTGACATTGAGCCTCTAGCCTGCTATTCTTAGAAACAACAATCATAAAAAAATCTGACCCGCGTCGAGCGAATATAGTATGAGGTGAGTACCCGACAGAGACCCGGACAAGAGGTGAGAGTTCGGCTGGTGTTATTCCCTCAGAACCCTTTCGTGAGCGGCTATCCGAAGAAAGTCTGCCTGCTATTCATAAAAGATGGTGTGGTCTGTACAAGTAGGATGGGTGGGCGGCTCCCATGCAGTAGTCAGCTAAAAAGTGGCCTTTCTTTCCTCGTTCGCTACTATGAAGTAGGATCGCTGGTCGCACATTGTGCCATCTCTCTTCGTTTGAGAGGTGCTAAGAAAGACAAACTGGGTGGTACCACGGGAGCAAATTTTCAGCTTTCGTCCCTTTTAACCGTGAGGTTTCCAGAGGGATGAGGGCTTTTTTTATTTGGCGTTTTTGCTAAAAAGTAACGAAAAAGATTGGCTATCTCTTCATCGCGTCTGATCCGTTTCCGCGATTGAGTGGCGTTCTTACCAGGGGTTGCGTATGATCCGTGTTTCGATTGTCAATGTGACCAGCTATACTGGCATTGAGCTACTGCGCTTGCTTGCTCAACATCCGCAGTTTCAAGTGACTTCTGTGACGGCCCGTAGTGCCGTGGGGAAACGTCTGGATGAGATTTTCCCACAGTTGCATGCTACCTTGCGCCCCTTCGAGACGCAGACGGTTGACCCCGCCCTGGTGATTACAGAGGAGCCAGAGCAGACGGACCTGGCGTTTGTCTGCCTGCCTCACGCCGCCGCCGCCGAAGCAGTTGCAAAACTGCTCGCGCGTGGGATCAAGGTCGTCGATCTTTCGGCAGATTTTCGTCTGCATGACGTGCACACGTATGAGGAGTGGTACAAACATACACATCCCGCGCCTGCGCTGCTGGAGACCGCCGTCTATGGCCTCTGTGAGCGCTATCGTGCTGAGATTAAGCAGACATCGCTGGTGGCGAATCCAGGCTGTAATGCGACGACCGCAATTCTTGGACTGCTCCCGGTCTTTGCGGCTGGTCTGGTGAAGCCGGATGTGATTATTGATGTGAAGGCCGGCAACAGTGGTGCTGGTCGTTCTCCTTCGCTCGGGACGCATTACGCGGAGGTCAACGAAAACGTGAGCGCCTATGGACTGTCAGGCCATCGCCATCTCCCTGAAGTCGTTCAGGAACTGGAACTGGGAGCGCGTGCGGGTGGGCATCCCTTAGATGCAGCGCCACGCATTACCTTTCTGCCACATTTTATGCCAATGACACGCGGCATTCTGGTGACGAGCTATGCTGACTTGAAGCAAGATGCTTCGGGTCGTATCCCTTCGGACGAGGATCTCCGCGTTTTGTATACCGAATATTATGCCAATGAGCCATTTGTGCATGTGGTGGAGCAATCTCCACAAACGAAATGGACCTATGGCAGCAATCATTGTTTTATTCATCCCTTTGTTGATAACCGAACAAAACGTCTTATAGTCATTTCTTGCTTAGATAATCTTATGAAAGGTGCCGCAGGGCAGGCGGTACAAAATGCAAATATACTCTATGGTTTGCCCGAGACAGCCGGATTGGCGGCTCTCGGCTTGCATCCGTAGGTGTTTGACGACTTCTTCGCTGGCCTCAATTGTTAGCGAAAGAGAAGCGTCTCTATATGAGGAGTTGTTTTCATGGCGATTGCTTTTTCGAGAACCCCGGATGGTGATATTATCAGTGATCATTTACTCATCGCCCAGGTCATGAGTGAGGCCCTGCCTTACATCGAGTTTTTAAAGGGCAAAACGCTGGTGATCAAGCTGGGCGGTAGTACGCTTGAGCACCAACGTGGCGTTTTGCAGGATATCATCTGGTTGCATACACTGGGTGCGCACCCTGTGCTGGTTCATGGCGGTGGTCCCTACATCAATGAATGGTTAACGAAACTGCAATTGCCTACACGCTTTGAAAATGGCCTGCGTGTGACGGATGCTGCGACGTTGGAAGTGGTGCGCATGGTCTTGCTGGGTCAGGTGAATCAGGGGTTGGTGCTGATGGCCTCGCAAATGGGTGGCAAGGCCGTTGGTCTGAGTGGCACCGATGGGGGCATGGTTCATGCCCATATCGCCGATGAGCGGCTTGGCTTCGTTGGCGAGGTGGATAAGGTCGATGCGACCTCTGTTCAGGTGATGATCGAGCAGGGCTATATTCCGATCATTGCTCCTCTCGGCGAAGGCCCAAATGGCACCTGCTTGAATATTAATGCGGATCTGGTTGCCTCGCACCTCGCAGGCGCGCTCGATGCAGAAAAGCTGATCTTCCTGAGCAACGTGGCTGGCATCTGCCGCAACGATGGCTCGCTGATCTCCGAATTGACCGAGCCCGAGGCGCGCCAGCTCATGCAAGAGGGCGTGATCAGTGGTGGGATGATCCCGAAAGTCGATGCCTGTCTGGAGGCCCTGACCTCTGTTCGCCGCGTCCATATTATTGATGGTCGTGAGGATCATGTCCTGCTGCGCGAACTCTTCACCGATGATGGCGTCGGCACGATGATCGTTCGCGAACGCTAAACGCTGCTGCTGTTTGTTCTGCTCGCTCAGGCGTTGACACATGGTTTGACAGCCTGTGGCGAGCATGAGATATACTTATAGCAAAAGACAGAGCATATCAATAGAATATTTTATCATTGTCGTGAGGCGAAGCTTGCCTCCGCCCGGCGTTGTCCGCTCACCTCCCTCCCTGGGAGGTGCTTATTTTTCAGGTAAGAGGGTTATGCTACAGAGCACTATTAATCATCTGGTGATCTTTGATCTCGATGGCGTGATTACGAGCGAGGAGGCGTATTGGGATACGGCTGGCCTTGTGGTTCATGAGCTTCTCTATAGTCCACAGTACTGGCATATCGATCCTGCCGTTGATCACTACCTCCCGGTTCAATCTGCTGAGGAGAGCCGTCGTCTGAGCCGCCAGGTATTGCCTGAAGCGCTTATCCTCGATCTCAAGGCACGCTCGGTCAATTCGAACTGGGATACCTGCTATGCTGGTTTTTCTCTCTATTTGATCGAATTGCTGGCTCAATTGCCTGCACGTGCCTCGCTGCTGCCACTGCGCCCCTGGGATGCCACCTGGATCGCGGCCTTTCGTCAGCAGTTAGCCGAGCTTCCTACCCCTGCTCGACCTGATGTTTCGAGCACACGCCCGTTTCATTCCCCTGTTTTTCAGGGCTATTCGGGGCTCGCACTCATTGAACGTCTGAACGCCTATGCCAGTGAGCGTCTGGAATTGCCCATTGAGCAGGTCTTTGCGCGCTATAGCCCCTCCTGGCACTTCTGCGAGGAGCTTTTTCAGGAGTGGTATCTGGGAGAGACGCTCTATAAAAGCGAATCTGGTCATACTCCGAAGCAGGCGCAAAAGCCGGGCTGTATCCATTTTGAGGAGCCACTTCTGCCGATTGACCGTCTGCGCTCGACGCTTGAGACGCTGCGCGATCGCGGCTACACATTGGGCGTGGCCACGGGTCGTCCCGGTGCAGAGGCGATTGCGCCCTTGAAGCAGTATGGCCTTTATCCCTACTTCTCGGAAGCGCATGTGGTGTCTCATGCCGAGGTGGCTCAGGCAGAGGAACTGGCGCGTGCTCAGGGGAATCCGTTGTCGCTGGTGAAGCCGCATCCGTATCAGTTTTTGCGCGCCGCCGATCCTGGCTATCAACCCGGCCAGCCCACGTTTCCACGGGGCAGCTTTATCGTCGTGGGTGATACGCCCAGCGATGTGCGGGGAGGGCAGGCCGCCGGGGCGCTCGTGCTCGCCGTCCTCAGTGGCGCACGTACGCCGGAGGCGCGCACACTTCTCGAAGAGAGCGAGCCAGATTTTCTGCTCACCGATATGACCGAGGTGCCTGCGCTGCTCGAACGTATTGACGACCTTGCGACGATACAGCGTCTGCAATTTACGGAACGTGCCCGCGCTGAATTGTTGCTGCAACGCTGGTTCATGCGCTTTATGGGACTTGAGACCGAGCAGGTGACGCTGGCCCCTAAAGCGGTCTCACTGAACTCTTTTAATGGCATTTATCGTGCAGATGGCGAGGAGTATTTCTTTAAGACCCACGTTGAAGAGCAGGGGGTTCTGGAAGAATACTATAACGCGACGATGCTGCACGACGCTGGCTATAATATCGTGCGCCCGCTGCGCTCGTTGCATGAGAAGGGCCAGCAGATGGTGGTGTATCCGGTGATCCATTTCCCGGTGATGTTCGATCTGATGCGCGCCGTTGAGACCGGTCATACGGAAGAGGCAAGCGTCGATATCCTGGCAGCCGCTGAAAAGAGCGAGTGCGATCGATTGAACACGATCTATCGGCAGACGCTGGCCCCGAGTACGGCTGAGGAGCACGCGCGCGCACCCATCCATCAGCTTTTCTGGCATCGCTTAACGGGCGAGCGCTACAAAAGCTTTTATGCAGGCAAATCGCTTGCGCTTCCTGCCCCCGTGGAGGGCCATTCCGCCACGATCTCTTTTGATGCCTTGCTCGACTATCATTGGACGATTAATGGTCGCGATCTGCAAATCAAGGGAGAAGCGTATACGCTGGGGAGCTTGCTGGAGCGGGCGAAAGAGCGGCTCGAGCCAGCGCAGGCGCTCTGGACCGTGATCGGGCATGGTGATGCGCACTTTGGCAATGTGTTTCTGGAAAATCAGCAGGAGTATTGTTACTTTGATCCGGCCTTTGCCGGTCGCCACTCTCCACTGCTTGATATTGTGAAGCCGTTTTTCCATAATGTTTTTGCCACCTGGATGTATTTCCCTTATGATATTGCGCGGGATCTCCATCTCACGGTTGCTATTCGTGATAATCATGTCTATCTTGATCACGATTATCGTCTGACAGCGGTCCGTCAGGCGATTCTTGAGGCAAAGTTGCAGCATTTGCTGCCTCCAGTGTTGGAGCTATTGCGCGCTGTCGATGCCTTGCCAGAACACTGGGATGAGCTGGTTCGCTCGGCCTTACTCTGCTGTCCTCTGCTGACGGTGAATCTCCTTGATCCCGCGCGTATGCCTGCGAGTATTAGTTGGTTAGGCCTTTCGTTTGTGCTGGAGATGGGGCATCTATCCCTGATTGGAGACTGATTCATGATCGCTATCATTGATTATGGCGCTGGCAATATTCATAGCATTGAGAAGGCCCTGGAGTTTGTAGGGGCTCAGGTTCGCGTGACGGACGATCCAGCGGTGTTGCAAGAGGCCCATGCGATCGTTCTGCCTGGTGTGGGCTCGGGTGGGTCGGCGATGGCGCGTATGACTGAATGCGGGCTGCCCGATGCTATTCGTGAGGCGACCTACCAGGGAAAGCCGTTTCTGGGGATTTGCCTGGGGATGCAGTTGCTGGCCGATCACCATGCTGAAGGTGAGGTGGATGGCCTCAAACTCTTCCGTGGCTCAGTGCTGCGCATCCCGCATGGGCCGAAAATTCCGCATATGGGCTGGAATCAGATTCGTCCCCTGGAGACTCAGCGTGATCTCCCGATCTTTGCCGGTATCCCTGAGGATGCCTATTTCTACTTTGCCCATTCCTATTATGTCGAGCCACAGGATCAGCGGGGCGTTGCGGCGGTCACCGATTATGGCTCGCCCTATTGTAGCGTGATCGCGACCGAGCAGGTCTGGGGCACGCAGTTCCATCCTGAGAAAAGTGGTGAGAGTGGCCTCCAGCTCCTGAAAAATTTTGTGAAATGGGTGAACAAATGATCATTTTTCCGGCGATCGATATCAAAGATGGACGCTGTGTGCGTCTCTACCAGGGAGATTATGCGCAGGTAACGACATATGCTGATGATCCCGTCGAGGTGGCGCAGCGTTTTCAGGCTGCCGGAGCAAGCTGGCTGCATACCGTGGATCTCGATGGTGCGGCCCAGGGTTTTCCGGTCAATGCCGAGCTGATTGGTCGCATCTGCGCCTCGACAGATCTGCATGTTGAGGTCGGTGGAGGGATGCGTTCTCTGGCGCATATCGAGCAGCTCCTTTCGCTTGGGGTTGAGCGTGTGATCCTCGGTACGGCTGCGCTTACGGATCGAGCCCTTTTGCAAGAGGCGCTTGCTCGTTGGGGGGAGCGTATTGCCGTTGGCCTGGACGCGCGTGACGGTCTGGTGGCGATCTCTGGTTGGCGTGAGACGTCGCGCACCGAGGCGACGGTTCTGGCCTCTGAGCTCGCGGTACTGGGTGTGCAGCGTTTTATCTATACCGATATTGCGCGTGATGGTACGCTGGTGGGCCCGAATTTCGCGGCTCTGCGGGCAATGCAGCGGGCCTCAGAGAGTGCGTTGATTGCGTCTGGAGGGGTGAGCAAGCAGGATGATCTTATTGAGCTTGCGCGCCTGGGCGTTGAGGGCGCGATCGTGGGGAAGGCGATCTATACTGGCGATGTGGATCTGGCACGGGCGATCCGTGAGATTGAGAGGCAAAGCTGATGTTGACGAAACGTATTATTCCCTGTCTGGATGTAGCGAAGGGCCGCGTCGTGAAGGGCGTCAATTTTGTCAATCTGCGAGATGCTGGCGATCCGGTGGAACTGGCAAAGTTCTACAATACGGAAGGGGCCGATGAGGTCGTCTTTCTCGATATCACCGCTTCTTATGAGAACCGTGCGACAATGCTGGACGTGGTGCGGCGTACGGCTGAGCAGGTCTTTATTCCGGTGACCGTGGGTGGTGGGATTCGCTCTGTCGAGGATATCCGCGCGACCCTTGGCGCTGGCGCGGACAAGACCTCACTGAATACCGCAGCGGTCAATCAGCCCGACCTGTTGCGCGCAGGGGCTGAGCAGTTCGGGGCGCAATGTATCGTGCTCGCGATCGATGCCCGCTCCAATGCGCAGATGCCCAGTGGCTACGAAGTCTTTGTGCATGGGGGACGCACTCCTACCGGAAAAGATGTGCTGGAATGGGCACAGCAGGGCGTTGAGCTGGGAGCAGGCGAAATTCTGTTGACGAGCATGGATCGTGATGGCACGAAGCAGGGCTACGATCTGACATTGAATAAGCTTATCTCAACTGCCGTGACAGTTCCGCTGATTGCTTCAGGGGGCGTTGGTACGCTTGAGCATTTCTATGAAGGCGTCACAGACGGCGGCGCGGATGCTGTACTGGCAGCCTCTATTTTTCACTTTGGCGAGTTCCGTGTCCGTGATGTCAAGCACTACTTACAGACAAAAGAAGTGATTGTGCGCCCTTGCTAGCTGCTGGTTAGCTCTCTCTTCTTTCTGAGGAAATTGCCTGAGAAATTGTTTGATGATACCGTAACTTCTTTTTGCAAAAGTTGACAATTCTTGTCTTTCCTCCTATACTGAAGACATCAGATGTCTGATGTCTGATGTCTGGAAAATTTGGAATTTGCATATGGAGCCAATGTTCTTATAAAACAAAGGATGAAATAAGGGATCAAAAAATGAGTACTGTTTCTGCAATCCTGACGCTGGATGAGGTGCGTTCGTCTCTGCAATCCGTGCATGGCCTGACGCTTTTGCGTGATGTGCTGGCCGATGATACGGCTCAGACGATGCTGAACCTGCTGAAGAGCCTGAGCGTGGCTGAGCCTGAGCCTGAGCTGGTGGCCCGGCTCTATAGCCAGACCTTTGTGGCCCTTGCCGAGGTGGTGAACCATGATGAGGCGCTTCCTTTTGAAGATGCCTGGCAGGCCTATCTCGTTGACCGCCTCCTCGACGCGCACAATCTCTGGACGGCTTTAATTGAACGGACAAGTGCTGCCCGGATCTCTCCTGCACTTCGTTTGCAGGCTCAGCGCGACCTCCAGACACTTCAGCGCCTCTTCCAGCTTTCCGCAGAGACACTCTTACATCTGACGCTCGACGTGGTGACGCCCACGCTTCCCGTTTTGAGTGACGCCTGGCTTCCCTGGTCGCATCTCGCGCCCGTAGCTGAGAGCGCCTCGCCCCATGCTCGTGCTGTTCTGGCGCAGACAATTGCCAGAGCCGAAGATTGGGCGCAGCTTGTTTCTCCTCTTGAGCAGTACTGGGCTCGTCACGGCACTGGCGCGCTGGCTCGTTACTCCGTATTGCGCTGGCAGGGAGATGAGGGCCTGTGTGGTATTCTCCATCCCGATCCCATTCAGCTCTCGAACCTGATTGCCTATGGACGTGAGCAGCGTCTCTTGCAGGCCAATACCGAGCGTTTCCTGGCAGGTCTTCCCGCGCAGGATGCCTTACTCTATGGTGCTCCCGGGACCGGCAAATCTTCCACGGTCAAAGCGCTGGTCAATGCCTATGCTGAACAGGGGTTGCGTCTGGTCGAGATCCACAGAGAGCATATCAAAGATCTGCCGCGCATCGTCGCCATCCTGCGCCAGCGCGCTCCTCATTTCCTGCTCTTCATCGACGACCTTTCATTTGAAGAGCACGAGACCGAATATAAAGTGCTCAAGATGCTGCTTGAGGGAACCGCTGAGTCGCGTCCTCACAACGTCCTGATCTACGCCACGACCAACCGCATGAATCTGATACGCGAAAACTTTTCAGATCGTGGCAAGCCAGCCGACGATACCAACTGGCGTGATACCATGGACGAGAAGCAATCACTTGTTCATCGCTTTGGTTTGCGCGTGACCTTTGTCTCGCCCGACCAGGAGCGCTACCTGGAGATCGCCCTTGGGCTCGCTCGTCAGCGCCAGCTCGATCTGCCGGATGAGGTCATTCGTCAGCGCGCGCTTCGCTGGGAGCGCCAGCATGTAGGCCGTTCTGGTCGTCTCGCTCGCCAGTTCATCGACGATCTTGAAGCCGAGTTGAAGACCGCCAATCCTCCTGCATAGAGCAGGAGTAAATATTGAAAGGCCATTCCTCCCCTTTATTGTGAGGGAGGAATGGCCTTTCGTCATGATCCGCTGATTTTGCTACTTGCGCAGATCGATAAACGTCGTCTTCCCTCTAAACTGAATAGTGAAAGCCAGTCGCGTCCAGCTATCGGGCCAGTGTGGATTGGTAGTATATCCATGCTCCGTGACCCTCAGGCCCGCGAAGCCCAGTATTGCAGCCTGCCAGACCGCGCCAGCGCAGGCAACATGAATACCATCTGGCGTGTTATTGCGTAGATTCTCCAGATCGACCCGCGCGCCTTTCATGAAGAGCTGGTAGGCCTGATCAATCAGGCCTAGCTCACAGGCCATGATAACGTGCAGGGCCGGGGTAAGCGAAGATCCATAGCTATGGTCAGTGATGGGATAATAATACTCCCAATTGATCTGCTTCGTATGGAGATCAAACTCCCGATCAAGCACAGTCAGGAGCATTAAGACATCGGCCTGCTTGATGATGCGGTACTTCTGCGTTGCTGGCAGACCCATGATGCCCTGGTAGGAATCACTGCGCCCCTTGTACAGATCTTGATCCAGGGGCTCCAGGGCGAAGAAACCATCGAATTGTTCAAAGACGCCACTTTTGGGATCCAGTGGCACGCGCAGGTTATGTTCTACATCCTGCCAATGGGCCAATCGCTGATCATTGAGATCGAGCTGTTGTGTGAGCTTATGCGCTCTGGCAGGAGCGGTCCGTTTGAGCCAATCCAGCACCTCAAATCCCGCGCGGATATTGCGTCTGGCCATAAAGTTGGTATAGACATTATTCGCCACGTGCTCATGCCACTCGTCAGGACCAATCACATTGGTGATTTCGTAGTAGGGCTTGTGATCGTGCTTCTCGGCGCGGCTCGCCCAGAACTTTGCCGTATCTAAGATCAGCTCGGCACCATAATCGCGCATAAACGCATCATCGCCAGTCACGCGCCAGTATTCATAGGCCGCGTGCGCTATGCTTGCGGTGATATGCAGCTCAAGGTCACCATTCAAGACCGGAATAACCTCGCCCGTCTCCGGGTGTACAATGGCTCCGGGCGTAGCTTCTTCCCCACTCAGCGTGCTCTCCCAGGGATATTGTGCCCCTTCGTAGCCACTGCTCGCTGCCTTCTGACGTGCTGCCGGGAGGAGGCGATAGCGATACAGCAGGAGGTTGCGTGCGACATCTGGCATGACGTAGGTGAAGAATGGTAGCATGAAGATCTCTGTATCATGGAAGACATGCCCGCGGTAGCCGAACCCGGTTAACCCTTTGGCGGCGATACTATAGCGGTTATCGTGAAGGGAGGCGTTGATGCGCAACTGGTAGATGCTGTAGCGTATCCCGATCTGTGCTTTCTCATCGCCCTCGATAATCACGTCCGCAATCTGCCAGAAGTCCAGCCACGCCTGTTTATGCCTTTGCAGAAGCTGGTCGTACGCACCCATACTGGAATGCATGGAGGGCACCGTCATGGCTGCTACAGAATCGCTGACGTGCAGGGCCGAGCGTACGTCTGGTTCCTGCGCATTGGCCGCTTGCTGTAGGATAGCGAGATGGTGCTCGGTTGCTGAGCGCATGGGATCGCTTGTGTTATCGCGCGAGGTGTAGAGGACGAGTATTTTGTCTGCGATAATAGTATCGCCTGGGGTGACGCTGCCGTAGAAACGGATGCTGGGAGAGACGTCGGAATCGACAAATTCTTTTCGCAAGCCTTGCTGCGTGGTGAAGCTCATGCTCTGAGCCAATGTGACGCCTGTATGCTTGGTCTCACTCAGGAGCCAGAGAAGATCGTTTCGGTGCCCCTGATCTACGGTTTCCCAGTGTAGTACATCGTAGTTGCCCTCGGCTGTGTCGAGGCTGGAACGGATCGTGAGATCGACTGGCGCGGCCCCTGGACTGCTTTCGACCGTAACACTCAGGCGAATCGCCCCGACGTGTTCATCGGCCAGACTGACGAAGCGCTCACTGGTGATACGCAGACGAATCCCGCCCGGGCTCTCCCAATGTACGCTCCGTGTGAGTACGCCGTGTTGCATGTCTAATGTGCGGTGATACGCAAGTATTTTCCCGCGGTCAAGGCGAAAACGCTCGTCATTGACGAAGATTTTTATCACCGTCCAGTCAGGAGCATTGGCCAGCTCTTCTCTGGCGACCGGAACTTCGTCAAACACGCCAAACAGCAAGGTTGCCGGGTTGGCTCTGGGATAGCTCTCTTCAAATGTGCCGCGCGTGCAGAAGTAACCGTTACCAATGGTAAAAACGGTCTCCTGGCTTTGTACCTTCTTTAGTACCGGAGTGAATGTGTCTTCATTGATATTCCAGTAACTCACGAACGCATCCTCCCTTATCCATGCTTGCTGTGTCGGCAAGGTTCGCTTTTTTAATAGGATGAATAGTGTGATAATCTGCAACGAACGGAGGCCCCCAACAGACAATCTCTGGCTGTATGCGGGCTATACTCTCGCGCCTTCCTTGCTTACGTTCTTTTCTAAATGTTTATTTTGACATATGTTTCGTTATGTTGACACGGATTGTTGGTAGTGCATACCTCCCCCTCACTTTCCGCCACAACTACATATTTAATAGAGACAGTGTATGCTTACTATTTATTGAAAGAAGCAAGCAGACGTGGTGTCTTTTTACTAACTATAACATACTTCCTGTAAAATGCAATATTGATTCTAGTCCAAAAAGATATTGAAAGATGAACAATATTAATCAGGGTTATAGCTCAGCAAATGGGAATGCATGTATCTGATAATAGATGCGCATCTTTTCATTTTACGTAAGGTGCTCTACTATTGATATCGTTACAGGTAGTAACAAACTACAGTATAGTATAGATTACTAAAGAAACGTATCCGGGCCAAACTTTTTTCCCATTGACCTTTTCCCTCCTCGATTGTGCTCGCCTCGCTGAAACTCGCTTGCTTTCTGTTCCCTGAGAGCGGATTGGATGTGTTACAGTACTAAAAGAACGTAGTACAATGGCGAAAGGAGCATTGGCAGGCTGCTCGGAGCAGCAAAAAGAGCAGCCCGCCACGGTTACAATGAAAGCAGTTGCAGTTTTTCCTCGGCAGCGTGAGATTGCGCTGATTGAGCATCCCGAACCGTTGATTGAGCGTGCGGATCAGGTGAAGATTCGCATCCTGGAGGTGGGCATGTGTGGCACGGATAAAGAGATTTGTACCTTTGCCTTTGGTTCGCCTCCGCCAGGCTCTGATTATCTTATTCTGGGCCATGAGTCTCTGGGGGAGGTTGTGGAGGTTGGTAACGCGGTCTCTCATGTGCATGTTGGCGATCTGGTGGTCGTGACCGTGCGCCGCCCCTGCCACCAGACGACCTGCCAGCCCTGTCAGGCCGGTCGTCAGGACTATTGTGAGACGGGCGACTATACTGAGCGGGGTATCCAGGCTTCTCATGGCTTTTTGACCGAGTACGTCGTCGAAGAGGAGAATTATGTCAACGTTGTACCCTGGTCTTTACGTGAGATTGCGGTTCTGGTTGAGCCTCTGACTATTGCGGAGAAAGCCTTTGCGCGTGTGCGGCAGATGCAGCAACATTTCCCCTGGCGTGCGCAACAGGCGGCGACCGCCCGCTTTGGCGAGGGACAGCGTGCCGTCGTGCTGGGCGCGGGTCCTGTCGGCCTATTAGGGATGATGCTCCTGGTTACAGCGGGCTTTGAAACATTTGTCTACTCTCGTGCCCAGGCTCCCAACCCTAAATCTGCGCTTGTAGAAGCCGTGGGCGCAACCTATATTTCTAGCACGGACGTGAGCGTGGAACAGCTTGCCAGGCGGATCGATAAAATTGACATTGTCTATGAAGCGCTGGGTGTGTCGCAACTTGCGTTTGCTGTCATGCGCCAGCTTGGTCCGCATGGCATCTTTGTCTTTACCGGTGTTCCCGGGCCCGAGGACCCCCAGGAGATAGCGCTCGATCGTCTGATGCATGGTCTGGTGATGTGGAATCAGGCAATATTTGGGACGGTCAATGCCAGTTCCGAAGCGTTCTCCGAGGCGATTCGTGATCTCGCTATTTTCAAACAGCGCTGGCCCACTGCCCTTTCTTCCATGATCACGGGGCGCTATCCCCTGGAGCAATTCCAAAGGGTGCTTTTTGGTCAGGTGGAAGGCATTAAAAATGTGCTGCTTCTCTCCTCTGAAGTAGACTGATCGTAACCTGCCAGAAGAAGCCTATCTCATGTGAGGTGTTTCACGCAGAGATAGGCTTCTTTTCATACACCGGGTATCTCTTATTTTCAGGGTATTGACAGTGACAGTGACACTGTATATAATAGGACTATGCAAGAGGAAGAACTGACAATTGAAGAACTGGCGGAGCGTGTTGGTGTGCCAGTGCGTACCATCCGGTTCTATATAACGGAGGGCCTCATTCCAGGTCCAGAGAGACGGGGCAAAGCGACTGCTTATGGAGACGAACAACTGTTGCGTTTGCGTCTGGTCAGGCGGTTGTCTGACCGACGTGTGGCCCTGGCTGAAATTCGCGCTATTCTCACTCCTCTCTCGTTAGATGAAGTGCGCACATTATTGGAGGAGGAGGAACAGCGTGTGGCTGAACAGGAGCGCGCGGCGCAGGCTCCTTCGCCTAAGGAGTATGTGAGTTCTTTACTCAAGGGAGCGGCGCATCAATTAGCTGAACGTAGAGCTGAATACCCTGCGCCTGCGTCTCACAGCATAGCGCCAGAACAAAGTGCGCCACAGCACGAAGATTGGCAACGCTGGGTGCTGGCACCCGGGATAGAATTGCATGTCAGCGCCAACGTCAGCCAGCGCGATCGAGCCCTGATAGGACGCCTGCTCAAGGCCGCTCGCGAGTACACGAACCATCCAATGCTCGATGATAATGCGTAACCGTTGAAGCAAAAGTAACGATAACGGGAGGGATACCCATGGCGATAACTCTGCGTATGCGCCCGGAGCGACGTTTTTTGCGTCTGCAAGGCAGTGAAACCCATATCGATTTTCAGATCCAGGTTGAGCAGGTGGCTGAGAAGGTGAAAGAGCAGCGTATACCGTTGACGCTCGCGCTGGTGCTGGACCGTAGTGGATCAATGGCTGGAGGGAAGATCAATACCGCGAAAAAGGCGGCACTGACGCTGCTTGACCATCTCGACGAACGCGATCAAATTGCCGTAGTTGTCTATGACGACCAGATTGATACAGTGCAGGCCCTGACGAAGGTGACGCCAGCCGCCAAAACAGCAATAAGCAAACAGCTCGAAAAAATTGAAGCGCGAGGGGCGACCGCGTTACATGAGGGATGGCTCACAGGCTGTAATGCCATCGCTGGTGATGCGTTGCCGGGACAGAAGCAAGGTCTCTCACGCTGCTTCTTGCTCACTGATGGTCTGGCAAATCAAGGCCTGACCGATACTGAGCAGATCGCCGTGCAGGCGGGCGGAATTCGTAGCAATGCTGGAATCAGTACAAGCACCTTTGGCATCGGTGAGGATTATAACGAGGCGCTTCTTGGTCCCATGGCAGTTGCGGGTGGTGGGCAATTTCATCATCTACGGAAGACGAGTGAGATCGTCAGCACCTTTATGGGTGAGCTTGGCGAGCTATTCTCGGTACTTGCCAGTCAGGTGTGCCTGGAGATAGAGGTACGTGAGGGCGTAACGACGAAGGTCATTAGTGCCTACTGGAGCCAGGAAGTATCACCAACGCGTCAATCTCTCACGATTGGTGATCTCCTGGGTGGGGAGGAGCGCCACGTCATTGTCAACGTTGTCTTCCCCGAACAGCAGAAGTTGGATGGACAAACGGTACGCGCGCGTATTGTCTGGCAGGAGGGTGGGCAGAAGCGCCAGAGCGACTGGCAGGAACTCTGGCTCTCCTATGCAGACGAACGTTTGTGTGAGAAGGAGTTGCCTGATCCCCATGTGGTTCAACTTGTTGGTGAACAGAAGGTTGATCAGGCAAAACGTGAAGCGCTCAAATTGAATCAGCAGCGAGACCAGCAGGGCGCACAACAAGTGTTGCGAGAAGCCAATGTATACCTCCAGGCAAACATTCCCTATCAGCAGGGACTCCAGACGGAAGCTGATGGTTTATCCTGGATCTCTCAGGAGATGGAGAAGAGTCCTGGGGCTCCAATGGCTCCGGGTTTTGTGAAAGAGGCTTATTATCAATCCCACCTGCGCTCAAGAGCGCAAAGAGATCATCGTGCCCCTAAAGATCCTGAAGAAGAGTAGCCTGCAAGCAACTTCGTGTGTGTTCGCTATGCGTCTCGAAAGACTGCGCATACCGGGAGGTGATCGCTCGCCGCCTCGCCTCCCACCCCATCTCCTTCCGTTACGATGGTACAGCTCTGTAAGCGAGCGGCCATCTCAGGGCTGGCAAAAATGTAGTCGATGCGGCAGGATGGATCATCCGAGGGATAGGTAAAGCCTGCCTCCTGGGGGTGAAGATGGCGGAAGCAATCAGTGTAACCATCCTGAAGCAAAAGATCAATTCCTCCTCTTGTATACAGTGGAGCGGTTGCCTCGAGCAAGACCCGCCCACCTCTACTGCGTAAGAGTATACGTACGACTTTTGTGAAGATGCGCTCTCGCAGGCGCGGTGGTCGATATGGCTTCTGGTTTGCGATCGCCATCTTTTTGCGATAGAGCAGGCTCTGATCTCGCTGTTGTAGTTTGATGCGCAGGATATTACTGGTATCTAATGTATCACCCGGCGCAATCGAATTAAAATCTCCCATCAGCAGATGAGGTGTACCCTTCTTTGTCTCCATGATGCGCATGATTTCCTGCACTTCGGCGCGCCTCATGCGATTACTTTCTGGACCACGATAAAAGCTCGCAGTAAGATGTGTCATGAAGATGGTGCATGGTTGCCCATCAGGTTCTTCAAGCGTGACCTCCAGCATATGCCGTCGGGAAAAAATTGCCAGATTGGTATGTATCTGTGTTGAGATAATCGGCAAATGGCTGAGAAACGCGATATTCCAATCGCGCCTGTGTTGCCCGTGCCCGGTCAAAAAAAAGTGCATGTTCAGCCGTGTTGCCAGTTCTTCAACGACTGAAGCATCGTTTGCCTCCACGAGACCTATGACATTAGCCTGACTGCCACGGATCATGCTGGTCAGTGGTTCTGTGCGTGAAGTTCCGCCAAGGAGAATATTATAAGAAAGTACCTGCACTCTCGAATCCCTTTACCCGTTCTTTTTGGATTGGACAATACTCCGTTGTATGACGAGGCATTTATCTAGCAGCATTGTAACACAGGATACGGTTTGATGAACCAGGGGAATTTTTTTTGTGGATGTACTCTAAAAGCTTGAGCAGAGACAGGCAAAGGACGGTCAGAATCGCGCGATTCTGATCGTCCTTTCCTCGGGCGAAGTCTGGCTGATGCCGGTCTTCGGTCGTATCTCCTATCCTGCGTTTGTAGTGGTATCACAGGTAGGCTTGTTTTCAACCAGTTGGAGTGCTGTTTGTATCGCACCTGTGTGATGTGCAGGCTCTAGCTCGGTCAGGATAGTGTTGGCGAAGGCAGCCAGATGCCGCGCTACCAGTCGAGCTGCTTCGTTGCTACTGTGCTGCATGCACGCCTGGAGCAACTGTCGATGCTCTATCTCGCTGGCGTGACTCCACCAGACACGGCTATTACGAGGCCGATATACATAAAAGTAGCGCTCCGCACGTTCGATGAGGGTCTGGATGATCCGTGAAAGCTCCTGCCCTGCATGGCTGCTCAAGATGCAATGAAAGGTGCGATGGGCTTTTTGCCACTCAGCAAAGTTATTTCGCTCGCTGGTTGCATGCATCTGTTCCAGTGCCTCTTCGGCGGCTATTTTCTGCTCTTGCGAAAATTTGCTGGCAGTAAGTGCAATACCTAAAGATTCCAGGACGATCCGGCTTGCATAGACGGTTGCCAGATCGTCAGGACTACACAGGCTCACCCGTGCCCGTAGATTGGGCTCGGCCTCGATTAATCCCTCTTCCTGTAGCATGCGAAATGCCTCTCGCAGAGGGGTCCGACTGACTCCTAACGCCTTTGATAACTCCAGTTGTGAGAGGACTGCACCTGGCGGAAATGATCCATTGAGTATCAGTTCACGCAAACAACTATGGACGGCTCGACTCGATTGTCGACGATCAGTGAGCTCAAGAGGCTTAAGGTGGATGATTGCTTCCATACAATTTCCCCTTACTAAATTTAATGTGCCATCCACAATCATATGCTGATTTTTGTTGAATCACATGGTTTTTGATGGTGTTGGGGCACCTGTGTCAAAGAGATGTTAAGGCGCGTAATACGCTGATTTCCCTCTCCTCAAGCACAGCTCGTGGCACGCTCTCATCATAACACATAATGTTCCATTGTGCAGAATGTTTATTATTTGGCGAGTAGTACTTCTGTCTTTATATAGCTCAGTTTCTTCCTCTATGTAGAACGACCGTCAGTACAAACACGAAAGCCAGGATCGCTCCCAACAGGGCAAATGCTGCTTTATCTGGGCGAATCTCTGCTCCCCCATTTCTCTCTTCGGGTCGCAGACCTGCTTTCTCGGAGGCTCTTTCTCTGGTTACTACTAGAAGGGTCAAGCATACGCCGGGGAAGAATATCACTATCAGCATATTGACGATTACTATATCCATACTTTATCTCCTTTTTATTTATCGCTCTTTGATGAGCATATATACACTAGTGACGCGCTCCGGCCGGAGATCGGGTGTGTATCCGGCTCTCTGGTACTAGGTTGTTCCGCTATGATGAATTTAGGGCCGCTTGTGACGATGGTATTATGTTAATTTTGTTTTTCACGTGGTATTCGTTCTGAGCGCAAATCTTCGGAGCGGCCTGCGGGTACCCGTGATGCGAAGTAACACAGACGAAAGGAGCATTTGCTCATGTTTCATTCATCTTCTGTTCATGATCATACTCGTGTCTGCGTTCTCTCTTTTAAGTTCCATCCATTTATTGGCGGGGCTGAGGTTCAGGCCGAAAAACATGCTCGCCATATTCAAAAGCTTGGTCACGAGGCGCTGGTGCTGACGCTACGCCACAATAAACAATGGGAAGGCAAAGAGGACTATAAAGGGCTCCCGATCATACGCGTCGGCAGTATCTGTAGACATAAGGGCTGGATGCGCCTGGGGAAATTCGGTCATCCCTTCTTTATGCTGGGCGTATTCCTGGCATTGTGGCGCTTGCGCCAGCAGTATGATGTGATCCATGTGATGCAGATGTCCTCATTAGCGGCAATTGCCGTTTTTATTGGGAATCTTTTACAGAAACCCACGATTATTAGCATTCAAAGTGCCGGTCCAGATGAGAGGCAAGTGGCTCGCATTCGCCGCGACGGGGCGATGTTGATGGCAGATACGCTGGAAGGGGTTCTGGATAGCAGCTTCTTTCGTATCAATATCAAAAACTGGATTCCTGGTGCCCTCGAATGCTTGCAGCAAACGAGTTTTGCCGGAGGGTTTACGCTACGCTATTTAAAACGTTCTAATGCCTTCTATCAGGTACTCAGTACGCGTAGCTATCAGTATCTTGTGAGGAACGGTATAAGACCGGAGCAGATTATCTCGCTGCCAAATGGGGTTGATACGGCTGTGTTCCAGCCTGCCGCGCAGGTGGATAGGACGCGGACGGAGCGGGATATTGTCTGTGTTGCTCGTCTGGAGTATCCCAAAGGGGTCGATGTCTTGCTGCATGCGTGGGGAAGGATGATGCATGAGCCCGCAGAATGGCGCTCGCACTTGAAGCCTCGCCTGCGTCTCGTGGGGGGTGGCTTGTTCCGACCTCAATTCGAGCGATTTGTTGCCGAGTTAGGGATTCAGGATAGCGTTGAATTTCTGGGCCAGCGTAGAGATGTGCCTGACTTGCTGCAACATGCCTGGGGATTTGTATTGCCCTCACGCTGGGAAGGGATGCCGAATGCGCTGATTGAGGCGATGTCTTGTGGACTGCCCTGTGTGGCAACTCGTGTGAGTGGCAGCGAAGATGTGATCAGCGAGGGCAGCAATGGTCTGCTGGTCGAGCCAGAGAATCCCGAAGCGATGGCCCGCGCATTGCGGCGCATTCTCGAGGATGGCGCATTTGCTCAGCAACTGGGGCAGGAGGCGCGTCAGACGGTGCTACGCAAGTATCACATTACAGCTCTGGCCGAGCAATGCCTGCAATTCTATCATCAGTTGCAGGCTGCGCATAACGAGCGATCGGCAAATCCTTAACGCGCATTTTTGCACGTTGTATTGTTGAGATAACCGGGAGATGGTACAATCAGGCAAGAGAGAATCCGCAAAAGGAGGGCTTGCCATGGAGACAGCGCAGTCGTCTGTACCTCCTCTGGTTATCCTGAACCCTGCTGCCAATCGTGGAAAAATGCAGCGTTATCGTTCGCTTGTTCAACGCTATTGCGATGCGAAGCAATGGTCGGATTGCTATCGAGAGACGCAGAGGGTAGGTGATGCCAGTCTCTGGGCCGCTGAGGCGGCCAGAGATGGGCGTCCTCTGGTGGTGATTGGTGGCGATGGGACGGTGCATGAGGCGGCCAATGGTCTTCTCTCCAGCGGTCAACAGGTGCCGCTGGGAATCGTTGCCGCAGGGTCGGGAAATGACTATGCCTGGCGTACGCTCAATCTGCCACATGCGCCGGAGCAGGCGCTTGAACTGGCTTTTCACGGTCGCATTCGCGCTATTGATGCGGGCCGTGTGAACGATCGCTATTTTATCAATTCGTTTAGCATTGGCCTGGATGCCGATATTGCCGAGGCGGCCAATCATCTCAAAAAATATCCCTTGATGAGTGGCGAGCGTCTCTATTATGTGGCTACGCTTCGCCAGTTGCTGTTCGGCTATCAGCGTTGCCCCTGGCTCCGTTTCTCTTTTGATGCGCCCGAACAGGGACTGACACCCGAACGGCGTTATATCTTGCTGGCGGTAACGCTTGGTCCGGCCTACGGTGGTGGTTTTCGTATTAATCCGGACGCTGATCCGGCCGATGGCCTGCTGGATGTGTGCGTGATTCGTTACATGTCGCTGTTCCGGGTGATGCAACTGTTGCCTCTTGTGCAGAGAGGGAAACATGCAGGGGTGCCGGAAGTCTCTCTCTCTCGGGCTCGTGCTCTCTTGCTGGAAAGTACGTTCCCGGTCATGATGGAGGTCGACGGCGAGACCTCCCAGGCGCAACGCTTCGCGGTCCAGATTCTGCCCGCGGCTCTCTCAATACGCATGGAGCTTTGATGTAAGCGTTTTGCCTGGCTCGCTTTCAACATATCAATCCATCGTTAGCGCAGCGGGTCGCTCTTTCTGGTTGAGAGCTCGGGAGGTGATACCATTCCCCAGGCTGTGAGCAGATATTGTCTTGCCACGAAATCTGGCTGCTGTATCTCCTGGAGCATCTGGTGATAGAGTTCTTCGTAATCATCTGGCAGGCGAGCCCATTTTTGCAGAAACGGCACTATCGTCCGAAAAACGAGCTGCAAATTCGCCGTAAAATTCAGCCCTTCAGGGGTGCCAGCGCGATATTCCAAGACATGGGCTTGTGTCTGCACCTGCTGGTACCCATGCTGCTCCAACAGGCGGGCGAGCTGGCTGGTCATGCCATCTCTTGTCTGCGTGAAAAGGTGTCCTGCTTGATAGAATGCTGTCATTCCCAGGTCACCGATGCGCATCAAGGCCGGACTGTTCCCGTCAGGAAAGGCATTGGCTTCGGTGATCCGGATCACGCCATCGGGTCGAGCGATGCGCCCAAACTCCTGCAAGACTTTGGGCCAGTCCCACGTTCGCAGCCAGCTCATGCCAAGGCGTAAATTGACGAGATCAAAGGAGTGATTGGGGAATTCGAGCATGCGCAAGGAATCCATCACCTGAAACTTTACGCGATCGCTGACCTGTTCGGCCTCAGCCTGAGCACGTGCATACTCGACAAACGTGCGGCTCGCGTCTACTCCGACCAGCTCGGTGCTGGTTGGCGTCGTTTTCGCCAGTTCAATGAGCCAGCCCCCGGTGCCGCAACCGACATCAAGCACGCGTTGGAAGGCGGTCGGGTCGGGTTGCTCTGCTAGCGGGCCTCCCATACCTGCGGTAGCCATCGCATCCTGGATCTGTAAGCGTTTCATTTCTTCTTGATTGCTACGATCCTGGACAAAATACGTACTCGGATGCTCTCGTTTGGGTTCTGGTGGAATAGGCATGGCTTTATGTTCGCTTTCTGGGATAAGCCAGGAGGAACGTATTTGCTGTTTTTACTGGATTATCCCTTTATCTTAGCAAAAAAGCAGCTGCTCTCTTTGTCCATCAAAGCACAGAAAAAGATGAGTATAGTATACAAAAATTGTGTAAACCTGGCAACAGCTGTTAAATCCTGCTTATTCGGTTGTCGTGGTGAGAAATGCGGATGGACACAGGGGGACCAGCGTGCACTGGCTACAGCGCGGCTTGCGGGACTCGCAGATCGCGCGCCCATGAAAGATGAGGAGGTGAGAGAGGTCAAGCCAATCCTGCTCAGGCACGATGCGCATCAATCTCTGCTCTATCTTGACCGGATCGTGTAGCTGGGTCCAGCCCAGACGACGTGAGAGCCGTCCTACATGAGTATCGACCACAAAGCCTTCTACGATCCCAAAAGCATTGCCCAGGACCACATTCGCGGTTTTACGCGCCACGCCCGCCAGACTGAGCAGTTCGGGCATCGTTCGTGGCACTTCTCCATGGTATTCGGTGATGATGCGCTGGCAGGCGGCGCGAATATTTTTTGCCTTATTCCGATAAAAACCGGTCGAACGAATATCCTGCTCTAACTCCTCCTGACTTGCACTGGCAAAATCCTCGACGCTGCGATATTTCTGGAAGAGTTTCTTCGTGACGATGTTTACGCGTTCATCGGTGCATTGGGCCGAGAGTTGCGTTGCAACCAGTAGCTCAAGCGGCGTGGTGTAATTCAACGAACACGCCGCCTCTGGATATAGGCGGCGCAGCTCTGCAATGATTGCTCGTACCTGCTCCGGCGAACCAGGGGCCGGAGCATCGTCTGTGGGCGACTCTATCTGTTTCATCTTCTACTTTCTTCTTTGGAACTGGGAGTTTCCTTGCCGGGTCAATGCAATGTGTCCTGCCCGCGGCTTTTCTATCTGTAATATATGGCGATTGCACCAGAAAATGCAATCACCACCTGTTCTCTAGTCGCTCCAGACCCAGTTCGTGATTTCGGGCATATCCTCCAGGTGCTCACGCACGTAGGCATGGTGTCTTATGAGCATGTCTTCGCATTCCGCGATCAGATCGGGCGTGAGCGCTCGTATGCGTTGGGCACGTTTCATCGCCTCGATTGCCAGATGATAGCGACTCATCCCGTTGAGTACGACCATATCGAACGGCGTGGTCGTGGTTCCCTCTTCGTTGAAACCGCGCACGTGGAAGCGAGCGGCATTGGTGCGACCATGAATGACCTCATGGATGGCACGCTGGTAGCCATGGAAGGCGAAGACGACCGGTTTATCAGCCGTGAAATGCTCGACGAAGGTCGACTCGTCTATGCCGTGTGGATGGAAGAAGGCTGGATAGAGCGACATCAAGTCTACGACGTTGACGACGCGTACTTTCAGTTCCGGGATGTGCTTGCGCAGCCACCACGCCGCTGCGACGGTCTCCAGTGTCGCAATATCACCTGCGCAGGCGAGTACGACATCTGGCTCGACCCTGCCTTCATTGCTGGCCCAATGCCACGTCGACATGCCGCGATCACAGTGCTCGATGGCTTCTTCCATGCTCAGATACTGGAGTTGCGGTTGCTTGTCAATGACGATCAGGTTGACATAGTTGCGACTGCGGAGACAGTGATCTGCACTGGAAAGCAAGCAGTTTGCGTCTGGGGGCAGATAGATGCGTGCGACGGTCCCTTTCTTCGAGAGCACCGTATCGATCAGGCCAGGACCCTGGTGGCTGAAGCCGTTATGGTCATTGCGCCAGCAGGTGGAGGTGAGCAGGATGTTCAGCGATGAGATGGGGGCGCGCCAGGGCAGCTTGTTCCCTTCTTGCATCCATTTCGTATGTTGCACGGTCATGGAACTGGAGACCATCGCAAAGGCTTCGTAGGTTGCGAATAAGCCATGGCGACCGGTGAGCAGATAGCCTTCCAGCCAGCCCTGACAGAGATGCTCGCTGAGCACTTCCATCACGCGTCCATCTGGTGAGACATGATCGTCTATTGAGATGATCTTTTCGACCGAACAGCGATTCTCGACGTCGAAGACGTCCCCGAGCCGGTTTGAGTTGGTCTCATCGGGACAGAAGAGGCGGAAATTCTCTTGCTCGCTATTGCGCTTGAAGATGTCGCGTAGCATCTTGCCTAATTGCCGCGTCGACTCATGGCGCTCGCTTGCCGGATGGTCCACCTGAATGGCGTAGTCTCTAAATGAGGGAAGATTCAAGTCAACCAGCAGCTTTCCGCCATTGGCATGAGGATTGGCACCCATGCGGCGTTCTCCCTGCGGGGTTGTACCGGCTATCTCATCTTGCAGGTGTCCGCGCTCGTCAAAGAGTTCTTCAGGCTTATAGCTGCGCATCCACTCTTCCAGGATCTTCAGATGTTCCGCATTGGCTTTGACATCGGCAACCGGCACCTGATGGGAGCGGAAGGTATTCTCAACCGGATGCCCATCGACGACTTTCGGCCCGGTCCAGCCTTTGGGGGTGCGCAAAACGATGACGGGCCAGCGTGGGTGGTAGGTGAAGCCATTTTTGCGTGCATCCGTCTGATAGGAGCGAATCTTCTCGTAGCAGGTGTCAAGGGTCTCCGCGAAGGCAAGATGGGTGCTCATGGGATCATCGCCCTCGACGAAATGGACATCGTAACCATGACCTGAGAGGAGCTGGCTGATACTCTCATTGTCTTCGCGTCCCAGGACGGTCGGACCAGAGATTTTGTAGCCATTGAGGTGCAGAATGGGAAGCACGGCCCCATCGCGTGCCGGATTGAGAAACTTGATGCTCTTCCAGGCTCCCTCTAAAGGAGCTGTCTCAGCCTCTCCATCGCCAATGACGGCCACGGCAATCAGGCCCGGATTATCGAAAACTGCGCCAAAGGCGTGCGAAAGGACGTAGCCAAGCTCACCCCCTTCATGGATCGAGCCCGGAGTGGGTACGCTCACATGGCTTGGCACGCCGCCGGGCGTTGAGAACTGGCGGAAGAGCTTTTTCAAGCCGGCCGTATCCTGCGTGATTCCGGGATAGATCTCGCTGTAGGTGCCTTCCAGATAGACATTGGCAATCAACGCAGGTCCGCCGTGTCCGGGTCCTGCCAGATAGATCATATCCGCATCAGTATCCTGTATCAGGCGGTTGACATGTGTATAAATGAAGCTCAAGCCCGGTGAGGTTCCCCAGTGTCCCAACAGACGAGGCTTAATATGCTCGGGTCGTAGAGGTTCGCGCAGCAAGGGATTATCCTGTAAATAGATTTGCCCAATGGTAAGATAATTGGTCGCATTCCAATATTTGTGCATAAGTTCGAGGCGTGCTTGATCGAGCATTGACGTGTATCCTCCCCAAAAAAACATTTATGATGAAAGCCAGACCTGTTCACCAGTCAACATGACTGTTGGAAAGAAAGACGATGTTCACTGGCCTGGAAAAAGTAACTCTCCAGGGTTACTCACTTTTTTTCACGCGTTTGTAACCAATTCCAGTGTAACACGCCTTTTTCGGCGAATAGAGAGCGAAGGCAGCCGTCAGGCCGATTTTTGACATGCATAAGCATAATGAGTATACAATAGATAATACCATGTGACAATAATGTGATGCTGTTTGTGAGGCATTTGTGAGAATTCCTGCTATTACATACGTATTTTGCCATTTACGAGCATGCTGATCTCATGAAGAAGCTACTATCCTTGCTCGATCTTCTTGAGGATACTAAAACTAGAGATGCTGAATAGCAAACTGATCGCTATATTCCTGTTCCTGTCGTACGAGAATTTTGCTGATCAGATCTTTTTTTGTGCTCTTGCTGGAGATTGTGAGATGAAGATCTTTTGCAATCTGCTTCACTTCAGGGAGTTTCTTGGACTCTAGATCCATGAGGGTAAACTTCAACTTTGGAGATTGTTGATCCTGTGTCTGCATAATCGGCTTCGGTGCAAGAGCATCTTGCTCTGTGTTCGCAAGATGATTTCCTAATTCTCGACATTCGACATCGGGCAGACGCCGCAGGACCAGAACTACATTAGCCAGAAGATCGGCAAGTTCATGCGTTTTCATACGTTCAAGTTGATCTACAGTAAAACGTGTATTCATTTCCTCTATTTTCTCTTTCTTTGCTGCTTTTCTTTAAAAAGAATGTAGACCCTGTCGCTTCATTGATTGCACATGCAAGATACGGCTGATGAATTCGCCCGCCAGATGTTTGAATTGGTCCTGAAGCTCCTGCTCCTGGCCTTTTGGGTGGACAATTGCGCTGACAGGTAATCGATTATCGGCTGCGCTCGCTACCACAATGCTATCGCTGATCGTATGTTTGAAAACCTGCTGAGGATATTCTGCTCGTACCCGGTCGCAGTAGGTCGCATGGAGGCGTACGTTCGTACGAATACGCGTCAAAATAATTCCTCCCAGCACCGGCCCTCTGAAGTAATCCTGATTAGGACTGGCAAAAAGCTTGTTTACCGACCGTTGTAATAAACCAATTCCATACGTCGAGAGAAAATCAGGAATCGTTGGTACAACATATGCATCGCTGGCCCAGAGACTATTCTTGGTCACCGGATTAAAGTTTGGTGGGCAATCACAGATAATATAATCGTAATCATTGGCGATCTCATCAAAATAATGCTGTAAAATGGTATGGCCTACGAAATCGGTCAGACGCAGATCCACATCGACCAGATCAGGATTAGAGGGCAGCAGATCGAAGCCAAAAACTCCAACATGCTCCAACACATTTGGAACGATGATATTGCGGATGGGAAAATTGCCATCATGATGTTCAAAGAGATTGTAGGTCGAACCGCGCATCTTTTTCCATTGCAGCCAGCGTGGTTGCTCCATGACATAAAAAGTCGAGCTTGCCTGTGGATCAAGATCGACGAGCAGTGTTCTCCTTCCATGATGACGTGCCAGTGCCGTTGATAGCTCGATCGAACAACTTGTCTTTCCAACGCCCCCCTTGAAATTTATTACCGTAATAATTTGAACCATACCTACCCTCACACCTGAAACTAACCTCAATACATACTCATCAATATCTTTAAAAATTATGACAGAGGAAATGAGAGAATGTCAAGTAAAAGAGGAAAAAAGGGGAATTTTATGCCTCATCGCGCCATTACTCCTAATCCACAGGTCCATGGACAACGTATCCCAGTTCCCGAAAGATGGGGATTTCTGCGCGACTGACGTTGATGACGCCGAAAAGATTGGCCTCGAGTCGAAGCCGTCAGAAAACTGATCACTCCCTCCTGACATCCGATTTGCCGCCTCCCAGAAGAAGGACGCACCGAGTCCAGTCCATCCTCTATCCCCTCTGATTTTTTTGCCATACTGCCTATTGTGGTTTTGTACAGTATACTGTACAAAACCTTGTATTTGTTTAGCGAATGGCGCTATAATGACAATAGAAAGAAAAACTTCGCAGTCTGAAACCGCATGTTGTTGAAAATATTGAATATTGTCGATATTCAATGCTTAGAGATGTTTCAACAATAGCATTACACAGAAAAAGAACAGGAATGACTCTGTACAATAACCCATCGATGAGGATGGATTTCGAAAGGGAACCCATCCGTGTCTAAAAAAACGCTTGCCTTCTGGTCTGTGGCCTATCTTCTTTTTATTCTGATGCTTGGGAGCACGATGCCTTCGCCCCTCTATGTGGTCTATCAGCGTCTCTGGCATTTTCCGGCCGGGACGATTACGTTGATCTATGGCGTATATGCACTCGGGGTGCTTGTCTCCCTCCTTGTTTTTGGGCATCTTTCTGATCATATCGGACGTCGGCGTGTGCTGATACCTGCTGTTCTATTGATGGCTATAAGTGCGCTATTCTTTATGTTCGCACAGAATGTCCTCTGGTTGATCATTGGACGTATTCTCATGGGCCTGTCCGTGGGTCTGAATACCGGTACGGCGGCAGCGGCCATGCAGGATCTTCATCCACGTGGAAATACGCGTGCAGCTTCGCTGGTCGTTTCGATGTGCACCGTGCTGGGGCTGGGTCTGGGGCCAATCTTGTCCAGCCTGTTTGTGCAGTTCACCTCTCATCCCGGCGTCTATGCGTTCCTCGTGCTTCTGGTTTTGCTGGTAGGCGCTTTTCTGGGCGGTTGGACAATTCCGCAACCACGCGCGTTCTCGCTGCATAACGTCTTCTCGCGCCCACATTTTCCTCTGCGCCATCCGCTCTTCGTCCTGGCAATTGCGACGATCTTCGCCTGTTACGCAACCATGGGTATGACCTCATCGCTGGTGCCATCGTTCTTGATTTCACTGCTCCATGTGAATAATAGTGTCCTCGGAGGAGGTATGCTCTGCCTGATGTTTATGTCGGCATCGGTCGTACAACTGCTCCTCCGTGGTGTGCCCCATCGTTTCTCTATCAGTGGTGGATTGATCATTCTGACTCTCGGACTTATCATACTCGTGGGATCTTTTCCCTTGCAGTCGTTGTGGCTCTTTTTCCTGAGTATTATTATCATAGGGATTGGTCAGGGCCTGTCCTTCATGGGGAGCGCGGCTATCGTGACGCACATTGCGTCTCCCGAGAAACGCAGCGCCACCAGTTCCGCATACTTCGCGATCGGTTATGTCGCGGTTGGCGTGCCTGTCATCGGCCTTGGTCTCATGGCGAATACGCTGGGTCTGCTGCCCGCCACAACTGGTTTTGTGGTCATCTTTAGCATATTTTCCCTGATCGTGGCCCTCGCTGGCTTGCTGATAAACCGGCGGGGAAAATTGCAAGATGCTGTTGCAGCGTAAAGCTATTCAACCGCAAAAAGTTCCCGGATGAAAGCTACGTGTGCTTTCATCCGGGAACTTTTTGACGGTGCATCTGACATAATCAATAAGAAGGGCTGCCTGTCAGTTGGGTGAGATCCACGACTTTCGCCATTCTTTGATATCCTGTATCATAGGGGTGAAGGCCATCACCTGAATCACAAATGGGATCGAGTTTTGGGTGATATCATATTTTGGGCGTGTTAGCCGGTTTCTCTGTGGATGGTGTGAGAAGCAAGGGATTGAAGTTGCACCAGAGGGCTCTCACCGGTATCTGGCCGATGTTGGTCAGGCGATGCGGCACGGCTGAGTCGAAAATGATGCTATTGCCAGGACCCAGGATGTACTGCTCAAAACCCAGATCAACCTGGAGCTCCCCCTGAAGAACCACGCCAAATTCTCTCCCTGCATGGTACATCATTTCTGTCCCGGACGTTGCACCGACGTCGTAGCATGCCTCGATAAATTCGATCCCCTCTTCCTTCTGGGCAGTTAAGCGTTCCCAGGTGATCCCGCCCATCAGCTCAATAATTTTGCGGTTCTGAGGGCTGACGACCGGACCTTTCACTGCTAGATCTGTGCGTTCAATAGATTGAACTGGTGTTGGCTTGATCACGCTCTCGGGGATACTTTCCTGTGCAGGTTTCTCCGCGTTTTGTGGGGATTCTTGCGGCAACTGGGTATGCTCGTCTGTTGGAAAGAAAGAATTGATGGGGAGGGCAAGGGCTGTCGCAATTTGAAACAGTGAGGAGACCGAGGGGACGACTTTACCACTCTCAATCTGTGAGAGAAGGCTGGCACTTACATTGGCTTTACCGGCCAGTTCACGTAAACTCAAGTCCTGCGCTCGACGGGCCAAACGTAATTTTTCTCCTACTCCCGGCATGGTTTTCTGTCTCATCGCAATCCTCTTATACAGGTACTTATATAGGTGTTCTGCTGTTCATTTTTGTTGAATATAGTATACAGCCGATGTTGGTGTCCAGGCAAGACAAAGAGACCTCGTTGCAATGTGAGGGATCACGTGGATCAGCGTTTGCTTATTCCGCTTTTTTGAGCAGGGGAAGGCGTACTTCAAAGGTTGAGCCCTTGCCCATACTACTCTCTACTTGTACCTCTCCATGATGATCCTGTACAATCCATTGTACAATAGAGAGTCCCAGGCCGATCCCTCCCGGTTCCTCTCCACGAGGTTGTACAACAAGAGAAGCCTGCCGGTTGTGCGTACGCGCTTTGTCTACGCGATAGAAGCGATCAAAGAGATAGGGAAGGTGCTCTTTGGCGATACCGGGACCGTCGTCCTTCACGCGGATGATGCCCCAGGTGTCCGCCTCCTCTGCCAGTTCCACATGGACGTGTTTGCCTACGCCTCTGGTATATTTAATCGCGTTTTCCACCAGATTCATTGTCATCCTGCTCAGATAGTGCTGATCGCCCTGGATCAGCAGTTCCGGTAGATCGCCCGTCGAAAGAGTAATCTCGCTTTGCCGGGCCAGGGAGAGCAGACGTTCGACGCTGGCCAGAGCAATATCGCTCAGATCGACCTCCTGTCGGTGGAGTGCGATCTGTCCCGTATCGGCGCGTGCCAGCAGGAGCAGACTATTCACGATGGCAGTCATCTGCTCGTTTTCGCTCTGTATCACTTCCAGCACCTGCCTGTATCCTTCAAAGGTGTGCAGTTGTGTGAGCGCCCGGTTGATTTCCAGATCAATGATCGTGAGGGGCGTGCGCAGTTCATGGCTGGCGTCGGCGGTAAATTGCGCCTGACGCTTGAAGGCTGCTTCCAGGCGGTCCAACATCTGGTCAAAGGTCGTAGCCAGCTGCCCAAACTCATCTTTGCGCTTCAAATCTAAGCGACGACGCAGATCGGTCGCGCTAATCTCATTGGCCGTGCGCGTAATCATCTTGACCGGGGAAAGTGTCTTGCCAGCCAGCCAGTAGCCACCGATGGCCGCTGCTAGCAGGCCCAACATGCCATGAAACAGCCATATGGGTAGCACAACTACTGGAAACGGTTTGGGTAGACCAATGATCAAAATGGCAATGCGTGAGTTCTGGTTCAGGATTGGCGTGAACAGTACGCGATAATCGCGGTCCGTACCATGCCAGCCATTGTAATGTGATTGCGGCATGGTGAGATCGATGCCTGGCTGACTGTTTTCCACTCTGAGCTGTAGTTGCTGGATGATACTGTTCGACAGAGGACCACGCTTATCCAGCACGGTTTTATCGGGACGGAGCAACAGGACAAATTCTCCGGAGGAAAGTGTCTCTTTTTGCGTTGTGGGCGATTTCCCTTGTAAGATAGTTTGCTTATAATTGGCCTCAAGCTGTTGTGCATCCAGGTAGAGCTGGGATTCTAGTCTACTATTGGTAGTGCTGGGATTGAGAAATGTTTGCGTCGCATAAAGGCTCCCACCAAAAAGGAACATAATGAAAGCCATAATTGCCAGGTACCACAGGGTCAGGCGTACTCTCACGCTTGAGCTGAAGGCATGAAGCGCATGAAAAAAGTTTCGCCGTTTCATAGTATCTCCTGCTGCGGAGGGGCCAACCGATATCCGATGCCCCGAATGGTTGCCAGCAGCTTTACCGCAAAAGGATCGTCGATCTTACGGCGCAGGCGGCGTACATAGACATCGATTACGTTCGAGCTACACTCAAAATCGTAGTTCCAGATGTGCTGCTCGATCATCTCTCGCGTTACGACCTGATTAGGATGATACATAAAATACTCAAGGAGCGCAAACTCTTTCGGCGTCAGATCAATAACACGTCCTTCTCGTTCAACAATATGTACAACCGGGTCAACAACCAGATCGCCTATCTCTAAGCGTCCATTGGTATACGGATGTTTGCGTCTCAGTAACGCGCGCAAACGAGCCTGCAACTCACGCATCGCAAACGGCTTTACCAGATAATCGTCGGCCCCATAATCCAGCCCTCGTACACGATCGTCAACGCTGTCACGCGCCGTGAGCAGGAGTATCGGCGTCTGGATACGACGGCGGCGCAGATCACGGCACACCTCCAGACCATCCTTTTGCGGCAAAAGAATATCAAGAATAATCAGATCATAGGGCGTCAGTTCTGCTAAATCCTGTCCCTCCTGCCCATCATATGCGCTATCAACGCTATATCCCTCATGCGTCAGGTTCATTTGCAGCGAACTGTTGAGACGGTGGTTATCTTCAATTACAAGGATACGCATAGTGCAGACTCCCTCACAACGCGACTATATCGAATCAATCAGGTAGATCCATCCCGGCCTGACTTTCTTATTATGGTGATTATCGCACAGCAAGATGACAGATTGATGACAAAAAAGCCTGAGAATGTTCATTTTTTCGTCATCTCAATCCGCTACACTGTGGCTACAGTGACAAAACGCAAATGATCATAAAAGCAAAAATGCTTATCAAGCACGGTCTCAAATGTTGATGAGAGAGAACCTGGAGGAATTTGTCGGAATGACCATACGAATCACACGCGTCATCATAGGCATCGCTGGTCTGGGAGCCTTGCTGCTTGGCTTGCTCTTCTGGATCGCGAATATTAACCTGATCAGTATTCATATGCTTTTTGGCCTGATTGTAGCTATTACGTTGCTCATCATGAGCATTATCGCGACCAGTACCAGGGGGATGAGGATCTGGGGTATCGTCGGCATTGTCTATGCGGTGATCCTGCCGATCTTTGGTGTGACGCAAGCGAATCTACTTCCCGGCGATCTGCACTGGCTGATCCAGAGTGCGCATCTGCTGCTGGGCATAGGAGCGCTGGCGCTGGCCGGTATGATGAGCGTGCGCTATCTGGCGCTGAAACCGGGCCGCGTCAAATCTTCCGTGACATCTCAAATGGTTCAGCAGGAGAAGTAGTGGTGGTAAAGCGAGCATTCATTCTACTGATACTTTGTAGTATGACAACCGTGCTGCTTATTGCCTGCGGGACCCCCACCGTCAGTAAAGCGGATAATCCGGTCCATATGGACAATACGGTTTTTCTTTCCTCATCAATCACGATCAAGAAGGGGGAACATATCACATTAGTCTCCGATACGCTCATTTCGCATACGATCGCGAATGGAACATGGGAAAATGGTTCTGCTAAGCCCGCTAAAGAGTCCGGTGCTCCCACGGCCAATAATGTGTTAGTAGGTGGCAATAGTATCGCGACCATCGGCCCCTTTACCAGCGCAGGCTCTTTCAAACTGTACTGCATTGTTCATCCTGGCATGAATCTGACTGTTATTGTGCAATAAGGGTTTTATAAATGAGGATTTTATAGAGGAGAAGAGCAGTCGCCCGTCGAGAAGCGACTGCTCTTGCTGAAATAGGACGAGCGCCATAAAATGATCCTACCTCCCGTCCTTTCTACGCTGGTGATAGATGTATATACTTCGATGTTGTCGCCAGCGTTTTAGAGGGAACGAGAGGCAGGATCTTTATCGCGGAAAAATACCGGTTATATCTCTTTAGTGGTGCGTTGGATACGTAAAAGTGTGCGCAAAGCGTCAGCCTGCCCCCGGTTCCAGGCTGCGGAGTGGGTCTCTGTGCCAATAATTGGCAGAGAGCTTTTGTCGCGAATCGTTGCTGCACGTTCCCTTTGCATAATCTCATGCACAAGTTGCCGATCAGTAAGCTGCCATCCACGTCGTTTTGCCTGTTCCGCAAAACGCATTACGCGCGCAAACCCGGCTTGATAGTCACGTTCTTCAGATGTATCTTGTAGTGGAGTTTCTTGCATCATGCTGCCTCTCATCCTCATTTGCCAAAAACCTGCTTCTATATGTGCTTATAACACATCCTCAGTATGCCAGAAAAGTCCCGGTAACGTCAACTCAGGAACGGTACAAATCGAGCGCTTTTTCCGTGGTATTTTGCCTATCATGGAAGAACACAGGTAAATTTTACATGAATTTAAAAAAGCTTTAATGGAAAAAAGTGCTCCTCACTGGACAAACGTCCAAAGATAGATCGATTGATCGAGATCAGACGTATAATAAATAAGAGAGTAGCTTCCCTGGTTGACGCTATGCAGTACCTTTCGGACAGCCTGGCTAGAAGCGATATATCGAAAATATTGAACCAGAGTTGCTCTTGAACACAAAGGTGGTTATAATCAGTCTTATAAACCACATTTATAGCACTCTCTCTTATAACGCATTTGATGGTACTGCATCACGGAAGGAAAAATAGAGCGTGGCTAGCAAAAAACAAAAACCTTCGGAAGAAGAGCAGAATCAGACAAAAAAACTGAAAAAAGACGTGGTCTCCAGCCTGATTCGTAGAGGCAGCCAACCACGTACCTGGCGAGAGCTGGGGCTTAGCACGGTGAAAAATCTCCCGGCTAACATTGCCATGGTGCAGGGCTTTATGAAAGCTATCAATTGGAAAGAAGCCCAATCTGAGGTCCTGCAAAACTTAAATAATACGGTTGTACTGGTAGGCCAACCCAATACTGGGAAGAGTACGCTGTTTAATAAACTTAAAGGTCAAAATCTTTCTCCCGCTTCCGCGCAAGCTGGCAATACGCGCACGATGGTGCGCACGGATTTTGGCCCCTTCACTTTGATCGACACTCCTGGTCATCTGCCTGATGTGATGGAAAGTGGCATGGATCAGGCCAGCGTGATTGTCTTCCTGCTCGATGCCTCGCGCGGCTTACAGGATACTGATCGTGAACTCTATCAAACAATCAAACGCTTAAATAAGCCGACGATTATTGCGGTCAATAAAGTGGACTCTCTGAAAGGGAGCGAAACAGGCGATCAGCTCGCAACAGAGATCGCGGTTCTGCTCAATAGTCCGGGAGTCATTCCTGTTTCGGCAAAGACGGGCCTGAATGTGGTCGAGGAACTGATTCCTGCGGTCATTGAAGCCAGTCCAGAAGCGGCCCTGGCTATTGGCCGTGAGCTTCCAGCTTTTCGCCGCGAAGCCGCACAGCGCATCATTCGCAATGCAACCCTCGTGAGTCTGGCTGCTGGTCTGGAGCCTATTCCGTTCATCGATATTCCCATTTTGCTTGGCACTCAAGCTCGGCTGGTCCTGCGCCTGGCCGCCCTTTACGGGGAACCGCTTGATAGCGCCGATGCGATGAAACATGCGCGTGAGCTGATTACGACGATGGTTGGTGGCCTTACGTTGCGTTACCTGGCAGAGCAGGCGGCCAAGGTGGTTCCCTTTGGTGGAGATCTGATTGCAGGTGCGATTGCAGGGGCAGCTACCTGGTCAATTGGCGAGGTGGCGCTGGAATATTATGATAGCGGAAAACATCTGTCGTCACGCCGTGTTCGTGAATTGTACACGAGTTTCTATACCCGTTTCCGTAAAGAGAATCAGATGACTCAGCTCCAGAAAGAAGCGGCCAGGCAGGCTGAAATTGAAACGCGGGATCCTCTGGCTCTGCTGGAAGAGCCGAAAGAGAAAGTGTAGAACGGACGGCGGATATATCCATGGATTTCCCTTATGATCGCTATGAATCAATAGTTCAACAGTTCACGGTCTATTATCCACCGGGCGAGGAGACTCTGGCCCGGTGGATAATGCCTACGCTCGAAAAGGCGTGCGAGCAGCTGAGCCAGCTTCTTGGACATTTTGATACCGATATGGAAGTGCTGATCGTCTCCTCTGCTGATTGGCATCTGGCACCCCATGATGATGCAGATGAGCTGGTTGTCCCTCATCCCTACTGGACCGAAGTGACTTCTCCTCCTACGCTGGTTGTCCCTACGGAGATAGATTCTATTTTTGGCGAGATGACGGCTCCGAAGTTTGCTTTTATTTTGTATCACGAACTGGCTCTTGCTGCAACTGAGCTTGATGCTCGTCCCTGGCCGACGGACTATCCTCTCTGGGCTGATGAATGGCCCTTGAAGTTTGCTGCTCTCTGGCTCTCTTATACGCTCGATCAACAGGATGGCCTCGTCAATCAGGATCTCGCTGATCGATATGAGGATCTTTTTGAGCCGGAGGCCGATGGCAAAACGCCGATGACGATTCGCGGCTTTGATTGGTATGAGGATACCTCTCAGGAAGATTATCTGAAATTTCAAGTTCTGCTGGAGCAGTTTGCCGCCGATCTCCTGTCTTGCTATCCGTCAACTATTCTGCCTCGCTTCTTTAAGGCCTTTCGTAAAGAGCAAGGCGCGTTATTAAGCGATGATGTCACGGCGATGCTGGCGAAGGTGCTGGGCCCTGGTGGCAATATCTGGCTAGAGGACCTCGTGTATTTCTAGCATGACCACCCATGCCATCTCTGTAGGGCTATGGCTTTACAGGGATGGCCAATTTGTTTGCCTCTTTCCCTCTCCTGAACTGTGAATTCCTTGCTCCGGATAGTGACAGATATGCTATGATAAGACAAATTTTTCGCAGGCTGGATTGAAAGAGGTTTGTGTTATGTTTCGTCGTGTTGCAATCGTTGGCCTGGGCCTGATTGGTGGTTCGATCGGTCTGGCTTTACATACATCAAAAGCGGCTCAGGAGATTACTGGTTTCGATCTGGGCGCTGGTGTCTGTGCTCATGCACGGAAAATGGGGGCAATTGATCTGCCCTGTGGTAGTCTCGCGGATACTGTGCGGGGGGCTGAGCTGGTGATCCTGGCGACTCCTGTAGGCGCAATGCGTACGCTTCTGCAAAGCGTTGCGCCCGCTCTCTCACCGGGGGCCGTGGTAACCGATGTTGCCAGCACGAAAGCCCAGGTGATCAACTGGGCGGAGGAGTTCTTACCGGAGACGGTCTCTTTCGTTGGTGGTCATCCTATGGCCGGGAAAGAGGTGAGTGGGGTCGCAGCCTCTGATGCCGGACTCTTCCACAACCGCATCTATTGTTTGACCCCTACGGCTCGCACTCGCTCTGAGGCTGTCAGCAAAGTAACGACGCTCGTCGAACTTCTCGGGGCCAGATTGCGTTTCCTGGAGCCAGCTGAACATGATGGTCTGGTTGCAGGCGTCAGCCATCTACCCTTTCTCGCAGCCATCGCCTTGATGGAAACGGTTGTCTCTAACCCCACCTGGGGAGATGCCAGTCCCCTTGCCTCGACTGGCTTTCGCGATGTAACGCGCCTGGCGGCAGGCAGTCCGGAGATGTATCGCGATATCTGTCTGACGAATAGTGCCGCTGTGACCCGCTGGTTGGATGAATATATTGAGACCCTCCAACAGCTACGGCAGCGTGTAGCCACACACGACAGAAGTATGGAAAAACTCTTCGTTCGTGCGCAACAATCCCGCCAGCAATGGTCTGCCACACAGGATGGGCTGGACTGAAGAGATCTCCTTTTTATCGGATTATCCAGATGATTACAAATTTGCTTCCAAAGGGCTTGACAAAAATACATGAGTGCAGTATAGTATCTGAGCTGCCGAAAAGACAATCACCTGTTGATAGTATTACTGTTAGCTTGGTGCTCCTGTCCGAAAGCGCTTCAAGGGTATTTGTGCCACGATAATGTGGCTCCTCTGGGATATGTTTTCTCCCTGATAAAAGTAAGTAGAAATCTACAAGTTTTTTTACGCTTTTTTGGGGTGTGTAAATCTTTTCATCGACAAAATGCGGTGGAGATTTGCGAAAGAAAGTAAGGAAGCAGATTTCGGAAGTCAAGAAAAATTCATTGAAAAACCCCTTGACAAATACCGAGCGATATGTGATAATGCATCTACGGTAAACGAGAGCGCGAAAACAAAGCGAATGAGCTTACCGCCCGAAATAGAGTATATCGGATAACGATGAAGACCTACGGGTTCACTCTAAATCTGGGACCTTAACAACTGAAGAGTGGAAAGCAGAACAGCAACTGGGAAAGTAAAAAGAGACACCAGTTCCTGTCAATTTGAGTCAACTATATAGTTGACAAATCTGCGAACAAGCTAAGCAAGATATGCTTGGCCTGGATCGCGCTTAACAATGCATTTTTTACATCCTCTGACATGAGGGTGTGACATAAAAATTGTATGGCGAGTTTGATCCTGGCTCAGGATAAACGCTGGCGGCGTGCCTAACACATGCAAGTCGAACGCTCTACGCAAGTAGGGAGTGGCGGACGGGTGAGTAACACATGGGTACCTACCCCTAAGTGAGGAATACCGGCGAGAAATCGCCGACAAGACCGCATACGCTTCGCAAGAAGCAAAGCTCGTAAGGGCGCTTGGGGATGGGCCTGTGGCCGATTAGCTAGCTGGTGGGGTAAAGGCCTACCAGGGCGACGATCGGTAGCTGGTCTGAGAGGACGATCAGCCACACTGGGATTGAGAACGGCCCAGACTCCTACGGGGGGCAGC
>DATJHM010000104.1:0-55548 GCA_035493895.1 Ktedonobacteraceae bacterium
GGGTGACGGGTCCCGGCATTGAAGAGCGTGGGCGTAGCGGGAGTGAAGTGCAACTGCGAGATGATCTCGTAGAACTCGATAGCGCGTTGCTCTTTATCGGCTTCTTGCAGCGCCAGGCCCATTGCCACGCGCATCCAGAGGAGTTGAGGAAGCTCAAAGCGCTTCGCCTCGTGCTGCAACAAATAGCGATCGTAGAGTGTTTGCAGGCCGGGATAGGTAAAGAGAAGATCGCGCTCAGGATGAATGGCCCGGGCAAGTCTGGCGAGATCGAAGGTCAGGAAACGTTGATCCAGAAATTCCGCATCCACACCACGCTGGATATAGCGAGAAAAATAGTTGGCATAGATGTCTGAAGCATCTTTCAAGGCAAGAGAAAAGTCCTGTGCTGTCATCAGGGCCTCATGATATACGCTCAGCAGGAGGATACGAGCAGCCACGAAAGAATAGGCAGGATCGAACTCAATGTGCGTGCGAGTTACCATAATCATAGCCTGCCAGGTCTCCGCCGAAGTAAGACCTGCATAGATGTTCGCCTGGACATCACTGCGCAGTTGGAGATAATCAACATCTGGCTCCAGGCCCTGGCAGACATCGGCGAGCACATCTTGCCAGGGAAAATGCTCGTGGATAGTTTCAGGAGAAGACGATGTATGGGCAACATGTAATGAGAATGACATAGTTACATTTCCTCACAAAACGGCAACGAAAAACCTGTCCCCCAGGCGGGAACAGGCTGGACCAGCGAGCAAATTAAAAATGCTATCTCAAGAGAGAAAAAGGCAGACAGCATCCTCTTGCGGGTCTTCCACTTTCACGCGAAGGGGTCAATCCATTACTCACAGGAGGGTCTTCGGGCTCGGCTCTCTCTTCTAAGGAGCCATACCGTTGCGCGACAGCGCCGGACTTGTACCGGACTTTCCCCTATTGCAACTACGCTTTATAGCGTAATTCCTATGAGATCTTGAGTGTTTCGTCGGCAAAACACAATATATAGTGGTTACAGAAATTAATTTACCATATGTTGTGTCCGAAGTCAAGCATAATGAGTGTGCGAGCAGGACCAGTGCAAGGTTGCCGCACAGATGAATTAGAGAGTCCAGAGTTGGACATTGCTAAAAACGGCTTCGGTTGCGTTGTTATCGTCCTCGACACTCAAGCCAATCAGGCCATGGGTGTGGGTAGCATCGCTAAATGTAGCAACCTTTTGTTTGTTGATATAAAAATCGAAGTTTTTCCCCTGCGCCACTACCGCAACCAGATTCGTCTGGTCCAAGCCAGCTTTGATAGCGGGGCTGGTTTTCGTGGACAAGGCCGTATAGCCAGTACTGCTCGTCATCCCCCAGGTATACGATCCATTTACATTGATTTGAAAATAATAGAACACATCGCCGTTCGAGTCGGAGCGAAAAATGATACCGCCTTGATTTCCCTTCACCAGTTTTAGCTGTACCTGGTAGATAAAATTGCTAAAGTCAGTATTGTAGGCAAGACAAAATTGAAGATTCCCTTGCGTCGTTATACTCACATGATACACATCCCCGGAAAACGTACAGCTGCGATTAGAGACGGAGAAAGAGCTCCAGGTACTACTGGTATTCACACTCATGGAATCATTGACCGCCAACGACTTCCCGCGCAGATTGTAAGGAGTATCGAGCGAAGCCGTCACAGTAGCAGTCGCATTTGCCGCATCAGTGGCAACGCGTTGAGATTGAGCCGTTGAAGTCGCATTCACCTGCGCAGTCCCCGTTGCATTGACACGAGCAACCGTAGTGCTCATATCGGCAGTAGCCATGGCATTGAGCTGAACCGTGGCAGTCGCGCGAATGCCCTCAGCAACCATGTGATCTGCACTGGCGAAGAAAAAGATACCAATGCTACTGGCTATCACCAGCAAAATCACAAAAACGAAGAGCAGCGTATTCCGGCGAACGAATATACGGCTATGGAGTTTCATCTCTTGTGACATCTTCTCTTCCTCGTCTACAATGTCCATATCCTGGCATTATGAAAAGCAGCCTCAGTCGTTTGAGTTCCATAACTTACCGTAATGCCAACAAAGCCAGCTCTATAGAGGCCATCAGGCACGGTTACAAGGTGCTGCTTATTCACAAACAGCGCAAAGTCTCTGCCCTGAGCGACCACTGCGAGCAGATTGTCCTGATTGAGGCCGGTATGCATCAGCGTTTTCGTCGTGCCGCTGGTTATCGTAGATTCGCCAGCGGGAGAGAGAAAATCGACCTCATAGGAGCCGCTTTCATTCAGGACGAAGCAGTAATAGGTCTCCGCCTGATCATTGCTACGGAAAATAATGCCGCCAAAGTCACCTTTGAGAAGCGTCATCTGCACCTCAAAAACGAAATCCGTGTAGGTCGTATTACCAATGCAGGGCGTGATCCTATCTTTTGCCGTCACAGTGGCATGATAGGCACCGTCAATAAACTTACAGCTTCCCGCATCATAGTCCTGTTCCTGCCAGGTATTCTGAGCATTATCGGTCAGGGGATCATAAAGCACGAGAGGCCCACTGGAAGAGACGTAAGGATTTGCCGTGATAGCCATCGTGGCTTGCGCCTGGGAAGTCACCGTCGCACCATAGGTTGCAGAGATAGAGCGAGCATAACCAGTCGCAGTAGCATCAAAACCGTCCACCATTAACGGATTGATCCTGGCGACAGAGAAAATGTCCACGCCAATGAGGAGCAGAAGTACAATCAGACCAACCACGGACAGGAGCATATTTCGCGAAGCATTGGGCGAATTCGTGGTAAGAGCGGCCCCGCTTTCAGGCGGCGCTTGAAATGGGCGTCCACCCAAAGAGGGGTTTGAGGACAAAACAGTACGGTTGCCCAGTGCAGGATTTGAGGACAGAACAGTACGTTCACCCAATGCAGGATCTGAGGCCAGAAGCGTACGTTCTTCCGTAGCCTGCTCGAATGTCGGGTAGGGTCCACTTTTAGGAACGGGCGGAAACGATGGGAGTGTATCCTCTTCAGCACCTTCCTTCAGAGCCGAATAGGGACGTTCTTCAGCGCCTGAAACGGGCGTTTGCCGAACATCGACGCCCATGTCCTGAGCCGTTGATTGCGAGAATGGCATGTGCGCTTTTTCATCGGACGGAGGCATTGCATAGCGCGCTCCGCCACCCATTGAAGATAATGGATTTAGCGAAGCAGATGCGGACGATTGGACGGCATCCTGGACAGCCTGAGCAAAAGCCAGGATACTCGCGAAACGATCTTCGGGTCTCTTTGAGAGCGCACGTAAAACCGTCGCACTCAGAGAAGCGGAAATATGTTTCTGGATCATATTTAAGGGCTGTGGCAGGTCATGGAAATGCTGATACATGACCTGCTCTGGTCGACCCTCGAAAGGAGGGTGGCCCGCGAATAATTCATAGGCCATAGCAGCCAGGGCATACTGGTCAGTTGCAGGAACAGCCCTGCCCTCCCATTGTTCCGGAGGCATATATGTGGGAGTACCATGCGTACTCCCGCTCATGCTCGCACTCGCGTCAGAGAACAGAGCCAGCCCAAAGTCGGCAAGCAACAGATCGGGTTGATCCGGCCGCTCCTTATTGAGGCGAATAAGGAAGTTTGAGGGTTTGACATCGCGATGAATAATCTGCCGATCATGTGCATGTTGAAGAGCAGTAGCAGCCTGATAGATCAAGCGCGCAACTTCTTGCAGAGGCAATAATCCATTCCGCTTTTTGAGCCAGGTAAGAAGAGAACCGGCAGAGCGGTAGGGCATCACCAGATAGGCCATCGATAGGCCATTGACCATCTCTTCCCCGAAATCGAAAAGCGGTAAAATATTGGGATGATCGAGTTTGGCAACGGCTCTTGCTTCCCGTTGGAAAAGGCGCAAAGCATCGCTAGCAGTAGAAGGAGCCGTCAATTCGCTGCGCACGACTTTAAACGCAACCTGCTGCTCAATGCGTTCATCTTCTGCCAGATAGACCTCCCCCATGCCACCCCTTCCTATCAGATGGAGAAGATGATATCGGCCAACATATAAGCCTTCTAGTAACATTTTGCCTCTGAGAAGTTCTTTGAAGAAAACAAGCTCCAAAATACAATAGTTACAATATAAATATAACACATGAGATATAAAATTCTCCAGTTAATCGTCAAGAAAAGCATTTTTAGCTTTATTACAGAGAAGAATGGAATTTTTAGCGCAAAAGTTTCGCCATTTCCTGCTGTAATCCCTGCTGATTGAGCGGAGAGGCCCATTTTGCCATCACCATGCCATTGCGATCAATGAAGATCGTCTCCGGCAGACCTGCGACATCATAGTCAATTGCAGTCGTGCTACGCATAGTATCCTGTACATTACTATAGGAAATGGTATATTTTTGCAGAAACTTGAGCGCATTACTGGTATTTTCGGGAGCATCAATGCCGATAAAAACGACCCCCTGTGCCTTCTGGTGGGGCCATGCTTTCTGCAAGAGGGGAGCTTCGTCATTACAGGGGGCACACCAGGAGGCCCAGAAGTTTAGCACGACCGGTTTGCCTTTGAGATCGGCCAGATGGATGTGAGAAAGGCTTGTATCTGTACTGAGCACCGGAAGAGTGAAATCGGGGGCGGGCTTGCCTATAAGCGGGCTATTAATATCCCCCAGATTGGATGTGCTGCGGGTAGTTACAGCGAGAGAGGGTTGATTTTGCGCGGGGGTCAGGAGCAACGTCCAGATCAGGGCGAGGAGAGTGAGATTCAAGAGGCATATGACGACAAAGGTCGTCACATTGCGTTTGTGTGAGCGATTGCGAGACTCCAGAACGGGTGTCGCGTCAAGGAGTGGGCTTTTATGTTCCATGATGCAAGGTTCCCTCTATTTTCAATTGTAGAGGCGAAATGGCCGGTGGGGGCCGTGGACCGGCATAAAGCCCGATCCCTACCTCGGCCTATCTTCGAGAGTTGGGACCATCGGCGCCCCCTTGCCAAACACGATACGACCCGCAAAACACCACAGGTAGGGACCAAGCTTTATGCCGGTCCACGGCCCCCACCGGCCATCTTGAATGTCTCAGCTATTCTTAGGTTGATGCGTATTTAGCGCGGACAAGCAGCGCTTCTACGAAGATGACAGATGACGGAGATCGACTCCGTTCAGACGAGAGATTGGCGTGATCAAATCACGCGGTCGATGACCATGATAGCGAAAATCAGGGCGAGGTAGCAGTTGGAATACCAGAAAAGCGTGCGGGCCCATTTCTTCGAAGTCTGGTCGAAGAACAGGCGTACGGACATGTAGACCAGGATGCCACCCAGGAGCAGCGCCGAGATCAGGTAAAAGTAGCCCATCGTATGCAGGACGAAGAGCATCATCGTTGTTGCGAGCAAGAGCAATGAATAGAGGAAAATCTGCTTCCGCGTCTCGCGCTCGCCCATAACCACAGGCAGCATCGGGATCTTCGCCTTCTCATAATCTTTCTGGATCAAAAGCGAGAGCGCCCAGAAATGGGGCGGGGTCCAGTAGAAAATAATCGCGAAGAGCCAGATAGCAGCGAATGAGAGATTGTTTGTCACCGCCGCCCAACCGACGAGCACAGGAACCGCCCCGGCGGCACCACCGATCACAATATTTTGCGCCGTCGAGCGCTTCAACCACAGGGTATAAATAAAGACATAGAAGAAGATAGCTGAGCAGGCAAGCAGCGCACTCAAGAGATTCACAAAGAGCGCGAGCACAATAAAAGAACTGATACCCAGGACAATGCCAAAAATGAGCGCCTGATGCGGTTCCACACGGCCAGAAGGCAAAGAGCGACGCTGTGTACGCCCCATCACCTGATCGATATCGCGATCAATGTAGCAATTGATACAATTAGCACTGCCAGCTGCCAGCGCCCCACCGAGCAACGTTGCCAGAATGAGGGCAAACGGAGGCAGGCCCCGCTGGGCAATCGCCATAGCAGCAACCGTCGTACCAAGGAGCAAGACCGTCACATGCGGCTTCATCAGATCAATATAGCCAGAAATGATCTGGCGTACCGAGCTGAGATCACTCTTCGCTGCAAGAGGGACCGCAACCCAGGCAGTTCGACGCAATAATTTCATTCTGCCTCCTATGGCTTTGGTAGCCACTGGCGCATGCCAGCTTCCAATCCGCTCTCCTCGCTCGTGAGATCGGACTTGCTACTGGAATCAAACGTCTCGAAAGTGAGCCGCATATGGCCCTGCGCATCAATAATAAACATTGAAGCATCATGCTCCAACTGGCCGCTGGAGCCAACCTGAACAGTCACCCCATAGAGATGGTAGACCGATTGCAGCTGTTGTGCGGAACCAGTGAGAAACGACCACTGATGCAGCATCCCGTGGTTGATAGACCATGCCTGTACGGCAGAGACACTGGTAGTAGTAGGATTAGCATTGACAGCAACCAGCACGACCTGACCGGCCTGAGCCGGTGTAAGATGCGCGCGAGCGTTATACATAATTTCAGCAGTCAACGGACAAAGCGTCGTACAGCGGGCATCGATAAAGGCCAGCACGATCTCATGACCACGCAAAGAAGAAAGAGTCATAGGTTGACTGAACTGATCGACCAATTGAAAATCAGGAGCAGGATCGCCCTTCATAGGAAAGCCGCCAATGGCCGCAATAGCAGTCGGCTGCGCAAGAGATCGATTGTGAGCGGTAAAAAGTCTGATACCCCAGAGCGTTGCAGTAATCATCATAAGGACAAAAAAGAGAATAAAGGCAATGCGAACCAACTTCTGCATACCATCTGGCTGTTGCATAGGTAGTTCCTTTCACCAGATTTGTATTCCAATGCGTTCCCGCCTGCTACTTGTTCTCGACATGTACCCCGGCATGTTGAGGTAAAGTATCAGCGGGCTGCGAAGCAAACCAGCGCTGCACAAGTATACTGATCGCGATCCCGAACGGGACATCTCCGAAGGTCCACATAATCCCTGCACCAAATTGCTGATCCAGCAAAGGAGAGAGATTGCCGGGTAGAGTGACCTGATGCGCATAAGGAGCATAGAGGGGCACCACAGCGAAGCCAAGCAGCACCGCGAGAACCACATTTTGCACGATAGCGACCCCAATGTACGCCATACGTCCAGGATAGCTAAAGCGTGGAGAGAAGGGAGGTGAGGGTATCACCTGGGCCCAAAAAAGCACGCTCACCGCGAGAAACGTCGAATGCTCGCACCAATCGTGGATAACATCGTTCGTCAGGGCAAAATCGTAGAGGGGAGGCCAGTGCCACACCCATGTTCCGACAAGCAACAAAGAGCAAGAGATAACAGGTCCGCGTAACCAGCGTATTACGCCATAGCAGGCTCGCCTGACACGCAGGTGAACAGAAGCCATGACAAGCCTGCGGAACCATACGGGCAAGCCGAGCCAGCACGGTAAGAGCGGAGCCCCGGCCACCAGCAGAGGAGCCATAACCACCAGCAGGAGTAGATGCTGGACCATGTGCACCCAGAAGAAACGGCCCGCGAGCGTATCGATAGGGGCACAGGCAGCGAGCAGAAAAGTAAAAATTGCCGCGAAGAAAAAAACACTCCGCCAGAACCAGATGCGCCGCAGATCCTCGCCTGTAGCCTGAAGGGCTGGTGCAGAGGCAAACAAGTGCTCTGCACCATCCTGAGTTGGTGTCCCATTGACCAGCACATTCCAGCCACGAAAGTAGAGAATTTCAGCGGCAAGACATCCAAGCAATATCATGGGTGGAACAGGCCACCCATTCGCATCAACCCAGATACTCATAGCAGCACCTCCAGAACGCAATACCTTGCGCTATGCAAGCAGCAGACTGAAGAGCCACAAGAGCAAGCTGGCAATCACCGTATAGTACCACCAGTAGCCAGAGACCTCGACGATATAGCCATGTCCGACCAGCCTGCCGCGAATCACACGACCTAACAGCAGAATACCGACAATCGCAGTCAAAAGAAAATGAACCGACGTAAACCATGACTGCAACAGAATCAGACTCGCATAGGCATGGAAAGGTTCAGCATAGCCCAGCGTAACAGCGACCCACGTCTGGCCCACCAGCGCCACCAGCATCAACAGCAGCGAAAGAATAAAGAGTAGCGGCTGACCCGCGTTCTCATTTTTCTTCACGCCCCGTTCCCACCAGAAGTAGAACAGTCCACTCAGGACCATAGCGATCGCCAGAAGCAGTCCCGGCACAAAAGCAGGGGCATGCTCATGAGGATCTCTAAACTGGCCCGACACATTCAGAGCCGTTAGATAGCCTCCTGCTGCCAGAATAGCAACCACAGACAAAGCATCCGATATAATGAGCATAATCACGCCCGAACGAGCCCTGCCGATCTGAATATGGGGCTCCACTTCGTGCATTTGCTCCAAAGCAGTACTCATAATAGATCTCCTCCAGCGCTATCAACTCTCTAACTGCGGTTGTGCCTCTACGGTCTTCTCAGGAACGGCGGCTGGTTCAGGAGAGCCATAGTCGTAAGGTGTTGAAGTCACCACAGGTAATTCCTCAAAATTCTCAAGAGGAACCGGAGTTGGCACCGTCCATTCAAGCGTTTTGCCACCCCACTCATTCGCGACAGCAGGCTCGCCGCGTATAACCGTGATCACCACGTTGTACACGAGGGTAAACACAGAAGCCGCAATCAGAATAGCGAACAGACTGGCGATCAGATTGGCAGTAGCAAAAGGAGGGGCAACATTCGCCGACCAGCGAGGCTCGCCCTGCAAGCCAGCGTAGAACAGCGCAATGAACGTCCCAAGGAAACCGATTTCAAAGAGCCAGAAATGGATCTTCCCCAGTAGCGGATCGAGGCGGCGAGCCAGCATTTTCGGGAACCAGAAGTAGAACCCGGCAAAAAATCCGAAGACCATACTGCCAACAAGCGTAAAGTGGAAATGGGCCGTAACGAACATACCGCCATGCAGAATTTGATCAGTGGGAAGATCGGCAAGAAAGATCCCAGTAATCCCCCCGATCACAAAATTCACCAGCATACCCGCCACAAACAGCAGCGGGACCGTCACCCAGAGCTTACCGCGCCAGAGCGTCCCCACCAGCACCAGGAAAAAGACCCCCGTCGGGATCGAGATCAATTCCGTATCGAGCATATAGGGGCCATCGAGAGCCGTATTAGCGCCGCTTGTATAGAGGTGGTGGCCCCAGACGAGAATGCTCAGAATACAGATCGTGATCAGGCTACCGACCAGCAAGCGCAGGCCAAAGATCGACTTGCGCGAAAAGACCGCAGTGACCTCAGCGGCAACCGCCATCGCAGGGAGAGCAATCACATAGACCTCTGGATGCCCCATAAACCAGAAGAGATGCTCATAGAGCCAGTTACTCCCGCCAAAGGCAGCAATAAAAAACGAGGTCTCGAAAATGCGGTCCATCAGAACCATCACCTGAGAAATGATAAACGAAGGGAAGGCAGTCAGGCCAAGGATCACCGAGAGAATCACCCCCCAGACGAAGATGGGAAGGCGGGCAAGCGTCATCCCCTTCGTGCGCATCACCAGCACCGTCGTCACGATATTGAGAGCCGCAACCGTCGTAGAGATAGCGAAGAGAATAATCGTGAAACAGTAGGCATCCATACCAGGAGTGAGGACCTGATCAGCAAGAGGAGCATATCCGGTCCAACCAGTCGGGAAGCCACCCAGGAAGAGCGTAGAAAGAAAGACCGGAATAGCAGAGAAGAGCAACCAGTAGCTGAGCGCATTGAGGCGAGGGAACGCCATATCGCGTGCGCCAATCATAATAGGAAGCACAAAATTCCCGAAAGGACCACTCACCATAATAATCGTAGACACAATCATCAAAATGCCGTGCATGCCCACGATCGTATTATAGGTAGAGGGATTGAAAAAAATGGCCCCGGGCGTTGACTGCTCCAGACGAATCATAAAAGCGCCCAGCGAGCCGAGGAAAAAGAGGACCAGCACAGTAGCCAGATATTGCATCCCGACCACTTTGTGATCAGTCGTATAGCGGAAGTAGCGCCAGAGCCCCTGTTTATGTCCAGCGATATGGAGAGATTCATCAGCAGTCGGCTCATGGCGGGCAAAACCCCACTTCCAGACGCCATTGAAAGCGCCAATGCCCACAAAGAAAAGGAGCGTCCAGCCGAGATAAGCAGACACAATAATCGCATCCGAATTATCCGGATCTGCTCTGGCAATAATGGCCCCAAAAACAAGAGCACCAATAACCCCGAGAACCACACCAGAAACCACACTCGGGACAAGGGCCTGCAAGAGATTCGAGCGTCTGGTTTGGGTCATACATGTCCTCCTTGACTTGTAATCCAGGAATTGAACTCCGACGCACTGACCACATTCACCGCTGACCACATATACGAATGATAGAGTCCGCACAATTCCACACAGACCACCGTATACTGACCGATCTGTGTTGGAGTAGTGATGGGAGTCGTCGTCACTTCGCCTGGATTAGCATCTACGCGTACCCCAAGGGCACGAATAGCGAAGCCATGCAACACATCTTCCGAAGTGACACTAAACTGCACAGGGCGATTCACCGGTATTTCCAGGACCTGGCCCTGGCTGGACACACCATATTGAGGATAATTAAAAGTCCATAACCACTGTTGCCCGGTAACCTTCACAACCAGAGGGGCGGAAGAGGAGGCAACAGATTCTTGATAAAAGCCGAACATGCCCCAGATGACAAGAAACAAACAAAGAATGCCCGTAATTCCCAGCCATCCGACCTGTAATCCAGGTCTCGGCGTGATGGGGGTAGCATCCTCAACGGGCCTGTCCTTGACCTGAAACGTCAAGAGGCTATAGCCAAGAAATACAAAAACAAACAGAGCGACCGGGATAGAAAGGATCGTAAACACAACCAGCGTAAAATTAGCGGAGACGTCGAGATCACTGGCAGCAGGTGGAAGAATAAAAGGAGACAGAGGAATCCAGACGGCGATACCAATGATCGAGAGTATTACCCAGATAAGAACAGCACGGCGGAGATGATTCACATCCTTTGGTGCTGACGAAGTGCTGGCAGTGTTTCCACCAATATTGACTTCAGACATCTTGCCCCCTTAATAATTTACAACAGCCAACGTACCAGCCATATAGCCAGTCGTAGACATCGGCCCGGTAAAGCCATAAGGAGGATCGCGGTCCTCGCCGCAAGGATCATAGCAATGCCAGACATAGTTGGTACCCGCAGGACCCGTACGGAACTGGAAAGAGATCACATTGGGCTTCGGGTAGTCATTGCCATTAATAGTTACGGCATTGGGAGCATCGTCTGCCACCCCAAGAATAGGGACGCTGACGAAGATAGGATAGGCAGAGTCAGGAGTTGATTGCAGAGTGAACGTGTGGCCAATGTCTTGTGGATCGAGCTGAGTCACGGTCTTATTATTGACCGTCATAACGCCACCAATGGTTCCGTGCACCTGACTGAAGAAATTATTGACCAGAGTGCTCGCACCGTCATAGTTATCAATGACCACCGTGATGGTGCTATTTGGTGGAACTTCAAGGCTGGTAGAAGAACAATACGTGACCCAATCAAGTTGAGGTTCGCCTTCGGTGCTGTGGCAGACATGGCTGTCGGGATAGGTGGAGAGATTAAGAGTTGCCTGATTGGCACCATTTTTGGTTGCTCTCAATACGCCGGGTTCGTACCCAAGACTCCCCACAGCTTGCAAGCTCAACCAGACACCTGCGAGAATGCCAAAGCCTAAAACGATAGATACGATGATGCCGATAACAAAGCCTGATGAATGCTGCTTCAATTTAGACCTCCCTGTCGTTTTCTACAAAAGCCAGTGGAGTCCCCTTTATACTCCTTTAGTGACCTGAGCTTGTATTTGTATGCATTACACCAGTTATAAATGTACTTATTCCGTTAGTACGATACTTACATCATCCGAAATCAAATTTTCCATGCTAAAATCTTCAGCGGATTGAGACGCAAATACCCCCTCCTAAACAGGCATGCATCTATCTCATGCATTTAAGTATACATAATATATATTTATAACACAAGTGTAATATAAAGAGTTATATGAAGCAAATATTTTTGCAGTAGTCTACCCATTGTGGTATTTCGCAGTCTTTCATTAAGAATAGATTAAATACGAACTTATTCTCTTTTCTCTGCAATTATTAATTTTACACAAGAAGAGATGGCACTAGAATCGTAGCAGTAAACATAGGAGAAAAGTATCGATAGAATGATCACAAGGTCAGAAAGAAATCAGGCACGTAAGAGAGGCATAGGCAGAGTGATCATCATTTTTTCGTAGCCATTATCACAGCATACAGATAGATTGTTTATGAGATTACAATTGATCTTACCTCATATTCACAGTACAATATGTGAGGAACAGGGAGAACCTATTTTGGATGCTACAAAAGAGGAGAAGGGGAAGAGTCGCAGTGTAGTAGCAAGTAAACTATCTATGATAGTAAGGGGAGAAGCTGTCTGTGATTTTGACCTTGCGCCGCTATTTTTACCGTTGTTTCTTTCTATTTATACTACTATTGCCTATAGGACTATCCCCTCTCATAGTATATGCAGACGGGGGAGCACCGCAGCTTGCCTATGTAGCAGGTGGTACAGAAGGAATTAGCGTCATAGACATTGCACTTCGGCGCGTCACCAGAACGATAGCCGAAGGAGGGAATCCACACGAAGTGCTGCTAAGTCCAGATGGGCACGCTCTGTACGTCACAGAGCCAGAGTTGGGACGTGTAGCGATATTGAACACAAAAACGGGCAAAGCGATCTGTACCGCGAACATTCCCGGCCAGCCATCGCTCCTGGCGCTCAGCCTTGATACAAGCGTGCTCTATGTAGCGGGAGAGGGAGACAGCAGCGTGCGTGCGCTTGATCCCACCACCTGTACAGTGCAACACACATTCAACACAAACGAGCCCGTCAATGGGCTGGCCGTCGCAGCAGCGGTCACAGCGGATGCGACCCCCTTCACCCCCAACCAGATCTGGATTGCCGGAAGCAGCGGACTCACCATATTTGAAGCAAGCGGACGTTTAGCAGGTAGAGTAGCAATAGCGGGTGGGGCACAATACATCAGCATCCCGGGCGGATTTACCGCATATGTTGCCACACAGCAGGGCAGCATCGTAGCAGTCGATCTCAGTACACGAAAAGTGCTGCGTACACTTCTCAGTGGGGGACAATTCGGTCCGATGGATTTTGATGAGAACACAGGCGAGATCTACGCACCTGATCGGCAGCATAACCAGTTGGACGTTATCGCACCAATCACAGCGGGCACCACCATCCTCCCCAAAGAGCCCGCCCGCATTTTCCATCTGAGCAGTTCACCGCAATCAGTCGCGATCACCAGTGATGGGCAGCTTGGCTTTGTGGCCCTCGCCAGCGGTCAGGTCGTGATGCTCGATATTCCCGGGAGAAGCATCATCAGCAGCATCGCAGTTGGAGGAACCCCGCGCTTCATCATCACCGGCCTGTATCCGCCAGTAGCCAGCTCACTCCCTCCAGCACCGCAAACAGTAGCAGTAGCAGCAGGGCCCGCCAACCTTCCCCTGCTCATTGTGCTGACGGTGATACTCGCAGGAATACTTCTCTCAGGCGCACTCTGGCTTTGCTGGCGCTCTTATCAGAAGAGGTTCAGCAACAGGCGTAGCTAGCACCTTGCTCAACACGTGACATGGAACAGACCGATTGGCGCGTCCTCGGCCTCGTTCCAGGCCACGATGGCTTGAGGCGTAGGGAGCAGTTGAACCTGGCAATGCTTCTGCATAAAATAGTCGGCAGCCTCAGCAGAAAGCGTCACATTGCCATATTGACCGGTGCCAATGAGAAGCCGTCGGGCATCTTGCTCGTAGATATATTTGGCCTCGGCGAGTGAAATGATATGAGAAGTCCCATAGATCGCTTTGGACAGCTTCTTCTTGCGCTTCTTCACCTGACCATTCAGCTGAATGATCACATCATGCGCGAAAAGCTTCCCTTCGATCGTGATCGAACCAAAAGTCGTCTGATCAATTGCAGGTTTCATTTCAGCATCTACTCAACATAAAAATATGGATGCAAGCGTGACAAAAGCGATGTGAGCAGGCCGCATTTCGTCGCAGCCTGCCAGCAACTACCTCAACTACGATCACGCATCCCTTTTGCCCCCTCTTTGGAAGCACAATTAGCGCAACAGTAGAAAACGCCGTTTGCTTCTACACCATGGCCAATAATGCGACAATTACAGTGTTTACAAGTAGGGGCAAGAGAGGCAATCGCGCACTCAAAGCTATCGAAGACATGAGATTTGCCGCTCATGACAACCTCAAAAGCCTTATCGTACTCATTGTTACACTTTTCACAAACAGGCATACGCATTCCTACCTTCCTTTTTATTTGTACGCAAAACGGACGCAGTACGCAATCCTTCTTCACTTACACCGAAGAAGGCATGGCGAACAACACATGCACGCAGCAAAGTGTGCATGACAAAAAAAGCGTTGCCTCCCGGCGAGCACTATCTGTAGACAGTATATCGAGTAAACCCAAAGGGCATTCTTCATTGAACATCCTCACTATTACGACAAAATCATCCTCCAATAGAAATAGTGCCCCACCGGGCAAAAAATTTTCACAAGCATAGGATATGAAAGGAAGCAAGTGATCAAGGTAAGTTTGAACATACCTGGCAAATGAAAGCCCTGAAAAAAATTAAAAATACGCCATTTCCACTTGACAAAGAACGAGCGCGTATGGTATCTCTTATAAAGAATAGTTTTTGCAAGCGCTTGCAAAATCCGGGCAAAGCAGCCAGGGAAAGGGCAAAGAATTGAGCCGAAAGAGGACCGATCGCAGGGCGCATGATGCATGGGATGCGACGTTCAAGGCAAAGTCATCCGACCGCAGTGTATCACATACGCTCGTTGGTCTGAAACTTCATACAATGAGCCGACAAAAAACTAGAGAGATGATCTACGCCATCCAGCGTATACATCGATTAGCTGACGGCTTACTTCTCATCCAGCCACACATCAAGCACACCAGCCAGGGAATGCAACAACGTCTTTTTTTTCAGCGCAAAGTAAATTGTCAGAGCCACGATCAGAACCTACCGGCAGCGAACCGTGCAAGCGATCAAGATGCATGAAGCCACAAAGGATTGTATCGGGCAGGCGAATCGTGTGAAGCAGCAGGACGCCAGTTCTAGCGCCAAAGGGAGGTGATCAACCCGTAATTTTTTCACTCCATCAGACTCTCATATAGGTTTTTCGCATACCGGGAAATAGTCACATCAATGCATAGATGCATATCAATCTGGTTGTTCTTTATCCATCGTTGGACAGCGCTCATTATTTCTCCTGAAGGGAGCATACAACCTCATGAAACGACGCGATTTCCTCATCAGTGCAGCAGCGTTGGCTGCGCCACTCGCACTTGCGGCATGTGGCGGATCGAATAGTGGAGGGAATGGGAAAGTCACCGTGAACTGGTGGCATATCAATGGCACTGATCCCCTCAAATCGACCTGGCAAAACATCGCAAACCAGTATATGAAAGCCCATCCGAACGTCACCATCAAAATCACCATCATACCAGGAGCCGCCCTCGTCTTTCAGCAGAAATTGCAGACAGCGATGGAAGCAGGCACGCCCCCTGATATGTTCCAGAGTTGGGGTGGAGGCAACCTGGAAGACTACGTCAAAGCCGATCAGATACAGGATATCACCACCTATTTACAGCAGAGCGGCTGGGGCGATACTTTTGGGAAGGGACCATTAAGCCTCTACGTCATCAACGGACGCAACTATGGTGTGCCCTGGGATGCCGGTGCAGTTGGCTTCTGGTACGATCCCGATCTATTTTCGCAAGCTGGCATTCAGCAGCCACCAGCGACCTGGGCAGACCTTCTCTCCTCAATCGATAAATTGAAAGCAAAAAATATCACCCCCATCGCGCTGGGTGAGGGAGATAAGTGGCCCGGCGCTTTTTACTGGGAATATCTGGCGGTACGCCGTGGTGGGCAGAGCGCCTTTCAAAATGCCTATTCGCGGAAAGGTTCTTTCGCCGACAAGCCCTTTGTCGAGGCCGGTCAGTATCTCCAGCAATTGCTGGCGCTCAAGCCATTCCAGAATGGCTCATTAGGAGCAACATACGCCTCTGAGCAGCAATTGATGGGCAATGGCAAGGCCGCCATGGAATTAATGGGACAATGGGGACCAACCAATGACGCCGCCTCCGCAGCCACGCCCGGCTCCAACCCAAAATTAGGCTTCTTCCCATTCCCCTCAGTACCAGGCGGCCTTGGTGCGGCCACAGACGTACTTGGTGGTGGAAATGGCTTCGCATTTAGTAAGAAGGCTTCTCCCGAGGCCCTGGATTTTGCGCGCTTCGTGACCAATGCTACCAACCAGCGTGGTCTCGCGAAACAGAACGCACTGGTCCCACCAGTCACAACGGCCGTTGATGGCCTTGTCGATCCAGAAATGCAAAAGGTACAGAAGCTGGTTGCAAACGCCACGTACTATCAGCTCTACTATGACCAATTCTTCTCTGCCACGGTTGGCAACGGATTAAACGATCAGGTGCAAACATTGTTTGCAGGCACCAAGACGCCAGCACAAATGGCACAGGCATTTGATGCAGTAGTCGCAGCAAACCTGAAACAATAATGATCGCCAAAGAGGAAATGTCAGCTTGATGCTCGACATTTCCTCTCTCATAGTACATTCCTTGTCTCTACTCACAGAGGAATAGCGTATGCAAACAGCTCATCAAGACTCTACCTGGGCAACAGCGTCCCAGGCCAGTCGCACCCAACAAGCTCCCATCAACAAACGGCTACGAACTGGCACACGCTGGTTGTTTATTGTGCTTTGTTTACTGCCCAGCATGATACTGTTCCTGGTCTTTGTGCTCCTCCCGGTCATACAAGCGGCCTATTATAGTCTGTATAACTGGAACGGCCTGGGCCCATTGGACAACTTTCAGGGTCTGAAAAACTACGCATCCATCTTTCAAGATCCTGTCTTTATCGGCGCAATTATCCACAATCTGGTGATAGTTGCATTGTCACTGCTTGTCCAGGTGCCCCTCGCGCTTGTACTTGCGATCCTGGTACAGAACGTCCCTGGCAAGAGATTCTTCCGGCTGGTCTACTTTCTCCCGTATGTGCTCTCCGAAGTTGTCACCGGCTTGATCTGGTCATTTATTTATGACCCCAACATTGGCCTGATAAGCGATCTCACCAAATTGTTCAACCCCTCAGCCGTTCCCCCCGCGTTTCTTGCCGATACACGCACAGTGCTCATCGCCATTTTTATCGTGATGATCTGGAAGTACTTTGGCTTCCATTTCGTGCTCTACGTAGCGGGTCTACAAAATATCCCAGCCGAACTATTTGAAGCCGCACGCATCGATGGGGCCAATAGCTGGGAGGTCACACGCGATATAACCCTTCCGCTACTGGGCAGCACTATTCGTCTTTCTGCGTTCCTTGCCATTCTGGGATCATTGCAATACTTCGATCTGATCTATGTCATGACCAGTGGTGGACCGCTCTTTTCCAGCGACACCATGGCGACCTATCTGTATCATAAAGGGTTCCAGAACTTTCAACTGGGATATGGCAGTGCCGTCGGGGTCACCATCTTTATCATCTGCTTCGTTTTTGCAATATTCTATCAACGCTGGGTAATGCGCCGAGATCTGGCCGGTGCCGCTGAGTGATTGAAAAAAAGGATCATTGTCTATGAAGAGAACACTGTCGATCTCACAGATCATTTCGCTACTTATCTGTAGTATTGTCGCCCTTTTCGTCCTTTTGCCGCTATTCATGGTTGTGCTTGGCAGCCTGCGCACCACGGGAGAACTGGTCAGCGCGCCTCTGAGCTGGCCGAGACAGCTGCATTGGGAGAATTATACAAGCATTCTTTCAGGCGACAACAACTTCTGGTCCTATCTCAGCAACAGCGTGATTGTGCTCGTCGAATCTCTGGCACTCCTGCTGGCAGTTTCCTGTCCGGCGGCCTTTGTCCTGGCGCGCATGGTTTTTCCCGGGCGCGAAGTAGTTTTTAATACCTACCTGCTCGGTCTGCTGTTTCCAGCAGCCGTCGCGCTGCTGCCTCTCTACATTGTCCTGCGCAACATGGGGCTACTGGACTCACTCGGGGGGGTCGTCTTGCCTCAGACAGCATTCTTTTTGCCTACGACCATTCTCATCTTGCGCAACTTCTTTCGCGCCGTTCCCAACGATCTGGAAGAAGCCGCATCTATCGACGGAGCATCAAAGATCCGCTTCTTCTGGTCCATTCTGCTTCCCCTATCGCGTCCTGCTCTGGCGGTAGTAATCATGATGTCAACCGTCGCAAGCTGGAATAACTTCACCCTTCCGCTGGTGATATTAAGTACGCCCACGAACATGACGATCCCGGTTGGAGCGTTGCAGTTCCAGGGAGAGTACAGTGCAAACTGGGCCGCTATGCTGGCATTTCTGACCCTGGCGATGATCCCGGCAATCATTGTCTATCTAATGGCTGAGCGTCAAATCGTAGCAGGCCTAACGGCTGGCGCACTCAAGGGCTGATCGGGTTGCCCATCACAAAAGAAAGAAAGGATATCTGTGTGACCGTTACATTGACCGATACTGGACTCTCGATTGCAGGCAAAGAGATTGCAGTGTACGCGGGAGCTGTCCATTACTGGCGATTGGAAAGGGATCTGTGGCCACAGATTCTGGATTGCGTGCAAGAGCTAGGCTTTAACGTGATCGAGACGTATCTTCCCTGGGCCATTCATGAAATAGAGCCCGGTTCTTTCGATTGGGGCACGATCGATGCACGCAAAGATATCGATTCATTCTTGCAGTTATGTGAGGAACGCGGCATCTGGGTAATCGTGCGCCCGGGGCCGCTCATTAATGCAGAGCTCACAGACTTTGGCTTCCCGTCGTGGGTGCTGCTCGATCCGAGCGTACAGGCACATACGGCGGTGGGAGGACTCCATCTGGATGCGGCATGGGGACTACACCCACCACGACAATTTCCCGTGCCATCCTATGCCAGCGAGTCCTTTTACACGTATGTTGACGGCTGGTTTGCCGCCATCTGTCCCATCATCAAACGCCATCTGGCTCCGGCGGGCTGCATCATCACCGTCCAGAGCGATAACGAGACCTGCTATCTCTTCCACGAACGCACGTACGCTACCGACTATAGCGAGGACTCGATCAAGCTGTACCGCAACTTTCTACAGGAGCGATACGCTTCCCTTGATACATTGAACGCTGCCTATTATAGCGCCTATACCTCATTTGCACAGATTGAGCCTCCACGTGATTGCCAGGTTCAGCAGCGCAGCGATATGGCCTGGCATCTCGATTGGGTTGCCTACAAAGAGTATCAGGTTCGCTGGTGCGTGGCACGAATTGCGCGGATGTTGCGCGCACATGGTATTCAAGATGTGCCAATTTTTCATGATGTCGCCTTTCAGATCCGGACGCCGCTGGATGTCGCGGAGATGGAGAGAGACCCAGATATCGATTGGGTCGGCATGAATCTCTACCGCAACAAAGAGGGCTATCGCGGAGGTCTGCAAATTATTCGCTATCTCGCAGGCACAACCCGCCTGCCATTCGTGCCGGAGTTTGGCAGCGGCATCTGGAGTCACCACCCACTGACGCCTACGCCTGATGAGCAAGAATTTATCATGCTTCTGGCGCTGATGCACGGGCTCAAGGCATTCAGTCTGTATATGCTGGTTGAGCGCGAGCGCTGGCAGGGCAGCCCAATCACGCGCCATGGGACATTCCGACCCGAATTCGCAGCATTTTACAGGCAGTTATTGTCGTTTGCCGAAAAATACCAGCTCCGGACATTGCGCCGTACGCCTGGAGTACTGGTGCTTTTGAACTTTGATATCGATCGCTATGCAGCACTGGCTTCCACAATGCACTACGCCCATGTCGACCTGTACGGCTTTCCAAGCGAGCTCTTCAAAGTTGATCTGGATCTGGATCTACAGTGGGACGCTGCCCGCGAATCCGAGATGCATCCTGAGAGCTGGATGGGAACGGTACTTGCCAGCTTAGAAAAACAGCACATCGACTATGATCTATCTGATACACATGTAGATCTGGCACGGCTCGTGAAGTATCCCCTGGTCTTTGTGCCGACCATCGACTTCATGCATGGAGAAGATCAGGCGAAATTGCTGGCATATGTCGAGCAGGGTGGGCAGCTCGTCATCGGTCCTGGCCTCCCCTACCTTGATCCCACACTACAGGCACAGGAAGTGCTGAAAAAACAGGTGGAGAAGCCGGGCAAAACAGAGGTCGGCGCTGGAAGTATCTGGTGGCTGAGTACACAGGAGCTACAGGCAACCGTCGAGGCACTGACGACGCCTGGAGCATACCGATGCGCTGATCCAGAAGTACAACTGGTGCTCCAGGCGAATGACACCCACAACTTGCTCTTTGTTACCAACCCCACGGCACAGCAACGAGATACCACGCTACATTTCCCGACGACCTATCGTCTCAAGCAAGCATGGGGAGGAGGCGGGCAGAGCGGGGCAGACGAAGGGGCAGTGAGCTTGAAACTGGCACCCTATAGCGTACAAATCTGGGAGGTGCTCCATGATTAATCCAGACTGGCAACTCGTAGACCTGGACCCGGTAACATGGCGTCATCTGGGCCATTTTTTCGCACCTGGACAATATGTGCGCAGTGCGCAACCGGGCGAGCATGGTCTCTTTGTGCTACATGAACAGGGGACGGTTTTGCGCATTGTGGACTCAGAGAGCGGCCTGCGACGCGATATCGTCCTCGATACAATTACTGATCCACAGCAAAGTGCGCAACAATTGTACGCAAGCGGCGAGTGGCAGCGCGTCCATATCGTCGATAAAGCGCATCTTGCGCACGTCGCACGCACAGCCCAGAGCAATCCACAGCGCGAAAAAACGCTCGATCAATATTATCATTCTGTCTATCAACTGCTCTGGGGAGAGCCTGCGGGCTATGTGAGCATCCCTCCGCACCCGGGACACTGGCATGGTTGGACATATGCGTATTTGCAAGACGTGATCAGTGGGCTGCCAGTTGCTCCGGCGAGTCTGGCCCTCGGCGTCCTTGCGGATGGGAGATGGCAGATCGGGCTTATTCTCATCTGCGAGGGGGGCAGGATCAACAAAGTAACGACCTTCGAGGCGCTGGAGGCACAAAGCGTGAAAGCGGAACTCTCCGAAGAGAGTCTGGAAGCGTTGTGGAAGAATATCGCGGAAACACTGGCCACACCGGCAGGGCTACTCCTCTGTTCGCAAGCCGTTTTTGATACCTGGATACAGCAAGAGGAAAAATTGCAGGTGCTTCAGGAAGCGCGCAAGCAGGGAGAGGCATACTGGCGCTGGGGCGTCTAGTGTCACGACGATTCCACGAGAAGGCGAGAGTAACGTATCTTATGAAAGAGATGATCACCTACACAAATCCAGTCGTTTCCGGATGCTATCCTAATCCCAGTATCTGCCGGGTTGGGCATGACTATTACATGATCACGAGTAGCAACGAATATTTTCCCGGCGTGCCGCTTCTGCATAGCCGCGATCTGGTCCACTGGCAGCATGTTGGTCACTGTTTGACACGTGCGAGCCAGCTTCCACTGGTGGGATTGCAGAGTTCACGCGGGATTTTAGCGCCGACCATTCGTTATCATGAAGGTTTGTTTTACGTCGTCGCCACCAATGTGCCTGACAAAGGGAATTTTTATGTGTTCAGCGACGATCCGCTGGGCGAATGGTCAGAGCCGATCTGGCTTCAGCAGGGAGGAATTGATCCCTCCCTGTACTTTGACGATGGGCATGTCTATTTGAGCACCAGCGATGGATGGCCCGAGCCAAGCATTTACCAGTGCGAAATCGATATCAAGACCGGGCAACAGCTCACGGAAACGCGCCTGCTCTGGCGAGGCTCTGGCGGTCGTTATCCTGAAGGGCCGCACCTGTATCACATCGGCGATTTTCACTATTTGCTGGCCGCGGAAGGTGGAACAGAATATGGGCATATGGAGACGCTCGCCCGCAGCAGAAGTCCGTGGGGGCCATTTGAGCCATGTCCACATAATCCGATCCTGACGCACCGCAATCATGGGACACACCCCATCCAGGGAGCAGGGCACGCCGATCTGATCGAGGCACATGACGGCTCCTGGTGGCTGGTTTTTCATGGCTTCCGGCCAAAGCATGGGCTCTTCCATCATATAGGGAGGGAAATATTGCTCACACCCGTAACGTGGACAGAGGATGGCTGGCTTCTGGTCTCGCCAGATAAAACCGTTGATGTTGAGATGCATGTCAAAACCCTGCCTCAACAAAAACAGGAGGAAGAACCAGAGCGCGACGACTTCAGCGCACCAGCACTGCGTCCCATCTGGAGCTTTTTACGCAATCCCCGAGCAGAGGACTGGTCATTGAGCGAGCGTCCCGGCTGGTTGCGCCTCTATGGCTCGACGGTCACATTGAACGATCTGGATTCGCCCGCTTTTGTGGGCAGGCGACAGCAACATCTTGAAGCCAATAGTAAAGCGCTGCTCGACTTTCACCCAACAGGCGAAGGACACGAAGCGGGCCTGACCCTGCGTATGAACGAGCAGCATCATTATGAGATTGCCGTCATCCGGGAGCAAGGGAAGCGTAGTATCATCGTGCGTCGTCGTATTGGAGATCTCATCGCCATCGTGGCGCGAGATATCATACCAGAGGAAGGGCTCGTCGAGTTAGAGATTCGCGCAAAGAGCGATGAGTACACATTTCTGTATACTATTGCAGGGCAACCCACACGAAACCTGGCAAGTGGCGCAACACGTTACCTCTCCACAGAAGTCGTAGGAGGATTTCTGGGCGTCAAAATTGCCATGTACGCCACCAGCAACGGCAATGGGAAAACAGCACCAGCAGATTTTGATTGGTTCGAATACCATCCATAAAAAAGCTGATCATATGCTAATGCACGTTTTACCGCCAATTTTAATTGTCAAATTTCGTCCACGTCATCTTAATGCCAACATTTATGTATAGAAGCATATAGGTTTTTGTGACATAAGTTCCTGAAATTAATCACATAAAGCTCCAAAGAGCATTTTGCATCTGTTCCTTCTCGCGCAAGAAAGCATCATGACCAAGCGATGTATCAAGCTCCCAGTAGCTGGTATCAGCACCGCACTGACGCACTTTTTTAGCCAGCTGGCGGACACAAGCAGCGGGAAACAGGAGATCTGAACGGCTCCCAATGAATAACATTTTACTTTTTATGCGGCTCAAGGCAGTTTCTAACGATGGATAGCCATCGCTCACATCGTAGAGATTCATAGCACGCGAAAGGTATAGATAGCTATTGGGATCAAAGTTATAGGAAAACGTTCCACCGAGATAGAACAGGTAGTTTTCTACTTCATACCGCTCTCCCATATCACTAGTCTGGGATGGAGTAGGAATAACATTCCAGGTCGTTATTTCTCGTCCGAAACGCTCTTCGAGCATTTGCTCACTCAGGTACGTAGTCAATGCCAGCATACGAGCGATTGCAAGTCCACCAGAAGGCTTCTCCTCAGAAGAGTAGTCTCCATTCTTCCACAGCGGATCGAGTTTTACAACTTGCCTGCCAATTTCGCACCAGGCCATGCTCAAGGCCGTCATCTTCTCCGCTGCTTCTACGACGACAACCTTCTTCACCAGTTCTGGGTAAGCAACCGCCCACTCCAGAGCCTGTTGCCCCCCAAAGGACCCCCCTATCACCATTTCCAGGCGTTGAATACCAAGATGTTCGATAAGCATCCTTTGTGTTTTGACAATGTCATGGACCGTCACAAGAGGAAAGCTCATGCCATAGGGTTTTTGCGTGTGAGGATTCAATGATGATGGACCAGTGCTCCCAAAACATCCACCCAAGGCGTTAGGACAGATCACAAAATACCGCGAAGTGTCGATAGGCCGACCTGGACCAACAATATTATTCCACCAGGCCACCCCATTTCCCTCTGGATCTTCCTCATCATGAACCAGCGTGTCAGCCGTTAATGTCGGGGGAATGAGGATGACGTTATCTTTTGTCTCATTCAATCTTCCCCAGGTATCGTATGCAATGGTAATGGGGCCAAGGTGCTCACCCCGGCGCAGAGGAAAACCATCAAAAGTGTACAGGCCCTCCTGATGAGTTCGTACAGATTGATTTTGTGTCAGCATGTTTCTATTTATCTATCCTCTCTTTGTCTTGAAAAGCTCAGTCGCGACCGAGCGCCTGTTTCGCTTGAAGTAATAGAGTGACCTTGACCCGTTTTCGGAGAGTGCCCAATGGTTTGAGCGAAGCTCCAGGGGAAACGTTTATACATTACGTAACGTTTGACGCTCTTAGCACGCAATGCTCGCCCGAAAGCCGCTCCAAAAGTCCTGATCAGGAGGTTATAAGTCCATTTGGGATTCGGGCGAAGAGACGTTCGCATTTTAAAATAATCGCTTCTTTTCTCATTTCATTCAAGGGAAATGGAGGGACAGGTTCCCGTTTGCCCGACACTCCGTGGAGATCTGTTCAATCTCCAGCAAAGTGAATATAATGGCAGGCAAAAGGAGAGAGAATCTATGTATTTTGCCATCGACATCCCCAACTTCGCCATCCAGAGTTTCGCGAAAAAAGATCTCTTGCTCACCCACCTGATAGATGGATAAAGCAGGAGATCTTTTTTTAGCAGGGCGCACAAGCTTCAATAGAAGCTCTCAAAAAGCAGCACTATCCCAGAGCAAGATCATGATACTTCTGGCTATAGATGACCCCACCAGGATTCGTAAAGTGCTGGATCGGTTTACCCTGCAAAGCCATCATCATCGCATCGTGCCAGATCGTACCGGCACCCGTAATACCGACGATATTATTCATTGGCGAATTGTTATCATTGCCCGACCATACGCCCGTCACCAGGCTCGGCGTGTAGCCGATCGTCAGATTATCGACAAAATTATCTGTCGTGCCAGTTTTGACAGCAGCGGGTATCACCGTCCCTCCGCAGTTATTATTGACGTAGAGGTCCAGAGCATCACAGGGTAAAAATTCTTTGTCACGTGTTGCATTGTCAGAGAGTACGTTCGACAGAATATAGGCAGCCTGGGGCGTCAGAACCCGCTTCCCCGTCGTCGGAGCGCTATAGATCACCTTACCCCGAGAGTTGGTTACCGTATTAATTGCATGATAAGGAACATGGACACCACCAGTCGCAAAAGAGCCAAACGCTGAAGTTTCATTGAGCAGATGAACGCCCAGAGCCCCCAGAGTGAAGGTCTCATTGACCGTCCCATTCGTCGGACCAAGGCCCAGGCTTTCTGCATAATTATAATCGTTAATAGGGCCTACCTGCGGCGTCAATTCCAGGTGTACAGCGTCGATATTGAGCGACCAGTCTAAAGCCTCACGATAGGTAATCCAGCCATGGTGCACACCACCATAATTATCAGGGCTATACGGAACGCCGTTATAATAGAACGTCTGACGCACATCATTGGTTTGCTCGCCCGGACTAATACCGTGCTCGAATGCCAGCGAATAGGTAAATGCCTTCATCGTCGAACCGGACTGACGAAAGCCCTGAGTCGCTACATTGAAAACATTATGCGCCGGATCAATATTTCCAATCAGCGTCTCAATCGCACCCGTATTGGGATTGATCATCACAACCGAGGAATCGGTGATATTATGTGCAGTTCTAATCTCAGCGATATCGCGTTGAGCGGCACTCAGCACCTGAGTTTGCAGATTGGCATTCACCGTTGTAGTGACCTTCAAACCGGAGCGAGAAAGATCAGCTACCTTCACATGGAGATCGCTGGCAAGCTCAGTCAGCGCATAATTCGTGAAGCTGGATAAAGCCAGGGCATGGGCGCTCTGAGCTGGAGCGTGATAAGAGGCAAAACCAGGCTTACGAATTTCCTGAAGCGCCGCATTATATTGTTGAGCATTGATAGTCTTCAAGACATACATCTGATGCAGGACATCCTGAGTGCGCAGCAAACTATTTTGTGGATAGGCGATAGGATTGCGCAAATCTGGATTACTGGGAATGCCCGCCAGCGTAGCAGCCTGCGCGATATCTAATTGATTAGAAGCAGGATCATTGGGCTTATCCTGTAGCCCAAAGTACAATTGAGCGGCTGCCTCAGCGCCATAGGCACCATTTGCATAATAGACCGTATTCAGATACATCGCAAGAATGTCCTGCTTGGTATAGTAGCGCGTCACCTCAGGAGCCAGCTCGATTTCCTGCAATTTGCGCTGGGCAGTATCAGAATTTCCGACCACAGTATTCTTGATAAGCTGCTGCGTAATAGTGCTACCGCCGGATACAACATGTCCGCTCTCGAGATCAGAGACGGCCGCACGTACAATGCCAGTAATGTCATATCCGCTATTGTTCCAGAACGTCTGGTCCTCGATATCAATTTCCGCGTTCTGCAAATTCTTCGAGATCTTATCCAGCGGCTCTGAAGTCTGAACGCCCTGATCAATTGCCTGATAGAGGAGATTGCCGTTCGAATCGTACATCTTCAAATTATCCTGCGGAAGGATATCTGCCAGCGTTATTATCTGCGTTTGATATTGTGCCGTCGTTGCATTCGTGGTTGCATTCAGGTACGTCAGGAGCGAGGTCGCAACCACAACGACCAGGATCGTGACGATCCCGATGGGAAGGAACATCCTCATCGTGACCCGGTGCTCGTTACTGACATAACGCTCCTGGGTTGAACGCAGATTCTTGCGTTTCCAATGGCGTTTTGTCCACCATTTCGAGACATGGAGGGGATGATGGGCGGCTTCATAGGTAAAGCCCTGAACCCTCTTGTCAGGAAGATCGCCAAGTCTCTGAGCAGCGGCTGCGCGGCTGTGTTTGGGGAGCTTCGCAGGTCGAGGGGAATCGACATCTTCCTTGTTGATACGCGCCAGTGCGGCTTGCGTTGTTTCAGGTCGAGGGGAATCGACATCTTCCTTGTTGATACGTGCCAGTGCGGCTTGCGTTGTTTCAGCACGAAGAGCTTCGGCAACTTCATCCTTTTTGATGATCTGCGTCGCCGCCTGAGCGATATCTGCTGGCGGCTCCGATCCGGCAGAAGTGCCATTTTTGATAATCCAGGTAGGCTCTTGAGAGATATCCGCTGGCTTCGCAGATACCTGGGAAGCATCCTTCTTGCTGCCTTGCGACGGATCGGCTGACGTCTCCGCTTTTTCTGCCGATGCTCCCAGCTTGATAATGCGTGTCGGCTCTTGAGAGATATCTACAGGTTTTGCTGCTTCTTTGGAAGTATCTTTTTTGGGGAGACGCTTCATCTCTTGCGTGATATCTGCTCGCGTCTCCGCTTTTTCTGCCGATGCTCCCATCTTGATAATCTGCGTCGGCTCTAAAGCGATGTCCGCTGGCTTTGCAGATTCTTCGGAAGCATCCTTCTTGCGCACAGGCACCAGCTCCTGAGCGCGATCAGAGGGCATCTCCTGTCCTTCTGTCGATGCTCCCATTTTGATGATGCGCGTCGGCTCTTGAGAAATATCTACAGGCTTCTCGGCCTCTTCTGTCGATGCGCCGCCCATCTTAAAGACACGCGTCGGCTCTTGAGAGATATCCGCTGGCTTTGCAGATTCTTCGACAGACGCTTCGGAGTCTGCGAAAGAAGCCTCTTTGGGATCATGCGTTGACGCCGGAGCTACGTCTACAGGTTGCGCAGCCTCTTCTGTCGATGGTTCCATCTTAAAGATTTGCGTCATCTCTTGAGCTATATCGAGAGGAGCCGGAGAATCCTCGGTGTGGGCATCTTTTTTGTTGGTCTGCGCTGACACATCAGCTTCTTGTGCTGGTAGATCTTTTTTTGGGGCCTCAGGTGGGGTAGGTACAGTATTTTCATTCACAGCAGACGGCTTTGTCCGATATGTCCTTTCCGTCATAAAGTGACCTCTTTCTTCATAAAGTGAGCGTTGTATAGAAGAGATATTACAATATTACTTTCATTACTATATTTTCTATTCATTTTCCATCCATTAGCATCTATTCAATTTTTCACTCAGACTAGATGCACCAGCATGGCACTTTTTTCATGCATATTGCTGTACTTCGTCAGTATAAAGCATCGTGGTCTATTATTTCAATACACAAAACTGATGAATAAAGAGTTTACATCTGCGATTACATAACACCGACAGAAGAATCAGGGCATAGACGCCACCTTACCTGGCATCTATGCAGAAGCCTTCACCGCCTCTGACAGCTTTCCCTGGCCTGCGACGCAGCGTAGACGCTAAGATGTCCCGGAGGATCGAAATAGACATCGTTTCCACGGGCAAAAGCGAAGAGGCATTACTATGTGTAACGTTGCTAGAACCAAATCAGTGACATATTGGCAAAAAGAATCCCCCATAGGTTCCGGTACTACTAGCAATTCCGGCTCAGGGAAAGGAACAAGCTCTTCCATAGTTTACCAGCAGAACGGCAGAACTCCTGCATGGTAAAATAGCGTAAGATGGCTACGTATCATCTTGTAAAGGAGAAAAAAATAGATGAGGATCGTTATTCCTGACGACTACCAGGATGCAGTGCGCAGTCTTGATTGTTTTCGTCAACTGGCTGAGCATCACGTCACCGTCTATCATGATAGCGTCAAAGAGACGGATGTGCTCGCAGAGCGGTTCCGGGAGGCCGAGGCCCTCGTACTCATTCGCGAACGTACCGCTATCAGCGAAGCACTCCTGGCACAATTGCCGAATTTGAAGATCATCGCGCAAACGGGCCGAGGAGCGCCACACATTGATATGGCCGCCTGCACACGCCATGGTGTCGCTGTCACGCTTGGCGGGGGCACGCCTTATGCGACAGCGGAATTGACCTGGGGACTGGTGCTGGCCTCCATGCGTCACATTCCCCAGGAATACATCCGTTTGAAGGCGGGACACTGGCAAACCACGCTGGGAACTGGCCTGCATGGCCGGACACTGGGTATCTTCGGCTATGGAAATATTGGGCGTCTGGTGGCAAGCTATGGGCGAGTTTTTGGCATGAGAGTCCTGATCTGGGGACGAGAGAATTCGCTTACGCGCGCCCGGGCCGATGGCTTTGAGACTGCGGCCAGTCGAGAGGCATTGTTCAGCGAGGCAGATGTGCTCAGCCTGCATATCAAGCTCTCGGAGGAAACGCGCGATCTGGTCACGGCCAGCGACCTGGCGCAGATGAAGCCGTCAGCATTGCTGGTCAACACGAGTCGGGCTGGTCTGATCGAGCGAGGAGCACTGGAGGAAGCGGTACGCGCAGGGCGTCCCGGCTATGCCGCCGTAGATGTATATGACGAAGAGCCGGTGGTAGATCATCCATTGCTGCACCTCGATACAGTTCTCTGCACGCCGCACCTGGGTTATGTCGAGAAGGATAGTTACGAACTCTATTTCGGGACAGCCTTCGCGCAACTGCTTGCATTTGCGGATGGCAAGCCGACCGACGTCGCCAATCCGCAAGCGCTGGAGCACGACAGGCATAAGGGATAGAGCACGATGCGCGTCTTGAAAGGGAAGGGGTAGATGGTCCCCCAGTATATCCGCTATTTCAATCGGGATATTTTGAACCGATTGGCACTCAGATCTGCTGGCACGCATCGGAGCCGATTGGCAGTGGTGCGCCATGTGGGACGTCGGAGCGGGAAATGGTACGAGACACCGCTCCTGGCAGTTCCGCTGGGTGACGATCTCGTCATCGCGCTCACCTATTGGCCGAAGGTCGATTGGTATCGCAATTTGCAGGCGATGGGGCAGGGAATGCTGCTCTGCGGAGGGAAAAGCTATGCGATTGGAAAAACGGAACGAATCGATCAAGCTATAGCATTACCGGCATTTTCGCCGCTGCAACGATGTATGTTACGATTGTTGAACATTCGGCATTTCGCACGCATAAGAGTCATACATCCTGAGCCATAGCAGCCTCCTCGTACACATTTTTACAATATATCCCCTTGACAAATCATGACCTTTCAGGATACTATAGGTCTATCAGACCTACTAACAGACCGTTTGAAGAGAAACTTGCTCATAAGTATCTTTCTAAGAACATTGACAAGCGAACACAGCAATCAGTCAGGCAGTCTCCTATGACCATATTCGGCTGTCAATGTTCTTAGAAAGCCAGTACCTTCACTACGATGTCTACGCATCTTGCAGGAATGATCTGCGGCCTCCGTTGTCCTTTTTATGAATGCTTGCTTTGTAGACATGTCTACCGTATGTATGCTCATAAGCAAATTAGTTCCCAACTTCACAGCTATATGAAGTGCCACAAGAAAAATGTACGGAGAGAACGGCTGTCCGCTTCTCTTGTTCACATGACAAAGGAGCTCCAATATGTCTTCCACTCCATTTCACGTTGTTATTATTGGCGGTGGTATTGGTGGACTCTGCCTGGCTCAGGGACTCAAAGCGCGCGGAGTTAGCGTTACCGTCTATGAGCGAAATCCGTCTGATCGTTGGTTAGAGGGATACCGCATCCATATCAACCCGATTGGTAGCAGAGCGCTGCACGAGTGTTTGCCTCCTGTTTTGTGGGAGGCATTTGTTGCCTCGGCAGGCAAGCCTCCGGCTGGTATGGGCTTTCTCACAGAGCAACTAAAAGAGCTTGTGGTCATCGCAGATGAATTCATGTCCGACAAAACGAATGACCCCGTGAATGCCCATTATCCGGTAAGCCGCATTGCATTACGCCATCTATTGCTGAGCGGGCTGGAGGACGAGATACAGTATGACAAAACATTCGAGCGATATGAACGTACGCAAGATGGCAAAGTGACAGCCTACTTCAACGATGGTACTTCAGCGACAGGAGATGTGCTGGTTGGTGCCGATGGTGCTAACTCCAGGGTGCGCAAGCAATATTTACCACATGCACGGAGAATAGAGATCGGTGCATCTGGAGTGGGTGGAAAGTTCTTGCTCACAAAGCAAAGTAAAGCCTGGCTACCGAGCCAGCTTACGACGCGAATGAATTTCATCATGCCACCAGATCGATATTGCCTGTTCAACGCCCCTTTCGATCACGTGGGCACATCGGCCGAGGCACGTAACCGGGCCTTTGAATCTGCGAAAATTGCCGGTCTCAACCCGGACCTGCTTATCGACGATGAACAGGATTATATACTCTGGGGCTTCCTTGCTCATACCGATGAATACCCTGCCGATATGCAACAGTTTGACAAACAGAGCATATTGCGCACGGTAATACAGATGACCAGAGGCTGGCATCCAGATCTACGCCGTTTCGTGGCAGAGTCAGATCCCGACAGTCTATCCTTCGGGCCGTTTAAGGCCTCAGAGATCATACATCCCTGGGAGAGCACTAATGTTACGCTGCTGGGAGACGCGATCCACAATATGCCTCCATCGGGAGGTCTTGGCGGGAATATGGCACTACGCGATGCCCAGGCGCTTACTCGAGCGCTGACAGGAATTCAGCACGATCAGTTGCCGCTCTTACCTACCATCCAGGCGTATGAGGCAGAAATGAGAAAGCATGGCTTTGCCGCCATACGAGCAGCATTGGGATATGCGCAGATGGCAATTACGAACAATCGCTTCACGCGTGGAGCCTCCAGAGCCTGGTTCCAGGCCTGCAATGCCATACCACCGTTGAAGCGCTCATTTGAAGAGAAATGGACCGAGCCAATGCGCAATCAGGAAGAACTCACCTACGCTGGTTCGCGCAAATAGCGATAGGGGCAGTCATTCGTTGGAGGCCATGTGCTCACGAGACGCGGCCAGAGTTTCACGCAGTTGCAGGGTCCAATCGACCTCTGCCTGCCAGAGTCTGGCCCGTTCTTGCATCACTTGCAACACCAGTTCTTTGTAAAGAGGATAGATCCCCCTGCTACCAGTCAATTCATGCTCCAGATTCTCTGAGTGCGTTTTCATATGCAGAATACATGCCTGACAGTAATTGATGTAGTGATTGAGCAAATGCTGGCATTCTTCAGGCAATAATAAATCCAGATAGGATACCTTGAGATGAAATAGCTTTTGATAGTCGCCTATGTTGGAAGAAGTATCCATCATCACCTGATGAAAACGTTTGCGCCCCTCATCGGTGATCGCGAACGTGCGCGCCTGCTGCTCTGTTTGCACGACAATTTGTTCCTCACTTAAGCGCGTAATCAAGCCATGCTGCTCCAATCTAGTGAGCAACGGATAGAGGGTCCCATTGCTGATCTTCGCCCAGGGGCCGATGGTATCATTGGCAATTTGTGCAATCAGGTAGCCATGCAAGGGAAAGCGCATCAGCAGAGAAAGAACAATCAGCTCGTACATCCCAACTCCCGCTAAGTATTTCTGACAGGCACGAATGAAAGGAAAGCCGGTCTATCAGACATAGTATAGGGGGAGCGGGATGTAGAGTCAAGGAAGAAGCGATATTCAGTGAAAAATCCGTGCAGCGTGAAATGTTTGCATACAATGGGCCCAGACCAGCGGCGGCGTCACGCCAAGCGCACGGAAGACGGCACGATGATCATATATGACGACGAGACACACGAACATGTAGAAGAGCTTCCAACTTCTGTAAAGCAACCAGCGCGGCAATGGTGAAGTTTTGGCGAAGGACTGGCGCAGGTAGGCGCGATGAAAGGCGACATGGCCTTGCTCATCGTGCAGGATCTGTCCAAAAACGTTGCGTAACACAAGATCGGCGGTGCCATCATACAGAATTTTGTAGTAGGCCTGCGCAATGATCTCGGCCACCAGCAAAACCAGCAGTTCCAGGCGCAATTTCAGAAGACGGCGCAAGAAGATAAAACATATATCGCTCCAATGATAGGTCAGCAGGCTCCCGCCCATGCATTCGATAATTTTCGCAAGCAGACGGCTATGTTCCTGTTCTTCTCTGATAAAAAGGTCAATGGCATCGATATAATCGGGATCTGCTATCCTCGCCGCTCCTTTGCGCAGATGAAGACCGTCTCCCTGCTCTCCCACTTGAAAGCGTTGGAGCGAGTGAATAAACGGCTTACGCAGATGTGGCTCTACCACAATACCACGCTCCCAGGGAATTGCCAGACGTTGATAGCGGTTCTTTTGAAAGTAACACAGCCAATCGTTTGCCGTAAATGTCATTTCCGAGGTTTCAGATGCCACCATATTTCACTATGCCTCCATGGAAATCACTATCGAACATTATCAATTTCATCCTTACAGAGGCAATAATACAGAGAAAAGCAGCATTTAGAAACGGTTTGCGTACACGCAGAGGAGGCGTGAAGACCGTCGAAATGCTGCTTTGAGTGTTGCATCAGGAGGATTCGAGGACCATCTGAACGGCACACCAGGCAGGCATTATACCGCCACCAGGCAGGCATAAAGCACTGCCCCTACCTGTTGTGTTTCTTCGAGATGGGGATGAGTGTTCATCTCCTCATCATTATTGCGTATGAAATCTATAATGCATCGTTGGGGGTGAGGACGGTGAGCTGAATCGAGCATACAATCAATCGGGCCTTCAGATGCTTCTGCAATACGATTGCCATCGATAGCCTCATCACCAGAGAGCAGAACAGGACGAACGCGCTCACCGAACTGATTGACCAGTGTATTTAGCCCACGTTCGCTTCTCCCTGGAGCAATTACCCGGACCGCCCCCATAACCAGAGCGACCGCCACACCAGCGCTGCCGAAATGACCGGTCGCCCCATTCACCATCAGCACCTGTCCCGGCTGGAAGTTCGCGGCTAACAACCCGCCGTAGGGAACGAGCGATGTACCCAGCCACACCAGCTTCGCGGGATCGATGGAACGCACCTGTTCGAGCGAAATAGCATTTTCAAGAGGCAAGAGCATCTTCTCGGCATCCGCTCACCACATTATGCCCCGCACTCAGAAAAGATTTCCCTGGACAGTGCCAGATGACAAAAACCAGCAAGCTCACGACAAGTACAGCAATAAACTCTACCGGACGTAAGGTCAGCAGGTCTTCATCTGTCATGTTGCAAGAACGAATCGTGTCCTGATACTTGAGTAGCAACGTTTCCTCCTGTACTTAACTTGAGGGCATTCGAAAATGTGATGCCCAGGGAGCTGAGATTGAATATACCGCTGGTACACATAAGGATGCCAGACCAGATATGAAAGAGACCAATCACAGCCAGCACGTTCTCCGCAGGAATGTGCAACAGGCCATGAAAAATGAGCAGACCCACAATTTCATTGCTGCCAACCTGTCCCGGCGGGCTAGGGAGAATGTAGAAAATATTAAAAAGCATGTAGCCTAAGACCGCCTGGCCGAAGCTGATAGGATAGCCGATGGTCCAGAACGAAAAATAATTGTAGAGACCATCAAAGCAAACCGCCACAACCGTAATACCAGTAGCGCTGAAAAAGAGGAGCGGCTGGCGCGCACTGGCAAGCAATGTCTCAACAAAGCCTGTCGCGAAGCCTTCGACCTTGTCGCCAAGCGAAGAGGGAAACGGCTTCAGCAGAGAGTGAAGGATACTGAAGGCAAGCGATCGCTTCCAGGCTGAGAGCAAGACAAAAAGCACCATCCCCAGCAATGCCCCATTCGCCAGACTCAGAACGACCCAGAACTGACCATCCAGAGACACATGAAAGAGTGGTACCAGGGCAACAATGAAAAGGGCTGGGAGCAGATCAAAAACCTTATCGATAGTGATCGTGGAGAGCGACTGACCGATGGGCATATTTGCAACCCGCTTGAGGATCAGACTTTTTGCCACCTCCCCGATACGAATGGGAACAAGAAAATTCAGGAAGACACCAACCATGAAAAGTTGAATAACCCGCAAAGTTTTGATCTTCCCAACGCGCTGTAAAAACAATTTCCAGCGCAAGGCCCGAAAGATAAAGGCCATGAAAAAAGTCACGCTCGCCATCAATCCAGAAAAGAGTCCACGAGGAGTACCAAGTTGCGACTGGATAATATGTAGCGCTTCCGGAAGGTTCACCAGATTTGCAATAAATAAAAGCAGGCCAATACCCACCACAAGTCCAACAGTCAACTTCACGGCAGGATGGCCGAGTAGAGATTTCCAGCCAGAACGGGTAGAGATCGAAGCCGCATTATGAGCGTTACGCGGAGTTGATAGCTGGGGTAACGCCACATGATCAGGCTCAGCAAGCAGGTCACCCGGCACCGGATGTCCCTGCGGGCGTAAGGCTGGAGGCAGAGGGGCAGACTGTTCAGGAAGAGAGCGCAGTTGCCCCTCTTTCTCACGCGATTCATCGTGCTTATGATCGTACATTAACACATGCAAACGGATACGTCTGAAAGGATGACGATGAAAGAGACGTGCTGGCTGAGGGTCGTACACGATACTGTCTCCTATATACATAAACATTAACTTCTTTTTTTGAGTATAAGAAACGATCATGAAGGGAGTATGAAAAACAGAGAAACAGCAAAGAGAATAGCCAAATTGGACCAGGCAAGGGGTAAAATATGAATGCCAATACACACGTTGACGCTCCCTGATTAGCAATTTGTAGCAATAAACAGTATTTGGCAAGTAAAAACTGATAAGTAACAAGCAACAACAAATAGCCGACCTGAGCGCTCAGGTCGGCTATTTGTTGTTGCTTGTTCGTGTATTCAGAGCCATGCATGCTCAACGACTTGCGCCACCACCGAGGCATAGATCGCACCTTGAATGCCCGTACGGCGATATTTATCCATACAGCCGGAGAGAACCAGCAGGCCAATGTCATGCATATTTTGACGTTTACTGTAAACAGCCATGCGCAAAAGGCACTCGGCGGCAAGCGCATTTTCAGTCAGAGGTTGCTCGCGCAGAGAGAGACGGCCAATCGCCCGGGGATCTTCAGGATAATCGTAGAACAGGCCATTCTGGCGATCGAGGAGTTCCTGTGAAGAAAAATGCATCAAAGCGATAGCAGTTTCCAGATGGTGGCGACGATTGTATGCCTCATAGGCGTCGAGTAGCGCCCGCGTCATCCAGACCTGATCGGCGAGTTGACCGGGGAGACCGCGCTGTCCCTCAATTGCATAATGATACATGCAACCATCGCGATGCATCATATGCTCACAAAGGAAATCGAGTGTGCGCAGGGCCATCGTCTCAAGAGAAGGGAGATTGAGCGCACGAGCGGCATGCAGATACGTAGAGACCATCCGCGCATTGCTGGCGGTATAGATAGTTGCATCAATGCGAGGAGCGCGACGAGAGGCCCGAGAATAGGGTCCGGGCTCATAGTAATCTTCATCGGCGCTCTGGCTGCCACTAAAAATGCCATGGTCGGGTTGCCAGAGTTTTGCATTGCAATAGAGAACCAGAGAGCGAGCCAGATCGCGCCATTCCTGCTGATTGGTCGCCTCCAGCAGTCCAAGCACCACACGGAGGAGCGCGGCATTCTCATCCAGCATCTTCTCCGTATGAGGGATGCTCCAGTCAGCGGCGGCCGAATAGCGAAAGAACCCGCCCTCCTCTTTATCCCACAGGCCACCATCGCGCATCTGTTCAAGCGAATAGCGCACCATCTCCAGAGCCTCAGGCTGCGACTGCTTCGCCAGTTGGAGTAAAAGCTCCAGAGCTTCTGGATGGGGGAATTTGAGATGAGGATGGATCAAAAAGCCACCAAAATCTGGATCATACAAATCGCGCAACACCTGCCCGGCTTTGGAGGGCAGATCATTCAGGGCAGCACGCTCTTCCTCTAAGAGAGGGCGAACACCGGAGCGGGGGAGAGCTTGAGTCAACTTATGCGTAAAACGTTGTTCTTGAAGAACGCGCACCTGTTCAGTCAGTTCAGAGCGATGGACACTGTAATAGCGGCGGATATGACCAAGGTAATAGAGCATTTGCCTGGGTGGTACATACACACCGCCCCAGAGAATTTCGCCTTCAGACGAGAGCAAAACCACGCTTGGCCAGCCATTCTGGTTATAGCGTTGATTGACATCGGGACGTAGATCGCTATCGACACGAATAGGAATATAATCATGATTGACAATAGCAATAATACTGGGCTCAGAGAGCGTCGTCTCATCCATAATATGGCACCACTGGCACCAGGATGAAGTAATAATGAGAAATACGGGCTTATCCAAACGGATAGCTTCCTCGAACGCCTCGTATCCCCAGGATCGCCAGTGGATACTATCAGCGCGGTTAGGACGAGGAGAGAAACGATGGACCTCAGGGAGAGGGGCAGACGACCAGCGATCACTGGCGATCATATTGCCACTCATGCGGAGCCTCCTTCACACCAAACCTGTTTATCTTGCGAGGAACATAGCAGTAGATTTTTTGTTTGCAAATATTTCTAACATGGGCCGCATAGGAAAGTATACCATAAAAAACGCACATTATGGAGGTACATAACAGAAAACCGGGAGGACGATTTTAAATCATGGCAGTGAAGCAATTTATCTCTAGCAGATGTACAGGCCAGCAATTCACACAGCGGAAGAGAGACAGACTTCCTGTTCCCAGCAAAGAGCACAAGAAGTCCCCCATACAAATCAGCTAACTGGCAAACAGATACCCCGCAATGCCTTCAGAGTGGTAGCTATACTGCGCAACCGCTGCATCGCGTTCCTGCGCAGACATCGTATAGAAGTAATCGCTATTCGGACCACTCAGGCGATACAAAGGTTGTGTATTGGCAACCTGAGTAGAAAACAGATACCCCGCAATGGCCTCATAGTGGTAGCCATTGTGCGCAACGACTGCATCGCGTTCCTGTGCAGACATCGTATAGAAGTGAGCGCCATTCGGACCATTCAGGCGATACAAAGGCTGCGTATTGGCAACCTGAGTAGGAAACAGATACCCCGCAATACCTTCAGAGTGGTAGCCATAGTGCGCAACGGCTCCATCGCGTTCCTGCGCAGACATCGTATAGAAGTGATCGCCATTAATAGAGTTATCCAGACGATACAGAGGCATATGTTGCGCATATATATTGGCCGTCGGAGTTGGTGTTGGAGCCAGCGTAGGAGTAATTCCAGGAGCCTTTGCGGGTATGAGCGTTGAGCCTGGAGTAGAAACTGGCGTCGAAGTATGAGCCGGTGTGACCGTTGATGCGGATGTAGGCAGTGCAGTTATAACCGTTCCAGCATGAGCAGCGACCGTATTTCCTGGTCTATGGAATATGAAAAATCCCCATAAACCGCTTCCGATTAACAGAAACACCAGAACACTCAGCACCATGAAATATCTTTTTTGAAATCGCCTGGCAGGCTCCGCAGGTGGAGAAGATGGGAAAGAAGAAAGCGAGCCTTCTTGAGTAGACGCCGAATAATGCATTGGAGGGGGTTGCACAGGCAGTGGAGTTGCCTGCGGAGGATATGGAGAAGATGGATGAGACAAAGATAGAGCTGCATTCATAGGATATGGAGAAGATAGATGAGACATTTTTTGTTGTGCCAACATCGCGTTTTCATTGGCATAGACTGGTTGAGCATAGAAGCCAGAGCCCGCTATCAGACTAGCATGCTCCAGAGCATGAGCAAAAGCCTGAATGCTCGCATAGCGCTGTCGTGGATCTTTCGCCAGCACAGTTTGTAAGACACGATCGATCTCCGGTGAGATCGATGAAACCTTTTCGCGAGCGGAGGGAGGAACAGCGAAGATATGCTGGCTGCCTATCTCCGTAAACGAGCCGTTGAAAGGGCGAGTACCAGTAAGCCATTCATATGCCACAACGCCGAGCGCATATTGATCACTGGCAATGCTAGCCCTCCCCTGGAGCTGCTCTGGGGCCATATAGGCAATCGTCCCCCCGATCCCCACATCGACACTGCCGGGGTGGCGCGAGGTTTGCGAAACGACCGCAATACCAAAATCGCTGAGCAAAATTTCGCCATTGCGTCCCACCAGCATATTTTCCGGTTTCACATCGCAATGGACAATTTTGTGATCATGAGCATACTGGAGGGCAGCAGCGACCTGCCGGACATATGTCACAACTTGCGTCACGGCTAGCAGCGAGCCACGAGGGTACTGATTGCGCAGGGTACCCGCGGGAGCATAATCCATGACCAGATAGGGAATATTTTCGTGCTCGCCGAACTCCAGAACCCTGACAATATTTGGATGAGCCAGATTTGCAATAATCCGCGCCTCTTTCAAAAAAGCGTCGAGGTCATTTTGCTCCGATAAGCGCGTTAAAAGTTTTATTGCCGCCTGTGTCTTTAAATAAATATGTTCACCTAAATAAACCTCCGCAAAGCCTCCCTGACCCAGCAACTTCATTAATTGATAATTGCCAATTTTTTGTCCGGTTCTATCATCCATAATTTCTTTCCAGGCTATTCCTTGTTGAAATGTGGCGTGTACTTCTGAATTGTATAACGACTGTATCTTCATGTCCTAACGTAGGCAAACTTTTTAGGACCTTCTAGAGATTGCGCGCCTGCTCCTTTTCGTTAGGCAGAACAAAAAAAGGAAATAAGTTTTGCTATTCTTTTGTTTTCTTTACTAGTTGAATGCTGCAAGCAAAAAAGGGTACGCTACAACACAAGATGACAACATGCGAGGCGGTCAGTCACATGAAATGGTTCTACTTGCAAACGAGCGTAGCGCGTAGTATACTTGAACCGTTCATAAAAGGCAGCGCGCATTGGAGCATGTTATCCAGCGAGCGGCCCGAAAAAGCAGGAAGCCAGCACGGATAAGTGAAATTTTTAGGAAAGAACAGAAGTAATTACTAGTCTAAGAGGAGGTTCGGCCTATTAACAGGGACTTTCGGGGGAACGACCGTTCACGTGAGACACGGGTGAATGAGCGCATTCGGGCACGTGAGGTACGCTTAATCGACGAAAACGGCGAGATGATCGGAGTGATGCCCCCCCTACGTGCACTTGACATTGCCCGCGAGCGCAATCTCGACATGGTAGAGATTTCACCAAACGCAGTCCCACCGGTCTGCAAGCTGATGGACTACGGTCGTTTCAAGTACGATCAAGCGAAAAAAGAGAATGAAGCACGCAAAAACCAGAAGACCATTACGCTAAAAGAGATCCGAATGCGTCCACGTACAGACGACCATGATGTAGAAGTCAAGACACGAAAGATTCAAGAGTTTCTGGCAGATGGCGACAAGGTTCGGGTCAGTGTACAGTTCCGTGGAGCGGAAATGCGCCACCCAGATATTGGTCGCAAATTACTGGATGAGATCGCAGAAGTGCTAAAAGGCACGGCAACCATCGAACGTTCGCCGATGATGGAAGGCCGTATGATGTCAATGATCGTATCGCGCGCACCAGGATGGGAACCACCTAAGAAGCAAGCACCTGGCGGAAAACAAAAAGAGAAGGCCTCCCCAGCAACAGAGGAACAGGGAAGCGCTCCAGCCGACCAGGCAGAACTTCAAGAGAGCATTCCAGTCACCACTGAGACACCCCAGGCGTAACACACAACATCAATTCCACACTGGCTTCAGCAACAAAACAATAAGAGCACAGGGCAGCGAGTTCTTCAGAACTATCCCCCCTGTGCTCTTTGCTCTCCAGAGACTCCCAGCCTCGCACAATTTATTTGACTTTTCATCTAGGGCCTACTAAGATAGGATTACTTGTAGAAAGAAACAAAGAAACTACGCGACCATAGAAGCGCACTACTCTGGCAGCGGTGCACATGGAGGAATCTGGTGAGTAGATACGATGACCCCCGTTGGTATGAGGAAGAAAATACCGACCCGTCGTTTTCCAGGCCACAGGCCTACGATGATCTCAGCAATGATCACGCCGATCCATGGAGTAGAGCAGCCTCTCCGCAGAATACGACAGTGATGAGACAAACCGAGCCACCACGGTCAGGTCAGCCATGGAGACTGTATTGTCTATCCGCAATTTTTATTGTTGCCGCCTTTTGTGCAGGCTGGTTCGGCAACCAACAATATAACAAAACCGTCGCATTGAGCGGAAACTCCAGCAAATATGCTCAACTTTTCCAGCAAGCATGGACCACCGTCGATCAAAACTACGTTGATCGCAAGCAGGTCAACTATCAACAAATGGCCTATGCCGCCATTAACGCCATGGTCAATTCCCTCCATGATACCGGGCATACACGTTTTTTGACGCCCGATGAGCTGAAATCAGAAAATCAGAGCTTGAGTGGTAAGTTTATTGGTATTGGCGTGAGCCTGAACCAGGATCCCACGACGAAAGAATGGTCGATAGCCAGCACCATGGCAGGCTCACCCGCCGAAAAAGCTGGTATCAGGCGCAGCGACGTGATCCTGGCAGTTGATGGCACATCGATCACCAACAAGACCTATGATGCCGTCAGCAATCTGATCCAGGGCAAAGAAGGAACGACCGTTACCCTGACCATCAGTCGCGCAGGCAATGCACAACCACTTACCATCAAAGTGGTACGCGCCGAGATTGAAGTGCAAAACGTCACCATGCACTATATCAAAGAAAGCCATATCGCCGATATTCAAATTTCTCAATTTTCGCAGGGCGTCTCCGACCAGCTCAAAACACAACTGCAAGAAGCAAAAAAATTAGGAGCGACGAAAATCATTCTCGACCTGCGTAACAACACTGGCGGCTTCTTGAACGAAGCAATCAATACCACCAGTGCATTTGTCCCGAAAGGGAACGTCCTGCTCGAACAGGATAGCAATGGCAAGCGGACCGCAGTTCCGGTCACAGGGAACGTCATCGACAGCAGCAGTCCCATGGTCGTGCTGGTCAACGGCAATTCCGCCAGCGCGTCCGAGATCGTCGCGGGTTCATTGCAAGATGACAAACGAGCCACCATCATCGGAGAAAAAACCTTTGGCACCGGAACCGTTCTCCAGCAATTCAACCTTGCCGATGGCTCGGCCATATTGATTGGCACACAAGAATGGTTAACGCCGAATGGACATTTCATCCGCGACCATGGCATCACACCTACGATTACGGTGAGCATGGGAAGCAAAGGCGTGATGCTGACCCCGAACGACGAAAATAACCTGAATATGAGCGAGACACAACTGCTCCAGAGCAATGATCCGCAATTGATTCAGGCTATCAAGTACTTGAATGCACATTAAGCAAAAATAGCGCAAATAGCGCAAGAATCGGATAGCGAATCAGACGAGAGTTAGCTTATAGTAAGGGTATAAGAGCAATTGAGAGGTGGGCAACAAACAGACGCTCACCTCCCAGAAGCTTGATATCATTACTCACTCAGCAGGAGACGTTGTCCGATGATTGACTTTCGTATTGTGCCCATTCCTGAGATCATTACTGATCATGTCCATACGACCTTGACCGATCCGATCTACCAGTTCCCCGTACAAATCACGATTGCGAATGTGGGCGACTACGGGCCATGCCAGATTTGTCTCAATACCTTTAGCATTGGCGAACGGCGCATGCTTTTTCTCTACAATCCCTTCTCAGTCCAGCAAGAACCAGAGTTTGCCGGGCCGGTCTTTATCCATGCCGAACGCTGCCGACCATATGCCAGCCACCACATTTTTCCCGAATCCATTCGCACGCTGCCCATTAGCTTACGCGGCTATAATGTCCACAACCATTTTGTCGCCGAGGAGCAACCTCGCAGCCTGAACGTGGAAACAGCCATCGAGACGTTGTTGCATCGAGCAGAGATTGCATTTCTGCATGTACGCAATAAAGGGGATAAATGCTTTATTCTGCATATTGAGCGTGCATAGCGCCATATAAAGCAATAAAAGGTGCTTCATCTCTCTTAAATGGTAGGATAAGAAATGATATAATCGAATCAAAGCAAGGATACATCATGCCGGTCAAAATCAGAAAGCTTAAAGCGGCTCCATCCAAAGCAGGCTTCTATGCAAGATCAGCAAAGGGGAGCCATACAAAGTGGATACATCCACATTTCCCTGGTGTTTACGTTATTCTTTCAGGTAACGATGGAAACGATGCGCAACAATATCAGATCGAAGATACACAGGATGCCCTCAGAAAGGTTGGCAAGTGATATGAACCCTAACCACTATTCGCTGGTGATCCAATGGGATCCGAGAGATAACATTTATGTTGTGAGCGTGCCGGAACTTCCAGGATGCAGAACACATGGTAAAACCTATCAGGAGGCCATCCAAAATGCCCTTGAGGTCATCGAACTGTGGATAGAGGATGCGCAAAAAGCAGGGGAACCTGTTCCGCCTCCCATCCTTGCAGCGTAAAAAGAAAGTAGTCGTAGATATCAGGTAGCAGGCTTCATCTACGTTGAGACAATTCGCTATAACAGCTTCAGGTTGACAATCTCCGTATTCCTCCTTATACTGAAAACATCTGATGTCTGATGTCTGATGTTTTTGAGAGATGGAGGAAGCTTATGACGTCAACTCTTCCGCCTGCTTCTTTGTCGGGGCGGCGGCAGTCGCTCGTCAATCAGGTGCTGGACTATCTTCAACAGCAAATTGTAAGTGGAGCATTTTCTGTGGGCAGCAAGCTTCCCGCAGAGTCTGAACTGATGGCCCATCTTACCGTGGGGCGCTCGACGGTGCGCGAGGCCATGCAGGTTCTCGCGCACATGGGGCTCGTCGAAGTGCGAGCAGGGGATGGCACCTATGTCTGCGCCCCGCAGCCGGAAACGGAACCGCTTGGGCAGCGACTTCGGCGTGCAAAGATCTTTGAGGTGTATGAAGTTCGGCATACGCTCGAACTGGAATGCGCGCGTCTTGCAGCCCAACGGAGAGACGAGCAAGATCTTGCGCGTATTCAGCAAGCGGTACAGCAGCGGAGAGAATTTCTGGCTACCAGGCAGGAACAGGCATTTATTGACGCCGATCTCGCTTTTCATAGCGCGATTGCTGATGCCTCAAAGAATACCGTTCTGGCCGATCTCTACCACGCCTTTATCACCGTGCATCGCGAAACCTGGACGCAAGCAAGCGAAATTCCGGGCTTGAGCGAACAGGGGCAAATCGTTCACGAGCAGATCGCCGAAGCGATCGAGCAATGTGATCCACAACGCGCCCAACACCTCGTGGAACGGCTGCTCAGCGAGTCAACAGATCGCTTTCGGCAACTCTTGCATAACGAAGAGTAGCGAATGGAAACAGTGAGCGCTTTAAATCGTGCGCCCGCATCCTGAGCCTGATAGCATTTTGCGATCAAAGCGTCTGGGATGCGATGCAAGCCTGATAATATTTGCTGGTGGGTGGATGCTGAAGGGAAGGGGCAATCGTGCTCGTCGCGGCGACCACCTTCGCCAGATCGACACCGGTTGAGATACCAAGGCCATGGAGCATATAGAGCAGATCTTCGGTCGCCAGATTGCCTGCCGCGCCGGGAGCATAGGGGCAACCTCCCAGCCCCCCTGCGGAAGCATCGACGATACTGATGCCCATCTGTAAAGCCGTCAGAACATTGGCGAGGGCCGTGCCGCGTGTATCGTGAAAATGGACGGCCAGGCACTCGATGGGAATGCCGCCCGTCTGGAGGAGGAGATTGAGAACCTCCACAACCTGTCCCGGTGTGGCAACGCCGATGGTATCGCCCAGTGAAAGCTCATCGATGCCCATCGCCATAAGCGATTGAGCAACCGCCAGCACCTGCTGAGAATCGACCTGTCCTTCATAGGGACAGCCAAAGACCGTCGAGATATAGCCACGCACAGGAATATTTTCACGTTGTGCAAGGGCGACGACCGGACGAAAATTGGCGAGGCTTTCGGCAATCGTGGCATGAATATTGTGCTGCGTAAAGCTTTCGCTGGCGGCAGTAAACACTGCCACCGCACGCGCACCTGCGGCCAGTGCGCGTTCCATCCCCTTGAGATTAGGCACCAGAACCGGATAGGAGGTCGAGCTAAGGTTCTGGCGTTGTCGTACCGCTTGCATGACCGTAGCGGCATCGCTCAATTGCGGAATTGCGCGAGGGCTCACAAATGAGGTTGCCTCTACAACCGGTAGACCAGCTTCAGCAAGTAATTGAATAAACTGAATCTTCTGCGCCGTTGGGATCTGTACTTTTTCGTTTTGCAGGCCATCGCGTGGGCCAACCTCGACCACACGTACCGCCTTTGGTAACGTGGCAAGGGGAAAAGGCATACTATGCACCTCGATATTCAAATTGAGAAGGCTGTTCGGGCGACTTCTCTTCGGATGGAGAAGCATCTGAAGATTTATCACGCGTGCGCTCCCTGGGCGAAGGGAGCGCCAGCACATCTGGCTTCTTCTCCTCTTCCACAGCAGAAGTTCGCTCAACGCGAATCTTGAGAATACGACGACCACGTGTGGCAAGTACCGTAAACGTCAAGTCTTCAGCAGAGACCGTATCACCGGCAACAGGGATCTTATCCAGCTGCGCGTAGACAAAGCCGCCCAGCGTCTCATAATCGCGATCATCGAAATGCTTCTCCATGATCTCATTGAAATCGTAGAGGCTCACCTTCGCGGCAAAGATATACTCACGTTCGCTTATCTGCTCGTGCAGTATCTCCTCCTGATCATACTCATCCTGAATATCGCCCACAATCTCCTCTACCAGATCCTCAATCGTCACCAGACCAGCCACCGAGCCATACTCATCAACTACAATCACCATATGCACGCGATTCTGGCGAATTTCACGTAGCAGATCATCGAGCTTCTTGGTTTCAGGGACAAAGTAGGCTGGACGCAGGAAATCACGAATGGGCAAGGCATGATGTTCCTCACGCAACTGCCGGAGCATATCTTTCGCATAGAGCACCCCAATGATCTCGTCGCCCCCCACCTCGGCCTCATAGACAGGAATGCGCGAAAAGCCCCCCTGCAAAGCCACATCAACCGCCTCATTCACCGTGGTATCGCTGGACAGCGTAATCATATCAATGCGCGGAACCATCACCTCGCGCACAGTTGTATCGGCGAACTCGAAGATGCTATGGATCATCTCCGTCTCTTCCTCTTCGAGCACCCCTTCTTCCTCACCCACCGTCACCAGCAGGCGCAGTTCTTCCTCTGTCACGAAAGGGCCCACCTTCACCTGACCTCCCATCACACGCACAAGCCCCGAAGTAATCTTGCTCAGAGACCAGACAAGAGGAGAGAGAATCCATGCCGCAGTACGCACAGCACCAATCAAGATGAGTGCCCAGCGTAAAGGATTCTGGACAGCAGAAGTCTTGGGAGCGATTTCACAGAAGATCAGCACGACCAGAGAGATCACGATTGAAGAGATCAGTTCACCCCAGTTTGCCGAAAAGCGCAGGGCCAGGACCGTCGCCATACTCGAGGCAACAATCACCGCCACGCTGTTTACGATCAGGATTGTCGTGAGGAACCTGTTCGGCTCAGCCAGCAGATGTTCAATCTCCTGAGCACGTGTATCGCCCTCTTCAACAAGATTTTTCAGCTTAATGCGACTGATAGACGTAAGAGCCGTTTCGGCAGCAGAGGCAAAACCACAAAAAACCAGGGTTATCAGCAAGATAACCAGTTGTAACCAGGCTTCCGCATCAAATTGTGGAAGGTGAGGATCAATGACGGCGGCTATACTTGATAAGCCAGGGCCATCCATGAGAAAACTACTCCTTTGCACCATTCCCTGTTGAAGGGGGTTCTTCCGGGCGCAACGAACGTATAGGGTGAGCGGGCACACCAACAACGAGAGTATAGGGGGGGACATCTTTCGTCACCACCGCACCAGCCCCAGTATAGGCGTGATCGCCGATTGTTACCGGCGCAATCAGAGTCGTATCGCACCCGATAAACGCGCCAGTACCAATCGTAGTACGATGTTTTCGTTTTCCATCAAAATTCGAGGTAATCGAGCCAGCAGCAATATTCACATGCTCGCCAGTCGTCGTATCGCCAAGATAGCTAAAGTGGTGCATGTCAGATTCTGCACCGATATATGAATTTTTCGCTTCCGCAAAATTGCCCATACGCACGCCCCGGGCCAGATGAGCACCAGCACGGCAATGACTGAAAGGTCCCATGCTGACCTCGTCCTCCAGGACAGAATCTTCAATCGCAGAATTGCGCACCACACAGCGATCACCGATATGAGCCTGATGAATTGTCGTTGCAGGGCCAATACGGCACTCCGCGCCAATAGTAGTCTCGCCCGTGAGCATCGTGCCCGGAAGAATTACGGTATCCATGCCGATCTGTACGGAATCTTCTATATACGTCGTCGCCGGATCGACAATCGTCACGCCCGCATACATATGCCGCTCCAGAATGCGCTGGCGCAGCAACTTTTCAGCAGCAGCGAGTTGAACGCGATCATTAATGCCGATCGTCTCATCCATCATCCCTTGAACCGTAGCGACCTTCAGACCCTGGGAAGCGGCAATCGCGACAAGATCAGTGAGATAATACTCACCCGTCGTATTGCGAGGCAGGTCTTGCAAAACAGGCCAGAGCCAGGAACGATCAAAGCAATAGACACCGGAGTTGACCTCAGTCAAGGATAACTCTTCAGGAGTAGCCTTCTTCACCTCAACAATGGCACGCACATTCCCCTGCCGATCGCGCGCCACACGACCAAAATCGCTGGGAAGCGTGGCCTGTGCGGTCAGGAAAGTAACGGCAGCCTGTTGTCTGAAATGCTCAAGCAGAACCTGTGCGAGAATCTCAGCGCGCACCAGAGGTGTATCGCCATAACAGACCAGCACCGTCTCAGGTAAAGGATCAAGCGCATCAACAACCGCTTGAGCGGCGAGAACAGCGTGGCCGGTCCCCAATTGCTCGTATTGCGTCGCATAGAGGCAGCGTGAAGCGAAAGCTTCAGTGACCTGCTCGGACGCATGGCCCAGCACCACAATGGGACGATGTGCATAAATATCATGGTTATGAGCAAGGAAAGAAGGAGTAGAGGGGATCGTCTCGATTGTCTTCAAGACATGCCCGAGCAGAGGAATCCCTGCCAGAGGATGCAACAACTTCGACAATTTGGAACGCATCCGTGTGCCCTTACCAGCGGCAAGCACGACGGTCGCATATGTATTCATAAGCCAGTTGTTAAAACCTTTTTCTGTCTTCTTTCGATAATTGAGGAAATGACGTGTGGGAGGGAACGACGCAACCATCATCCACACTTCTTATCGAAGATACCAGGCTCGGGTGCTAGGATTCGAACCTAGGAATATCGGTTCCAAAGACCGACGCCTTACCGCTTGGCCACACCCGATCATTGCAAGAAGAGTATAAAAACTCTGCAACAGATACTAACCTTGTACAAGAAAGCGTCTCTACAAAACTAGTACGCCAGTATAGTACACGAATCTCGACGAATTGTCAATGTGTTTTGTGCTCTTTCTCAGCAGAGATAAAAAATCACGATCTCTACGGGGAAGAAGGCTGAATGCAGATCTGCCTGTATAATAAAGGAAAAGAGCGGGGCATTTTTAACAAAAAGTTATATATGCTGTACCTTGACAAGCAACGGATTGCTAGCCTACACTCAACATGAGCGAGGAAAAAACTGGTTTTTCATCGAAAGAAAAGGATATAGTTCTCTATGGCGCAAAGACCCAATGGACATTCTCCAAAAACTGAAAGAGAGACGTCCACTCAACATACAGAGACAGAATTTGAGCAACTGCCGCAGGTGCCACCCGGCATCCTTATTCCTGCGCCAGGGGCAGTTCCACGCCGTAAAACGCACTGGCCGGATGCCATAGACGTTATCTTTGAAAAAGATCCAGCCTGTAGCAGTATCTTTGAGGCAATCCTCTATCAGGGTCTGTGGGCTATTATCTTTCATCGGCTATCACATTCGCTCTACAACGCTCATATTCCTTTTCTGCCGCGCATGATCTCACAATTTGCCCGCTGGTTTACAGGAGGGATCGAGATTCATCCTGGAGCACAGATCGGCAAGCGCTTCTTTATTGACCATGGCGCGGGTGTCGTCATAGGCGAGACAGCGATTATTGGCAATAATGTCATGCTCTATCACCAGGTCACGCTCGGAGCAACCGGCTGGTGGCGTCCCAGTCCCGGTCGCCGGGAGAAGCGGCATCCCACGATCGAAGACGACGTCACCATCGGCGTCGGCACGGCGGTTCTCGGTCCCATTACCATCGGACATGGCAGCAGAATTGGCGGTATGGCGCTTGTGCTCGAATCGGTTCCCCCCAACTCGGTCGTTGCGTCCAAGCCAGCGGAATTGCTTGTGAAGGGTGGAGAGACGCTCAAAAAGCATCAAGAACTCACGCAAGGCTGGAATGGTGAGATGGACTATCAAATCTAGCTTCAGTCTCCCTCAAACGCGTCGGAGAAGGGCCGTGGCTTCTACTGTCCCTGTAAATCAGGATACCCAAAGTGCGCTGGGGCTGGACGGCCATCCCTCTCGACGCGCACCAGCACAGTTGCTATAATAGGTCGCGGATACACTTTTCGTCGTCATTTTTGTTATTGGGGGTACCCATTGGTAGCAACACATGGGAACTTAATCATCGGGCAATCGGGTGGAGCAACCGCCGTCATCAATGCCAGCCTGGTTGGAGCCGTTGAAGCGGCACTTGCCGACGAACGCATTGATGGCATTTACGGGATGCGACACGGCATTGAAGGCCTCCTCAAAGAAGATATTCTCGATTTACGTCAGCAGCCAGCACACATCTGGTCGCAATTACGATATACACCATCAGCAGCCCTGGGCAGTTGCCGCTATAAGCTTCAGGAACATGACCTGGAGCGTTCTATAGAGATTCTCCAGCGCCATAATATTCGTTATGTCCTCTATATTGGCGGCAACGATTCAGCCGATACCGCGCATCGTCTGGCGCAGACAGCACAACAGCTGGGGTATGAGCTCCAAACGATCAGCATACCTAAGACCATTGATAACGACCTGCCACTCACCGACCACTGTCCCGGCTACGGAAGTGCGGCCCGCTTTCTCGCCATGGCCACCATGGACTCAACCATGAACACGATCTCAATTCCATGGCATTATCCAGTCAAAGTGATTGAAACCATGGGACGAGATGCCGGTTGGATGGTGGCGGCAGCTGCGCTGGGCAAACGCGATGAGCGAGATGCGCCGCATATTCTGCTGCTGCCGGAACAACCCTTCAATGCGGAGCGTTTCTTACAACAGGTGGAGGAAACGTATCGCCGCATCGGCTATGTCATCGTTGTGGCCTCAGAAACCATCCGCGATAGCAAGGGGCAGGCATTAGGAGCCATAGGTCAGGTCGGAACCGATGCCTTTCAGCATCCACTGTTAAGCGGAGCCTCACAGTATCTGGTTGATCTCGTCAGAAAAGAGCTGAACCTGCGCGCGCGCTTCGATAAGCCGGGCGACCTGCAACGGATGGCCTCGAACATGGTCTCGTCCGTCGATAGGGATGAGGCCTATCTGGTGGGGTATAGAGGAACACAGGCGGTATTGGCTGGCGAAACCAACAAAATGGTCGCGTTGGTACGCCACGACGAACCGACCTATCACTGTGAGACAGCGCTGGTAGATCTCGCGGAGGTGGCAAACGTTCAACGCCTGATGCCCGCAGAGTATCTTGACGAGAGCAAAACGATGGTCACCCAGGCTTTTATCGACTACGCTTTACCATTAATTGGTGAGGCACTTCCACATCATGCTCAACTCATCACAAAAGGATAGTTGCCATGTCACAGCTTCAACGTGCAATAGTCATCGTTCTGGACGGAGTAGGGGCCGGGGAAAATCCCGACTCCGCCGCCTATGGCGATAGTGGGGCCAGTTCGCTGGAGCACTGTGCGCAGGCGATCGGGGGTCTGACCCTGCCGCACCTGGGTCAGTTGGGGCTGGGCAACCTTACGCCGATCCAGGGAACGCCACCCAGTACGCAGGCAAAGGGCTCCTACGGGCGTCTCGCCTCCCAGGCCGCAGGGAAAGATAGTGTGGCGGGACACTGGGAAATGACCGGGGTCATTTTAAAAAAGGCGCTTCCTACCTATCCACAGGGCTTCCCCACGGAAATCGTCAGCGCATTCGAACACGCCATCGGACGCAAAGTCATCGGAAACGTCGTCGCATCCGGCACAGAAATCATTCAACAGCTTGGTGCGGAACACGTACGAACAGGCGCACCTATTCTCTACACCTCGGCTGATAGTGTCTTCCAGATCGCCGCGCATCAGGAGGTCATTCCCCTGCCTGAGTTGTATCATATCTGTGAGCTCGCTCGTAATATGCTTATAGGTGATCATGCCGTTGGTCGCGTCATAGCGCGTCCATTTATCGGCACAGCAGGGGCGTTCAAGCGGACGGAGCATCGTCGTGACTATGCACTGGCACCGCTCGGGACAACGCTGCTCGACCTGCTCAAAGCAGCGGGACACGAGGTCATCGGCATTGGCAAGATCGAAGATCTTTTTGCCGGACGAGGTCTGACACAAACCGAGCATAGCGAGACGAACCAGGCAGGCATGGCCGCCACGTTGCGCTGGCTCGAACAGGCTAGTTTTACAGGACCAGGTCTGCTATTTGTTAATCTGGTAGAATTTGATATGTTATGGGGTCATAGGCGCGATAGTCAGGGTTATGCCCGGGCACTACGCGAGGTTGATGCCTGGTTGCCTGAATTGCAAGAACGAATGCGCCCTGGTGACGCCCTCTTCTTCAGCGCGGACCATGGCGTCGATCCGACCTATCGCGGCACCGACCATACACGTGAGAGCGTGCCTCTGCTCGCCTATGGTCAACCGGTTCGTCCGGGGATCAGCCTGGGCACGCGCAGCACCATCGCCGATCTTGGTCAGACGCTGGCAGAGGCGTTTGGCGTTGGACCGCTGGCAGCAGGGACAAGCTTCGCTCACGAGATTGGATTGTTTGACAATTATGACTGAAATACAACCAGAGAACAAACGAGCCCAGATTTCAACGCTCTCGATCCATGGCGTGCGCGTTTTCCTGCGTCGTCCTGAAATGTATGATGCGGAGAACGTCTTCATGTGGGAACGAGACGATGAGGTGTGGCGCTATGATCCACATCGCCCCTATTCACGCACCATGCGCGATTTCTTGCCGACCTTCGAGCGGAACTACGTTCGCGGCAACGGGCGGCAATTCTGGTTTATCATTGAGGATGAACAACACACGCCAATCGGCACCATTACCTATTTCAATATTGACCAACGCCTCGGCCAGGTTGAACTTGGCCTGGGACTCGGCGAAAAAAACCGCTGGGGGCAAGGCTACGGTCCAGAAGCAATCAGAACGCTTGCACACTATCTCTTCCAGAGTTTGCCAGGAATCATGCGCGTCTATGCCGAAACGGCCGTCGCCAATCGGCCCGCAAGACGCGCCTTTGCGAAAGCGGGCTTCGCAGAGGTCGGGCAGATCTACGACCCGCGCAGCACAGGCGATCCCTGGATGCTCCTGGAAATCTGGCGCACACAGGTAGAACAGATACAGGCTGATCAATTGCAAGGATAAACGCTTCAGCGAGGATGCACTTATCTTTGCAGCAATGCTTGCGAAATACACACTAACAAAGCCTTCAATTCAGAAAGGAGTGGCTTTCCGTTATCCAACTCAGATCCGAGGCAGGTAGCGGATAGCATAGAGGAAAAAATGGGTACATCACAAAAAGCCATTGATCCGTCACTATTTAAAGCCTACGACGTTCGTGGGGTTTATGGCGAAGAGCTCACTGAAGACGGCATTTATCAGGTTGGACGTGCCGCCGCTCAGTATTTAAATGTCCCACAAATCGCAATCGGTCGCGACATGCGTCTCTCGTCTCCACAGATCGCTGCGGCACTCATCCGTGGCATTACAGATCAGGGTGTCGATGTGGTCGATCTCGGCCTCACGACGACTGATGGCCTCTATTTTGCGGTGGGCAAGTTTAACTACCCGGCAGGAGCGATGATCACCGCCTCGCATAATCCGGGCAAATATAATGGCGTCAAATTCTGCCGCGCGCAGGCCGCGCCGATCAGCCTGGATACCGGACTGGCAGAGATCCGCGATCTGGCCGTCAGTGGCAACTTTGCCGAATCTCAACACAAAGGACAGGTCGTCGAACGCACTATTACCGATGATTATGTCAAACACGCCTTGAGTTTCATCGACGTCAGCAAGATCAAGCCCTTGAAGGTCGTGATTGATGCGGGCAACGGCATGGCGGGCATGATGATGCCTCACGTCTTCAAGCATCTGCCGTGTGAACTGGTGCCGCTCTATTTTGAGCTGGACGGCCGATTTCCGAATCATCCAGCCAGCCCGATTGAGCCTGAGAACATGGAGGCCGTGCAGAAAAAGGTGCGCGAGACCGGAGCCGATCTTGGAGCCGCTTTTGACGGAGATGCGGACCGTATGTTCCCCGTTGACGAGCATGGCTATCTGGTTGATGGCTCACAGGTCACCGAAATCGTTGCGAACAGCCTGCTACGCAAACAGCCGGGAGCAACCATCCTGTATAATTTGATCGTCTCCAAGAGCGTGCCGGAGCTGGTGAAGCAGCTGGGTGGCACGGCAGTGCGCACGCGCGTTGGTCATTCGTTTATCAAAGCGGAGATGCGCAAACGCAATGCAATCTTTGGCGGTGAGCACTCGGGACACTTCTACTTCCGCGATAACTGGTTTGCCGACTCTGGTCTGATTGCCCTGCTGATCACCCTGGAACTGGTTTCCAGCGAAGACAAGCCTCTCTCAGAGATCATCAAACCGCTGGATAAGGGATATCGCAGTGGCGAGATCAACAGCACCATTGCGGATGCCAGAAGCAAACTGAAAGGGCTGGAGGAGCAGTTCGGCCAGGGAGCACAGTCCGTCGATCATATGGACGGACTGACCGTCGATTATGGTTCCTGGTGGTTCAATGTACGTTCCTCGAACACCGAGCCGTTGCTGCGCCTGAACGTCGAGGCAAGCGAGAAAGCGCTCATGGAGCAGAAGCGCGATGAGCTGCTGGCGTTTATTCGTGGCTAAGCGCTAATAGTTCCTGGGCGGAGATAAACCCCGCCCCTACAGAGAAACCTCTTCTTTTACTGTGATTGGTAAAGGGGGAGGTTTTTTCTGTATACATCCATTATCTGGCAGGAACACAGGCGACAAAAGCATAACTTTCATGTTATTATGTCAGGAGTAGATTTGTATTTCACCTTTTTCATTATTGCCGGAACTCTCCTTGTAATGCCATCAGCGTAGAAACATCTCTTGTAGAATGTATTTCGCTTGCGAACTGAGAAAGACAAACAGAGACGTTTGTTTCCTTGCAGGAAGGAGTCTTTACCTTGAACGCATGGAGATTATTTACTTCCCTCAACAAGACTCAGCGTAACACCTTTCTTGCCAGCTTTCTGGGCTGGACACTGGATGCATTCGATTACTTCTTGCTTACATTTGTCGTCGCCCGGCTGAGCAATGATTTTCAGGTACGCCTCGAAGATATTGCACTGGCAGTCACGCTCACTCTGGCAATGCGGCCCGTGGGAGCCTTTATTTTCGGGCTTCTGGCCGAGCGCTTTGGGCGGCGCATTCCACTCATGATCGATATCATCGTTTACTCCGTGCTCGAACTCCTGACCGCCTTCTCCCCCAACTATGCAATCTTCCTTATTCTCCGTATCCTTTTCGGTGTCGCTATGGGTGGCGAATGGGGATTAGGTTCAGCACTGGCGATGGAATCGCTCCCGACCGAGTCGCGAGGCCTCTTTTCGGGCATCCTGCAACAGGGTTATGCGTTTGGCTATCTCCTGGGAGCGCTCGTATTTGGTCTGGTCTACGGTCTCCTGCCAGCGCCGCTCAATACCTGGCGTACCATGTTCGTGATCGGAGCTTTGCCAGCACTGCTCGTCATCTTCATTCGTGCGCGTGTGCCAGAATCAACGGTCTGGGAAAGCCAGCGTGCTCGACATCGGGAACATGGCATCTCATTCTGGCAAGGGATCTGGCAGGCCGTAAAGCAACGTTATGTGCTCTTTATCTACATCATTCTTTTAATGACTGCCTTCAACTGCCTCTCGCACGGCACACAGGATACGTACCCAACCTTCCTGCAATCACAGAATAAGTTTAATGTGCTCAACACAACGATACTTACGGTTATAGCCAACGTCGGCGCAATCATTGGTGGCACGCTGTTTGGGTATCATTCGCAGAGTTGGGGACGGAGACGCGCCATTATGATTGCCTGTGGGATCGGTATCGTGATGATCCCCCTGTGGTCCGGGCTGCTGAAAATCCCGGGGGTGAATCCGCTGATCACCCTGCCTATTGGCGCTTTCCTGTTGCAATTTATGGTGCAGGGAGCGTGGGGCATCATTCCTGCGCACCTCAACGAGCTTTCGCCAACCGATGTACGCGGCACATTTCCTGGTTTTGCCTATCAGCTCGGCAATCTGTTTGCCTCCTGGATCGTCTTCCTGGAAACGCGAATAGCCGTCGGGCTCGGTAGCCAGCAAACGCCAAACTTTACGATAGCACTCGCAGTCTTTAGCCTGGGATCCTTCCTCCTGGTGATCATTCTGACGGCCATTGGTCGCGAGGCACGCGAGGTCGATTTTAGTCAGACTGGTGGGCAGGAGATTTCAGGGGCGGCGAGCGCACAAAATCCAGCCTTAGACGTTTCGTAGTTACTGAAACGCAAAGGCTGACACAGGCGAGAGGCTTTCTGTCTGCGTCAGAGGCCTTTCGCTCTACTTATCCCATGCCCGGGCAGA
>DATJHM010000105.1:0-7469 GCA_035493895.1 Ktedonobacteraceae bacterium
TTGCATCCCTCTCTCTCAGGCAAGTTCGTCCTTTGTGCTCCTGGCACCAAAGAGGAGAAGCGCCACAATCCGCTCAGGGAGCTGATCATCGAGCGGTTGATCCGTTGCATTCGCTCGCACCAGGATTGGCCCAATCGCAACCTCCACCAGAAAATGCGCATCGACTTCCATGGGCAGTTCACCACGGTCTTTGGCTCGCTGAATGATCGCTTCGGCTCTGCTGAAGCGATCTCTCCAATAGGCCCGGCGCACCTCTTCTAGCTCCGGTTGCGGATAATGGCCCACCACAATCTGGTCAATAACTTTTCCTACAGGGGTTTGGATGCGTGCGATAATCCCACGCAGCAACTCCAGCAAATCGGTTTGCAGGGTTCCCGTATCTGGTGTGGGCGTCTCGGAGGCGCTATAGTCTTGCAGCGCCTCTGCCACGATGGCTGCTTTGGTTCTCCAGCGGCGAAACAACGTAACTTCGTTGACTCCAGCTACAAAGGCAATCTCTTTCGTTGTCATAGCCTCATAGCCTCGCTGGCCTAACAGCTCAAGCGTGGCTGCAAGCACTGCCTGTCGCACCTGTGCCCCCCTCCCGCCTGATCGTGGCTGAGGCCGAAGGGAGCGAGAAACCTCTTCCTGATTGATGGCCTTTCTGGTGTTCTCCATAGGCAGAATATACCACATGTCTTCTTACACGAGCAAGTGTCACTTGCTTTTCCTCAGATTCTATGGTATCGTAACAAAGCAAGTGACACTTGCTTTGTTTGGTCGCTGGACGACTTGCTCTATCGAGACAGAGCACCTGAACAGGATGCTGACGACGGTTTTCTCTATGCCGTAGACATCGCCTCAGGCCAGACAATACGAAAAGACTCAGTTTTATCCACTATGAAAGGAAAAGAAATGCCACATTCTTCACTTGAAAAAAATGCTCTTATCATTGGCGCATCTCGTGGCCTTGGCTATGCTTTAGCTCAAGAATATCTCAACTGCGGCTGGCACGTTGTTGCTACAGTGCGAAGCTTGAACCAGACGAAGTTGCATGCGCTTATGGACGCTGCTGATGGACGGCTTGAAATCGAGACGGTCGACATCACTGTTCCTGATCAGGTTACCGGGCTGCATGAGCGTCTTGCATCAAGAAAGTTCGATCTAGTATTTGTCAATGCAGGCGTGACCAATCAGCCGGAAGGCACAGTGGGTGAGGTGTCGACGGAAGAGTTTGTACGCGTCATGATCACCAATGCTCTCAGTCCCATACGTGTTATCGAGACCTTGCAAGATCTTGTCCCTTCGACAGGTACCATCGCGGTTATGTCCTCGGGACAGGGGAGCGTTGCCAATAATGTCAATGGAGGCCACGAAGTATACCGGGGGAGCAAGGCGGCGTTGAATACATTCATGCGCAGCTTCGCGGCCCGCCACGCCGACGATCCACGAACGCTCTTGCTCATGGCCCCGGGCTGGGTACGTACCGAGATGGGCGGCCCTCAGGCCCGTTTAAGCATCGAGGAAAGCATCCCCAATCTAGTCACAACTATCGATGCGCAGACAGGGAAGCCTGGTCTGCAATATCTCGATTATCTTGGTCGCACCGTGCCCTGGTAAGCGCTGCAAATAAAGAAATAAGCAATTCTGGCGGGTGAAACTTCGACCGCTTTTGAGGTACTATGTAAGAAATCGGTACGAAATAAAGGAAGGATCAGCAATGGTCAACGCAGCAACTTACCGTTCTATCATGCTCGGCAACATTCGCATCACCTATCTGCCCGATGGATATATTCTCTTCAATCCAACGGCCTTATTCTCTTCAATCCAACGGCCTTATTCCCGACAGCCACCGCAGCGGACTGGCAGCCCTATCAGCACCTGCTCGATAGCAATGGTCAGCTTGTTGGCAGCCTCGGTGCCTATCTGCTCCAGACGCCAGAGCATGCGATACTAGTGGACAATGGATTCGGTCCCCAATCCTTTGAGAGCGACCGCTTCAATGCGTATGGAGGCGAACTCCTCTCAAATCTTGCGCGTGCGGGACTCGAACCTGCCGATATCGACACCGTTTTCTTCACACACATGCACTCGGATCATGTGGGCTGGACCGGGCACAAGGTCAATGGCGCATTGGTCCCGACCTTCCCAAACGCTCGCTATCTCGTACGTAGCGCCGAGTGGCATCGCTTCGACAATCCGGCTGAGAACAGGGCAGGCATGGCCGACGCGCTCAATCTGCTGGAGCATCGTATCGAGTTTGTCGAGGAAGGAGTATATATTGCGCCTGACATGAGGATTCTCGCCACTCCAGGGCATACTGCCGGTCATGCTTCGCTCCTGGTGACAGCGGGCGCGGAACGGGCCATCATTCCAGGCGATATCCTCCATAGCACTATACAGATCGAGCATCCCGAATGGACCAACGCCTTCGACCGTGATCCTGAACAGGCAAAGGCCATGCGCAAGCGGATGCTTCATGAACTCGCTCAGCCCTCAACAACCGGGGGCGCTACTCACGTCGCTGATTCGGTCTTCATTTCGCTCGACTGACATGTGTCGCAAGAAAGTGAGCAGAAGGAATAACGCTTGACAGACAGAATTGTCTTATGATACGATCAGCACAACTTTCAAAAAGCAAACAGTAAATATATCGATGAAGCAAGGATGGAATGTTGACACCCCTTCCAACGAGCATCCGTCGTCAGCATTCTTGCTCATCGTGCGAAGGTGTTCGCGCCGCATGCGGCGCACCGCGAGGATGAAGACACGCTCTCCCATGTTCACTCTTTGTGGGCACACACGATCTCTTCTTCTCCGTCAATATCCTTCGTAAACAGGTGTGCAGCGTATCATCGCGCGAGACAGCTCGAACTTGTTTGAAAAGGTTCATGCTACTACTTCGCCTGGAAGTAGTAGGAGAGACTTTTTTGCAAAGGTAGAGCTTCTCTATGAACAAGTTAGCAGGTCCTACAAACTCGAACACATCTGTAGGACGCACGTCTTTCGTGCTTCTTCTCGTTATCGCACTCCTGAACACCATGGGGATGACGATCATTATCCCTCTTGTTCCGTTTCTCACGTTACCGTATCTGGCTCATCCGACGAATCTCGCAGCCGTCGTGGGATGGCTCACCGCAGCCTATGGTCTCTGCCAGCTGATCGCTGCGCCAGGTTTGGGTGTCCTGAGCGACCGTTTCGGACGACGCCCTATTCTCTTCATCTGTCTCCTTGGTTCCGCGCTCGGCTATCTCATCTTCGGTCTTGGCAGTGCGCTCTGGCTGCTCTTTCTCGGACGCATCATCGATGGCCTGACGGGTGGCAATATCAGCGTCTTGTTCGGCTACATCGCTGACATCACTGAACCAGAGGATCGTGGCAAGTACTTCGGCATGCTGGGGGGTGCGGCAGGCGTCGGTTCTCTCATCGGACCCGCTCTTGGTGGACTGCTGGCAACAATCAACGATCGCGTCCCTTTTCTTGCCGCCGCTGGCCTTCTCCTGCTTACGCTCTTCTGGGGGTACTTCTTGCTCCCAGAGAGTTTGGACAAAGAGCACCGCATCCCCTCCATTTCTGTGAGCGAACTCAATCCCTTGAAACAACTGGCATCCGCATTTTGTTGGGCGAATGTGCGCTGGCTCTTGCTGGCCTGGTTCTTGTATGCTCTCCCAGTGAGCATGTTGCAGACAACGCTCACGGTCTTGATGAAGGACAGTGTCGGCTTCAATGCCACGCAGGCCGGTCTCGTTGTGACCCTGGTCGGAGCAGTAGACATTCTCGTACAGGGGGTGCTCGTCGGCTGGTTCCTCGCTATTTTGGGAAAGATCAGGCTTGGTCTCATCGCCCTGGTACTGGTCAGTATCAGCTACCTTGTGCTTGGTTCCATCGCGTTTCTTGCTATCCCCCTCCTCTTGTTGCTTATCGGTATCATCCTCTTTGCAGGTTCGGGGAGCCTCGTTGAAAACGCTTTGCGAGGACTCCTCTCTGAAATGGTGGGACAGAACGAGCAAGGTCGTGTGAATGGAGTAACACAATCGTTGCAATCGCTTGGATGGATTGTCGGACCACTCGTTGGCGGTTTCGTGTACACTGCATGGGGACCTTTTCAGGCATATGCCTCAGCTTCGTTCATCACTGTCCTCGCCATTCTCTGTCTCTGGATCGCTCTCCCGTTTCTCCAGAGACGGCAGGTAAAGGAGCAAACGCTCAGTGAACAAGAGGCTCCATTGCTATCGAGCGAAGAGGACTGAAAAAGGTCTTCCCTGTCGTTCCCTTCGAGGGAGAGAAGAAAACTGCTCTCCCTTTTTCATAAACCTCGTCAGAAAATGGCATAATAACAAAAGACAAAATGCTATTTGTTCGAGGAGTATCGATGTTACGCAAAATATCTCATGGAAGTATTTTTCCACGCGAGGATGGAAAGATTATCGACGAGCACTTTGGGGTGCTGCATACCCAGCAGGATACCTTTAGTCTGGCCCATATGATCGCACCCGCTGGCTGGCGTGAGCCTGCACAGATCGCCGAATTTGACGAAATCGTCATCGTCACAAAGGGGGCCCTGGCGATCGAGGCCGATGGACAACGCATAGAGGTCACGCAGGACGAGACTTGTCTGGTCGAACGGGGCACGCGTGTGACCTATAGCAATGCCCAGCCCGATGCCACCTGTGAGTACTGGTCACTCTGCATCCCCGCCTTTCGCGTAGAGCGTACCACGCTGGAAAGCGAATAATAAGAGCAATTCAAATCATCTTCAAACATGCGCAGGCGTGAGACAGTATGTGCTACCTCACGCCTGCGCGTCAGTGTAACGAACGAGCACCCACAAATTCGATGAGCGCAAAGGCACGAGTCGCAGGGGGAGCAACCTACGTTCCCCGACATGCATGTTTTGCACATTCGGGGACACGAAGGGCTACTTCTCCATTTGAAGTGTTGCCTACGGGAAGAACGACTACAAGAGGCCAGGTGCGCCATCAGGAGACATACAGGATTGCCTTCCCAGCGATACGACGATCCAGAAGCCTCTGGGTCACCTCGACAACATCAGTCCAGGGAGCCTCCAGGCCGATGTGCGGATGCAATTGATCTAACGCCATCATCTGAGCCAATTGTCCCAGGTCTTTTGCCACACGTCTAGGCTTGATGTCACGAATGACTAATCCATGTTCATTTTCTGGTGAGTCAAATGCGCCATATCGATTCTGCAACGTCACCTCTGGATTTTCTGCGGCTCCCAGATTCACACAGATGCCATCTGTTTCGAGGAGTGTCACCGCGGTACGTAACGAGTCCCCGCCCAATGTATCGATAACGAGGTGATAGGGACCGAACGAGCGAGTCAGCGCGACATCTTCTCCTATCACCACCTCATGCACTCCTATTGCTCGAACACTGGCTGCACGCTCTGCGCGCCGGACCAGGGCAATCACTTGAGCGCCTGCCTGCCTGGCCAGTTGGCAGGCAAAATGACCTACTCCACCTGAAGCCCCTGTGACGAGCACTTTCCGCTTGAGCAACATGGCTCCTCTCTCCAGCTCATAGATATGACCAACATTCTCCGGCCCCCCGGTGATGAGCACTTTCCGCTTGAGCAGCATAGCCCCTCTCTCCAGCCCATAGAGAGCAGTCAGACCTGCGATCGGCAACGTCGCAGCCTGAGCAAATGTGACCCCATCAGGAATCTCTGCAAGTTGTGCGGTAGGAACCGCAACACGTTCCGCCCATGCCCCGAAACCGACCATGCCAAAGACTCTGGCTCCAACCGCCGGTCCTGATCCATCGGCGGCTGCCTGCTCCACTACACCAGCCAGTTCCCACCCTGGTCGCCATCCTGCTTCGGCACGGAGAAGCGCTGTACGTACCTCGCCCAGATTGAGCGAGATGGCAGAGATACGAATCAGGGCTTCTGCTGGCGCGGGGGATGGCGACTCAACCTCGTGTAACGCCAGACGTCCCTGAACGTCAGGATCAACAACAACTGCACGCATCGTATTCATTTGAAACTCCTTCATTCGGGCAAGAGAGGCTTCAACCGAACCTTTCCATTCCATCAACCAACCGATGTTTCAGAATGATGAGATCAGATGACAAAGACATGAGCGGTTGCCCAGGAATCTTTGAGAGATCTCTGGTTGGAAGGATTGCTGTGACGGTTGGCCTCTTTTCCTTGACCTTCAATATTCTCTTTGCTAGTATAGGCATGAGTTGATCGTGCAACCAGCGCTTGATTATCGTATGATGAAAACTAGTAGGAGAAGGAACCAAAGAGATGGATGAAAGAGCACGCCGGGAGGCGCTCGCCGCTTTTCTGCGCACCCGACGAGCACGCCTGCAACCCGTCGAAGTGGGTTTGCCAGCGAGCAATCCTCGTCGGACACCGGGATTGCGGCGCGAAGAGGTAGCGGAACTGGCAAACATCGGCGTGTCCTGGTATACGCTGCTGGAACAGGGGCAGGATATTCATCCCTCCAGGCAGGTGCTCTTGAGCCTGTCGCAGGCACTCAGGCTCACAGTTGCTGAGGAACAGCATCTCTTCCTCCTGACCTCTGAAGCATGGTCGGGAGAGAAGATTGCGGAGGAGGAGCACATTACTCCTGCGCTCCAACGCGTGGTCGATATACTCGATCCCCACCCGGCTTACCTGGTTGGGCGCTGCTGGAATGTGCTCACCTGGAACCGAGCAGCAGAACTGGTCTTTCGTTTGCATGAGCCGTGCCCGCCTCACTCGAACAATATCGTCTGGCGTTTTTTTCAAAGCGAAAGCAGAATGTTCCATCAAGAATGGGAGCAGCAGGCGCAAAGCGTGGTGGCACAATTCCGTGCCGATTACGCCCGCTATCCCGACAATGCCTCGTTTCGTGAAATCATCGAAGACTTGCAACAGGCCAGCGCGCAATTTTGTCAGTGGTGGGAACAACAAAATGTGCGTCGTTTACCCGATGGGCCACGAGTCATCCAGCACCCGACGCTGGGACGGTTAGAATTTGACTATGTCACCTTCCACCCATCCCTTTCCCCTGATTTTCGGGTCAAAGTCTACTCAGCCTCGCAAGCTTTAACATCGACCTTGGAGCAGGCTCTCTCTGCCTCCATACAGAGAACATAACAATTCGCATGGACCCTTCAGAAACCTCACCATCTGCCGAATATACATAATTAGGAGGAACAAACACTCCCTTCCTCCCGACTATCACGATGTTGCCCGAGAGAGGGATCGCGCAGCATCGACATGGGGACACGTGGAGTGTTGGTGTCAGGGGGCAATGTCACGGAAATAAGCCTGTCCCCTGTCCCCATCGCCCCCCACCTTTGTAGAGTCGCCGCTTGTCTGCAATGTCACGTAGAGAAGAGGAATCTCGCCTCAAATCCCGTAGAGTCGCCGCTTGTCTGCGACCGGGTCGACGACGAGAATCGCCGATCGGTGAGCAACCCGGTCGCAGAGGTGCTCGCCCCCGGTCGCAGACAAGCAGCAATGTCACGGAAAT